>DAOUEK010000016.1:0-31561 GCA_034430425.1 Anaerolineales bacterium | reverse complement strand
ATTCCGGTCGTTCGGTGATCGTTATTGGTCCGCACCTCAAGCTTTACCAGTGTGGGCTGCCCAAAACGATGGCACTCGAACTGTATCGTCCATTCGTGATCTCGAAATTGGTAGCGCATAATTATGCGGCAAACGTCAAGGGCGCCAAGCGCATTATCGAGCGCGAACGTCCTGAAGTTTGGGAAGTTCTCGAGAAGGTGATTAAAGATCGACCGGTGCTGCTTAACCGAGCTCCTACTTTACATCGTCTTGGCATTCAAGCATTTGAACCAGTTTTGGTCGAAGGAAAAGCGATCCAACTTCACCCGTTGGTATGTGCGGCTTTTAATGCGGACTTCGACGGAGACCAGATGTCCGTTCACCTGCCGCTTTCGCAAGAAGCAGTTCGTGAAGCGCGTGAATTGATGCTTTCTTCTAGGAACTTGCTCAAACCCGCCGATGGGGAGCCCATCGTCAGCCCAACCAAGGATATGGTTCTTGGTGTGTACTACCTGACAATGTCCGATGAGAGCAATGCGCATCTGGGAGAAGGCCGTGCTTTTTCAGACCTGGACGAAGTGGAGTTGGCATATTCCCTCGGCCAGGTAGAAGTCCATTCGAGGATCAAAGTCTTTACGAAAACCTGGTACGATGCTGACGGCCAGCGTTTGGCCGAGCCCCTGGAAGGTTTGATCGAAACGACTGTCGGTCGAGTTATCTTCAACCTGGTGCTCCCCGAGGAGCTGCATTTCGTCAACCGGGTACTGGATAAAGGATCGATCCAGGAGTTGGTTAGTAACATCTACCATTTGCTCCGGGAAGAAGGTACACCGGCTGTCGTCGACGCGATCAAGGATGTCGGTTTCAAATACGCCACGCGTTCGGGTACGACGATTGCGGTTTCGGACATCACGGTTCCAAGCTCCAGACAGGAGATCATCTCGCGAACGCTTGAAGATACTGAAGCGGTTCGCGTCGATTACCAGCGCGGCTTGTTGACCGAGCAAGAACAGAAAGAACGAATCATCGAACTCTGGCAGGATACAACAATCGAAGTCGCCAATGCGGTACGTGAGAACATGGACCCCACTGGAAATCTTTCCACCATGGCGCTCTCCGGGGCAACCAAGGGTGGCTTCCAGCCCATTTCACAGCTCGCCGGAATGCGCGGTTTGATGGCGGACCCGGCCGGGCGCATCATCCCCTTGCCGATTCGATCCAATTTCCGTGACGGGTTGACTACGCTTGAATATTTCATCTCCACGCACGGCGCTCGAAAAGGTTTGACGGACACCGCGCTGAGAACTGCTGATGCCGGCTACCTGACCCGGCGTTTGGTAGATGTGGCTCAGGATATGATCATCAACGACGTGGATTGCAAAACGGAGCAGGGGATCTGGATACGTCGTGCCGATGATGTGGCCGGACAGGATTACTACTTGCGTCTGATGGGAAGGGTTGTTGCCCGTCGGATTGCTGATCCTGAATCAGGTGAGGTTATGCTCAAGCGTGGCGATTTGATCACGCTGCAAGAGGCGCGCAGGATCCAAGAGTCGAAAGTAGAAGAAGTCTACGTTCGATCTCCATTGACCTGTGAACTGCAATTTGGCCTCTGCCAGAATTGTTATGGAATGGACCTGGGGCGGGGCGAGTTGGTGTCATTTGGTGCCGCAGTGGGTATCGTGGCTGCACAATCGATTGGTGAGCCTGGCACACAGCTAACCTTGCGTACGTTCCACACCGGTGGTGTGGCGGCAGGCGGAGACATCACGACGGGTTTGCCGCGCGTCGAAGAGCTATTTGAGGCGCGGAAGAAACCCAAGGGTGAGGCGATCATTTCCGAAATTGCCGGTAGTGTTGAGATTGTCGAACCGGATATTCCGGACGGACCGCGCAAGGTCCGGATCATGCTCAGTGAATTGCTATCCGATGAATACTCCGTACCAGGAAATTGGTCCTTGAAGGTGGAAGATGGCCAGGAAATCGAGGCTGGCGAGTTGATCGCCAGTCGTGGAGATTCTTCGATCGTGGCCAGCCACGCAGGCCGTTTGCGTGTAGAAGAGGGCAAGGTGATCGTCTCGTATGATCGCGTCGATGAAGTCGAGTACGACATCCCGGCCAGTGCCAGATTGTTGGTTAAAAGCGGAGAAAAAATCGAGGCGGGCCATCAGATCACTGAAGGCTCACTCAATCCACATCGCATTTTACGGATTTTAGGACCGGATGCCTGCGAAGTCTATCTGCTAACGGAAGTGCAGAAGGTGTATCGATCGCAAGGCCAGAATATCAATGACAAGCACTTCGAGGTGATCATCCGCAAGATGTTGTCCAAAGTGCAAGTCACACAACCCGGTGGTACTGCCTTACTTCCGGGCGATCTGGTCGATCGACGCTACTTGATCCGTTTGAATGAAGCGATCCTGGCCGAGGGCGGCCAACCCGCTCGAGCCATGCAGGTGCTCCTTGGCGTGACAAAGGCTTCTCTGAGTACGGAGTCGTTCCTGTCCGCATCGTCTTTCCAGCACACGATCAAGGTGTTGGCCAACGCGGCGATCGAAGGCAAGGTGGATTACCTGCGTGGATTGAAGGAAAATGTGATTATCGGGAAGCTGATCCCGGCCGGTACAGGGTTTCCGGGTTCCGAGATTGCATTGCATGATGAGCGGCTTGATGGAGAAATGGAACCTCCGGAAGAAGAAGTCGTGATCGAAGTGGAAGCTGCGGTCGAGGAACCTGAGCCGGTGGCAGGAGATTAGTTTGTTCGGTCAACACGCCACGAAGCGTACATTATTGCCGTTTTATATTCTGCCCGACAGCATTTCTGGCAGTAGGCGATTATCTTGAATGAGAATCATTGACAGGCGTTAGGCTGGTGGTATAATCTCGTCGCCCCACCTACCTGGTTGGGGCATGTGTATGAATCCCCAACTTCCCCGTCGCTCGGCGTGTGGTGCAATATTCGCAGAGACGATGGTGAAGCGAAGCTGGAGGACAAGCGAAAATGAAGTATGCAGTCATAGAATCAGGTGGCAAACAGTACGTCGCCCGTGAAGGTGAAGCCTTAGAAGTCGATCGATTGCCCACTGAAGTTGGCAAGTCAATCACATTCAATGAGGTGCTGCTGGTCGTTGACAATGGGACGACGAAAGTCGGCAATCCCTACGTCAAAGGCGTTACCATAAAGGGAACCGTTGTCGCCGAGGTGAAAGCACCGAAAGTAATCGTATTCAAGTACATCCCCAAAGAACGATATCGACGGAAGCGAGGCCACCGTCAACGCTATACTCGTGTGTTGATCGATTCGATCGGCGTACGGTCGACGAGTAAAAAGGACGAGACGGAAGAGCCGGAGAAGGAAATCAAAGCAGCGCCGGAGAAGACGGCGGCGAAGACTACGTCGACCACCGAGAAGAAAGCTGAGAAATCGAAGCCGACCGCTAAACAGACAACAACCAAATCTGCTGCGAAGAAGACAACGGCCAAGCCTGCTGCAAAGAAGACGACAACCAAGTCGGCTTCAACAGCAAAAGCCAAATCGACAAAGCCGAAATCGAAGACGGAGTCTGCGGCAAAGAGCACAAAAACCAAACCGACAGCTTCGAAATCATCGCAGAGCGCAACGAAGTCCAAGCCGTCGACTACGAAATCGAGCGCAAAAAAAACGACAACGAAAAAATCGAGCAGCAAATCGAGTTCGAGTAAAAGCAGCAAGTAGAAGGTAAGAGGCGAAAATGGCGCATAAGAAAGGTGGCGGTTCAAGCCGCAATGGCCGTGACAGCCATTCCAAGCGACTGGGTGTGAAAAAATACGGTGGCGAACGTGTGATCGTCGGCAATATTATCGTCCGGCAGCGCGGCACGAAAATTCACCCAGGTGAAAACGTACGCAGGGGCAAGGATGACACCCTTTTCGCTGTTGCGGATGGTGTCGTGAATTTCGATTACATCAGTAAAGGCCGGAAACGCGTACACGTCATTCCGGAATAGCTTCGACACAAGCACGTTTGTTGCTCACCACGCTGAATCCTTCCCCGGGGATCAGTGTACCCGGGGCAATTCGTGCCAAACCGGGGAGGCTGGATAAACGATGAAGGAAAAAATACACCCAAAATACTACACCAATGCCAAGGTCACTTGCGCGTGCGGCAATACATGGGAGACTGGTTCAACGGTCGAAAGCATTACTACCGACGTTTGTTCCAAGTGCCACCCATTCTATACCGGCGAACAGCGTATCGTCGATACGGAGGGGCAGGTCGATCGTTTCTATAAGCGCTTGCAGGCTCGACAGGATTATATTTCCGAGCAAGAAGAACGAGAAGCCTCGCGTACCTCTCCAGATCTTCCGATCACGGAACTCGAATTGGGTTCCCGCACGGAAGGAAAGTATCGCAAGGCTGGAATCGAAGTTGTTGGAGATGCGCTGGCGTTGCTTGCTGAGGGTGATGATAAAATCCTGACCATCGATGGCATCGGCCGGAAGACTCTTGCGGACCTGAAACGTGCCTTAAGCCGCGCCGGTTTTAAGCTGCCTGAGGTCGAGGAAGAGGCATAAGACACGATCGCCTTGGCGATCGAGCTTGATTCTCGAGAGAGGTTGAGGTAACGTAGGGCAGGTGAAACGCACCTGCCTTTTTCATTATCGACAGTAATAACGAGGGTATCGCATGAAACATCAAAACGGCAGCGTTGAACTCATCGTCGGGTCGATGTTCAGTGGTAAGACCGATGAACTCATCCGCAGACTGCGCCGGGCGAAAATCGCTCGCCAAAAATTGCAGGTTTTCAAGCCGAGTATCGACACACGATTCGGCCAGGAGGGTCTCGCCTCGCACGCAGGGGCTGAATTCGAAGCGACGCCGATCGATCATTCCAGCGTAATTCTCCAACGTCTCGAGGATGATACCACTGTGGTTGCGGTGGATGAGGCACAGTTCTTCGATGAAGAGATCATTGCCGTCGTACAGGAGTTGGCGGAACGCGGGATTCGGGTTTTGGTCGCCGGACTCGACACGGACTTTCGCGGTGAACCCTTCGGGCCGATGCCCGCGCTCATGGCGCAGGCCGAACACGTTGATAAAGTCCATGCCATTTGCATGGTTTGTGGTGATGATGCCTGTCGCACGCAGCGGTTGATCGATGGCGAGCCGGCGCATTACGATGATCCCGTGGTCGTCGTTGGGGCGAGTGAAATGTACGAGGCACGCTGTCGCACGCATCACGTTGTGCCGAGGGATTGATGTGCAAGACTACCGTGAATTTCTCGAAGAAATCCTCATTCCTGCGGACACACTTCAAGAACGCATTCGAGAACTCGGGCAGGAAATCAGTCGTGATTATGCGGGGAAAGATCTACTCCTGGTTTGCATTTTGCGCGGGGGTGTAATGTTCCTCACAGATCTAATGCGTTCGATCGACGTTCCCCATAATATCGAGTTTATGGCGATCTCGTCCTACGGTACAGGCGCGCGAGAATCATCCGGTAACGTGCAGATCAAATTGGATCTGGCGACGCCGATTGAAGATCGCAACGTCTTGATCGTTGAAGACATCATTGACAGCGGCCATACACTCACTTCCGTGATTAATTTCCTGAACACACGCCGTCCGAAAAGTCTGCGAATCTGTGCGTTGCTCGATAAAGTCGAGAGGCGGGAAGTGGAAGTTCCCATTGATTATCGCGGCTTCACCATCCCCAATAAATTTGTGTTTGGATATGGACTTGATTTGGATGAATACTATCGAGATCTACCTTTTATTGGCGTCGTTCGAACGGATAAGTTGCAGGGCGTAGAATAAGCGCCTCACACAAGCATGTCATCAGATCTGTCTCCTCCCATCGAGATCAAAGAATACCTTCCGCATCTTCCCGAAAAACCTCCACTTTGGTTGGTTGGTGGTGTGCCACGGGATCATCTCCTCGGGCGTCTGAGCAAGGATTTCGATTTCGTCGTGGATGGAGATGCGCGCAAGCTGGCCCGTGACTTTGCGAATCGTTTCGATGGCGCTTACTATGACCTCGATCGGGAGCGTGACATCGGACGCGTTATCCTGATGGATCGGGAAGGGAGTCGCGTCACTTTTGATTTTGCCAGACTCCGCGGTTCCACAATCGAGGATGATCTACTCGGACGCGATTTCACAATCAATGCCATCGCCGTTCGCCTGGCGGAACCCTTTGCTTGGATCGATCCGCTTGGTGGCGCGCAGGATATCCAGGCGAAAATTGTACAGGCCTGCACCTCCCATTCTCTGCAAGACGATCCCGTGCGGACACTGCGGGCGGTTCGTTTTGCGGTGAGCCTGGGTTTTCGAATTACAAATGAGACGCAGAAAAATATCGAGGAGACGAAAGATAAATTCGAATTCGTGTCCGCCGAACGGGTGCGCGACGAAATAATGCTGATTTGCGGCATGCCGCATCCGGGTAAGGCGTTTCGTTTGCTGGATTACATGGGCGTCTTGCTTTCGATCTTTCCGGAACTCGACTCACTGCTTGAAGTTGATTTATCATCACCATATGAAATCAATGCCTGGGAGCACACGCTTGCCGTGTTGGATCGCCTGGGTGAACTGCTTTCCGTGCTGGGTCCGGTTCACGATCAGGAAGCGGCAGGGAAAATGCTCTGGGCTGAAACCGCCCTGCGCTTGGGGCGTTTTCGCCATCCATTGATGCAGCATCTTGTGCGACCGATAAGTCATGCGAATAGTACTCGTCAAATTCTCTTTTTCGCTGCGCTCTATCAAACAGCGGGTGTATCCAGTGACGTAGATAACGGAGCCCGCATGGCCGAAAAACGCGGGCGCGAGATGCGTTTGAGTAAAAACGAGATCGATCACATCGTACGTATCGTCCGCTATCAAGATGCTTTCGAAGCCATCGGATTCAATCAAACGCCAGATCCCAGAAGCATCTATCGATATTTCCGTACAACGCAGGAAGCCGGTGTGGAGATTGCTTTACTCGCTCTGGCTAATTTCCTGGGTACCCGAGCCGCGCAAATCTCCCAAGATCGATGGGCCGAGCGGGTTGGATTGGCGCGAAATCTACTCGAAGCTTACTTCGAAAATCGGGAACGTTTTATCGACCCCCCAAATCTGATCGATGGGGAGGACATCATGCGCGCTTTAGATATTGAGCCTGGTCCCCTCATTGGGGAACTGCTTGAAGTCGTCCGCGAAGCACAGGCGGCCGGGCAGATCGCAACTCGGGATGGTGCGATAAGTCTGGCGCGAGACAAGCACTCATCATGAGGGGTTATCGAATTCGGATAGGGGGCAAGATAGCGCACCACAGATGAGTGGAGTGGTGTCATAATCACCGGCAATCCTATGCGTACAATTCTACATGTTGATCTTGACGCCTTCTATTGTTCCGTCGAGGAACTTCTCCAGCCGGAGTTAGCGGGGCGTCCCTTCGTCGTCGGTGGAACACCACAAGAGCGGGGCGTTGTGGCTTCAGCGTCTTACCCCGCGCGTGCCTACGGCGTTCGCTCGGCGATGCCTACCTCACATGCGCTGCGTTTGTGTCCTGACTTGATCGTAGTGCCGGGCAGACACGCAGAATACTACGAACACTCACGACGGATCATGGCCTTCTTGCGCGATTCTGCCCCATTGGTCGAGCAATTGTCGGTCGACGAAGCCTTTCTGGATATAAGTGATGATCCGCTCGGCGGTGAAGCGGTGGCAATGCAACTTCAATCGGAAATCGAGGCGCGTTTCCACCTGCCGACTTCGTGGGGCGTCGCCAGTAATAAATTGGTGGCAAAGATTGCTGCCGAGGTGGGTAAGCCGAAAGGCTTAATCGTCGTGCAGCCGGGAGACGAGCGCAAATTCCTGGTGGATTTACCTGTGGAAATGCTCTGGGGTGTTGGTCCGAAAACGGCAGAGCGTCTAAAAGCCGAAAACGTTCACAAAATCGGGGAACTGGCGAACATGCCCCAGGGGCGTTTGCGAACGGTTTTCGGTGAATACGGAACGGAACTTGCATCCAGAGCACGCGGAGAGGATGATCGACCGGTCCAGGAGACGTATGAACCCCGTTCGATGTCCGCGGAAATTACGTTCTCAAAGGACATTTCGAATGGCGAAGAATTAATGCGGGTACTCTTCACACTCAGCGAAAGAGTCGGTGCTCGTTTGAGAAAGGCAGAGCTGGCAGGGAAAACGGTCCGTCTCAAGCTGCGTTGGGCGGATTTCTCGACCATCATGCGACAGCGGCAGTTATCGCAGGTGACGGACCAGGATGGAGAGATATATCGAACCGCATGCCTGTTGTTCGAACGGGTATGGACACCCCGGCGTCGGGTTCGATTGTTGGGTGTTGGGGTAGCCGATCTGGGACCTCCGCAGCGTCAGTTATCTCTCTTCGATCGATCTTGGGAGCAAGACAGCCGTTTGCTGCAGGCGATCGATTCAATCCGAAGCCGGTATGGCTCGAAGGCCTTGCGCCGGGCACGACAACTCGATGAGGATCGAGGTAAAGGTGAAACTTCGTAAAGTGCTTGTGAGAATGCAGTGATCAAAACGGGTGAACTAGGTTGTTATTGTCTTGATCATATCCGGCGATGGATGGGCCTGTATTTGATGCAATTGCAGACGTTGGTTAACGCACTGGAGGATCTTCGATGACGTTGAAAGGAAAGGGCTATTTTATCTGGCAGATTCCAAATTGTGACGCCGGGAATCCGGTGAGCATTGCTGCGAATGCCGCACAAGCGAAGTTTTCGCATGTGTTGATAAAAATCGCCGACGGTCCCTCCTGGCGTTATAACTACGATGAAACACCGAACGGTGTGGATCTTGTGCCTCCTCTTGTGGCCGAATTAAGGAAAGTGGGCATTCAAGCCTGGGGCTGGCATTATGTATTGGGATACGATCCTATCGGCGAGGCTCGCCTGGCGGTTTCACGTCTCCGAGCCTTGGGGCTGGATGGCTACGTCATCGATGCGGAAGCGGAATACAAGAAATCGGGCCGGGCGCAAGCGGCAACGCGCTTCATGGAAGTATTGCGAACCGGATTGCCCGATTTGCCGGTTGCGCTTAGTACCTACCGCTATCCCAAGACACACGCTGCGCTTCCCTTCAATGAGTTCCTCGAATATTGTGATTACGCCATGCCGCAGGTGTACTTCGAGGGCGCCCATAATCCGGAGGAGCAGTTAGACCGCTGCGTTGAACAATACATGTCACTCGCAAATGCCCGGCCCGTGATACCTACAGCTCCGACATACGGACGGGGAAGCTGGCGGCCAACCAAGGGCGAAATCCAACGCTTCCTGACGCGTACCAAGGAGCTTGGTTTGAGTGCGGCAAATGCCTGGAGTTGGGACAACGCCAGACGGAGCGGCTACATGGAGTTGTGGGATGCCTTCGCGGAATTTAACTGGGATCCGCCGCCGCCACCTCCGGATATTTCCGAGCAGTTGATCGACCACATGAACATGCACGATGTATCCCAGTTGGCCGGTCTCTATGCGACTCGTGCAGCGCATGTTACCGGGGAACGGACGGTTGTCGGCGTCGGCTCGATTCAGGATTGGTATCAAACGCTGTTCAGTCAGTTGATGCCGCGAGGCCAATTTCGTCTGACTGGGAGGAGTGGAAGCGGCAATTCACGGCACTTTACCTGGACGGCTCAGGCTGATACGGGTGTTGTTCGCAATGGCAACGACATCCTGGGAATAAAGGACGGGAAAATTCATTACCATTACACGTACTTCAGCTTGGAACCGGGCTGGTAATTTCCGCTTGATTGTGGGTTGCTGCCTTGCTGCATACTCATTGTCGTTGAGGACACGAATCCTGTGCGGTGACATCAATCGAATTCAACTCCGGAATACCTTCGAAAAAAGCTTTTGACACGTGATGTTTTGGCAGCTGCCAATTTTTTATCGTCATCCATCAGTCACGTTGCTTAAAGATGGAGGATGCGCGGGTAGAGCGTGACGCTGTACGGGTTGATCGTGCTTGGCAGCGCAGTCACTCAATGAAAGATTGGCTTAAGGCGGATTTCATAAATTGGAAATTTCAAGGGATACTGCCTGCGCGATTGTTATAGATGATGTAACATTTAATGAAGAATGAATCTGAAAGCTACTCGTAAGGTTGTGATCGTTGCGTGGCGATATATCATAGGAGGTATGTCTCATGATGCGTGTACAAGGGCGGTTTATTGGCGCGCATCATCCAACCCAGCATTTACAGGCGCATTTCACAGGGGCTGGGGGAGATGACTTGGGAGACTTGTTATGTGTTGCTGGATACCGCAGGATAGCAGATCATAGCTAATAAGTGATGGGTCTGCGGGCTGGCATCACGAATTTGCCATCTTTAGCCCGTTTAGTTGTAGATGAAGGTGGCCGATATCGATTTCGATATGAGGCAGCAAGATGTATATGAACTACCATAGAGAGGCACAATTTTTTCACCTCGACCATGGACCAACACTCACTTCCGAGATAACTGCCTTCCCAGAAAACCTTCTTCGCAACTTTCCCAAACCTCACAGTGCGTTTTCATCTTCTCAGCTGCGCGGCAGCTGTACGTATCGATACGATTTCCACTTGTCGGCAACCAACAAGATAAATCCACTCCCACTTCAGCCTGGTAAATTCATTGATACGGGTTACAGGTGGTGATGCGATGCCATTGAATCCGAAGCCGGGGATATCGATGTCAGTTGAGGGCTTACGGTTTGCCGCCCAGCAATCTGCTTCATTGGCGATCCGCGCTGCGAACTTTGGATCGCCAATCTCAGTTGAAGGAGTAAAGGACGTTTCTTTACGACTCGGTGTGAATCATCCTTTATACCAAAAAACTACAATGGAGAATGGCATCCGCGTCGTGACCGAAACCATTCCAGGCTTAAGATCCGTTGCTATCGGGATACTCATCGATGCCGGCCCGCGAGATGAACGGCCGGAAAAAGCTGGTTTGGCTCATTTGGCAGAACATTTGATGTTTCAAGGAACCAGCAGCCGCGATGAGAATCAAATTGCCAATCTCATGGATGTGGGGGGAGGGAATTTCGGGGGTTTTACGACCCGTGATTACACGTGTTACTTCGCAACAGTGTTGGACGATTATCGAACGTATGCCATCGATCTTCTCGGTGACATTTTACTAAATTCGATCTTTCCACCCGAGAACATCGAACGCGAAAAAACGATCATCCTGCGCGAGATCGACCGGGTGCGCGACACACCATATGAACGAGCACATATGCTTTTGAAAGCTTCCGTTTGGCCGGGTCATCCGTTGGGTCAAGCGATAACGGGTGATCCGACGACGGTTCGAAGCCTTACTCGTGAGGATGTGATTTATTTTGTCCACAATCACTACCTGCCGGATCGTATGATCATTGCTGCTGCCGGCAACGTGGAACATCAAGATTTTGTTGCCCAGGTTCGAGATGCATTTTGGAGAATGAAGGGCAGCAGTCGGGTTGTGGTGAACAAGATGCCATCATCTCGGTCCGGTGTGATGATGGAGCACGCATCAGTTTCACAAGCCTACTTCTCTGTTGGAATACCAACTCATCCCTATGCTTCCGCTGATCGTTATTCCATCCATCTGATAAACAACCTGCTTGGTGGTGGAATCAGTTCCCGACTCTACCGCAGTATTCGTGAAGAGCGAGGCCTTGCATATCACATCGAATCAGAATATCACGCCTATCGGGATGCGGGCTTGCTTGTCATCGAAGGTAGTACCTTACCCGAATATCTACTCCAAGTCTTGGCTTTGACGTTCGATGAATTGGATCAGCTTCTGTCTGGTAATAAGTCTGTAGACGCGGAGGAGCTTTGGAAGGCGAAAATGCATCTGCGTGGTCAGCATTTACTCGCCGGCGAAAACACAAATACTCGTATGAGCCGTCTGGCCACGCAGGAATTCTACTTTGGTGAACATATTCCTAGCGATGAAGTTCTCTCTCGGATCGATTCACCCGATCATCAGGATTTGCAGCGATTTGCGAATGAAACCTTTTCGGATGTGCCTGGGAAGGCCATGATCGCCATTGTCGGCCCCGAGGATGCGGATACGTATTGTTCATCATCGGTCAGTGACTTGCTAGCCGATTTTTCAGGATAATTGGAGGGAGAAAACACGATGTCGATTGATCCTGCAGTGAAAAAGAACTGGATTGAGATCCAGAAGAAGCATGACGTACCCGTCAATGCTATCGGCGTGAAAATCGATCCAAAGGATGAGATGACGCTTAAAGTTTGGCGGAATGAAGGCATTGACAAATTCCTGAAGAAGTAGATCAACTCTAGTGTGGAAGGACAATAGTGCCCGATGAGATTTTCTGTATCATGCTTCGTATCGAAAGAGGTATCTAGTTTTGCCTGAAGATTTGTTTCACGTGCTGCTTAAGGAAGGTATTACTGCCGCAAAAGGCGGCAATAAGGCCTTTGCGTATCAGCTTTTCCAAAAGGCAACGAAAATAAATCCCGACAACGAACTTTGTTGGCTGTGGTTGGCTGGCGTCTCCGAAAGTCCGCAAGAAGCAGTGGAATATCTGAAGCGGGTGTTGGCAATCAATCCCGCCAACGAACACGCGATATCGGGATTGAATTGGGCAAAGGAAAAGTTGGCAGAGGTTCAAGAAAACAAAGAACCAGAGAAGAAGGCAGGTTGGAATTGTCCGCTTTGTCTGACTTCATTTCCTGCGCAGCTTACGGTATGTCGTTCGTGTGGTTCTGTGCTGACGCTGGGTGACATGGATGCCATCATGCGTAATAAAGGGGCAAAAAAGCCGATTATCCTCGAGGCAATTGAGCGTCTTCAGGACGATGGCAAGGATGTTATTGATTTCGACAGGCATTACACGCTGGCGCTGGCATACTTAAATCTTGGTCAAATTGAAGATGGAATTGTACAACTACGTCAAGCATTGCGAGTACGACCGCAAGACAATTTCCTAAAGATGCGTCTGGATGAGTTGACACGTATCAAACCAAAGGACCTGGAAGGAGAAAGCCGACTCATAACCGTGCTCGTGGTAGATGACAGCCCGACGATCCGCAGGTTGGTTGAGATCACGTTGCAGCGAGAAGGTTATCGGGTCATTGCGGCAGCCGACGGACAGGAGGGCTTGGACAGAATTCGAGCTGAGTTGCCCGATCTGGTATTGCTCGACATTACAATGCCGCGAATGAACGGATATCAATTATGTAAGACCATTAAGGCAGAAGGAGAGACTGCAAACATCCCCGTAATTATGTTGTCGGGAAAGGATGATGTTGCCGACAAGGAAATGGGACGCAGGGTTGGTTCGTCCGGCTATATTACCAAGCCATTCGAGCCGGATGAATTGGTCATGTATGTAAAAACGTATTTAAATCATGCCGACGATTGAGAGATGCATGATTCAGGTGTTTCTCCCGGAATGATCGAGTGATGGTAAAGGACAGCTGATATCCGATGAGTCTGATAAACCTTGTGCAGCTGATTTGCCTTGAAAAACAGAGTGCTGCGCTAATTCTATCGAAAGAGCAAAGTGAGGATGGGGTCATATATTTTAATCAAGGGGAGATCATCGAGGCAAAAGCTGGCCCCTTGCAAGGTGAAGATGCGGTCTACGAGATTCTGACCTGGACCGAAGGTAAATTCCGTCTCTCGAGTGATGTCTTACTTCCGCGCCGAACGATCTTGACCCCCTGGGATCGGATTCTTTCCGAGGGAAAGCGGCGCATCGATGAACTGCGAATCGAATGTAAGGAAGTCAGTGAGAAGGATGAGGATCTGACATCGAGTGAGGTGGAGCAAGACAGTGCATTGGAACTCGATTTAATTTACCTGTTGTCGAAACTAGAACATTCCAGGGCGTTACTTACAGAGGGGAGCGAACAAGGTCAGCCTCCGATGCCTTTGCCCATCTTTTCAAACATCGTAAAGAATGTCGTGGACATGTCGGAAAAGCATCTTCCCGGGAATGTCTTCGAGGAGGCCTTATCCGCAGCAAAGGCTGAAAGCAGTGGCATAGACCTTGCCCAGGTAGTGAAGGGTCTCATGTCAGATGAACTTCTGGATAGAGGTAAAGATTGGGAGTTCGACGCGGATACTATCCGGGACACGTATCTTCAACTCGGATCGAGCATCGTAGCGGTTCTGGATCGATTCTTCCGTTTGATTACAAAACGTTTCCAATCCTCATCTGTTACGGACCGATGGATCGATACTTGCGCCACTTTCCTGGTCGAAATGAGGCAAGCCATTGAAGGTTGCCAACGCTGAAGGAGCCTCTTGGTTTAGAACATGATTTAGAGGATCGTGGGAGAAGAAAAGTAATCCGAGATTTGCTCTACGCTTAGGGAAACAAGTAGTAGTAATGGTCCACACTCTTGCGGAGTAGAAGGAGGCTTAAATGGCAAACGAAAAGATCCTGGTGGTGGATGACAGTCCAACCGATTTGCGATTGATGACGGCCCCGTTAAAGGAAAAGGGGTATCGGGTATTCACTGCCGTGGATGGTGAAGAAGCCCTGGACGTTGCGATGAAAGAGCGTCCTCATCTGATTGTGCTGGATATTATCCTGCCCAAAAAGAACGGCTTCCAGGTTTGCCGGCAATTAAAGACATCCCCCGATACCGAGGATATCAAGATCATCATGCTCACCAGCAAGACACAGGACAGCGATCGCTTTTGGGGCCTCGAGCAAGGTGCAGATGAGTACATGACCAAACCCTTTGATACCGAAAAGTATCTGGCCAACATCGAGAAGCTGCTGTAGCCCGCATTTTCTTCGACTTCGTCTAAACTGCTGCGGGAGGCAACATAATGACCGAGATCATCGGCGTGCTGAATTTCAAAGGCGGTACGGCAAAAACCACAACCGTGGTTAATTTGGCTGCCGGATTGGCTTTACGCGGAGAGCGAGTACTCTGCATCGACCTCGATGCCCAGGGAAGCCTTGCAACATGCTTTGGTGTTCAGCATCCGTTTTCCCTGACAGACTTGCTTCTCGGAAAAGCTGACACCCAAGCTTGCATTACTCCCGCGCGAGAAAATCTTGATCTTATTATCAGTAACGATAGTCTCCTGCAAGCTGAGGGTGAGTTGTGGCGCATGAAGGATGATCAGGCCGCGAAAAGGGTTCTGCGTGAAAGGATGCGATACGTTCGGGGATATGATTACATTATCCTCGATCATTCGCCATCGGCCAGTCTCGTAAATGAGAACGGCCTGATTTATGCCCGCAAGATCATTGTCCCTGTGGCGATGAATTACCTGGCGCTGGTCGGTACGCGTCAGGTAATCCAGACTTTAAAAACGGTGGGAAAGATATCGAACCATAACAGCGAACTCTTTCTCATCGTGCCCACGTTTTATTACGCCTGGCTGCGGAAGGATCGAGAGGTAATGGAGATTCTAGATCGGCATTTTGCCGATAAAGTTGCCGAACCGATCCGCATCAATGTCAAGATATCCGAAGCTATGGGACAACAGCGAACGATTTACGAGTATGCGCCCAACAGCAGCGGTGCGATGGATTATGCGCGTTTGGTGGAAAGGGTGGTGAGTAATGCCAAAGGATAAGCGAAAAACCTCCAATCCACTCTTTGAGGATCCTTTTGCGGAGCCGGGTGAAGCACGAGAAGTACGTGATGCCGAGGTAAAACCGAAAGCCGATTCAGAAAATCAATCGACGGCGAAGACGAAGTCCGCTTCTCGAAAACAAACTGCGAAGAAGGCGACGGCGAAACCCACAGCCGCGAAGAAAGCTGCCGCAAAGCCCAGGGCTGAGAAGAAGGCTGCTGCTCCGGTGAAGACGAAGCTTGCTTCTCGAAAACAAACTGCGAAGAAGGTGACGGCGAAACCTACAGCCGGGAAGAAAGCCGCCGCGAAGTCTAAAGCCGAGGAGAAGGCTGCTGCTCCGGCAAAGTCGAAAACCGCTCCACGCAGGCGTAAGCCTGAAAAGGAGACAACGCAAACCAGAGTCGAGGAGAATACTACGCCGGAATCGAAGCAAAAGGTTTCTCCAACTCGTGTGATGGAAGAGAGCAGCAAGGTGGTGGGAATCGGGGGACAACCCACAATAGAGACAGAGTCATTCGTTGAAGCCGACCAGGGGAACACTCTGCCCTCAGATACAGGCCCTACATTGCTTGAAACCTTGATTGCCTCCCTCGATGAAGATGATGCGGACTATGAACGACGTGCTTTGGTGGTGCTGCCTTATATTCATCGGACTGCGGAAATTGAAGGTGAACAATACGTTGTATTTATCTTAGCCGAGAGAGAATATGCAGTGTCTATTGAAAGCGTGATTGAAATTGGTGAACCGCTCAACACAACGCCCGTGCCCAATGTGCCTGAATGGGTTTTAGGTGTTGCGAATTTACGGGGAGATATTCTCTCGGTGGTGGATTTACGCGTCTTCCTGGGCCTGCCGCCAAGATATCAAGGTGAGGAAAGCAGGATGTTGATCATGCAATCAAGCGATAAAGAAATCTCAACATGTTTGATCGTGGACGGTGTGCGCGGTATTCGATACCTGCATATGGATCGGGTAGTTGAATACACTCTGTCTGCCATGGATGC
This sequence comes from Anaerolineales bacterium, assembly GCA_034430425.1. Classification (GTDB taxonomy): domain Bacteria; phylum Chloroflexota; class Anaerolineae; order Anaerolineales; family E44-bin32; genus WVZH01. Next base: position 15,029 of record DAOUEK010000016.1, on the reverse strand, counting down.
TATGGCACAGTTTATCGATGGTGTACTCAAGCAGGATGAGAACGAAATCTTGGTCTTGGATATCGACCGGCTGCTTTTATCGGAAAGAATGCAAATCCTTTTATGATGTAGCGAAGGAAATCTTCGATGAAACAGAAACCCATTGAAAATCTTACCCAAAAGATATGTTTTTGGGAGAGGAGTTCCAGATGTTGAATAACCATCGAATCGAAAATATCGGGAACGTATTGAACCCGCTTCGCAACGTAAAACTGAGAACGAAGATAACGGTTGGATTCTTGATCATCATCGTTTTCATCGTTTTCTTGGGTATTAACTCGGCCAGCTCGATAGCAAAAGTTGGCAATCAGGTTGCGCAATTGGAACAGGCAGTCGTTCCTGGGGCGATTTCCTTGTTAGAGCTGGAAGCAAAATATGGTTCCCTTTTCAAAGAGTTGGAAGAGTACCTGGCATTGGGTGGGAAAGATAACCTGGAAGATGTCCTCGACGATGTTCTCTCGATTCAGACCTCCGTGGATGCATACATCGCAGGTGAAACTGGACAGAGTGATGAACGATCTGAGGCAGCCAATCAGATCAAAGAACAATCAGATGCTATTCTCGTCCTGGTTCAACAAGTTATAGGGACGGGTCAAGAAGTTCAAAATGATCTTGATGGATTAAAGGTCGAGATGTACAACGGGGCGGAAGCGATGGGAGAACTCCTTGATGTCCAGGTTAACGAACGTTTGGCTGAGGTGGATGCCTCGATCTCCGCTGTGACCGCAGTGCAGACTTCCGGAAGGCGAGCCATTTTGATCATTGGTTTTGGTGCGCTGGCAGCGGCAATGCTGCTCCGGTTTGTCGTCGTCCAGGATATTCTGCGGTCGATCAGTCGCATCTCCCAAACCTGTTCCGAGGTGGGCGTGGGGAATTTTGACGCTCGATCTGAAGTGGAGGCGCGTGATGAGTTGGGGGAGATGAGCGATACATTGAATGCTATGCTCGATAACACACTGGGCTTGATCCAGACGCGTGAGGAGCGGGATGCGATGCAGGCTTCGATTCAGAAGCTGCTGCGGGAAGTTAGCGGTGCCGCCGACGGCGACCTGACGGTGGAAGCTGAAGTAACAGCGGATATAACCGGTGCCATCGCTGACTCGTTCAACCTGATGATCGGGCAGTTGCGAGAGATCATTACCGGCGTTCAAGAAGCCACGCAAAAAGTGAGTGTTTTAGCGAACGAGATCCGCGCAAGAGCCGAACAGTTATCCCAGGGCAGCGAATCCCAGGCCATGCAGATCGCCGAGACATCCGAATCGATCGAAGAGATGGCAGCATCGATCGCACAGGTTTCCGAAAGTGCAGCCGTGTCGGCGACGGTGGGCGAGCAATCTCTGATCATTGCACAAGAGGGAACGCTGGCAGTGGTGAATACGATGCAGGGCATGAACCGCATTCGAGATAGGGTACAGGAGACTGCCAAGCGGATTAAACGACTGGGTGAGAGTTCTCAAGAAATTGGTGAGATTGTGGAGCTAATCAGTGACATCGCCGACCGAACCAGCATCCTTTCGCTGAATGCCTCGATTCAGGCAGCCATGGCCGGAGAAGCCGGGCAGGGCTTTGCTGTGGTTGCAGAGGAAGTCGAACGTCTGGCAGATCGCGCATTACAGGCAACCCAGCAGATCGAAACGTTGATCCGGACCATCCAGACCGAAACCAACGAAGCTGTCGCCGCGATGGAAGCAACGACCAACGAGGTGGTTACGGGAACAAAACTGGCAGAAGATGCTGGCAGCGCACTGAGTGAGATAGAATCTGTTTCCATGCGCTTGGCCGAATTGAGTCAGTCGATCTCGCAAGCCTCGCAACAGCAGGCTCGAGGATCGGAAGACCTGGCGAGATCAATGAGTAACATTGCTGAAATTACACAGCAGACAGCCGAAGGTACAAAACAGGCTGCCAATTCCATCAGTTCGCTGGCTGGAATGGCCGATGAACTGCGCGTATCGGTCAGTGCCTTCAAGTTGCCCGGCGGCGGTACACGTGATTTGGCATAGCGGGAGCATCTTGCGTTGTGCGTTGATTTGTTAACGATGAATCGCAGCTGCTTTCATCGCTCGCAGTAGCGGACGCAAGGTTGGAGATAACGAAATGGCTAATAGACGAGACGAGGACGTGCTCGCCGGTTTTCTTGATGAGGTCCGCGGATACCTGCCCATCATTCTGCAAAGGATCGAGGCGTACCAGGCAGATCCAAAACAGCTGGAGGCCATGAAAGAAGCCTATCGCTATTCGCATAGCATTAAAGGTTCCGCTTCGATGATCGATCTGCCTGGTTTGAGTCTCATCGCTTCCTATTTGGAGGAAGTCCTCGAAGAATTTGCTTCCACCGAATCGAAAATGGGCAAGCGGGCACTAGCGCGGTTGCGTAAGATGGTTGTTCAAATCGAATTATTTATCGATGGTTTGGGGAGTGGGAACCTAAATGAACAGCGATTGATTAAAGATGCCACCTATACCTACCGCCGGATGCGCGGGTTGCCAAAAGATGAAGATAAGGAAGCTGAAGAGAGAGCGATCCAAAAGTGTGTGAAGGACGTTGATACGACTTCAGTGGAAGAGAAGAAATCGACAGTTTCACCACCAGACGCGACGACTTACCAGGAGGATATCTCTCCAGAGCTGCTGGATATCTTCCGGATGGAAGCAGAAGAGCACATGCAGAGCGTCACCTCGCAGTTAGCAGGGTTAATCCAACTGCCTTCGAACAGTGAAGCACTGCAAGCGGTACGCCGCAGTGTTCATACGCTGAAAGGTGCATCTGGCACAGTTGGCCTATCCTCTATCGCACACCTCACGCATAGAATGGAAGATTTATTGGACCGTCTGTCGGACGAGCGTGTGACCATCGATGCACTAAGTATGGATCTTCTCTTTGATTCGTCGGACACCCTGGAAGACATGCTCTCCGGCGGTATAGAGAAGGATAGACTGCATCAAGTACTGCGTGATTTATATCGCCGCTATTCGGTTCTCCTGGACGATGATGCAGTGGAAGGTGGTGTCGACGAACCTGGGCTGTTTGGCGAAGGAGGCATCCTGGACCTTGAAAAACTGCCGACACTCACAGAGAAAACCGTCAAGGATGAAACATCCGTAACGGTCAGCGGAAGTGAAATCCGAAAACCGACCAGGATCGTGCGAGTTCCACTCGAACGTCTGGATGAACTCGTAAAGCTGGTCAGTGAATTGGTCATCAGCCGTTCGGCTTTCGAATTACGGATGAGGGACCTCGCTCGGGAGGTGGAAGAGCTGGGCCTGAGTAGTGAGCGCTTGCGACGAATATCTTCAACCATTGAAACCAATTATGAAGTGCGCGCACTTGGCGGAAGAATAAATCTTTTTGGCGGAACGAGCGGCAGGAATGCAGGCGTTGAATTGGGTTCCGTGGATATTGAAGAATTTGATGAGTTGCAGTTTGATCGATACACCGAATTCCATCTGTTATCGCGAGAGTTGACAGAAACTTCGAGTGACATCCGGACGTTGGGTATTGATCTCAATAATCTGATCGCTGATTTCGATGGCCTCCTAAACCGTCATCGCCGTCTCTCGTCTCAAATTCAGGACGAGTTAATGCGTACCCGCATGGTCCCCCTGGACACGCTTACTTCGCGTCTCTATCGCACCGTTCGAGTCTTGTCCCGTGAACAGGGAAAATTAATTGATCTCATCATTGAAGGGGAAGAGATCGAGCTGGATACAACGGTCCTGGATAAAATCGTTGATCCGCTGCTGCATCTGCTGCGTAATGCTGTGGATCACGGCATCGAAACGCCGGATGTACGTGTGGGAAACGGGAAGCCCGAACGAGGCCGTATCGATCTGCGCGCCTATGCCGAAGGAAACGAAGTGATCATCCAGGTTCGCGATGATGGCGCCGGTTTGGAGCCTGAGCTCATCCGATCCGTCGCCCTCAGTAAAGGTTTCATCTCCCAGGAGGAGGAACATCGCATTTCCGATGATGAGATATATGCGCTTGTCTTTATGTCAGGATTCAGCACGGCTGGCGAGATCAGTGAAATTTCCGGACGGGGAGTAGGCTTAGATGTGGTGCGGACCAATGTTGAAAACTTAAAGGGCACGGTATCCCTCGTATCATCGCCAGGTGAAAACACAACATATACCATTCGCTTACCCATGACTCTGGCGGTCACGCGAGCCATCCTTGTCCGTGTCGATGAGGAAACTTTTGCCATCCCGCAGAGTGCTGTAACACAGATCCTGCGATTGGATCGCGAGCAGATCGAATACATTGATGGAAAACGTGTATTTCGAATGGGCGATCAACGCTTCTCACTGCTTTATCTGGGTGAGGTGCTTAACCTCAAACAGCGATTCGAATCGGATCCCGAGCGAATGCCGGTGTTGATTCTCAAAGCTGGGGATAAAGAAGCCGGTATGGTTGTGGATCAACTCTTGACGGGTCGAGAAATCGTTATCAAGCCTCTTGGCACGCATTTACGGCGAGTTCATGGCGTAACCGGCGCCACATTGTTGGGTGATGGTAGTGTCGTCTTGATATTGAATCCTGCCGATCTGATCGCAGAGACTCCTCGAGTGGAAGAGCGAATTATAGTGCCGGATCAACCTGCGCCTGAGGATGTCGAAGAAGAATTATCCATTATGATTGTCGACGATTCGTTGAGTGTGCGGCGTGTGGTTTCCAAACTTATCCGTCACGCGGGGTGGCAGCCGGTTGAAGCCAAGGATGGGATTGAAGCCCTGGAGATTCTGCAGCAAACTTCACCGCTTCCGGATCTGATCATTGTGGACATCGAGATGCCGCGCATGGATGGCTTTGAGTTAATCTCCACTTTGAAGGCGCACGAATCGTTAAAGTATATACCGCTTGTCGTTCTGACTTCACGCGCCGGGGGTAAACACCGCAGCAAGGCACTGGAGATCGGGGCTGCAGGGTACATTGTCAAGCCATATCAGGATAAAGAGCTGCTGCAAATCATCCGTGATCTGGCGCATCAGTCTGCGGATGCGTTTCCCATGTGATTAGGTTTAAACCGCAGCACAAATCTCGCCCGGATTGTTTGCTAGTAGCGCTCCGTCAATGGCGGAATTTCCGGTTCTGTTCGTTCCCCGAATTCGTTCTTGCCACCCGTCCATACTGCCATGACAAGTCGGATTTCTATGTATTTAATCCTGTTAGCGCTGATGTATGCGCTAACAGGAGTGCAATGATGCGCAGAATAACTACCCGTCAGAAGAACATTCTTGGTCTGGTGGCGCCGGTTATTTTGGCTTATTCAGAAGATCGATATTCTTCTCGTACTGGATGGAACACATCCAGCATCTTACAGGACGTTATTGCCTTTCCGGAATGGGGAACGTTGGATGGAATAACGACAACCATGCCGGCTTGAAGCGTGTTCGAGTTCCCGCCAATAGTGAGTTCAAATCTGCCTTCCAGCACAGTCGATATTTGTTCATGCGGGTGCGCATGTTCGGGAAGCGGTGCGCCGGCTTCAACTTCCCAAATTGAAAAGGTCATCTTTTCAGAATGGACCATGCGGGCGTGAAACCCGGGCACGATTTCTCGTGAAGCCATATCGTTTAAGTTATAAAGTAACATCGTGGTTTCTCCAGACTGTATGGGAATGGGTATTCATCTGGCGTTCAGCAATCCCCACCGCATCGATGTGGGTAAGACTTCAAAGAATCTATCTGCTTAACCTTGCTCGATAATTTTATACGAGGATGATATCGGTACGACTTCTTTCAGCATCGCCTGAGCGGGACAATACTTCGTTTCGGATAATTCAATTGCCCGTTCGACGGCAGCTTTTTCGACATTTTTCCCGGTGACAAGATAATCAATATGGATCTTGGTGAAGGTGCGTGGGTGTTCGTCGCCGTGTTCGGTCCGGACATGGACTTCGAATGCTGTGACCGATTGGCGTTTCTTCTGCAGGATAGAAATGACGTCCATCGCAGTGCAACCCGCGAGGCCGAGGGCGAAAAGCTCCAACGGCCGAAAACCATCATCGTTTCCTCCGACAGAAGGATCAGCTCCCATGGGTACGGAAAAACCGCTTTCCGCGCTTCCGCTGAAAGATAATCCATTACTCCAAGTAACCTGTACTTCCATCGTGACTCTCCTGCTTGATCCCGTTGGCGCGTGGTTCGAAAAGTTGCTTGCACTTTCGCGCCGATTTTAAGATAGCCGAGTATGTTCTTCCCAACGGGAAGGATTGCGTTTATCAGGTGAAAGCTCCACCATAGCTGTTCTGGCAATGTGTACATACAAGTTGCAGACACGAATTATAAACAAGCGTGCCTTCCCCGCAGTGTGGGCATTGAGCGCCCGGACGGGGTTCTTTGTTTTTTGCTACTTTATTCTGCTTCTTGCGTTTGATTTTCTTCGTCATGGGCGGGGTATTTCCAATGAATGTTCCCTATGGGTCAACCGGAGGATTGCTGCTGTCCTTAGGCCATGCGTTTTCAATGGCCAAAGTATTCAGAATCCGCTCTTGTATTTCATTGGGGATTTCATCCGCCGTATCAACGACCTGGTAGAGCGAAATGGTCTTCCGCAGCGTATCCAGCATGATGCGGCAGTTATCACACTCCGCGAGATGGCGTTCGATTTCCTCGCAAATTGCCTCGCTGGCTTCATTGTCGATGTATGCAGATAATCCCTGAAGAAGGTCCTGGCAGGAGTTATGCTCAACCATTATCGATCTCTTTCACACGTTCTGAAAAATATGACGAAAGCGAATCTCGCAGTTGAAGCCTTGCTCGTAACAAGCGGGTTTTTACGGCAGATTCGGAAATATCGAGAACCTGTGCGGTCTCCCGCGTCGTCAGATGATGCAAATCGCGCAAGATGAATACCGTCTTCAGCGTCGGCGATAAATCCTGGATTGCATCTTTAAGCTTTGCTTGCGCTTCAGTTGTCATGAACTCATCCTCCGGCAGACAACACCAGTCGACGAGCCCACGCTTCTGCTCCGGATCGTCCAGGCCGGGGATCGGCTCATCGACGGATACGAGAGTCGGGCTCTTTTTCCGGAGATGCATCAGTGCCTGGTTCGTGGCGATTCGGTAAAGCCAGGTGCCCAGGCTCGAACGGCCTTCGAATTGAGCGATGGCGCGAAATGCATTCAGGAAGGTCTCTTGCAAGATATCCTCCGCTTCGTGCGGATCGTTTACCATTCGCAGGGCAAGTTGATAGATTTTAGGCGAGTACAATTCGACCATCTGCGCGTACGCCTCTCGATCGCCTGCCTGTAGCGCCTTAATGCTGGGTGTGTTTTCTTTATCCATTAGATGCAATCTTTGCTGAAAAGTTGCTTCAAGCCACTGAGTGAGTTACAGTATACCCCATGGATGAAGAGCTGTCCGAAATCCTGGCTGAGATTCAGAAAACGTGGACCGGCATTACCGATGGAGGCATCGCCGGGTTTATTAACGACCGCCAGGTTTTAGGATTCGGCCAGCAAACAAAATTGCCGAAAAAGGTTCAGAACGCACTCGGACATGATCTTGAAATCGATGCATACACGTATCGTGGACGCAAATGGTGGGTCGTGCAATCTTCGATATCAGAATCTGACCAGCTGCGTTTCGTGGCCTGGACGAAGTCGGATGAACAGAAATCGTATCTCCATTTGTTACATACCTGGCTTAGTGCAATCACTTTTGGGCTCCGAGAACAGTATCTCGGGCAGAATTTAACCGAAGCGCTGGTCGGTGCGTGGGATCGTCTGTCGTTTTTCTATGATTTTACACACATTGTCAGCAGGGTCACGGATTTGCCTGAATTAATGATAGAAATCATCACCCTGCTGGAAAAAGTCATCTTTGTTAAGGATGTCTTCATTGTCCTCCGTGAGAATGGGGAGTTAATCACCTTCACGGCTTCCAAACAAGATCTTCCAGACGCAGATCTACTGCTATCGTTGATCGATAATTCGGTGGGTCCAGTGAGTATGCGGGAATTGAAGGATGACATAGTGTTGGCGGGTTCTCCCTTGATTGAGAATGGCGATCTCTTGGTCGCCCGCTTGGCTCTCGATGGACAGACAAATGGCATGATGGGTTTTCTGGATAGTCTCCCCGGGCGTTTCACGGCAAACGATATCCAACTGCTGGCGTCCGCAGCGGACCGGGTTTGTTCGATTATTGGATCGATGCGCTCAAGGTTGATCTGGGAGGAGCGGCAACGTATCGAAAGGGAATTGGAAGTTGCAGCGAGGATTCAGGCGAGCTTGTTGCCAGATGAATTTCCTGTAATTCCTGGAGTCGATATCGCCGTACATCTTCAACCGGCACAACACGTCGGTGGAGATATGTATGCCTCGTCGCTTACGCAGGATGGCGATCCGATCATGATTCTCGCAGATGTCGCTGGAAAGGGTATACCGGCGGCGATCCTGACTTCGATCGTGCATGGCACGTTTCGAGGGCATGCTCCCTTTTGTAAAAAGCCGGCTGACCTGATGAAGATCATCGGACACTATATCTACCAGGATTTGGAAAAAGCGGATACCTTTGTGACGGCGATCGTGATGCGCTGTCTCCAGCAGCAGAACGCCTTCGAATATGCTTCCGCAGGTCACGTCGACGCCCTCCTTTGGCGATATGAAACTCAAGAAATTGAATTCTTGCCAGGTACGGGAATCCCGCTGGGTATTGAGCCCGAGTATCCCTATGAAGAACGGACGGTCACTCTGCATCCCGGCGATCTGGTGCTGGTTTATTCCGATGGTGTGACCGAAGCTGAAGATCCGCAAGGAAAGGTACTTGGCCTACAGGGGCTATCCGATATAATCTACGCAACACATCCTGCTCGCGCAGCGGAGCAAATCAATGCGCTTCGTTTGGGTTTGGAAGTTCATCGCCAAGGATTGCCTGCACGGGATGATGTCGCATTGCTTTTATTCCGATGCGCACATGAAATGGATGCAAAACGTACGGTTTTCCCGTTTGTGATCGATTCGGATTTTCAAGCCGTACGAAGCGTGGTCGACTTGATTCGAGGTCTCGAGAATACAGTGGTGGATGAGCGTACTTCGTTGAACAAACAGTTGCTGGATGATTTTGCGTTGGCGACCTCCGAAATCCTGACCAACCAGATTCGACATGCCTTCGGCGAGGGCAGGGGGAGAATCCAGGGTTGTGTGATGATTGAGGCGGACCGTCTGATCACCGATCTGTATGATCATGGCGTACCGATTCCTGAACCCTTACGGGTGAGAACTTTCAATGGTCCCGAACCACAGGAACGCGGCTATGGGCTTATGCTGGCAGAAGGACTGCTGGATACGTGCGAGTATCACCGTATCGGTGAAACCCGAAATCACTGGCGGCTGATTAAAAAATTTCAAGTGGAGTGGACAAAATGAAAATTGATATCGAGCGTCCACAAGATAGCAAGATTGTAGTTATCCCTCATGGAAGAGTCGATGTTCAAACCGCACCGGAGTTAAAAGAGAAACTGCGTGAACTTGTCGATACCGATGGGCTGACAATCGTTGTCGATCTTCAACAGGTTGATTTTATCGACAGCTCGGGTCTCTCGGCACTTGTATCGGGATTGAAGACGCTGCGGGAGCGTGGGGGCACATTACATATCAGCCAACCTCAACCACAAGCGAGGACAGCATTGCGGCTTACCTTGCTCGATCGCGTCTTTTCCATTTTCCCTTCACTGAACCAAGCACTTGACGAGGGGAAGCTGCAGGATACCTGAGAGGTGATTCATGGGGAAATGTATTCTGGTCATCGATGACGATGAATACATCCGACGTATGATCGGCTTTGTGCTCGAGGGGAGCGGTTTCGACGTCCTACAGGCTTCTTCTACCAACGATGGTTTGGAAGTGATGCGTACATCCCGGCCGGATGTGATCACACTCGATTTGATGATGCCGGAACGGAGTGGCCTTGATTTATTGACTGCAAAACAAGCGGATCCGGATATCCGGAATATTCCTACTATTGTGATTACGGCAGTAGGTATCCAGGCGGATCTTGATATTGCCGAGCAGCTCGGTGCAAGCATGACGTTGAACAAGCCATTCAGTCAACGGCAACTCATCGATACCATCCGCAGCTTGCTCGATAGCTAATTGCCAGATTACTTCGACCTGCTCAATAAAGCGAATTTCGGTTGACCGCAGGGGGACACTGTGTGAAGAATCCGTTGGGTTATTTTTCTTCGAAGCGGGTACAATCAAGCGGACGCAGTAAGGTTAGAGAGCGTTTATAGTGAAAATTCGCGTATCGTGATTCTGTATCGGGGACAGGGTCGGATATATACCTGCATGGGATGAGAACCTCGGTGTCGATTGAGCAATCACTACACACGATTGGGCAACTCTTAATCCTCGTTTGTTTGGCTCTCCTGACAATTGGCTGGCGGCGAATCGCATCCGCGAGACGATTGCCCTATTTTTTGTTACGGCACGATCTTGCCGGGAAAGGATGGCGCTCGATTGGCTTAGGTTTGCTTTCGGGGTTGTTTGGTGTCTTGTTTCTCATCTTTGGCACTCGAGTGGCATTTATGATTGTACCCACAACGCCATCCCGGACGCCGACGGCCACGATCACACTCACGCCGACCGTCACCCTGTCGCCTACAATTTCTACCACGCCAACGATTTCCACAACGCCAACGATTACACAAACATCGACCGCGACATCCACACCGGTCTTGCCGGAGCAGATTGTGGTGATCTTTCGGGAGACGGTTACTCCACGGCCAGACGCAGTCATTAGTCCCATCCTGGTGGCGAAACGAATCGATCGCAACAACCAGGCTATCAGTCCTGACGAAGAATTCGAGAATCCGCTGCAGCGGCTATTCGGGGCTTTCACTTACGATAATCTTGCGGATGGCGTTCGCTGGACGGCGATTTGGTACTTCGGAGAAGAAAGAATCTGTGTGGAATCGACCCAATGGGACGGCGGAACGGGCGGTTTTGGCTACACAGAATGTGAACGGGAATACTGGCTGCCGGGCGAATACGAAATTCAAATCTTTATCGGAGAACGCTGGCTGGTTTCTACGCGGTTTAGTGTAATTGGCGACCCGCCGACAGCAACCCCGACTATGACGCGAACTGCTACTCCTTCAAGTACCCCAACGGCATCAGGGACACCCACCCCGTTTTCCAGCCCGACATCAAGCCCTTAACGAACCCCCAGAGGATACCAGGCTATTCGAGTTTAAGTGCATCGTGGATGAGTTTCACCAGCGCCCGATAACCGCGTGCAATCGGTTCGAGTTCGATATATTCTTGCAAACTGTGTGCACCTCCCCCGTAGGTAAGGCCCAGACAAATTGCAGGAAAGCCCATACTTAGCGGGATATTTGCATCGGTTGATCCGCTTCGGATCTCGATCTTTGCTTCCCCCACGCTGCGGACTGCATCGATGGCTATTGAGAGGAGTGGGTGGTTTTCAGCCAGCTTACCGCCAGGGCGTTGACCGATTTGCTCGATTTCATATCTCGCATCTCCCCATGGATGGCCCTGAATACATTTCATCACTTCCTGCTCAAGTTCTTCAAGTGTAGCTTCGCCTTCCGAGCGTAAATCCATTTCAAGGCTGGCGCGAGAAGCGATGGAGTTGATGCTGATTCCACCATCGATCTGACCGATATTCAATGACGTGCGAATTTGCCGTGGAAGTGGAAGTTTAACCAGTTGGGATCCAACGGCCACCAATTCGTGGATCGCAGAGGTTCGACCGGCGTGATTCCAGGCGTGCCCGCCTTCCGTCTTTACCGTCAGACGGTAGCGCCGCACCGGCAATCCGGCGTTGTAGATCTGTCCCAACGACATACCTTCGAGGATGATGTATGCGGTGACTTCATCTCCAAAGCGACGAGCGATCTCTTTCATTCCAATAAGATTCCCCAGCCCCTCTTCGCCCACATTTGCCACCAGCCATATATCAGCAGCCGGTTGGAAGCTGGGTAAATCGATCGCCAATTCCAGGAGTACGGCCAATGAAATGGCATTGTCGCCGATTCCGGGGCCGATAATGCGGTTGCCCAAATGCTGGATTTCCAATGGTGTTTGTTCGGGAAAAACGCTGTCCAGGTGGGCACTGATAATCAATGCCGGTTTGCTGCTTCCCGGAATTCGGCCGAGCAGATTGCCAACTGAATCTACTTCAATGTCGAGCAGACCGGCTTGTTTGAATTCGTTTTGCATATAAACCCTGCGTGCATCCTCGTGGAACGTGGGAGCCGGTATGGATTGGATCTGAATCGTATGTTGGATCAGACGGTCGAAATCCATTACTTATACCCTCTTAACTTGCGGCCGCAGAACTTCCAGGCGTGCTTCCAGCAGCCCCGGCAACGAGTCCAGGGCGAAAAGCGCCCCGGTTCCCTCAACAACGACCGAAGCAGAGACGCTGCCGTATAGTGCAGCCTCAACGGGATCTCCGGTTTGCATTAGCCCGACCAAAAAACCACCGCAAAAAGAATCACCGGCTCCGGTGACATCATAGACACGTGCAGGGTAGGCGGGAATGCGCCACTTGCGCCCGCTGTATCGATCCAGCAGCGTCTGGCCGCGAGCGCCGCACTTGATGACTACGAATTGGCAGCCCATCTCAGCGAATGCTTCACTCATTTCCCAGGCATCGAACTCTCGTGGACGGAAAAAGGATTTTGCCTCTTCCTCATTGGGGAGGAATGCATCCAATCCACTGACGATTGCGGGCAATTTCTCGCGGTAATCAGGTTCCATATACTTATCGGAGGGGTCGAGGTTGATGATTTGCGCACCCATCTCGCGCAGATGAAAGGGTACGGATAAGTGGGTAAGGTAATCCGTTGGCGCAAAGTGTGCGCATTTCGCGCTGGCAAGCGTCGGACGGATATCACTCGGCCGGATGGTTAGGGGATGATAAACATCCACGTCTTCTCGTGGGGCTGTGTGATCTTGATAATTGATCAAATCCTTGGGAAGAGGTTGGTTGATGCGTAGATAATGTGCTGGAGGCACGGTGTCGATCTTTTCCTCGAGTGACAAATAAGCGTAGAACTTTCGGGTGTCGTGAGGTTCGGGAAGGACGGTAATCCCGCTGGTATCGATGCCGATATCGGCTAATTCGGTGAGTAACGTTTCAGGGAAGTCTGAGCCCACTCGGCTGACAATGCTTATCGAATCAGCCCATAATTTGGCGCCGATGGCAGCGTAGACGGCATTTCCTCCAAGAATACCTTCGTGAGAGTGTCCATCGTGTGTGATGAAGTAATCTTGTTGTAACTTGCCCAGGACGATAAAATCCGATTGCTCTCCAGCCATATCGTTTATGATTATACACGCACACATCAAGCAGGATGGACCGGGATGGAAACCAACTTTGGTGTTTTGAGGTACTCGCTTGTTATGCCAGGTCCAATTGGCAAAGTAATTCAGGCTTCCGTGTTTTAAGGAATTACCTTAAAGGAAGCAGAACTAAAGTCTCATTTGCTACATCCTTAAAACTGTGTATAATGACGACCGGGCAAAGTATCAGGGGGTTGCCTGAATCCATCGCCAAAGGGTCTCCTTTTGATGACAGGGGCAAAAATATTGCTAATCGAAAGCAGTCGCGCGAACGCGCCGTCGTTTGCACCCGCGCTCGAGAAGAAGGGCTATACGGTTTCTGTGTTCCACAAAATCAATGATGCTTTAACCTCTGCTAACAATCGAAAGCCAGACTTGCTTGTATTGGATGCGGCCTCGATGAGAATGACAGGAACCCGACTCACACGACGTGCTCGAGCTTCGCTTGGAAATATACCCATTATTCTGGTTTCTCCGAATGGCACCCGTCCCGATCCGGGTAGTGGCGCCAGTCTTACGTTAATCCAGCCTTTTACGCCTCGAAAATTGCTCAACCGACTTGCCCGATTGTTGCCAGGGGATGAGCGCTACAGCCTGGAAGTTGGGCCGGTCAAGTTAAACCTGGCACAATGCAAGGTGCATTGTTTGGATAAACAAACCCGCCTGACTCCCAAACAGGCACAGTTACTGGAAGTCTTCATGCAGAACCCCGGTCGGTTGATGACGCGGAAAAAACTCATCCGGCAGGTCTGGCACACAGACTACACAGGCGATACACGTACCCTGGATGTGCATATGAGTTGGCTGCGTTATGCGATCGAGCCAGATCCCAAACAGCCTCGCTTTTTAAAAACGATTCGCGGCATGGGATACCGTTTCGACATTCCGTAGCACGATTAACCGACAATTGAATACGCAGTGCTTTTTTTTGTTTAAAGCTGCTTTGGTGAGATTTTTATTGAAGGATCTGAATGCTTCACTGGGCGAAGAACGTACCTGGATGTAACGGATATGTTGGTCTTTGATCGACTCAGTCCAGTGGAACGATGATCTCAAGTTTCGAAAATCCGCTCGATCCCGTCTGGTCGAAAGCCCGTACGCCGATGGTGTATTTCCCCGCTGTTTTGTAGGAATGGGAGAGGCGAAGTTCGATTTCGCCCTTGCGCCAGGGTCGGGTATGTTGGGATTGGCTTTGGAATACCTGACCGTCGTGCTGCCAATCGATCTCCCAGAAGGTCACATTCCCGGGGAAGGCTTCGAATTCTGCGGATGAAGGGGAGATGCCGAATAACTCGATCTCTACACTCATCCCGGATTGCCCAATCGTGGTTTTCAGCTCGAGTTGGGGTTGGATTTGAACTTCTGGCGTTTGCCACACGCCAAAACAGCCGGGATTTTCTTCCAGCAGTATCCTGCGGTAGGTGTTTTGGATGGCGAGCGGTGCGTTGTCGCAGACCATCCAGCGACGTCCGAGTCGTGCGGCGACGGCTGCTGTCGTACCGGCACCACAGAAAAAATCTCCCACCAAATTGCCTTCGTTGCTTGAAGCGAGGATGATTCGCTCCATCAGCGCTTCCGGTTTTTGCGTCGGATAGCCTGTTCGTTCATTGTGCAAGCGCGCCACAACCGGGAAGTACCACCAATCTTCAGGCACTTTCCCTTTGGCCAAATCCGGCT
>DAOUEK010000015.1:0-62680 GCA_034430425.1 Anaerolineales bacterium | reverse complement strand
GATTGTGCAACATCTTTTCTGTAAAATGATCAAGTTCCTCTCAGAACGATCTACCCGATCAATCATTCTCTAAACTCAGATACACTCTTCCTGTTTCCCACTCCTCGCTCGTCTCCATCAATATCGCACTCACCAACCGCAGACAAGATGCTTCGTTGGGAAAGATACCTGCGACCCGTGTTCGACGCTTGATCTCCTTGCTGGTACGCTCCAAGCCGTTTGTCGTTCGTAGGCGGATTTGGTGCCTCTTCGGGAAGGAGAACACCGTCAGACCTTCGGGTATATTTTCCTCCATCCAGGCCGATAGCTTCGAAGCAGTATTGGCATACTTCGTCACCATTTGTGCCAGATAAGCTTCTGCCGTCGGTCGATCTGGTGCATTGAAGATCGTATGAATATCTTCCGCCACCTCCTTGCGCATCGATTTGCGGGGTACATACTTACTCGCATTCTGCTGCAGATGGAACTGGCAGCGCTGCCAGGGGACGCCTCCCAGCACCGCCTTTCGTGCAACTTCCAACCCGGTATGATCGTCACTGGTCACCAGTCGCACGCCTCGCATCCCCCGATCGACCAGGTCCTTCAGGAAGGCTCTCCAATGCACTTCTGCTTCGCTCAGCGACACGGAAAGGCCGAGAATCTGCCTTTTCCCCGCTTTCCCTACGCCGCAAGCGATCAAAATCGCTGCGTCCCGGATCTGCCCGTCCATCCGTACCTTCTCATCGCGAAGCATGCCCTTCGGGCGAGCGGGCATCCAGATACAGATAGATCACTTCCCCCAGGGGACGTTTGCGCCATGCCTCCAAGACTTCATCGAGCATTGACGCCGCTCGGCTCACCTGAGTGGAGGAGACCGACGTGCCGCAGAGCTGCTCTGTGATTGCCGATACCTTGCGGGTCGAGACGCCCTGGACATACATTTCTGCCAGCGTCAACATCAAGGCCCTTTCGCTGCGAACCCCTTTTTCCAGCGCTCCCGGGTAGAACCCGCCTTCTCGCACCTGCGGGATAGCAAAGTCAATCTCTCCCACTCGTGTTTTGACCGTCTTGTTCTTGTATCCATTGGCCCGGTCGCACCGATCCGGTGTGCGTTCGTAAGGACCAGCTCCCAGGTACGCTTGCCTTTCGATTCGCATGGCTTCGTTCACAAGAATGCGGATCAGATCCGGCAGACCTTCCAGTCCTTGTTCAGTGAGTTGTTCCAGAAAGTTGTTTGGTAAGGTACAATCATCTTGGTAGGTCATGGTGACTCCTTTCCTGGGTTTGCAAACTTCTGAAAGGATAACACTTGACCTACTAACTTTTACAGAAAATAATTTACACTGACAAATTCGCTTGCCTTTTTACTTATCTAGATGTGCCAACAATATTCAATTTGAGTATAGGAAATTACTCATGAGAAAATATACATTCATTCTAGTAATATTCACTTTAGCTTGAAGGCATCAATGCAAATTGGCTATTTCGATACTTCGGGCTAAACAGGAATTCAGAAGGAATTTGGATTTTCCCTCTTTACACTATTCGCTTTTTCCTCGCCAGGAATTCTATTCTTCTGACAAATACCCTATCTGAAGAAACGTATAATCAGTGCCGAAAGCATTGTGAGGAACATTTCCACAAGCGGGACAAGTTGCATCACATTCATGAAGCCAAGATGATAATTCCTCTAGCCCAAACTGCAATATTTCGTCACAGTTATTACAGAGTAGCCTCACGACAAGTTTGCGCTTCTCATCGACTGTATTGGGATAATGCTGCTGAATAAATTCTTCTAACCCTCGACGGATAAGGTCTGAATGTGGTCTTGAAAGATCATTCTGTCCGGACTTTATTATTGCCTTATCATTGTTTTCATCAGGTTTTTTCATGATCAATCAATTGGACTATTTACTCTTGGCACTTCTTTTTAGCGAATTTAGATATTCTCGAGATCGAGAGATCTCTTGATCGATCTGTTCAACCATCTCTTCTAGTAAGTCTCTTCCCATAATTTGTGCTTGTTCTACCTTCTCCCTAAGCTTATAGATATCGGTCGTATACAAACGTTGAATTTCCTTTTCGATCTGGGCTATACGATCCTTTACACGTGCAATCATACGAATGGTCCGAACGAGTCTAGATCCGACGTCCTCACCTTCAACAGCCTCGGGGCTGGTTTCCCATTCACGAAGGATCGCTTCTAGTCGCTCTATGTCACCCTCTTGATACGCTTTATTCACTGCAGCCATCGTCTTTGTGCGGAGTTCTCTGTCTTTTTCGTCTGTGGCCAAATCCGGATGGATTTTCTTGGCGATCTCTCGATACAGTTCTTTGATTTCTTTTGTTGGCTGAAATGCCTCCACCTTTTTGGACTCAGATATATCGCCGGTATCTCTTGCAGTCTGTTCCGCTCGTTTTCGAGCTTGTTCCGCTTCCTCCTGCGCTGACGCACTTTCTGGCTGCTGAGATGCAAGGATCTCTGCAATCTCTGCTTTGATCTGATCAAGTTCCAAGAACTTGGCTCCGACAATTCGTAGGTAACGGTGGTCCAATGCCTGAAGCTCGGCTTCGAGGGTGGCGAGATCGAGTTCTTTTTGTGTCAGAACAGATTCAAGCGAGGATAATTCTCCTAACTTATTTTTGAGCTCCTGCTCTTCTGGCGAAACCGTCATTTTGATCTGGTTCGTCAATTTTATTACCTCAAATCTTCATTTACTTGGAGTGCGATCCCTTATAAATGGACCCATGTATTCGCTCTAATTATTTCATTATTTCATTTTAAAGACAGGATATTAACTAGACTATAATTGCATGACTACTCAATCGCCCAAATTTTTATTACCCCATCGCAGCCGCCAGCACGTAGGTTGGGTTGAGCGCTACCGAAACCCAACATCTCACTCGAGACACACGCCAATTAAAGTACCCGACATGACCAAAACGACGAAATGAAATACCGCAGGGCTCGAACAAAAGGCGGAACGTACTTCTACTCACTGGTCACACATCGCCGGAGAAGGTTCCTGTGTGAACCCGAGAACGTCTCCCATTTGCGGGAGGCGTTTCGCGATGCGATGTCGCGCCATCCCTTCATTGTGGATGCCTTCGTCTTGCTCCCCGACCACCTGCATTGCATCTGGACATTGCCCAAAGGGGATGGCGATTTCTCCATGCGCTGGCGGTTGATCAAGAGCTACTTCACTCGCGTATGAAACGAGTCGTACCGAGGAACCGTCTCCCCATCACGGAAACACAAAGGTGAACAAGCCGTGTGGCAAAGACGTTTCTGGGAGCACCAGATTCGGGACGAGATGGATCTGAGACAACACGTCGAGTGCATCCATTACAACCCAGTCAAACATGGTTTGGTGGAAGCTCCGAAGGATTGGGCGTATTCCAGCTTCCTTCGCTACGTCCGAAAGGGGATCTACGATCTGGAATGGGGGATGAGAGATTCGATCTCCTTCGAGATCGGTGTGGGTTCTGAGTAGCATGGGACATCATTGGCGTAAGTGTTGGGTTTCGTTCCTCAACCCAACCTACGTGGTACTACGCTCCTTCTTCTTCTTGGCTGTGCTCCTGCTCAGTTTTAAGAAAACAGTACGGAGTTCACCATCATTATAATCCGCTCAACCAGCTACTCATCCTCAATTCAATCATCCTGAGCGGAGCGAGCTATTCTTTAGCGAACGTAATCGAAGGAAGGGACGCCTATGTCCCGTATGGAAGCCCGCATTTATGCTAGAGTCATTGCATACTCGCGGTCGAAATTGCCCATCCACGCACAGCCGATTCGAAGGAGACACATGATGAAGAAACACCTTTCCCAAGGGATTTTGGGCGATCAATCCGGGCAGGACACGCTGGAATGGATCGCCATCGCCGCCGTGGTCGTGATCATCGTCATCGTGGTTTTCGCCATCATCCGCGACAAAGCCATCGAGAAAGCCGAAGCGATCTGGTAAGTTGCCATCCAACCAAATAGTCGAAGGTGCGCTTATCGTCAAACCAGAACTATTCATCCAGGCAATGGGGGCGATCACTCCGATGAAACCTTTTATCCACAAGCAATTGCGACAAAACGAACGGGGCCAAGCGACGCTGGAGTTCATCTACGTCTTCTGGCTGCTGTTCGCCTTCTTCCTCATTATGATCGCCATCGCCACCGTCTGGTACGGGCACATCATCACCTCGCCCGTCTCGCTGGAAGCCGCTTCGCGGGAAAGCGTACAGCCCGGTTGGGGCCAGGAATTTGTGCAGACATCCGCAAGCCGCCTTTCGAATAACACGCAACTCAACCTGTCCATCAGCAATTGGGACTCGGATCTTTTCCCAGAAGCCAGAATCCTGACCGTTTCGGGGGAGGTAAAAATCCCCTGGATGCCGTTTCCGATCAACTGGAGCGTCCCCGTACAAGGCTCGACGATATATCCGGTATGGGAGTTCCATGGAGGGAGTCCATGATATCGGCCCCAACGGAGAAGCGCCCTCGAAGAAACGAGAAGGGCTCGGCCCTGATCGAATTCGTCCTGCTGGCCCCTTTGATGGTGCTGCTGCTGATGTTTGTCTTATTTGCCGGCTGGTGGAGTTATTCAAAGCTTTCCTCCCAAAATGCCGCTTACAGCCGCGGCGTCTCGAATACCGCGTATGCTAACTTCCATTCCGGCGGCCAATACATTCCGGAAGAGGAATCGGCGGAATGGGTGATATTGGAGAGCTCGCAGGGGATGAAGCAAATGTGGGCCGATCACATGAGCATCGGCTGGAGTCACCACAATTATTTCACATCGAGAATTGGCGGATCAGGTTACACGGTCATGGTATCTCCGAGTGAAATTCCTGTGTTCACATCGATATTCGATTTCATCCATTTCGTGGTAAATGAAAACACTTCGAATCAATTGCCGAAAGGTAATGCGTTTTTCTTCTTTACACCATTAATATCTGAATCAGCATCGGAATATTGAATCAGGGGGACGGTCGACGATGAAACACCACGCTCGAAAAAGACAAGCCGGGCAGCGAGGGCAGATCGTGCTCGCCTTCCTCGGCTTCTTCCCCATCTTCATCGTCTGTTTGTTTGTGGTGACCGATCTCGCCCGCTATTTCTATTTGAAGAACCAGGTGCGCATTACGGCCGATTCAGCCGCCCTGGCTGCAGCCGGCGCGCTGGACATGCGTCAGGCGGCGGAGAATCAGGTCTTCGTGATCAACGATCCGTGGGGAAGACAAAGAGCCGAGGAGGTCGTCCTGGAAATGCAGGGCAAGATCAGCGACGATTCCTGGATGACGATCGGAATTACGTACCTGGATATCCAGGGCAGTGAAGTGACGGTAATCGTGAACGGCAAGGGCCCCACATTGTTTGGCGGCTACATCGGCATCTCGGAATTCAACACGAGCGCCATGGCCAAAGCGCGTATCGCCGTGGGGGTGGACCAAGAGTGGTAGCCGTTGTGGACGGGAGCAATACTCTCCGCTGGACTGGGATGGTTGGAAAATGGACGCGTTACAACGTAATGTTGCGAATCTTGTGGCGATTGTCGCCACCATCGGGGGAATCTACTTCTTCGTCGGATTCGTCGTAAACCTGGCACAAGCACAAATCGCCGCCGTAACCGGGGACACCCTGGGACGCGCCAGGGCGCTCCAGCAGGGAATCACCACGGTCATCCTCCTGTGTATCGCCGTATCCGTGGGTCCGATTTCGGAAAGTATCTCCGCGCAGTTCAACACACTCGGCGTCCTGGAAAGTGTACAAAGCAGGCAAACCATAATCGCATTCTGGGGCAGCCTGGCGAGCATGATCGTAACAGCGGTCACGGGGATCACGATTACGATACTGACCGTCAGCGCCGTGTTCAACGGTTTCGGCCTTCAAGTCTCGAAAATGATCGGACTCCCCATTGGGGTCGCCCGATCCGCGGGGAATATGATCGCCATCATCATCGGTCTGGCGCTTTCGCTCGCTGCGGTCTCGATCGCACGGGGTATTCTGAATGCGGTAATCAAGTTCGCAGCTTCATAATATTTGTGTCGATATTTAGATGAATTCGGAGGTATACAAATGAATGACTATATCGTTTCCCGGTATAACCATATCTTGAACAAACTGGATACGATCGAGGCGCTTGCACGCAGGTTGGTCAGAATCGCAGTGTGCGTCGCCATCGTGGCGACCTTCCTCACACCGGCATTTGCAGCCTATGCCGGCGGATCGATCGGGGACGACACCGATGACGCCGCCATGACCTTCATCGACATTTTCAACGACCTGGGCCAACTGGCCATCAAGGTGTGTTATGCATTGATGTTTATCGTTTTCGCCGTCGGTTCGGTCAAAGCCGGCCTGGGAGCCCAGGCTGCCCAGGCATTCGGTGCAACAGGACGGGTCTCGCTGGAAATGCTCA
Source organism: Anaerolineales bacterium (assembly GCA_034430425.1). GTDB lineage: Bacteria > Chloroflexota > Anaerolineae > Anaerolineales > E44-bin32 > WVZH01. Next base: position 56,288 of record DAOUEK010000015.1, on the reverse strand, counting down.
ATCTCGTCGGGGGGATCATTATCTTCGTAATTGGTTTGATGACGCTGCCCATCGTCAACTCGATCATCGACAGCGTTTCCGACAAGCTTGCCGTCGACTCCGATATTGGTACGATCAGTAATCCCGTGATCGATTAACTTCAATCAGCACCGAAAAGGTCGATGGAAGATGCAAAAACGCCGGAATCGCTCGCTGATCATCACAATGACGGTATTTTTGACCGTTCTGCTTGTGCTAGTTGAAGTTAGAGATGAACACAGCGCGCAGAGCGAAAAGCGTGCCGCCTTTTCAGGCCTGCAGCTCGAAATGGGCGGTGGTGAATTGGATGGTCCCGCGCCAACGCCCTCACCCAAGCCCGAGCCGGATTCAACGCCCGATCCTGGAAAGAAAGATGAGGGCAAGGAAGTCATCATTCGGGAGGAAACGGTCGTCAAAGAGATCTACTTTCCCTACGAAGGTCTTTCGGGCGGTATTGCGGGTGCCGTCAGTGATATCTTCAAGAACATGGCCGAAGGGACCAAAAGTAAATTCCAGGGGACATTGGAGAATTTCCAGGATAACATTCCGTCCTACGAAACGACCTTTAGCAAGGTGATGTTTTCAACCTGGAAAATCACAGCGGCGATTGCGGTCATCCTCATGCCGTTGATCCTGAGCATCGTCGTATCGTCGGCCTTAAAAACCGGCACATCATCCGTTATCGGATATGCTGCCGCCCGAGAAAGTCTTCTCAATTGGGTGATCAGCGTCGCTGCGGCGGCGTCCAGTTACTTCCTCCTGTCCAAGGCCATTGCGCTCTCAAACGCATTGGAGACTGCCATTGCAGACGGCATGGCCGGAGCCGTTGGCGAAAGTATCCATTGGGGATACCACTTGATCGAACGCCTGCTGTTTATCAGCATAACCCCATCACCGATTTCGTGGATCTTGGGCCTCTTCGCCATTCTGCTTATTATCACGCTTTGTGGAACAATCATACTTTCCTGGTTCGCCATCAAAGTCGTTATTCTACTCGTGTCTGCGCTTGCGCCGATCGTTCTGATTATGGGCATCCTAACGCCCTTCCGTTGGCTGCAGGGTTTATGGCTCAAAGTCACAACGGTGGCACTTTTATTGTGGCCTGTAAACGTGTTGTTGATTGGAATCTCTGTGCTTATCATCACAACACTCTTTTTCGGAGAAAATGTATCCCTCTCCAATGACCTCTTCTGTTATTTCGTCGCCGCAGGTATCGTTTCGATTCTGATTGGAATAAATTCCATGTTCGGAAAATTGGTCTACGGCGCAGCGATCGAGGTTGCCGGGAAACTCAAAGACGTCTTGGGTGCCGCACTCTCCATGGGATTGAATCTGGCGATGATCCCGCTCGGTGCCGCAGGAATGGGTGGGAAAATCGCAGGTTCTCTTGGCGCTTTCGGGAAAACAGCTGGAGGTGCCGGCCTCACAAGCAGCGGGGCAGCAGCTCTTGGCTCCAGCAGTCAATCCACAGATCAGCTGCTCACTCGATCTCGCCAACAACGCAACAACGCAATCGCCTCTGCCATTGAAGCGACCGGCTTGCCTGGATCGAAAGGTCTTGCGGCCGGCATGAAACTGGGGAACGCGGCTAACGCACATGAACAATTGCTCCAGAATATCAACGAGGGCTTCATGAGTCAGCCGGGGCAAGCACACGACCTGGACGTTATGCAGGCCACAGCTTCCGCAAGGGATGCTTTCCTGGCCGACCATGGCGGCGATCTGGATTTGCTGGCGGAAAAGGGGGTTGCCCCTAACAATCTGCCGTCCTTGGCTGACGCGGGCGCTCACCTGGCGCAGGTCGAGTTATCCGCTATGAAAACCCATGCTGACCCGTCCCGTCTGCTGCCGCAAATGGGTGTGCAGGGGAATCTGGGCGATGCTGCACAAGGATATGCGCGCGAGGTTCTTGAAAGAACTGCGTTTCGTGAGCGGGCGGATCGTGGCGTTAGGTCCGATAAACCACACCTCGATCTTGGTTCAACCTCTCCCTCAGCTTCCGATTGGACGACGGCAGATTCGATCGTCTGGAAGAAAAGTTTTACGCCGGCCGAAATTCAAGCCATCGATGTGCCAACCTTTCACAATCTTGTCCGCGCCGTGCATCGACTGCGAACGAATGATGGCCTGCCTTCTTCTGCAATCATACAAAGCATGAATGGTGTGACCGATCTGAATGGATTGAGAACCTGGATCGATACCGTGCTGCATGGCGGGCAATCGTAATGAGAAGATATCGGCCATGTCTGGGTATGAACACATAAGGAGAAAAATCGATGGGCCTCGTACCGCCAAGGATCGAGCCACCCAAAACAATCATCGGAGTCGGCACACGAGAACTCGTCATCCTGGGGACGGGCTTGCTGCTTTCGATCCTCATCATACTTTCCGGGTTGGCACTCGTACTCAAGGTGGGCCTGGCGGCATTGATCGTGGGGTTGGCGGCACTGCTCGCTCTGGGGCGCGCCCCGGCGACCGGTAAAACATTCGAGGAATATTTCCTCGATATCTACCACTTTCATAAACGCGATCGCTTCATGCAGCGCGGTGTTGGGGATGTAGATGAGAAACCTATTGCACATCAACATCCCCCATTAGCGGATGCATTACCCAGCAATACACCAACCAGCTTGATCCAAATACGCCCGCTGCCGCTGAGCCTGAACAGCGTCTTCGCTGTGTTGAGCGTATCTTTTTTAGCCATGCTCATCTTGTGGTTGTTCTTTGGTGGACTTCAGGAATTTCTGCTTCGCTTCGGGATTCAATAATGTGCTGGAAGAACGGTTGATGCTCAAACCCAATCCACAAGTTGGTCTTGCGCCCACATCGGACACCGACAGGGTTGTGCCGATCGTCGCCATCACGGAAGACATGCTCATCACACGCAAGGGCACGTTCCTAACCATGCTGGAGATGCCCCCAATCGACATGGGCGCCAGCGGACAGGATTTCAGCTACTGGATCCGCAAACATCAATCCGCGCTGGATCGCATCCCTCCGGGGATCAACATTCAGGTAACGGTTCTGCTCGAGCCTCGCGACCCCGAGCCCGATCTCGCCTATTTTATCGAGCACGCCCACCACTGGAACACCCAAGCCAACGATGAGAATTTACCAGCGCGCACTCGCGAACAGGCCGCGATGATATCCGCAGCCGCTCAACAAATGACCGCATTTGTGGCGTTATGGTTCGATCATTCCCTTCCCATCACCTGGCGAACGATCTACACCCTCTTTTGGAAGGCCCCGCCCCAGGTCTCTAAAAGATCGCTGCTATCCCTTCGAAAAAATGGAGCGTGCGATATTCGTCACCTCGATTTCATTCCGCAGGCGCGGGATGCACTCGCGCGCACGCATGGGATCGTTTCCACCGCCTTTCGGGAAGCCGGTCTTCCACTGCGGAATCTAACCTGCGGAGAAATGTGCCAGATCGTATGGCGCGGACTGCACCCAGCAACCAATGGGCTCGTATCCGATCAGGCCTCCGAAATCGCCATCGCCATGGCGCGAGGGTGCCAGGTGCATCGACGACAAGCCCCCCGCGCCAGCGACTTTCGGCCCGGTATGCCTGCAGAGGAGATCGCTAATTTACTCGCGCCGAATACAATCCTCGAACGGGAGACCTTACTCGAAATCGACGGTGTCCGTGTGGCCGGTTATTATGTCCATGATTTTCAACCCAATCGGGTGGCCATGGTCCATCGGCTGGCAAATCTACCCGGCGGATGGACCGGCAGCCTGTTGATGGAATTTGCCGAACCGGCGTCCGTTGTGTCTAATTTGCGCGAGCGTGAAGTACAGCTCTCTGCTACCGAATTAGCCAAACAGACGCAGGGCATGCTGCGCAGTTTTTCGAACCAACAGGAAGTTACCGCAGTCCAGGAGCAGCGCATGTCCCTGGAGACGATCGGGAAGACCCCGGTCTTCATCCGCTTTTTCATCATGCGCACGGCGCCCAATGAAGAACTCCTGCAACAGCGAGCTCGTGATCTCGAAAGCCTGCTGACCACGATCGGTGTGTCCTTCGTTCCCGCACGTTACAACCAGATGCGCCTCTGGGAAAGCTCGCTGCCGACGAGTGAATTGACCATGAAAACGAAACCCCGGAACATGACGCCGGACAGCCTGGCACCTTTCTTCTGGCCAGCTCAACGCCGATACATGGAGGAAAAGGGCATTTACCTGGGCATCGACCAGGCGACGCTGCTGCCGATTCGCGTCGATCCATTCGGGGATTACATGGAAAAAACCCCGACCTTCCTGGCGCTGGGAAGACCCGGCGCGGGAAAATCGGTCTGGCTGCGCACGATGATGCTCTCGGCCCTCATTGCTGGCGACTCAGTCATGGCCATCGATATCGAAGGCGAAATGCAATCCTTCTGCGATCAATACAACGGACGCTACATCGACATCGGCGGCGTCAGCAGCGAACGCATCAACGTGCTCGACATCCCCCCCGACAGCGAGAACCCGCTGGAACAGGGAACAAAACATCTCGTAGCCTTTTGTGAAGCCGTTCGTGGCAGCGCCATCCCCAAGGGACCGGAGTGGAATGCGCTCGCAGAAGCCTATAAGCTGGCACTGGAAGATAAGGGGATGATCAATCCCCTCAGCAGTGAACTCCGATCCGCATGGCGTTCTGAAGATGCGCCTTTGCTCAACGACGTCGTCCGCATTCTGGCACAACTCAAACGACCGGAAGCTACATCCCTGGCCGAAATGCTCTATCCCTATGCCGATGGCCTCTTCCGGGAGTATTTCAACACACCGACTACTTTCGACGTGCGTAAGGAAAGACTGGTTGTCTTCGGTATGCGTCACGTCAATGAAACGGGAACCTGGGACGATCAGGAACTCCAGGTTTACTTGTGGCAGGTGATGGGGTTTGTCTGGAGCGAAGTGCTGCGCAGGAACGCAGAAAACCCGCAGGCGGCAAACCACGTCATCCTGGATGAGGTCTGGGCGTTGCTGCGAACACCGGGCGGCGCCGCGGCGATAGAGAATATTGCCCGCAGAGCGCGTAAAAGACGGACCGCCCTCTGGATGGCAACGCAGCAGATCGGCGAATTTCTCGAAAAAGAACACGGCCGCAAGATCCTCTCTATCGTGGGGACCAAGCTGCTCATGGGAGTCAGTCCCTTCGAAGCCAAACGCATGCAGCAACCGTTTGAGCTGGCCGAATATCTATTCGACACCCTGACCAAACTCGGCTACGGTGAAGGCATCCTGCAAATGGCAAACGCGGTGCTCAAAGTGTGGATCCGTTCGCCCAGGGAGTTGGGTCTTTACTGATCGTTGTTCTTGTGTACGTCGTATTTCGGTGTATGTATGGATTGACTTTTTGTGGTGTTGAAGAAAAATTACTCCTGCTGTCTGCTGTCCACCGTCGGGATCTCGCTCGTCTGTATCGCCGGCTTTTTCCTCCTGACCTACAGCGTTGCTGCCGTTGTGGCGGACTCTCTCTCCTGGCCGCTGGATAAAATCGCCTGGGAATGGATCGAAGGAGACTCCAAACCCGTCGGCCATCCGGCGATGGATTACCAGCCTGTATCCCCGAGCCGGGTGATCGAAAGCGGCTCCTATTACTACCCCTACGAAGGCTACTCGGGGCCCGCAAGCATGATCTGCCGTCTTCCCGTTGAGTATGGATATTTCGTTACATCGACGGGCGGATATGGCGAAACCGAAGGACGCAACGGACATCCACACACCGGAATCGATTATGGAACCTACGGCAAAGACGAGGGCGTCATCGCCATCATGGGAGGCAAAGTAACTCATGCCGGCTGGAGTTACTGGCTCGGCTGGACGGTGGTTATCGAAAACAACGGCTATCAGTTGATCCTGGGGCACTTATGCTGCGGTCCCAGCGGGGTCAGCGGCAGCGAACGAGGGCACTCTTCGATCGTGGTGCATGAAGGGGAAGTGATCCCGGCCGGAACCATCATCGGCCGAGCCGGAGACACCGGAAATTCGTACGGCGTCCACCTACACATGGAAGTACGCCTGTGCGATGAAGAAGGCAAGTGCCAGATCGTCGATCCGAGAAGCGTTTATCTTCCAGGGCAAGGTGCGTACTGCGACTGGCAGGGATTCGCAGCACGCAGTCGGTAGGTTGGGTTGAGGGGTACCGTAACCCAACGCCTCCCTTGTTGTTGGTTGCGGATATGCATCCGCAACCGGTATCGGGCAGATGTGTATCTGTCATCCTTCCATTGCTTCCATTCATCTTGAGCGGAGGATTGAACCTGAGCGCAGCGAAGGTGAGATCCGTAGTCGATGCTGCGCATCTCGTTCCGCTCAGGATGATTAAATGAAAAGGGCTGCCGCAGACCCCCTCCCGACAGCCCCAAATTACTTCTACGTTTTCAGGTTCGCTTTTGTCCTACGCCTGGCTCGGCTCGCGCTCCAGGCCCCGCGGGCGCTCCTCGCTCTCGAATACGTATCCCGGCCGCCAGGGCGTTCCCAATGTATCCAGCGCCCAGCGGTCCAGGCCCCACCAGCCGGCCGTTTTCCAGGCCAGCACCAGCAGCACGGCGATGGCCAGCAGCACGGGATTGGTGCTCACCGTACCCGAGAGCAGGTAGTTCATGTTCATGAAGCCGCCGAAAAAGGCGGCGATGCCCACGAAAATACCCAGGATCAAGCCGATCCCCACCAGGATTTCCCCCCAGACGACCAACCGACTCCAGAACGATGCGTTGGGCAATACAACATTCTCCAGGAACGCAGCGTACCAGCCCTGCACATCCGGGTGGTCACCGGTCGTTTTTTGCAATGCGCCCTGAACAAATCCCGAAAGTGCTGCTCCGGCATTCGTCCCTGTCCAGGCGGGATTCCCCAATTTGCCCCATCCCGCTGAAAGCCACTGCCAGCCGGCATACAAACGCAGCGGCAGCCAAATCCAGGACCAGCGCACTTCGCCAAACAAAGCCCGTGCGATCCTGGGATCCTCCACGCGCTTCACGTCTCTCCGTCGTCTCAATCCTTCCGTTAATGCGGACATGCAAACCTCCATATTGCGAGTTATAGGGTATATTATATCTTATTACTCGCAATAAGTCCATGCCCGCTTGCCTCGATCCAATATTCAAATGATCAGAAAAACAGGAAGTAGCGCGCCACCTTGTCCATGTACGCCTGATAGGAATCACCGTACTGCGCCAGACAGAGCCGCTCCTCGGCCAGCGTGCGCAGGTGATTGATGAAAACCAGCAGCACCCAGGCCATTACCAGCAGCCACGAACCCACCGCCAGGCAGCAGCCGAGAAACATGAGCATCAAGCCGACGACCTGTGGGTGGCGCGAAATGCAGTAGAGCCCAGCGACGACCGGTTGATCGAGCGGGGTCTGGCGGTAAGCGATCAAAGCCCACACCATACCGGCGAACCCCAGCAGATACACGATCCCCCCAATCACAAACACGGGTTCACCCACCTTCAGCGGCAAGAAAACGAGCAAGCCCATAACCACAAACACAATAATCATTCGGCCCACTTTCGCCACCAGCTTCACTCGCCCTTCGAATTTGGGAAGATCGTACAGGCGATCGACCACCGGGCGCGGGAAAATGGCCATCATCAAGCCGAACACCAGGTAAAAAATCGCCAGCGGCAGCCAGCCGTTCAGCCAGCCAGGCTCCAGTTCAGGGAAGAATTCCATTTCGACCTCCTTAGAGAAAACGCAGCAGAGAACGCGGTGATTGTGTGTGTTTCCACTTCCCAAACAACCACGCCAGCGGCAGCAGGATGAACAATCCCAGGGACCAGTAAGGATAGACCCCGGCGACGCTGGTGCCGGTCGGTGTGAGTAGATTCCCGATGGCAACGTAGAGAATCAAATGCACGACGTACGAGAATAACGGCGCCCGTCCAAAGACCGCCAGAGGCTCCAGGAAACGCCGCGCATTATCCACCACCTTCGAAATAAACCACAGCAGCACCAGATTCAAACCCATGGTTAACAACGTAAAGGTCATGCTGGGCGGGTACTTGACCACATTGAGGAAGCCGATCCAATCGTCCCCCGCGCGCGGGCGGATGTTTCCGAAGCCATCAATCGCACGCACGATCCAGAAGAGCAGCAGGAACACGACACCCAGGATCAACCCCCGGCGCATGGCCTCACGCGAATCTTTACGCAGCCAGTGTGCGAACAACATACCGAACGGCACCAACTCCAACCAGGGCAGGACGGGGAAATTCACCCACAACCCGCTGTCTCCGCCGCTGTAACCGAAAATCAGGCCCAGCGGCATGTCGAAATTCTGTCCCCACTGCGAGGGATCGGGATGAGTGAATTCCATGCCTATGAAAAGCGCCAGGCTGAGCAGCGCGAGATGGGCCGGCTTCAAGCGCAGAAACAGGCTGCCCAGGATCATCGTTCCCCCCAGCGCCACGAGCACCCCGACGTAGGTATCCGGAAACGGAGGCGAGGCCATTTTCCAGATGCGGTTGACGATGAGGAACTGCATGGCGATCAACAGCGTACCGCGGATCCAGAAGTGGCGCAAGATCTGCAGCGTACGCCAGCCCTTTTCCCGCCGGGACTCGGCGAAGACCAGCATCCCCACACCCATCAGAAAGAAAAAGCCCGGCGCACAGAGATGGGTGACGAACCGGTTGACAAAAGCCAGCGGGTCGCTGTAAACCGGAAAATACCCGCCCCAATGCTCGCCAGGGCTGTGCCGTAAAGCAACCATGTAATTGGCGTGATCGAGCGCCATCAAGACGATTAACAATCCACGCAGCCCATCGATGGAAAGTAGACGTTTTCCTTTCGATGTTCTTTGCTTCACTGAAATTTTGAGACGCTCCGCTTCCATCGTTTCTGCCTCGAACCAGATCGCTCCACAATCTACCGGAACACACCAGGGTCTGACGTCGAATCCCATCAGACCCTGAAGAAAAATTCATTCGCTCTGTAAAAATCAAATTGGCCGGTGAACGGAATACCTGGTGAACTGAAAATGTCTAAAACCGTTTCTCACTCCTCCACTTCTTCGACTGCACCGGTTTCCTGCTGCTCCTTCCCGCCAAGCACACCCAGCGCGTTGAGCAGCACCACGGCTCCGATGACCACGATGATGAGCGGCCAGCCGACAGCGAAGAAGTCTTCGAAAGCCTCACTCAACTCGGTGATCCCGATCACCAAGAGAATACAACCCGGGATCAACGGCCACCAGGAAGCTTTGCGATGCAGGACCAGGTCGATGACGTAGATCGCAGAGAAACCCACGCCGAGTCCAATCTCTTCCATACCCCCGGTGACGTTGAGTGCGGAAGCCACGATCCTGCCCAGCCCCAAACCCAAAAGAATACAACTCGGGATAAGTAGGCCGTAAGCCCGGTTCTGAAAATACCAGGCCAGAAATGCGGCGCCGATCAAGAGCAGTATCGCAGCATCGCTTTCATCCTTGAGCAGCTTGGCGGCCATCAACACAAGCCCCAAGACGATGAGGAAAGCCCCTAAAATAATGTTGTTGCGTTTCTTGGTGTCCATTTTGTGCTCCTCTCTGGATCATCCCATTTGGAAATAATAGACTGTTGGCTTTTTTCTCCCCGAATATCAATTATCCCCGATTAATGCAAGAATATACTATACCGCTTCAGCCCCCTCGAGGCTGGCGAGCAATGCGGCGATATTCTCCGCCACCGTGGCGCGGTGGTTGTAAACGCTCGAGCCAGCGACCAACGCCTGTGCGCCGGCAGCGACGATCTGCGGCGCCGTCGTGGTGTCGACACCGCCATCCACTCCGATGGGGATCTCCAGGCCATCCGCGGCGAGCATTTCACCGATCTCACGAACCTTGGTCAACTGATCGAACAAGAAATCTTGCCCCCCAAATCCCGGATAGACGGTCATCACCTGAATGAGATCGACGAGATCGAATGCATCCCGGACAGCCGCAGCCGGCGTCTCCGGGCTGAGCGTTATACCCGCCCTGACGCCAAGTGACCGGATCAATTCCAACGTCCCGCGCAGGTCGTCACAGGCTTCCCGATGCACGATCAAGCGATCGGCTCCGGCCTCGGCAAACACATCCAGAAAACGGGCCGGTTCGACGATCATGAGATGAACTTCCAGGGTCAGTGAAACCAGCGGCCGTATCGCCGCCACGACGCCGGGCCCGAAGGTAATATTGGGGACAAATTGCCCGTCCATCACGTCAATCTGAATCGCATCGACGCCCGCCGCTTCTGCCTCGCGCGCCTGCTCCCCCAGACGAGCGAAATCCGCCGACAAGATAGAGGGGACGATTCGGACCATCAAGCTATCATCCTCGTCGTTTCGTCGAGGTCGCCTGGATGTGCCGCACGCCATCCACACCCGCAACGATCACGTCGGTCGCCAGGTCGAGGAAGACGCCATGCTCCACGATTCCGGCGCGTTGCTTCAGGCGTCGATCGAGCAAATTGAGATCGTCGATGGGACCAAAATTACAATCCAGAATGAAATTTCCCTCGTCGGTTCGATAGGCAGCGCCATTTTCCCCACTGCGCCGTTCAACCGCGGCGCCCAACGTCTCCAGGTAGTCCACGTGCGTATGCCAGCCAAATGGGACGACCTCGACCGGCACCGCCCAGAGTGTTCCGAGCATGGGAGAGAGTTTTCGCTCATCGACGATAATAATTTCTCTCCGGCTGGCCTGGGCGATGATCTTCTCCCACAACAGCGCACCGCCGCCGCCCTTGATCAAATTCAACTGTGGATCCACCTCATCAGCACCGTCGATGGTCAGGTCGATTGTTGGATGGTCGTCCAGAGTGGTCAACGGAACCCCCAGTTTAACTGCTTCCCTCTGAATGAGCCGCGAGCAAGGGATTCCCGCTATGTCCTTCAATTCCCCCGCATCCAATTTCGCAGTAATACCCTCCAGGGCGCACAGCGCCGTGCTCCCCGATCCCAATCCAACCACCATCCCGGATTGGATGAATTCCACCGCCTGTTCCGCGGCCATTTGCTTATATTGCTTGGATTTTTTACTCACCTGGTTTAATCCTGTCAACATTTACGTCCTGGATAATGGAATCACCATCAACGCTCTATCCTATCAGAATTAACATCACTTGTGACCGATAGTTTTGCTCCATTTTTCGTGTCGAAACACTAAAAAATCTCCTGACAAGAGATATCCCTATTGAGTACTTGCTGCAGAAACCAGGCACAGGGCAAAGAAAATCGAGAGAAACCAAATCAAGAGATGTTTGTACTACACTGTTATACCGGAATCCATTCGCAAACCAGAGCAACGGATCTCGTTCATGGCCACTCCCCACACCCCTTTGTGCCCCTTCAAAAGAGGCGGCTGATGGCCCTATGCCACCGCAAGATCATCCCTCATCTGCATAGAACGCCAGCCCGATCACCCCCGGGCCCGTGTGTACGCCCATGACAGGGGTAAAGGCACAGGTGAAAATCTCGATGCAGTTAAAACGCGCTTCGACACGCTTCCGCAATTCATCCGCGCCTTCCGGCGCATCCGCATGCAACACCGCAACGTGAACCGGCCGCGAGCCGACTCGTTTCTCCATCTCATCCAACATGATCTGGACTGCGCGTACTGTTGTGCGCGGCTTCGCCAGTACATCGACAATTCCGTCATTAATGAAAAGAATGAGTTTTATCTTTAACACAACACCCAGCAGCGCCTCCGCCCTCCCAATACGGCCTCCACGATGCAGGTATTCGAGGGTGTCTAACATGGCAAAGACGTACACGCGCTTGCGGATTTCAAGTGCCACACGCTGGATCGAGTCTACACCCAAGCCTTCCTCGGCGGTGCGCGCGGCCGCGAGCGCCACAAAGCCTGCCCCCATCGCAGCCGTTCCGGCATCAACCACATACACCGGAATCTGCTCTTCGACGAGATCTGCCGCCAGACGCGCCGCAGCAATCACACCGCTCAACCGATCGGGCAGGTGGATCGAAACGATTGCATCGACATCTGTCCCCAGCCGCAGATAGGTCTGCAGAAAATCGCCGACAGAAGGCGCAGATGTCGTGGGCAGACTCGTGCTGCGCCGCAAGCGTTGATAGACCTCGTCCGGCCCAATGTCAATGCCATCGCGAAGGATTTACTCGTCCCAGTGCAAACATACGGGCATCACGGTGATGCCATACTCGTCCACTACTTCAGACGGCAGATTGGAGGCCGAATCGGTCACGATGGCGATCTTGCTCAAGCATGAAGGGCGATCCCGCTCGTTCGATGCTGCCCCATCTCTGGGGCTGCTGGTATCAGTGATCGTCACTTCAAGCGTTGGCACCGCAGCGGAGATCGACTGCAGGGATTGCTGGCTCATCGCCGCCCGATCCTGTTCAAGCACCACGCTTTCGCGACCCTTCAGGAACCGTTTTCGAATCAGGCCGGACAATGCGAGCTCTCGCTTCACGATTCCATCCACCTGCGACCTCCGCAGGGTGAATACCGCTGTAATCAGCAAGAACAAACCCAGGAAGGCGAACATACGCTCGATTCCAAGAAGATCCGCCAATCCGCCCAACACCGGTAACGGCGCCATAGACAACGCATTACTCAGGAACAGTTGCGTAGAGGTGACGCGGCCCCGCATGGAATCCGGCGTTCGCTCTTGAACGAGGGTACGCGCCGGGATGACAATCAGTGCAGCCCCGCATCCCGAACCCACTGCAATCACTAAATACAGAACCGCCGAAAGGCCTGAAAGATCATGAATAAGCGGCATACTCGCCAGTCCGCCGCCCAGAGCGAAAAGACCCACACCGAGCCAAACTTCCTCTTCAAACCTGTCCCCGAAGCGCCCAAGTAGTAAAACACCCAGGCCAAATCCCAATCCACCGGGAATCGCCAAAAGAGGCATCTGTTCGATGGGAAAATCCCACGCACGAGATACCAACCCGGGAAGCAGCGTCATAATGACGAGAATAATCCCCGACATCAGAACCAGATATGCGATGGCGCCGCGCACGACAGGCTTCCCAACGATGAACCGCCATCCCGCTCGAATCTCTTTCCACGCCGGTTCATCGTCAGCCCGATCGGTCACTTCGCCAATCCGAACGGGCAAACGGGTATAGCCCCACGCAGCCAGTGTGAAAAGCAGAAAACCTACTGTCCCAACCATCGGTGTACCACCTGCGTGGAGCAACATCGGCGCCAGCAGGATGGTTCCCGCACCCTGCGCACAAACCATGGCGACCTGCAAGACCGAATTCGCCGCGAGCAGCTGCTCCGCCCTTACTGTCCGGGGAAGGACAGCATCCCTTGCGGATGCCGTGAGTTGGTTAAGCGCCGATAGTAGAAAGTTGCTCACGAAGATCGTAAGCAGGAGTAAGGGGTCATTCTCCAGCCAGCGCGTGCTGAGGGCAAAGGCGAGAGCTGCCGCCAGGCTGAGTGAATTTCCCACGAGAAGCACGCGCCGTCGATCGCAGCGATCAACCCAAACACCGGCAAGCATCCCAAAGAGAAAGCCCGGCAACGAGAGGGAGAACATCATCACGCCCATGATGGTGCTCGAGTGTGTGATCTCCTCAATCAGGACAACGGAAGCAAAGAAGATAGCGTAGGTTGCTGCAATCGAGGCGAACTGCGCCGCGCTCAATCGAAACAGGTGGACATTCCTGAGAACGGAAAGTGTCGATTCGCTGGTCTCCGCTTTGGATTCGCTGAACATATCGCTTTCCCCTGTACAGACGCGGGGCCATGCAGCAGCGCCACCACTTGGCAAGAAACGAATGGGCTCTATTCAGTATCCCATTTTGCCGAACACTATGACTGATAACCTTCTGACTCGTTAGACAGCCTGTGAGACGTATCGTTTCAGGAGACAGCTTGGTAGCAGATGTATTGATTTGATGTAATGTCCGTTGAAAATGTCTCGTTGCGAAGCTCTTTCCCAATTTCAATGGTAGCATATCTGTAAAGTAATTATCATCTCTAACTTCAATTTAGTGTGCATTTCTGGCCTGGATTTGTTGCTTTTCGCTCCTCGTTTAACCACTCGATCCGGCAGATGATCGGAGATTGGACACATTGTCGCAGACACTTCAGAACCTGAATGAGTACCGCTCTTCGCACCTGGCGATCGAAGTGGAACACGTCATCCGCGGGCAGGGCATCGATCCAGCTCACCCCAACGCTCGCAGTCCGCAGTTGCTGCAGCTGGCCCAACGTGCCATTGAGATTGGACAACCCCTGATCAAGCCCGTCGCGATATATCGGCGCCTGGCTGCTATTGATTTAATACACGATCGATTACGCCTGGCCGAGGAACACACATTGCACGGCAGCTTGATCGGCCAGCATTTTTCGAGAGTCACTGCTGTCGTTATCGTGCTTTGCACTGTAGGCCACGGGCTCGATTCTGCGATCGATGCGGCATATCCGGCCGACCCGGCATTGGCACTGGCCCTTGACGGTTTTGGCACAGCAGCGATCGAAGCGCTAGCCAATGACATTTGCCATGTTCTGGAGTGTAAGGCGGCCGCACAAGAAATGCAAATCACAATCCCGCTCAGCCCGGGGATGATTGGTTGGCCTGTCGATCAAGGACAGGCCCAGATCTTCAACGCCCTCGATGCGCAATCGATCGGTGTGACACTGAACAACGCCTTTGTGATGACGCCGAAGAAATCACTTTCGTTCGTGGTTGGTGAAGGATTGAATTTGCAGACTGGCAGGAACACATGCGAGTACTGCGCCATGAACGAGATCTGCCGGTACCAGCATCATTATGAGCCGGAACTCAACCAAGCGGGACCGAAAAGCCGCGATCATCCTTGCACTCGTCAGCAGGCGTATAGGTCTCCTTCCCGACATACAATTCTATGAAGCATTAACAGCTCCTTTCCCTTCTGGAAAGTTACAATTCTCTTCAGGTCAATGTAGCCATGTCGTCAGCTTTATGGAAGGCAATATCGGTAAAACTAAAAGATGATTACACCAAACTGGCCGAGGGTGTTATGATCGAATCTCTTGTGAAACGCTTTCACCATCCATCAAAATAAAACATGTTTCGAGGAAAGGAAACCACAATATGCACGCAGTTGAGATCAACAATGTCGCCAAATCGTTTGGCCCAGTAAAAGCCGTAGTAGACGTCTCCTTCGATGTCAACCGCGGCGAAATTTTTGGCATGCTCGGGCCAAACGGCGCCGGAAAGACGACCACAATACGCTTGCTACTAGACATCTTCAAGCCGGATCACGGTTCGGTTTCGATCCTGGACGGACCCATGTGCGAAGCGAAGAAAAACCGAATTGGATACATGCCTGAGGAACGCGGTCTCTATCAGGATGCACCGCTTGAACGCTGTTTAACCTACCTGGGCACACTCAAGGGACTCTCGAAAACCGAAGCCCAAAACCGACTCGAACCATACCTGGAACGCTTCGACCTCGCGCAGCACAAACAGAAAAAGGTGAAAGAACTCAGCAAGGGCATGCAGCAGAAAGCACAGATTATCAACACCTTACTGCACGAGCCGGAGTTGATCATCATCGATGAACCTTTCACCGCTCTCGATCCCCTCAACACACAGTTGGTCAAGGATGTTATGCGTGAATTGCGCGACCGGGGAACAGCGATCCTCATGTCGACGCATCAAATGCACCAGGTGGAAGAGCTCTGCGATCGCATCGTACTCATCGATGAAGGGCGTGATGTGCTCTACGGCCCCCTGGATGACATCCGCCGCCGTTATACCGGGCATGCCGTTCTGGTGCGCGTCGACGGCGAACTGCCGGAGATTGAAGGTGTCGAAGAAGTAGCGCCTCATAACAATTCCGTGAGATTGACCCTGGCATCCGACGTGTCGCCGCAGCAAGTGCTGCAAGACCTGATGGCGAAAAATGTCACGCTTGAGAAATTCGAGATCGCACTCCCAACCCTGGATGAGATTTTCATCCGTGTAGTGGAAGAAGGAGAGTCGTGATGTCGAAGCTGTGGTTGATTGCAAAAGACGAATTCAGGCGCAACGTGTACAAGAAGAGCTTCATCCTGGCGCTTCTCAGCGTTCCCCTAATGTTGGCCTTCAACGTCGGCATTGGATTGATCGTTGATAACCTTCAAAAAGACTCCACACCCATTGGGTACGTCGACCACTCGGGTTTGCTGGATCAACCGATTTCAGTCTCCGACCCATCCGATGCCGTTCCCATCCTCGCCTTCGAATCCGAGGAAACGGCACGTGAGTCTCTGCAGGCCGAGGAGATCCAGGCCTATTATGTGCTCTCGGCGGATTACCTGACCACATCGAATGTCGAACTGTTTTACTTGGAAGAACCCGCATATAACGCTACGAGCCAGTGGAACAATTTCCTGCAATTCAATCTTCTGGCCGACTATCCACCACAAATCGCGCAGCGGTTGATCGAAGGCACACGCATGACCATCCGTTCACCGGGCGGCAACATCGAAATGCCCGCCGGGGGACCGACTCTAGGCTCGATGCTTCCCCTCTTCACCAGCGTGGCTTTCGTATTCCTGCTTCTGTTCAGTTCGGGGTACTTAATGACTGGTGTAATTGAAGAGAAAGAGAACCGCACCATCGAAGTAATTGTGACCTCCGTGTCCACAACCGACTTGGTCGTCGGCAAGGTGCTTGGCATCGTAGCCATCAGCCTCACACAGCTGGCCACCTGGATTCTGATCGCCGTACTTACCATTGCCGTCGGTGGGGACGCGCTGGGGCTGACGTGGTTTCAGGATATATCCGTCGACTGGCTCGCCATCATAAAAGTGCTCGTGATCGCCCTTCCCTGCTATGTTTTCGCTGCAGGATTGATGTTCACCCTCGGATCGACCCTAACAGAAGCCCAGGAAGGTCAAGCGGTAGGATCGTTGTTCTTTATCCTTCACATGCTGCCCTTATACATGATCGTAATGATCATCGAAAACCCTCTGGGAATTCAAACCACCCTGCTGGGCATACTGCCTTTCACGGCACTACTCAGTACGGGCTTGCGCAGTATTTTCACTGACCTTCCCTTTTGGCAAATCGCGCTCAGCGCCGCCGTACAAACGATATCCGCCATCGGTGCCTTGTGGTTGGCCAGCCGTTCCTTCCGGCTGGGGATGCTGCGCTACGGGCAGCGGCTACATATACGCGAGCTCTTTCGACGCGAACCATCTCTGGCCAAAAGGAGTTCGTCATGAACACGAAAACCGGCCTGATAATGCGCTACGAGTTAACGACAACTCTTCAGAGGAAATCCTTTCTATTCATAGCGTTCGGAATACCCATTCTGGCGGTATTGATTTTCGCTATGGTCAATCTGATCAAGAAGGGCTCTCCTGATGTCGACGACACATCGCCAATGGACATGACCGAGCTCGAAGTTGAGGGATACGTGGACCAGGCGGGATTGATTAAATCGATTCCCCAGGATATTCCTGCAGAAGTTCTCATCCCCTTCACATCGGAAGATGAGGCCCAAATTGCCCTGGACGATCAAACGATCACCGCATACTACATCATTCCCCAGGATTACATTGAAAGTGGCGAATTGATCTACGTGCAACCCGACCCATCCCCATCCATATCGGACAGCCAGGAATGGATCATGAAGCTAACCCTGGTACTGAACCTGCTGGAAGGGGATCAAGCCCTGGCTGGCAAAGTGTGGAACCCGATGAATCTGCACGCCATCAATCTGTCCCCCGAAACGCAAGCCCCAGCCTACGGGGAAGAGGATTGCTCCACGCCGGGCAGTTCCTGTGAGTCGAATCCATTGGTCAATATGCTGCCGATGATCATGGTGATCCTCTTTTTCATGCTCATCAACATCAGTTCAGGCATGCTCATTGGCAGTATTACCACCGAAAAGAAGAACCGGGTTATCGAGATTCTGATGGCCGCCGTGAAGCCTCGGGAACTCTTCGCAGGTAAGATCATCGGCCTGGGAGTCGCCGGGCTGCTGCAATCCGCTGCCTGGATTGGAACCATCTATGCTTTGATGAAATTCGGTGGCACAACCCTGGGCTTGCCAGAAGAGCTCCATATTCCATCTTCAATTATCACCTGGGGCATCGTGTACTTCATGTTGGGTTACGCCATATATGCCAGCCTGATGGCCGGCGCTGGTGCGTTGGTCCCCGACATGAAAGCCGCTTCTTCCGCGATCTGGTTGATCATCATTCCACTCATGCTGGGCTACATCATCGTGGTCACGCCGATCGGCCAAAACGACCCCCACGGCCCACTTGCCGCCGGTTTGAGTTTGTTTCCACTCACAGCGCCTGTGGCGATGATCATGCGTCTGACCATTGGGGGTGTGCCGTTCTGGCAGCTGCCCCTCGGAGCCGTGCTGATGGCCCTCACCGCCGTTTTCATCATGCGCGCCTCGGCCCGCACGTTCCAGGCACAAAACCTGCTCTCAGGACAGCCCTTCTCGGCCGGCCGGTTCTTCGCTGCATTGTTCGGCCGCTAATTCGCGCCAGGGATCTCTGCGGTCGGCCGCGAAGCTCCGTGGCGATTTTATATCCAAAGCCGCTGATCCAGACATGGTAAAGTATACACACAGCTCCAGGATGGAGGTCCGCATGAGAAAACGTTTAGCGATCTTCCTGATCGTCGGCATACAGTTCCTCGCGGCCTGTAAACCGAAAACGACGGAGACAACAAAACCGGCATCGCCTCCGTCAGGCGATCAGGCGGCATCTACTCCGTCAACCGATCAGACGACATCCCCATCCACGCTTTTCGACAGCGACCTTGACGATCGAAGTCTCTTCTACTCCGGTTTGGTCGAGTCCGAACGAGTCACACTGGAACAACTGGAAGAATGCAGCACGTACCGTATCGATCTGACAATCGACCATAACTTGCAGTACATCGACGGTTGGCAGGAAGTGGATTACACCAATCGAGAAGACGAGCCCCTCGAAGAAGTATACTTCCGCCTCTATGCCAACATTTCGGGCGGCTCAGCATATGTTTCTTCACTCAATGTGGGGGGAACAAGCACCGACCCGATCTATGAACTCGAACGCAGTGCACTGCGCGTTCCGCTGCCAACTCCTTTGCAGCCCGGTGAAGAGATCCACATCGAAATGCAGTTTTTCGTTGATCTACCCCTGGAAATGTCAGGGAACTACGGGTTGTTTGGCTCCTTCGACGACATTGTAGTGATGCAGGAGGTTTATCCCGTCATTCCTGTGTACGACGACGAGGGCTGGAACATCGAGATACCGCCCATCTACAGCGATTTAACCTATTTCGATGCCAGTTTCTACCTCGTGCGTGTTACGGCTCCGGAAAACCTGACCCTCGTCGCCTCCGGCGTCGAAGTGGAACACAGTACCCAGAACGACCTGCAAATCGCCACATTCGCCGCCGGACCCGCGCGCGACTTCTACATCGCCGCTGCGCAGAACTACGAAGTCACGACTACCTCGCTGGGAGAGACAACGATCTACAGCTATGCGCCTGCGGGCTACCTTCCTGCTGCCAATACCACCCTGGAAATCGCCAGCGAAGCCCTGAGCGGTTACAGCAAACGCTTCGGCGCTTATCCCTATACCGAACTGGAAATTATCGCTACGCCAATGGAAGCCCTGGGCATGGAATATCCCAGCACTGTTGCCATATGGATTGGTTTGTACGATGCAGAAGCAGAGATCGCAGGACTGCCGGCAGGGGTCTACCTCGAGTCCACACTGGCGCATGAAATCGGACACCAATGGTTCTACAACACCATCGGCAGCGACCAGGTCGATGAGCCCTGGATGGACGAGGCGCTTACGCAATACGCCACCTGGACGTACTACCTGGATCGTTATGGGGAGGAGAGCGCGGCGGGATTCCGGGATTCTTTGGTGGGCCGCTGGGATCGCGTCGAGAAAGCGGACATTCCCATTGGCCTGCCGGCTGGCGAGTACGAGCCTCGCGAGTATAGCGCCATCGTATACGGACGCGGCCCGCTCTTCCTCGAAGCCCTGGCCAAGGAGATGGGGCAGGAAACCTTCGATGCCTTCATGCGTTCCTATTATGAGAACTGCAAATGGGGTATTGGCACGGCTGCTGATTTCCAACAGCTGGCGGAGGAGTCATGCAATTGTGATTTATCCGCGCTTTTCGATGCCTGGGTATACCCGCCATAGTGCTGTCGTTGCGCCTGTGAATTAGTTGTTCTGCTCGAAGGACTGCATCAAACCAAACAGGTTTTCCTCCGGATCGGCGCAATAGACTTGCATGCCAACACCGGGCACTTTGTTCGTTCCATCGACGGTTTTCCCGACAGCGTTATTCACCCGGCTGAGAGCATCACCGAGCGAATCGACTCCGATGGTGTTGATCCCCGCAGATTCTTCCTTCCCGGTCGTGACCAGTAAACAGGGCGTTTCACCGCCGTTCCAGGGTGTGATCTCCCACACGAGAGCTCTTTCGTAGAACTCGACGATCTTGTCTGGTTCAACTCTGATCCTGGGAGGATTGGCGTCTCGAAGCGGAATTGCCCATCGATACCAAAGTGATCAACGGCACGGCTTTCTCCCCCTATGGGCGTTGGTTCGCAGCGGGAGCGGCGGATCGCCGCATCCGCATTTTTGCGCTTGGTAAATAATTTGGCGATCCCGTTCCTCGTACATATTGAATCGAGTCGGGATCTCACCCCCTTGTATTCCCGGAATTAATTACCGAAGGCCTCTAGCAATAATTCCGCAACTCGTTCGCCGCGCGGTGCCAGCGAGCCGTCCATGTTAGGAACCACGTAGGTATCATCTACGCCATAGAAAGTAATTTGATCCATCGCGACTGCCTCAGCCAGGCAGATCAAATCCATGCCCAATTCGGGACTCAAATCGGTTGTTACGGCCTGGCGAAACGATTGGATCAACTCTGGTGCATTGAGTAAATTGCTCGGTTCGAGCGCTGCTTCACGCAAGCCTTTTAACACCTGCGTTTGCCGCTCGAAGCCGTCCCAGCGCGCGAGCGGTGTCGTTGCTTCAGAAAAGGCCAACGCCAATTCACCCGTCATGTGCAGCACACCAGGATGAAAGTACCCCAAACCAGCATCCGTAGCGTTGTATTCCGCCATGATTTCTACGTCGACTCCACCGACCGCATCGATTAGATTTGTAAATTGGTCGAGGTCGAGCGTGACGTAGTAATCTGGCCGCACACCGAATGTGTCGTATAGGGCCTGTGCCACCAAATTCGTCGCCGCTGCGACATTATTATCCTGTACATCTAAACCAACCCGATATATTTCGTCCAAACGAATTTGATCGAAGCCGACATCCGACAAAGCCACGATGGTGAGATTAAGTTCTTTAGGGAAATAAATCGAAGCGACGGTTTGGTTCGGAAAATCCGCTTCGATCAACCGCAGCGCAAGCAGGCGGTCTGATGTTCCTCCGTCCGATCGATCGGTCAACAAGAAGAGTACCTGCATGGGCGCTGAGTGTCCACAGAACGTCCCTCCGGAAGTGTCCAGATTGAGCACTGCATCGAGAGGGGCGCGCCAGAAATCCGTGAGCAGGAAGACGGCAAGCAGGACAACGATGAGTAAGAGAAGCAGAAGGATGGTCCGCAGTCCCAGTCTTTTATTCTTCATCGGACACCTCCATTAAAGGGCGCGGAAAGACAGCACCAACATGAATATATGCAAAGCACTCGGCCTTTCGATCTGCGAGCTATGTATTAACTTCGCGCACAATCGTCAAAAACGCCAGTCTACTTGGGTGCTATTGCAGGACATCTTTGAATTTGAATACTCGCATGGGCAAAGATTAAGATCCGACACATCGAGATGAAGGGACGAATATGCTGGATCATCTCTAGTTGCCGTCGGCGTCTCTGTGGGCTCAATGATTTCGATCTCCGGAGTTCCATCCGGCGTAGGTGTGCTGCTTTCCGTGGGTGTCGGCTTGAGGGGCATGAACGGGGTAGGTGTGTAGGGCTGGAACGGTGTAGGTGTCATCGTCGACGTGGCGTGAGGCGGCGAAATCATCGAAGGTCCAGCTTCTTCGCCGCCTACCACAGCGTGTCCGATCAGAAAGGGAAAGATGAGAAACAATGAGATGTTCGTCAAACCATGCGCCAGGGTCACGCCTAAAATCGAGCGCGTGCGGCGTACGTAATAGCCGAAATACAGCGCCACCAGGAAGACGAAGACCAGGTCGGCGAGCGAACGATAGCCCAGGTGCAGTACGGCGAAAATGGCTGCCACGTACACGACACCAGCTCCACCGAAAACACGTTCCGTGGCGTTCTGCATCAACCCGCGGAAAATGACCTCCTCCACCAATCCGGTGAAGATCACCAGGATAAGCAGCGCTTCGAGCACAGCCAGAAAGCTGGCCTTCGAGACGAGAGGATTGGGTTGCAGGATAATGTATTCGATATAGCCCAATCCCAGGCCGGTCAGGCCGACAATCCACTGCCCCAAAGACCAGTTGGCCTGCAATCCGAATCGTTCTCGGGGCAGACGCAGATAGCGGATCGCCGCAAACGCCGATAAGAAAATCGGGATTCCAGTCAATAAATACCAATAAACCAGGCGATAGTTAGATAACGGCATCGACAGGGAAATCACACGAATTAATGGAGCAAAAGCCAGACACATCCACATACGAGCAAGTGGCCGGCTTTTCTCGAAAAAACCCAGAATGATGAGCAGCGACAGGAGAATGGCATGAAGCCAAATCCCGACGTCCGGGGCTCCATAAACCGTAAAGATTTCCGCTCCGGCAATCCAAAGAAACGTCGAAAAAGCGACTAGATGTGACGGAAACGTCATCGTGACCCTATTCAAATCCGAGGTCTTCACAAATGGGTTCAATTCCAACTGTTGGATTTGACTCGGTAACAATCCGAACGGACATCTCGTTTATCATCTTCCGTACCTCACGAAGCGTTTTATCGGTATCACTTTTTAACACTTCTTACCAGCAGCAATCTCCCGAAACTCCGAAAAAACGGGAACAGACGAATGGGAATTTCGGCAGGGATACGCGCAGGCTGATCCACAAGCGTACTGCCTGCTGGAAGATCATCGAACATGATCCGAATTTCTTTCGTTGTGAGGAATGACACCACGATGGCGCGTCGAATCCCAAAAGCAGGAAGTTGAAGCCCCCCTTTTGCCAAGAGGCGGGTCATGTAAAACAGAATCGCAGCGCACCAGCGGTACTGATGGAACTGCTCGAGGACAATTATTTTCCCACCGCTTCTGGTTACGCGGAACAGCTCATCAACAGCCGCACGAGCAAGCTTTTTCGAAACCTTCCTTGTAGGTCCCACAAGATGGTGTAGCAAGTTTTTAATTATGACGTAATCGAATATACTCTCGGCAAAAGGCAGCTTGATTACATTTCCGCCAACCAGCTTGATGCTTGTGTTGGCCTGTTTTTGATAGGCCCGATACGTCAACTCACAGTTCACGAGCTCAGCCGCTCCCACGCTATTCGCGATCAGATCCAAAAGATATCCGTTCCCCCCACCCACTTCGAGCACGCTGCCTGGCCCGGCCCGCAGGATAAAATCGAGAATGACCGGATCTGCTTCAGGATGTACAATTCCCTCCCGCTGTGAATAAAAATCCGCCGCGCCAGTAAAGTGTTCGACCACTTTGTCTTCCAAAAAATCTGATGGCATACTTAACCTCTTTTTGCGGAGACCGTGGCCTCGCAATTATCAATCGGGAGTAAACAACAGCTCGCTTATATAGCCAAAGCTTGAGATCGGTTGGACCAACGTTATTGTCCCGATATCGGCCGCAGTATCTTTAAGGAATAATCTGCGAGATTGCGACTCGATTGAAATATTTTTCCTTACGCATGATCAAAGAACGTTATCGTGCTTTTATTGGCGCAGCCTATCAATATATATAGCCAGTATCTATATTGAGCCTATCTCTTCTGACAAAGCATGCTGTATCCAACCACGAAGCGCTTCTGTTGATCCAATTTATCGAAAGGCGACATCATCCATGGCATAAGCAGAAATGGCAGCAAGACGAGCGCGTAAAAACTATTTATCACCCAATATCTATTCTGACTGAGTTGCCCAAAGACTTGCCGAGGAATGTGCGAAATCAAATTGCCGACAGCGCTGAATATTCCCCCTCGCTTTCTAAACGATACCAAAGTAAAACCCGCATCCACAAGCATATGCTTCAAGCCAGATTCAGTCCAACGATGATAGTCAACCGTGTCGTGTATTCCTAAAAGGAAAGGCACGGTAATTATCAAATATCCGTCATCTGTAAGGATTCGGTGAATTTCAAGCAATGCCTTGTTGGGATTCTTCAGGTGTTCTAATACTTCTGTACATATTACGGTATCGATACAATGAGACGGAAATGGAAGCGCCAGAGCATCAGCTCGTATATGACTCGGGGCATACAGATCCAGACCTATAATTTTCCTCGACTTGAAAATATCTTTGTAACGCAACTCGCGACCGCTACCCACATCGATCGTGAACTTGGCATCACCTATAAGATCTGAAAATATTTTAAGATCTTTCAGTATCATCTGCCGAGTCAGGCTTAAATTCTTGACGAAAAATTCTTTGTACTGCATCGCGTTTAAATTGTAGCCCTCATATTATTACCGCCAGATCCTCTATAGAGCGGTTTTTCTTCCTTGTCCCAACCAACAGCCTCACGAGTCTCACAGAGAAGCATTCACGCTTCTTGATATCCAATACAAAACACCACCAACTCCATATCTATTTAATACACCACATTCCATACAATTGGCAGCGCCCATGGAAATCCCTTACTCACTTGTTTCTCAATCCAAGCATTTTTCATTACTCACCCAAAACGTCCCCGCTTCTTCTCCCTCTCTACCTACTGACGAGGTTCGATCGTGGCCCAGATATACAAGGAACGATACGGTGTAGAGATACCCTGCTTATATAAAATGAACGATATTTTTGCGTTTTGTTGTTCCCGATTATGAACGACAACGACCACCTGTCTCCACGTTTCTCCTGATTTGAGTTCAAAATCAAATATCTGCTCTTCTCCTTCATCCCCCGACACCACAACCCGGTAAGTGGTATCCACGCCCTCCCGGTTGATTGCTGTCACGGTAAAGAGTATCGGCTCGCCCGTTAAGTACGTATCCTTACTTGCATCATCTTGGGAATCGTGTTCGATGATATAAAATTCTGTAAAGTGCTCTTGCGTATCTGCTACTACCGTAGTATATGCCCGATTCGTGACCAGGCCTCCCAACGAAGATATAACCATGGCAACAATATACAGAGCCAGTGCCCAAGGAAGCTTGCGGATAAGAAAGTATGCATCAAATGAGGTCTCACCGATATTTTCTTCATCGATCGTCTTGCGGCGCCAAAGCGCCACTGCCGAACAAACGACCACAAAGATCGTTTCTGTGATGAGTACGGAGGTGCTGTTGATGCCCACAAGCGTGTAGTTCAGGATCAAACCGAAAATCGTCGTCAACGCAATGCTGACTCCCATGCTTAAACCCAACAGAGATGATAGATCCATCTCGCGCGGTTTTGGAAAAATTGACGCCAATAGAGAATACCCCGGCGCCATCAGAAGAAAGGCGAAGCCCGACACCGCCCTGACCAACGGGTACGTCCATACATGGGAAGACAAGTAAAACACAACCGGCAAGAGGATCATTGTTGCCAAATCCTCCCAATAGACCCGACCCGCCGACGAATTATTTTTTCTCATGATCATTCTGACTTTCGACAAGACTTTGAGAATTTACCCTTTCGTTTATCCGTATGAAGCGCGCCTGTCATTTGTAAGCTCATTTATATAGGATGCTCTGTCCGCTGTTCGCTTGTCACTGTGGACGTAGAATCAACAATCCGCCATTGTCGTAAACTGCATCGAAGGCCGTGTTTTCAGCGATTTCATCTAAATATTGCGAAAATGGTTCATAGTAACGAAATCCCGGACACAACTCGTGATCCGTAACATTCTTGTCGATTACGACGAAACCCGAAATCGGTTCGAATTCTTCACCGGTTTCTAGCCGATTGATAATTGCGCTGTACTGATCTACCGTAAAACAGCTATAGTCCTGTACTCTCCCATCGCGAGCGAGTTCCATGGCAAGCATGGCGTAGGTGCCCACGTTGGTCATTATCGTCTCCTCGCTCGTATATTTCTCAAGCCATTCCTTTGCTGCACGGATAGTATCCCAATCGGAACGTTCAGAAACGCGCTGATATGCCATAGCAAAACTCACACAAGCCAACACTGCCATCATGATGGCCGCTCCAGAAACAAGTCTCCTGTTAATCCCGCTTTGCTTTAATGCCAAAGCACAAATCAGCGGGCCGAGCAAGGCGATGTACCGCGTACTCGCATGACCATATGTCGCATACAGCAGTGTGTGGGCCAACAACATTCCCAGAATCGAGATAAGAAACAACGTCCTTGTTTCTAAAGAGAATGAGCGTTGCTGTTTCTCAAACCTACGCCAAACGCTGACTGCCAAAAACCAGGCAACAGCTGCTCCCATCAATGTGTAGCGAATCGCTTGAACAGATTGAACGGCCGAAGCACTCCCATATCGAACGAACTCCTCGGGATCTGGTGAGAGAACACCAATGAGTTGAAGTACACGCCGATAGAGCGAGAGTGTAGCGGCACTGAACTCCTCGCTGTAAACACTCCCCACGATGCGGGGAAGATAGCGATACAAGATCTCTCCAAAGCCGAGATAAATGATCACGAATGTCAGGCTGCTGCTGATCGTTAGAACGTTGGTCTTCAGTTCTTTGTTATTTTTATTGTAAAAATAAACGAATAGCAGCAGTCCATTAACCAAAATGGAATAGATGACCATCAAAGCCGGTCCGGTCCAATAGATACTGAACGCGGCGATAAAAACGACATGGGAGAGCAGAACAAGCTGTCGATTTTTCCCCTTAATGATTTTGACGTATAAAAATAGAAACACCAGTAAGAGAGACCTCGACCAAGCATAAATGGCCGTGTGATAACTGCCAAACACCACGGTAGGGTCAAAGGCAATCGAGATCGACAACAGCGCCGCCAGAGTGGGGTCAAGTACTTCCTTACAGAGAATATAAAAGATAAACGGAACGAGAAAAGCACCGATAGGGAAATATTGTAAATTCTCGATTTGCACTCCCGTAACCTGGACTAACATCAGCTTAAGAATCTCGCTACCTTGGTGTTCGGGAATAAACTCAAATCCACCAAAGCCGATGGGGATAAGGAACCGACTATTCTCAGACGCTGCTACGCGGACGTTTTGCACGAAATCATATTCAAGTGAGTGATGAACCGATGTGAGCAGGCAGCCCGGTACGATCCAGACAGTCATCAATAACACCCCCTTCACGAGTGTCTGCAGACGTCGACTCTTCAAGACCTTGCGCGTACGCAACCAAAAGGTTTCATTGCGTACTACTTTCATTTCGTCTCTCCAATCACGACGTGCCGCTCCAAACTCCCGGAGAGGCATTCATCATGATCGATCCTGCTTTCCCGCCAGAGGGCTAAAGATACTGGAACCATCAAACTCGGCCACGTTCTCCTCCAGGCCAAGGACCTGTAAAATCGTCGGCGCCACGTCCATCAGAGTCATGTCGTGTCTTGTAACCTCAAATCCGCGCAGATTCCTGAAAAAGATCACCGGTGTTTGCTCGTTGTGTGATCCGGGTTGAATATTATGCGACCGGCTCTGAGAATGTATTTTGCCGTCGATTTCCCAACCCGCTCCGTATTGGTCATTAAGTCGGAAAACGATCTCCGGATATCTTGATTGATACTCCCCTTTATAAAGGTCTTCCCTGCGGCAAATCCATTTTACATATTTCTCGTTGGTGGCCTGATCCTCAATATCTTGCAATGCGGATATGATCTCGGAACGGATTTCTTCGTAACGCCCCTCGTCGGCGATTTTGTCCCTCTCGACTCGAATACCGCCATACGAATAGGATTTAATGCCCGAGAGATCCGATAGATAGGCAGCGGTTTTGACAAAATCGATGTTGGCTGGCTTGGTGTAAATGCTTTTGCTTCCGGGTATCGTGCGCATGACACGTATGGCAACATTGCCCAATCCGAAACGCACGACCAGATCCAATATTTTCCTCTTTACCTTTTCCAACACCTGGACCAGGACCTTGCCGGAGCCGCTCCTCACCACGAGATGGCCTTGCCGACGCAGTAGTTCGTTGATGTTAAGCAGTTCGACGGGCCGCATGTAATGACCGTGATCGCTTAAAACAACAACGGTGATTTCTTCATCCACATGGGCGAGATATTGTGCAACAACATCATCGAATAGCTGGTAGAACTCCTTGATCACGTTTTTATACGGGCTTTCTGGATTGTGTGCCGGATCTTGCTCGTCAAAGTCACTCCAAAATCCATGCTGTATGGGATCCAGGACCGATGAGTATGTATAAAATAAATCCCAATCCTGGCTTTTTATCATCTCCAGGGAGAATTCCAACTCGCGTTGAACCAGACTCCGCCCCATATCGATGAACGTCTGAGGGGACCGTCCGATCACTCCCTTGAGATTGGTGAGGTCACGGCCATCCATTAAGTAGGCTGCATCGGGAGGGTAGATGGCGGCCTCATCGCTGGACGATGCCCGAGCAACCATCATGCCGTTGACAGGCCAGACCGGGAATCCAAGCGGCGGGAGAATCACACAAACCTTCTTGCCTCCCGGATTACCGGCAAAATCCCAGAATGTGCGGCCGCGTATCGTTTCGTTGGTAATCTCTTTGGTCACACTCATCGTCGTCTTTTCCAGAGGATCGATGAACTCTAACACGCCGTGTTTCGCCGGATTTAATCCCGTGAAAATACTCGCCCACGAAGTCGGGGAGTCAGGCGGATTCACACCAGTGAACTTGATGCGGGGGCATTCATTTTTCAACTTGCTCCAGGTCGGCAAATCCTCTTGGAATCTGTCGAGTAGACCGGCATCAACCGAATCAATACCGATGATTAAGAGCTTGGTCATACAACTTACCTCCGCATTCGATCCGCCAAATGGATTTCAATCTGCTCAAGCAATGCATTAACCGACAAGGTTCCATCCAAAGAGATGATCTCATCTACGTCAGCAAACAGATCATATTTACGCGACTTTTCATCCCACACATTTCTCGAGGGGATGTCTCCTTTACGATCCATGGCTACCTCCACTGGTACCGAAAAGTGGAAAACGATATCCGGCTTTGGAACATAGCGCATATACCGTTCAATCTTGGCGATCATCGTTTGATCCGAATACCGCAAGTCAATAGCGAGATCAACAAAGGTATCATAGACATATCGATCACATATGCAATCTCTTCCAATCAGCAGTGGAAGGGCAACTTTATAAACAATACTGAACCAATAGGTAACCAGCAGATATGTTTGATACAGCCATGCGGCAAATCGATTGGCAAACAAGGATGTTTTAATCGTACGGCTGCGCTGATAATTTTCCCGCCAATCTCGTTCTCGAACGAAAAAGGTGTTTTTCAAATAGATCAAGACTTTAAAGAGATTCGATTCAAATTTGCACCACGTGTATATGGCATTCAAGCCCAAGGCTTCCGCCCGCTCCACCAGTGCTTTAGCAACGGTTGTCTTTCCCGATCCATCAATCCCAATCAGACAAATAAACATCGTCTTTTCCAGGAAGATTGCGCACAACTCCGTTCAATTAAAATCTGCCGTTTCATGACCTATTACCCGTTATTTCCTTATCCCTGTTTTCTCCAGGCACCTCATCTACGCTGATTCTGGTCGACGACCACCGCTCGGCCAATGCCTGCATCGGCCTCCATAATCGGTGCGCCGGCGACCAAATCATCATAGACATGGGACAGGTTTGCCGCGATTCGTTCCCAATCCAGCAATCGGACTCGTTCCCGCGTTTGTACGTTGTTATGTCTCCGCGCAACACTCTCGACCGCGCCTGTAATCTGTCCGCTCGAATCGACAAACTCAAAACCGGATGTGTTTGGGAAAACATCCGGCAAGGCCCCGAATCTCGTTGCGACAATCGGCAAGTTGCAGGATGCGGCTTCGATCACCGACAACGGAAGCTCAATCGAAGCGGTGCAATTTTCGATGGGTGTGGGAAACACGTAACAATCTGCCAACTGATACAACTCATGGATTCGCTCAATATAATCAACGATCAGTTTCGTTTTCTGCATGATTATCGAATCCGCCAGATTCGCATTGATGCCCGTAGTCGTACTGCCAACGATCACTGTTTGGAAACCTGCATCTTGAAGACCGCCAAGCGCTTGAACGTTCCTTTTCCACTTAATCGATCCGACGTGCAAGACGACGAAGTTGGATACATCGAGGTTGTAACGGAGACGAAGCGCCCGCTTCTCAGCCGGGGAAACCGGTCGGAACAAACCGGTGTCCACCCCGGAAAGTGGGAAATAGATGGAAACGATCTTCCTGCGCCGGAAAAATGCCTGCCTGCGATGCGATTGTGCGAGCATCAAATCAGGCGCAATGAAGCGAAGAAAGGTATAGGCACAACGGGGAACCCGGAAGAGCGGCGCCCCCATGATGGTTACCGCCTGCGGGTGCAGCCAGGATAACACCTTCATCACAACGAAGCTCTTCAAAGACGGTCCCGGGATATACTGAATAACATCAGGAGAATAGTGTTTGATCTGCTTCCAAAACGCTGGTCGCACAGCAAGCATCGGACTGAACGTTTTCACGGTGTGAAACCGCGCCAGATCGCGTCCCAGGCACGAAGCGATCTTGCGCATGCCCTCGTCGTTCGCTTTATCAGCTTCGCCTACAATGCAAACCTTCACGGACCACCTCAAGGGCTTCTTGATACGCCATACCGATGTTTTCTGCAACCCTTTGCCAATCGTGACGAAGGGCAAATTGTTCGGCGCCGCGATGAAGTTTTTCCCTGACCCGAGAATCCAGCAAGATTTTTGCCAGCGCATCACCAAATTGTTCAATGTCGTATCGCACGACGACGCCTGCCTCCCCATCAATCCCGTTCAGCGTGTCACCGGCATCCGTCATTACAATCGGCAATCCACAAGTCATCGCCTCGAGGAACGTCAGCGGAAAACCTGTGAATTTTGGTGTCACGAAAACATCCGCGTCCCGAAACGCCGCAAGTTTGTTGTCTCCTGAAAGGTAACCGCAAAAGATGACCCGATCCTCAAGTTCGAGCATTTCGACGATTTCATTCAATCGGGGTAGATATCCATCATCAAACCCCGCGATGACCAACCGGGCAGTCCCCACTTTTTCGAGCAAATTGGTGAAGGCATGCAGAAGAAAAACCAGGCCTTTGCTTTCATGTATCCTTCCCAGATAGAAAACAACTGGCAGATCGCCCAGATCATACTTGCGTCGAAAATGCCCTCTCTCTGGCAGGGCTTTATACTTGTTCCGATCAATTCCATTAGGCACAATTCGGATTTTCGCAATGTCGGCGTCCATATCGGTATACGCCTTGGCTTCACGCTGATTCAATGCCAACAATCTCGCTGCGTCCTTTACGATACGATAGCCGATCAAACGGTCGAAGTATGATTTCCACCTGCCGAGTCGTCCGCTTGTGGGGAGAACTCCGTGCGCTTGGAGCACATAGGGCACACTCCCTTTTGCATAGCCATAAGCAACGACATTGAGAAACGTCCTCAAATCATGCATATGGACAATATCGCAGCCATGCAATTCCCGGCGGAACGCCCACAGCAACGCAGGAGCAAGGAACAGTTTATAGCGATAAGCCAAGTGGTTGTTCAGATTGCGTAAGTAGTGAACCCGTATCCCGTCCGTATGCGTGAACCCGGCGGGCAAACGTGACGACTGATCATTTGCATCCGTCGTGAAGACACACACATCATGTCCCTGCTGCACCTGTACCCGGGCAAGTTCATGCGCCACGGTTGGTCCGCCACCGTAACCGATGGCAGGGATGAATGCAGGAACGACATGGATGATTTTCATTGTCTTTATCTATCCTTGTCGCATTGCAGGTGGTTGGCGGCTGATCCCAGCCTTACTTCATCAAGAACATTACCAAGTTGATCGGCAATATTGCGCCATTCAAAATTCTGCTTTACCAAGGTGCGCCCTTCGGCCTGCATCCGCTTCACTTCTGCCGGTCTTTCCTTGATACGCTCAATGTGTTGAATGATCTCAGCTGCATTGCCTGCGTAAAGCACCGTGTCGCCAACTGCTGTGGATATGCCGGGTAGCGGCGTGCAGATCACCGGGATTTCACATGACATGTATTCGAGCAGTTTTAGCGGAAGGGCTCCGCTTGCCACGGGGTTATATCCGAATGGGATTAATCCGACATCCATCAGGGAGACATACCTGGGGACCTGCTCGTAGGGGACGGTTCCGATAAAAAGAACCTGATCGGCCACACCGAATTCCTGAGTCAGCAATCTGCAGGCATCCAAGCCGCCTTCTTCTCCCAGGACAAGCAGCCTGACCTTGTATTCTTTTTCGCGAAGTGCTGCCAAAGCCCTAAGTGTTGGCCGTAAATCCACCCACTCTCGCAGCACGCCAACATAACCCATTACGAAGCTGTCTTCGATCCCCAATTCTTTCCGCAGGTCACGGCTATCCCCCTTGGAGAATAATGAAGTGTCGACCCCGTTAGGCAATACGATGTATTTTTCCTGATATCGGGCCGGCAAATTGAGCGCCTCGGTCGTCAATGTCACCTTCTCTGCAATATGAAGATTGCATCGCAGCATCAGGCTCGCAAACATGCCCCCAAAAGGCCTGAGCACCGGGCTAATTTGTGGGGAGGTCCGAATCATGGCGGGTAAATCGTCCGCCAAATCGTATACAGTATTTACGCCTCTTCTCTTCATCATCACGCTGAGAAACAGCCCCGAGACAAGCGTGTTGTAATTAAAGTGAATGTCAAAATCACCCAGTTGACGCAATCGTCTTCCGAGTGTAAAAAGCGAAATCATTTCCTGCAAAATGGGACTGATCTTTAGCGATGTGAAGTACTGAACGCTAACGTGTGGCCATATGTCTTTGACACCCCGATTGTATCGATCCGCATCTACCTGTTCCGCTTTCCACCAATCCTTAATGCTGAGAATCGTAACTTCGTGATTTCTCAAGAGTTGACGGATAAATTCATGCAGCCGATTGTGGGCAGAGCGCTTTAAATCAACGATGGATGTTATCAGGATACGCACACGTGTACTCTCATCTTGTGGATCATACCAATGTGTCTCGGAATACCGGTTTCGATGCCACACTCATCGTTTCATCCGATGCTTCAGGACCATCAAAGCCACTCCCGCGCCGTGCAGCACGGGGTTTGCCGAGTGACTCTGCTCGTGATACAGACACGAGATCGAAGCTTCCCGAATGCGCAAGCCCGCCCTGCGCGCCTGAACCAGAGTCTCCACACTGAAGCCAAATCCGTCCTCGCGGATTTCAAGTACATCCAGGCTCTGCTCTCCGCAAGCCCGGAAACAGCTCTGGGAATCCGTGATGCGCTCCTTACCGCCAAAGTTGTACAAAAACGTGATCACGTCGATGCCGAATTTTCGATAGCGGGCCACATTATTGTCTTTGCCCAGAAAACGAGAGCCGATCACCAGATCGGCTTCGCCTCGCCGTAACGGCGCAATCACTTCCGGGATTTCATCCGGGTTATGCTGTCCGTCGCCATCCAGGGTGATGAGTATTTTGACACCCGCCGCACGGCCTACATTCAGGCAAGTCCGTGCTGCTGCACCCGGCCCCATATTCGTCGGATGACGCACCACCAGCGCGCCAGCGGCCCGAGCCTGCGCCGCAGTCCCATCCGTCGAACCGTCATCCACCACCACGACCAGATCCGCATGCCGGCTAGATTTTTTAACCACTCCGGCAATAAAATCGGCTTCGTTGTAGCACGGAATCGCCACCAGGATTTCCGTATGCGCTGCGATCTGCGAGACGACATCGTCGACATTCACAACCGCACAATCCGCGCCGCCTCGCTTCGTCATGAAAAGCACCGCGCGCAACCCGACGACCGCCACCAGCGCCTGGCCAATCAGCCAACCAACCGCCATCGAATGCAGCTGCAGTGACTCAACTGCCACGAAGGGATAAACCAGCGTAATTCCAAAGATCAAACCCGAGAGCAAAATCATTTCGCCCACATGCTTGCGTACCCGCAGTGCAGAAAAATACAAACTATTGAAAGCCATCAGAGGCGAGGCCAGGGACAGCCAGCGCAGCAGCGTCGCCGCATTGGCTGCATAACTGACTCCGAAAATGCCCAGTAGAGCGGGTGCCCCGAAACCTGCAGCGCAAGCCAGCGGGAGCGTGATCACCAACGCATACCGTCCGGCTCGCAGCAGGATGGGGCGTAAATCGGCGGGTGTGAACGAGCCTTCCGCGAAGGCGGACTGCGCCAACGCCGTTGCCGGGCTGGCGATCAGCAAGCAGAGCATCCAGGCCACATAGACATACGCGCTCGCTTCCGAACCGAGCAGTTCCAATGTCAGCGGTGTAACGAGCAGCATGGGTGCCCGGTAGAGCAAATCGGCCGTGTAATTACCGATCGAATATGGAATCAATTGCCCAAACACGCTCTTCGACCAGTCCGGGCGCGGGAGGTAACCAGGCTCGAGGCGAGGTAAAAACAAGAGCAAGCCTAAGCCGTCGGCCAGGATTGTAGCGATCGCCAACGCCGCTACGATTCCTACCGCACCGAATCCCGTCAGCGCTACGATGAATATCAAACGTAAGACGTTCAGGAAAAGGACCTGCCAGAAGGCGTATTTCGCATCCCTGCGAGCCAGGTAACTCAACTGAAGCAGTGTGCTTAAGCTTGAAATACCGATCAGTAATACAAAGCCAAGTGCATAACTTGATTTGGTCGCCAGGATGTTCAACGAGGGCGCCCAAAGCTTGATCCCGATCAGGAAAACCCCACCGCACAGGAACGCCACGATCGTCGTCAGCGTAAATACGGCGTTCAACAGCCGCCGAGGGCGTTTGCTCTCAGAGAGAAAACGCACCAATCCGGTTCCGAGTCCTAGCACGGCGATGCTGGCTAATAATTGGACGATGGAGATCACCGAGGAGGCAAGGCCGACGTGGGCCGTATCGTAGAACCTGGCTGCCAGCCACCAGAAGATAAATCCTGCGCCTGCCCCGAGGGCCATGACACCAAACAAATAGCCGGCGTTGAGCAGCAGCCGGTCTTTAAGCCGCAGCAGCAAAGATTTCAATCGCATACTTAGAGGATCGGAAAACCGCTCACGCCGTGATCTCGCCTCGCTCACGAGTCACATTCTCCGAAGATCGAATCGGGGTCGAGTTCGAGGGACGACAGTTCTTGCTCCATGGAAACAGCATCACTGCCCTGCAGCTTGTCGCTCAACTTACCCAACAAACGCGGAGCAAGCGTCTCCAAGGCCAGATGAATCGGCTTGAACAGCTTCGAGGCAAAATCGATGTCCCCCAGACGCCGGATCAAGAGACGTGCCCACTGTCGATTGCAAAGCGCCACAAGCTGGTCGATCTCATCGTCACTCATACGGTTGTAGATCGAGCGCAGCCAACGGTTGTAGCGCAATTCATCGCCGTCTTGCAAGCGCCAGACCTCTTCATAGCGACACAAAGAATCGTATTCGAAATTTCCCGCCCCGAAAGCTTCCAGCGTTATCTCGGCCGCCAGCATGCCCGCACGCATGCCCATGTAAATTCCGCCGCCGGATGATGGTTTGGCCTGCCGCGCCGCATCCCCAACCAACAATCCATGATCAAAGGCAATTTGTGAAGCGGTGTGCACAGGAATAAACCAGCCGCGTTGATCGAGCAAGGTAAACGTACCGAAACGTTCGCTCACCAAATCGAGAAAGTTCGAAAATCGCTGGCGCAAATCACGATACTGGCCGCCCAATCCCAGGCGTGCCAATCCATTCCCTATCGGTATGATCCAACCAAACCAACCAGGTGCGATCTTATTACCGACGAAAATCTCAATATCCTCGGTGCTGGCACGATCGAAGCGAACATCCGCTTTCATTGCCGGCAGTATCACACCGTTCGCCTTGGAGCCAAACCAGTGCGCCACCCGAGAACGGACACCATCGGCACCAATCACAATGGGGGCTTTAAGATGCTCACGTCCCTTGCCGTTGACGGCCACAACATGAACGTCGCCGTTGACGCGTTCGAAGGACTCGGCTCGTACACCGAGCCATAACCGCGCTCCCGCCTCCTGGGCGCGTGCAGCCAACGACCTGTCGAAGTCCGCACGGTCGATGGCCAAAGCCTGCACATTATTCGATTCTAGCCAAGCGACACTGCCTTTGGGACCCCAAACCCTGGCACGATCGAAGGATCGCAGCACCCTACCCGAATTGGATTCGCCTGCCAGAGCCAGCGTACGCGGCGAAACCAGTCCGGCACAGTGACATGGCGATCCGATTTGCTCATGCTCCTCAAGCACAACAACCCGGGCTCCACCACTGGCAAGTACATGTGCCGCCCTGCTGCCCGACGGTCCTGCGCCGACAATGACTGCATCGACTTGTGTGTAAGCCATTCGTTTCATCTACCGCTTGCCCGAAAATGTTAGGTCATTGTAAGGTATAAAGGACTATTGACCCTTTGCTACTTTAATTCAATCGTGTTAATATTCTTTTGATTGCCAGTGACTGGCAATTTTTTATCCCTAGACACATTGGGGAAGTACAAATGGTATCGACTGTTACCACAACTGTAACCACCATCGCTACACAAGCCTACGGTCCTGCGTTGGCCCTGGTAGGCATCGTGCTGTTGATCGGTTTCTTGGTAACCAAAGAATTGGCCGAATCTACGGAAAGCGTACTGGGAAGCCGCCTCACTCGCGCCGTGAACATCGGTATTCTGCCGCTGTTCTTCATCTTCTTGCTGATCGTCTTTTCGAAGATACAAGCTGCTCTCATGTAAACCCGTTCCCCACCTTCCCAATCTACCAGCCCCGCTTTGATCTATCGCACATTGCACTCGAATCACCATAAGACAGATCGTCAAGACTTGCGGCGTGTTGGCGCAACGCCATTATTCCACAATGTACCACGGATAACACGATCTCGATAGTTGACGAAAATTGGGCACCTTACTATGACGCCGGCAGGTAAGGACAACTGATATTTAGGGGGTGGGACAGAAATTGCCGCTCACGATAAAACCAGCGGTGTGCCGTGAATAGGGTGGTCGGTGACATGGATGGCGATACCATAAGCAGCAGCCAATTCTTCGGGAGTTAGCACCTCCCGAGCGCCGCCGATCTTGCGAATCCCCCCGTCAGAGAGCAAAACGACACGGTCGGTATAACGCGCCACCAGATTCAAATCGTGCAGGGTCAGTAATACCGCCAGGTCGTTTTCTTTGGCCAAGGCGCGAATCAAACGCAGCACCTCATCCTGATGCTTGAGATCGAGGTGCGCCGTGGGTTCGTCCAGCAGTAAAATGTCCGGCTCCTGTGCCAGGGCGCGGGCGATCAACACCCGCTGCTGTTCTCCGCCGGAGAGTTCACCCACCTGGCGGCCTGTGAACCCCAGCGTCCCTGTTTGCTCCATTACCCTTCGCGCGATACGCCGATCAGACTCGCTTTCCTGGCCGAGCCATCCCAGGTGCGCCGTTCGCCCCATTAAAACCACATCTTCTGCGAGGAAGGCTTCCGGAAGTTGAACGGCTTGCGGCACAACCGCTACAATTTGCGCCCGTCTTCTGAGCGATAATCGCCTCAGATCTTGCGTATCGACAAACACCCGACCGCTGCGCGGCGTTAAAACCCCGCTTGCGCCCCGAATCAGAGTCGATTTGCCCACGCCATTCGGTCCCACAACGCCCAGAATTTCACCGCTGTGTACACTTAGTGTGAGGTCACGCAGTACGACACGACGTTCGTATCCCAAACTGACTTTGTCAAAACGCAGCTCCATCACCAGTACCTCTGCTGTTTGGCGCGTCGTAAAAGATAGAGAAAGAAGGGTGCCCCCACTACGGCGGTGATGATTCCCACGGGTAATTCGCGCGGCGCGAGGATCGTACGCGCTACCACATCGGCCAGCAACAAGACCACGCCCCCGGTCAAGGTCGCCAGGGGAATCAAGCGCCGGTAATCGGGGCCCCACATCAGCCGAGCCATGTGCGGCACGATTAAACCAACGAAACCGATGATCCCCGAGAAAGAAACCGCCGCCGCGGCGACGAGCGAAGCCGCGGCGACGATGACCAACTTGTAACGTTCCACATCCAACCCGAGCTGCATGGCTTGTTCGTCCCCAAACTGAAGCACATTTAACGGTCGCGAAAGGACTACCAAGGCGGTCAACCCAATAACGAAATACGGCAGCGCGGCCAACACCGGCTCCCAGCCGCCAAGGGCAAACCCACCCAACAACCAGGCAACAGCTCGATGCAGCTGCTCTGTACTGAGCAGCATCAAGAGACTGGTGAGCGCGGAAGCAAAGGCGCTCACCGCTACGCCGGCCAGGATTAACGTGGTGATCGGAGTCGTGCGCCCAACGCGTGCCAGCCAGTACACCACCGCCACGGTTACCAGGGCGCCGATAAAGGCTGCTGCCGGAATGAGCGCCATGCCCAGGTATGTTGCTGGCCAATGCAGCGTCATGGCCATGACAGCGCCCAATCCGGCGCCGGAAGCGACGCCGATAATATAGGGGTCGGCCAGGGGATTGCGGAACAACCCCTGATAGGCCGCACCGCTGCCTCCCAAAGCCATACCGGTCAGCGCCACAAGGACCGTTTGCGGCAGCCGGATTTCGAAAAGGATAGTGGCAAATGTGGCCGGCCAATCGGCCTCAATCTTCATCCATGCCAATCGCTCGACCAACATGCGCACAACCGTCAGCGGCGGAATGCGAATAGGACCGACAGCGAAACTAAACAGCAGTGCACAGAAAAGCGCCATGCCTGTCCATATCCAGGGAGAGACTTGCTTGCGCCGGCTCTCTGCCCGTGCTTCGGGTGGCGTTGCCGTGTTATGCATCTATTCAAAACGCTCCGGGTGCAGAATTACTGCCATGGCTTCCAGAGCGTCGACCAAACGCGGCCCGGGACGGTCGATCCAGTTGGCGTCAATGCCATAGATTTCACCATTCGCAACCGCCGAGATTTCTCCCCATCCGGCGCGTTCGGCAACCGAGTCCACCGTTGTGGTCACCCAGGGACCCTGGCTGAAGACCATCACGTGCGGATCGCGTGCCACCAGATCTTCCAGGCTGAGTGTGACATATCCATCCAGATCAGAGGCGACATTCTCCCCTCCTGCCAGATTGATCAACACATCCTGGAACGTTCCCGTCCCGATGCTCCAGGGTGCTGTGGGATCCATGCCGTCGACTTCGTAATACACACTCACCGATTCGACCCCCTCAAGGTTGGCAAGAATCGCATTCACACGGCCCTCCAATTCCTCTGCCAGCGCTTGCGCCTGGGATTCACGGCCGACGACCTCGCCTGCCAATTCGATAATGTCATACAGTTCCGGGAAAGTCATTGGATTGGGCAGCACGAAAACAGGTATTCCCAACTGTTCAATCGCTTCAACGTGTTCCGGGCTGTTGATCATCGCCGCCACAACCAGATCGGGTTCCAATGCTACGATGGCTTCCGTATTCAGATCGCCATACGTGCTGCCGATGCTGGTGACATCGACCACCTCGGGCGGGTAATCCGATATATCATCCCGGCCGATGACCAACTCGCCGGCTTCGATGGCGAACAATATCTCCGTGCTGGAAGGTGCTAGGCTGACGATCCGCTCCACATCAGAATCAATCGTCACTTCCCGCCCCATCCCGTCGACGAATACAACGCCTTGCGATGATCCTCCTGATACCAACCCGCAGCCGCCTGCAACGACGATCATGACTAACGAGCCAATGATGATAACGAAACGGACACTTCGAACGGATTTCATCGTTTCACTCCCTTGATAAAATTTTCGTGGCACACCCGAATGCACTTTTCATGTAAACATTGCCGCCAGCTCAGCGTGCCACCTGGCCAAATAAAAACCCCTGCCTGGCGGACAGGGGTCGTTCGATTACATCGACGGCCTCACCTCCCTTCCGCGAAGGATGTGACGGAAACGGTGTGGGAGGTCGTCCTGGCTCTCCGCTTCAGCGGACTACAGTTGCGGGACAGCGCCGGACTTCATCGCTCATTGTGAGGATGGCACCGGCTTCGCCTTTACGCCCTCTCATCCGGGGGAAGGGCACCCACGCCGTTCTTTTTCCTTTATTCTCAGCACCATTTTACATCAGGTTCGATGAGAAGCAAAGAATTCGCTTTGCTCTTTACTTTCAACACAATGGATGCACATGGCCCTATTCGAGGCCTTCTTGCTTGACACACCTGATAGCCAATCTTAGAATCATTCCGGTTACTATCACAGATTGGGGAGGAACCCGGCGAAGTATGGGTACCGAACGGGCAGACCTCGCCAAATCATGCACCGGGGAGACGGAACGCTTACGCAATATTCCCTATCTGATGGACCCACCGGTCGCCTGATATGATTAATATTCTGTCGTTGGAACTGCGTGCGAGCCATCTGGCTCGTTTCGTTGCAACAATGGCTTAACAACACGGGGCATTCTTGCATACAATAGAGACGCGATTGGATCGGTGTGGAAAGTTTCGCTCACCGTTTTCAGATTGACCCGGGTGGAGAATGGTATGTCCGATTATTTAATGCGCGGCGATCTAACCGAACTGGATCCCGAACTTGCTCGCCTGGCAGACCTCGAAGCCGAAAGGCAATACCGGCGATTGATTCTTATCCCCTCTGAAAGCTCCGCGCCGCTTGCCGTTCGCCAGGCACTGGCTTCTGCCTTCCAAAACCTGTATGCGGAAGGGTATCCAGATGAATACACACGCGATCTCGATGAAGAGGAAATACTGAATCTCGCCGCGCGCCTGGCATATTACCGCCGTTACTCGGACCCTCGCTATTACAAAGGCACCGAATATGCCGACATTATCGAAGCCCTGGCGCGACGACGATGCGCTGAGGCATTTGCCACCGACGAGATCGATGCGGATCAAATTTTCGTCAACGTTCAAGCGCTCTCGGGTGCTCCGGCCAATAACGCTGTATTTCATGCCCTGCTTGAACCGGGCGATACCTTTATGGGCATGAACCTGTTCCACGGCGGGCACCTTACGCACGGTTCGCCCATCAATCGATCCGGCAAGTATTTCAATGCCGTCCATTACACCGTCGATCCAAAGAGCGAAAAAATTGATTACGATGACGTCGCAGCCCTGGCAAAAAAGCATAAACCCAAACTCATCATCGCCGGATACACCTCGTATCCCTGGACCGTCGATTGGATGCGGTTCCGCGAAATCGCCGATTCGGTGGATGCGTATCTCCTGGCAGATATCGCCCACGTCGCCGGTTTGGTTGTTGCCGGGATATACCCCTCCCCCATCGGTATTGCGGATGTGATCAGCTTCACCACACACAAATCGCTCTGCGGGCCCCGCGGGGCAGCCATTCTAACCACATCCCCCGAATTGTCTCGCGTTATTGATCGCGCCGTCTTTCCGGGCGAACAGGGTGGCCCACACATGGCCACCATCCTGGCCCAGGCACTGACCTTCAAACTCGCCACAACCGAACGCTTCCAGGAACTGCAGAAGCAAATCGTGGTGAATTGTGTCGCCTTCACCAAAGGGCTAGAAGAAGGTGGTCTGCGCATTCCCTATGGGGGAACGAACACCCACCTGACCAACATTGACTGCAAATCGGTCGTCGGCGAAGACGGCACGACGCTTTCCGGCGACATGGCCGCCCGAATTCTGGATCTGGCGGGAATCGTGGCAAATCGAAACACCATTCCCGGCGATGTCTCTGCAGGGCGAGCCTCCGGCGTTCGCCTGGGCACACCCTGGATCACACAGCGTGGCTTTACCGAAAAGGAGAGCGAGCAGCTCGGTGCTGTGATTGCCGAATTACTTATAGCCTGCAAACCCTACAGCACCGAAGGACACCGCAGACCACTGTTTCGGGCTAAAGTGGATTTCGATGTGCTCAATGAAACCAGGATCAAGGTCCGTGAGCTGGCGACGGCTGCCGGTATTGACTTCGAACCGACGACACACGGTTACCCTCATTTTTATTACCTGGACGACCCTGACCCGAAAACGCCATTTGCATCCCTGGAACTAGAAGGTCTGGCTGCAGAGGCCCTGCTGCGCTGGATCAGCAACGCACGCCCGGCAGAAATGAAACCGGGAGAAATCATAGGGGTAATTCTCAACGTCCTGAACGAGGATGTCGAAGCAGCGCTTGAACGCTGCCGGGATACGCATCAATGGCGTCTGGCCGTACCCGGCAAAGGCGCCAATCGGATCGCAACCTGGCTGCGCGATCTTTCCGACGGATTTATCCCCATTGACACCAATGATCTGTATAAAAAATCACCCGGCCCGTTTGTCGTACGTATTCTGGATGGTCCCCAGTCGATGCCGAAGACAAGCACGCAAGCGGAGGGTGTGGATAAACCCTGGGATGGGATTCTCAGTGAGGGCAAAGCCAAAGCCTTGCCGGATCTCGAATTCCAATCCACTTCGGATGACGCATTGAAAACCACAGCGCTACACGAGACGCATAAAACGCTCGACGGCAAGATGGTACCCTTCGCCGGCTGGGAAATGCCGGTTCGCTACGGCTCGGTCCTCGAAGAACATCAAGCCACTCGCCAGGCTGCCGGCTTGTTTGACGTGAGTCACATGGGCGTCTATCAGATCGAAGGCCCGCAGGCATCTGCTTTCCTGGACTGCGTCGTGGCAAACGATGTCGCTTCTCTGACCGTGGGGCGCTCACTCTACACGCATCTCCTTGACCCCGACGCGAACGTGATTGATGACTTGATGATCTACCGCAGGAATGAGACGGCTTATCTGCTCGTGGTAAATGCTGCCAACGATAACAAAGACTGGGCCTGGCTGACCGCCATCCAGAAAGGAAGTGTGGCCATCGATCGTGCTCGTCCCTGGGCGCGAGCCTATGGACGCGACTGCTTGCTGCGCAATTTACGCGACCCCAAAGAAGGCGCGGACATGCTTGTCGACATTGCCTTGCAAGGTCCGCAAAGCCGCCAGATCCTCTTGGCGCTTGGCTGTGATAAAGCAACGGCAGCGCAGTTGAAACACCTGCCCTGGGCTGGTTTGATGGAAGGCGTATTCGGCAAGTTCAATCTGGTCGTCAGCCATACGGGCTATACCGGTGAACGGGTTGCCTTCGAACTGTTCGTCCATCCCGAAAAAAGCGTTGACCTGTGGAACGCATTACTGGAAGTCGGTGAGCCCTTCGGTATCCAACCGATTGGTCTTGCGGCACGTGACTCATTACGCACCGAGGCCGGACTGCCGCTTCATGGGCATGAGTTTGCCGGTGATTTAACGTTGGGAGTCGGCGCGGCGGGATTCTCATCATCGGTGAAGACATACAAACCATGGTTCATCGGCCGCAGCGCGTATCTGGCACAGGAAGCCGAACGCCAGGGAGAAATCGCCCGCTTTCGATTCGATGACAAACGAGTTCGTGTGGCCCACTATGGCGACCCGGTCGTGGATTTGAATGGTCAGGCAATCGGCACTGTCACATCCTGCGCCATGGACAGCGAAGGCTATCTGCTCGGGCAGGCCTACTTGCAAAAGGGTTTCCTCCAGGAAGGAACCCCCCTTGCCATCTACCAGGGTGCAGCCAGCAAAGCGGACAAGTTGCCGGTTGATGTAACTGCCATCGACAAGAAATCCGAGCCGACGCCGGTGACGGTGCTATCAAGATATCCATAGCAAGTATTCCGCCTGTCACCGATCCAGCAACCAAACCCCAACTTTTCCACCTTTGTCTTCCCAATCTATCTGAGTTCCGGCTGTAGAATTCCCTCTGGAAACATGACGAATATCATATTCATATTCTTGAATGTGTTGTATAATATATTCACTTTTTTGAATGTGAGCAAGAAAATGAAACATCTAGAGAAAACCTGCGGTCTTCTCAAATCCCTGGGCAATCCGGTGCGAGCACAGATCCTGCTTGCCATTAATACCGGCGAGGCATGTGTCTGCCATCTTGAGGCCACACTCGGTTTACGGCAAGCAACCATATCCCAACAATTAATGATCTTGCGCCGGCAGAAAATCATTCAAGCTCGACGCGAGGGAAAATATATTTTTTACCGGCTCACCAAACCGGAAGTCCTTGAAATTATTCGAACTGCGGGTGATGCTGTGGGTGTCCCGAGAAAATCCCTCGCGGTTCTGGAGAACGGTCTTTGTGAATGCCCCAAATGCGGGATCTGTGAGACCGACAAGCAAGATATCCGAGTTAAGGCTTAGTAGGCGAATATGGACACCTTCGACTTCATCTTCAAACTTATCAATGGCGGCCTGGGCAATCTGGCAGCGTATCTTGCCGCACATGTCTTGCTGTGTTTGCTTCCTGCTTTCTACATCGCTGGAGCCATGACCGCCATGATCCCCAAGGAGACGGTCACTCGCTTCCTGGGACGCAACACCCCGAAGTTCATCTCCTATCCGGCCGCTGCCGCTGCGGGCTTTTTACTCGCCGTTTGCTCATGCACTGTCATTCCCCTATTTGCCGGTATCTATAAAAAAGGCGCAGGTATTGGCCCGGCGATTACCTTTTTATTTGTGGCACCAGCCATCAACATCCTGGCGCTGGTCTATACCGGCGGCGTGATCGGCATGGATCTGGCCATTGCCAGGCTTCTGCTCTCATTGGTCTTCGGAGTCGGCGTAGGCATCATCATGGCGCTT
Source organism: Anaerolineales bacterium (assembly GCA_034430425.1). Taxonomy (GTDB): domain Bacteria; phylum Chloroflexota; class Anaerolineae; order Anaerolineales; family E44-bin32; genus WVZH01. The sequence goes on along the minus strand of DAOUEK010000015.1, from coordinate 11,510 downwards.
ATTTTCAGCAAAGAAGACGCAGAACACGATAAAGCCACAGATGCCATATTCTCGGGGCAGGCCGCTATGCGACGCACGGCGGTAATCTTCATGCTGCTCCTGGTTACTTTATTGGTCGTCGGCACTTTTCAAATCGACTTTCTTAAGCAAACGTATCTTCAGGTCGACATACCCATAAAAGGTGTTGATGCCATCCAGGATTTTCTTTACCGGTTGGTACCTTTCAATCCTGCGCGTGGGGAAGAAGGAGTCACCGCACAAGGCGCACTCTTGATCGCCATGCTGATCCTGATCGGTTTGGCATCCTGGAAAGGCATCGAGAATATCCATGATGGATTCAACCCCTGGACCTGGACGTCAATAGGATTAGTCGGTCTGACGCTAATCATGGCTTCCATCAGCATGACTCCGCACGCAGGTGGAGTGACGCTATTGTTGACCGGTAAGTTCTTCGGCGTGCTGCTGTCCATCGCGCTACTGGGCTGGATGCTCAGAACTCAATTGAACGAGGATGACACTCGCAACTTCCTGTGGGAATCCTGGAGATTCGTCAAGCAGATATTTCCACTGTTAATCGCCGGTGTATTCATCGTCGGCATCGTCCGCGAAGTAATCCAACCGGAGTGGGTCCAGTTCGTAGCCGGGAGCAACTCGATCTTCGGGAATTTCATCGGTGTGGTTTTCGGGGTCTTCATGTACTTTCCCACATTGGTGGAAGTCCCGATCGCCCAGATGTTCCTGGAACTGGGCATGCATCGCGGTCCGCTGCTGGCCTATCTCATATCCGATCCCGAACTCAGCCTGCAAAGTATTCTGATCACCGCCGCTATAATCGGGCGCACGAGAGCGTGGGTGTACGTGGGCTGGGTGGCGCTGTTCAGCACAATGGCCGGCCTTATGTACGGTGCCTGGGTAAACGGGACTACAATCGGATGGATCAGCTTATACCTGGTCTTGATCCTGGCTGGCCTGGCAGGGATTGTGTGGCTGGCGAGACGCAGAAACACTGCACGACTGACCGGCATACGCGAAACTGCATGAGGAGTATCTTATGCTCAAGATTAAAATTCTGGGCGCAGGTTGTGCCAACTGCAAGCAAGTAGAGAAAATAACCCGCGCAACCGTCAACGAGATGGCGCTCGAAGCGGAAGTCATCAAAGTCACCGATTACGTCGAGATCATGCGTTACGACATTCTCTCCACACCCGGCTTGGTGGTCAACGAGAAGGTCGTCTGCTCCGGACGGATCCCAACCAAAGCGGAGGTGACCACCTGGCTGGTGGACGCGCTCGAGAAATCCTGATCTCCAAACGTCCAATACTCCTGCTCTACGCTGGCGATTTGTTAAATTGTCGTCCGCTTTGGCCTAAATATATTCGTAGAAGCCTCTCGGCTCCAGTTCGGGGAACTCCCCTTGATCGACCAGGTGCCGGCGTACATCCACACACAGGTGACATTTACCAGCATATCCCGCCGCGCGTGGTTCGTAATCGAATGCTTCCATGGCGTAGTTGCAAAGCCCATAGGGACCTTTTGTGATGAGCGTGTCGATCAAAGGTGGATAACGGCCGGATCGAAAATCAGAAATGACTTGTGGAAGATCACGCCAGCTGCCAATAGACAAACCGCCGCAAAAACCGGAGATGTAGTTGCCGAGTAGATCGAAATGAGAATGATGCGCGTGGATGATCTCTTTTTCACACGTTGCACGCGCGAAGGAGCTTGCCGGATAACTGGGCACCAGGTGCCCCAATGCATATCCCGAGCGGCCGCCCGAAATAATTCCATACCCTTGCCACAGGATGCGGCCTGCTTCTTCGCGTCCGAACTCCTGCTCGTAATGAGACAAAGGCATGGGACGATCGATGTCGTGGCGCTGGATCAGGTTCAGGTATTCCGCCTGATAGACGATCAAGCCTCGCCCTTCGAACACCTCCATCACTGCTCGAATCGCACGCAGCGTTCGTACCGGCGGGATCGCCTCGGCATGAAAAGGCGAACAACTGATCAGCACCGCTTGAAGCCCCGCCTGGCGCAACCGTTGGAAGCGATCAACCGTCTCCTCCTCATTCACGCACCAGCTGGCGCTGGTTTCCACATAGCAAGCTATTCCCCGCGATACGGCCTCCTGCACGCCGTATAGCAACAGGTCGAAATAAATGAACGGCTCGCCTCCGGTGAGATGCACCTGGGGTGGCTGCGGCCAGTTGGCGACGGCATCCAACGCAGCCGAGAGATCTTCCTTCGACATCGGCTCCCGTTCCCAGCATGGTCCGCAATTATAGAGACAATGCTTGCAGGCACTGTTGCATTGATAGGTGAGAATGATGCCAATGTCCTGGGGCGAAAGCAGCATGGCGTCTCTGCTTACCAGGTCTCGTAGCGGACAATCTCATCCAGCGCTTTACGCTCTTTCGGATTCGGGCTGTCCGCGGGGTAGCCCAGCGGGGTGAAAATCATTGGCTCGACACCCTGCGGCAAGCCCAGGATTTCCCGGGCAGCCCGGGGGTCGAATGCGCCGATCCAACAGGTGCCCAGGCCGAGAGAAGTTGCTGCCAGAATGAGATGATCCATGACGATAGTTGTATCCACCTCGGCCATGTTTCGACCAGCTTTCCCAACGTAGGCTTCAGCTATGACACCACAGCAGCAGATAACGATCGGCGCGGCCGCGAACCAATCCCGATCATAGATGCGGCGCAGTTCATCTTCCCTCCCGGACGTATGGACAACGATCAAATGAACAGGCTGGTTATTGGCTGCGGTGGGAGCCAGACGTGCTGCTTCGAGCACCTGGCTCAATTTCTCATCTTCGACCGCCCGCGGCTGGTACGCTCGAACGCTGTAGCGCGAACGCGCAAGCTCTAGAAAATCCACGGTCACTCTCCTTTAAGTATCCCGAGGAGTGATGCCATCGCTCGTTTCATAACACGCCGCGCTCGCGAGCCAGTTTCAACAACATCCTGGAAAACGTCGTTGGAACCGGAGGTTGTTCCTCCTCCGGTTTGCGCTCCAGATGCAGGCTCTCGGATGAACAGGTCGTCACGCACAATCCGCAGCCGATGCAGCGATCCAGGTCGATCACTGCGACTTCATCCACCATGGTGATAGCGCCCATCTGGCAGCGCTCGACGCAGTCACCGCAGCCAATACATAAATCCGGATCGGACACCGCGTAAAAAGGACTGGCGACCAAACGCGCGGGTTGCGCTTGTTTATTCAAGGTTTTCAGCACCTGACAGCAACACCCGCAGCAGCAGCAGATATTTGCAATCCGTTTGGAGTTACTCGGTTGCAGCACCAGGCCGGCCTCGTCGGCTTTTTTCAGGATCTCCAGTGCCTCGTCAACCGAGATGTAGCGCCCCATCCCATTTTCGACGTAGTAATCGGCACCGCCGCCGAACACCAGGCAGGTCTCCTCGGGCCGTCCGCAGCCTTCACCCATCATTCTGTGTTCACGACGACAAATGCACGGCGCAACGGCCAGCTTTTCCTGCCCGCGCACCAATTCCTCAGCGTGTTCATGGGGAAGCACTTCCCGCGTCACCGAAACACTCTCGACGACGGGAATCGTGCGCAACTGTGGTACCTTCTCCCACACATTTTCTTCAAACAGGTAGGGGACGTATTCATTAAAATCCCCGATCAAATCCGGATCGAGGTCGTTGACGTGATACTCCCACATACCAACCACGAATTGCGAAGCCGCGTAGAGGGGTTTCCCTTCGCGACGGTGGCGGTAGAGCAATCCTTTCTTCGCCATCGTCTCCAGGCGTTCCGCACACAGATCCAGATCCATTCCGGTCGCCTCGGCGATGACTTCGGGAGCCTGCGGGCGCATGGCAAGATGAACCACCAACGCTGCTTCGTCTTCATCGAACAGCCTGCGCAGGATACGCAGTTCCACCCCCGATTCCGTCTCGGGAAAACCGCCGGGGAGTTTATCCAGGAACATCGCCAGTTGCTTGTAAACGTCTTCAGACATCTCACTCTCCTTTGACCGACTTGTAACCCCCTGTGTTTATGCAGCCGGACGGTGCAGATCGAAAACCGGACTGTATGCTTTATAACACCAAACAACAAGCCGGGGAACAGGAATTCGACCCTTTTTCATCCATATAAACGTCAGACGAGCGTCAGGGCAAGTCCAGGCTCGTGATGTGGAGAAGTGTATCGTAAAAAGCGATCGATCAGCTCTCCCATTTGTGGAGGTGTGCCATGCAAAAAGGGGTTCCCATCTCTGAAAAGATGAACCAACGCCTCCGCGAGCGTTTTTTCCATTTGGCCACACAACACCTCATTCGGGCAGGGTACCAGGAGACATCGTACAAAGAACTCGCCCGCGTTCTGGAAATCGATCCATCCACCTTGCGTGATTACTTCCCAGATAAAGAAGCCTTCTTGCTTTACTTTGTGGAAGATGAGATATCCTGCACTTTACGAGAAGCGGAGCGAATATCATCCTCGAAACAATCCGCTGCGGCCAAACTTAGTCACATCCTGGATTACCTCTGGGCATATCTCCAAGATAATCGAGAGCTGTCATTGTTCACTGCGCGTACTGCTTCTGCTCTGAGCGATCATGCCAGGCAGCGTATCACAATGCGTCAGCGAAAATATCGCCAAATTCTGGAAAGAATCATTCTCCAGGGGATGGAGCGGGGTGAATTCCGCCGCGTGGATCCGCGCATCGCGGCAGCCGCCTTGTACGACTTCATCATGACGCCTTTTTCTGATTGGCTGCTTTATTCAGCGCGCGATGAGGTCGAATCCGAGCCTGGACTCCGCCTCGATCTGTTCCTGCACGGCATTCAAATGAAGTAAACACAACAGGTAGAAACAGCACAGAAACGTGCAGTATGGCAACGTTTCTCCGTCCGGGGCGCAATTATGCTTTGCGCAAGCGTATGTCGAAGGGGAACTCCTGCGGTTCTCCGATCACGATCTTTTTGAATTCCGCATGCAGTGGATTGAAGAGATACAGCCGCTCGACCGGCACGATGACACTGGGAACGGAAAGCACGGCCGACCGCATTTCCTCCAGCCATTGGTCCCCGATCGCTCGCAGACTCTGCGGAGCGGGATAGATACGCCAATCCCGCGGCAATTGCTTGGGTACAATCACCTCCAGCAATGCTTCATCGAATTCCGTTTGGATAAGAACATAATCGGAGATGATCGCCGCGAATTCGAGATGCGCCAAAATCTCCAGCACTGCCAGGGAGGCATGTTCCGCGGTGTAGACAACGGGCCGACCCGGGCTGTTCCACCGTCCACCGTACAAGAGCGCACCTTCCCCGCTGAACGCCCCGTCACGGAAATGCTGTTTTACGATTCGCCAGGAACGACGCTTCACGAGAACACGCCGTGCTCGAGTCGGCCGATTAGTTTCTCGACCTCGTGCGCACCGATTTCGGTACGGGTCATATCCAGGGGTGTTTCTCCGCCGAGCGCCTGGTTACTGGCTCGCAGCCATCTCAGCGTATGCGTCCGCTCGCCTTCGAAGAGTTCGAGCGAGATATGCAGCACGCGCGAAAAGCGCAAGAGACGTTCGGATTCATCGGAAGGCAGTCTTCCCTCCCGCTTGCGACGTGAAAGCGTGCGCCGTGGAATCTGCAGCAATTCTGCAAGCTCTGAAATCGATAACTCGAGTTGTTCCTGCAGTTCTTCAAAAGCTTGAAAGGAAAAACCATCGTCGATTTCACCGATCAGCTCCAGTGTATTGTTCGCATTCACCCCCAGCTGACTGGCGTATGGAATCGCTTGCAGAGCTTTCCGTTTCTTCGAACCGCGTTTCCCCATCGAAGCCGCTTGGGTTGCCATGATGCGCTTTCCTTTCGCATAACCATGCGCGAGCCATTTAGCTATAGTATACCGGCCATTTGGCCGTTTGGCAAGTGCTCACCAGGGTTGTTTTGCCAAATGTAACCTGGTTGGAGAGAAACTGCCACTTGCGTTCCTGGCAAGCTCGGCACAAAATGGGGATCGATATGGGACGCTGGATTCCGGATCGCACGACATTGTTCCTCCTTGCGGTGGTCATCGTTTTGGCCGGTCTGGCCTGGATGCAGGGCGGTCTTCCCGCTGTTGTGGACGGCATATCAAGCGGCGCAAACGAGCTGCTGCGGGTCACGCCCATGCTGCTCGCCGCCTTCCTCGTCGCCGGATTAACCCAGGTGCTTGTGTCACGGGAGGTTATCGAGCGTTGGTTAGGCTCCGGCGCCGGATGGAGCGGGATTCTGTTGGCCTGCCTCGGCGGCGCCCTGATTCCGGGTGGGCCTTACGTGTACTATCCCATCGCCGGCGCGCTGTTGGGTTCCGGCGCCGGCCTGGGCGTGTTGGTTGCTTTTATCAGCGCAAAAAATCTATGGTCGATTACGCGGCTGCCCTATGAATTCGCATTATTGGGAGCCCGCCTGACCCTGATACGCTACGCTGTCACCTTCCTGCTGCCTCCTCTATTTGGGCTCGTCGCCGAGGCTGTCTTTGGATCCAAAATTGACAGTATTCGCGGGGCGATGCGATGATCGAATCAACGGCGATCATGATCGTTATCGCACTGGGAATGTGGGGTTACGCTCGCAGTCGTTCTGATGACAGCGCCCAGCGCGGCACAACTCTGGGCTGGCAAACCCTGAAGCGCACCCTGCCCCTGCTCATCCCGGCTTTCGTCATCGTCGGATACGTCAAGGTCCTGGCACCGCAGGACACGGTGCGCTCCTGGATCGGTCCCGATTCCGGTTTCCGCGGTGTATTGATCGGGATTCTCGCCGGAATGCTGCTTCCTGGCGGTCCCTACGTCGTTTTCCCGCTCGTCGCCGCGCTCTACCATAGCGGCGCCGGACTTGGTCCGACCCTGGCGATGATCGTTTCTTGGTCCGCCCTGGCCTTGTTAACCATATCCTTCGAGCTGCCCTTCCTGGGGTGGCGCTTCAGCGTGCTGCGCCTCAGCCTGGGATTATTCGCCCCTCTGCTTGTGGGTTTGATAGGGTGGCTTTTCATTGTGGGGTAATCTCCCCTTCTGACGATATTTTTTCACGCCATCAAACCCGGCTTCGCAGGAGCATTTCAATATTCCCAGAATGTATATGATCGAGTATTCTTACGTTAATCGCAGCAAGCAGCATCGTGATCGTTGAAAGGTTACTACTATGCAAGCGATCGTGATCGCAGAGGATATAGACGAGAAAGATATCTTTACATATCTATCGAGAAGAGCAGGCCTGGCCGTTGCCTCCAGTTCCGATTATCAACGTGTGCTCAAAAACTGGACGGACCACCCGGCAGACATCATCATCCTTGCCTTACAGGAGAAAAAGGATCCGATTGAAATCCTGGAACAAGTTCGAGAAATAACCCAAGTTCCTCTCTTATTGATCACGGACCCTCTTACAGAAGACACCTTTTGTATATTACTGGAGAATGGCGTAGACGTCCTGCTTTATCGGCCCATCTCTCCACGCGTGTTAACCGCGCAGATCCATGCTCTCTCCCGGCGCTCTGCTTCCGTGCCGAGCTTCGTTCTGCCGGATCTTACCTTGGAAAATATTGCCCTAGACACATCATCGCGAACCGTCACTGTACACAACCAGGAACCACGGCGTCTTACACAATTGGAATTCCGGTTATTGTTCATTTTAATGACCAACCGCGGACAAGTTGTGCCTACAGATATACTCATCGAGCGCGTATGGGGTTACGCTGGAGAAGGAAATCGCGAATTGGTGCGCGGGTTGATCAGTCGCTTACGACGCAAAATCGAGACAAGTAACAACGATTGTGATTTCATCGAGACGATTGCTGGTGTCGGATATCGATTCATTGCGGAAGGGCTATAGCCCTTACGATACAACCCGCCTGAGTGTGCGCCTTGATTTTTGGCTTCGCCAGATCCATTGGTTTAACTGGCCCTTCATCAAGCCTGCCAATATCTCTCTTCGACATCCTCGATTTCTATACCTTTAATACAGATTTTGGATGGTCTTTATATTTCCCTTGATTACGCTTTGATCCTGAGGTTCAGGACGAAGATGATTCAAGCAGATTGCCCAATATGTCACAACGAAGATGAAGTGATTGGCCTGTCACCACTGCGTCTGAAGTGGAGGCGCGACGATGTATTAGAAAATCCAACCTTTTCCTACGGACTCACACCGCCAAGAGACCATCGATTTTAGTCATTACACTCGTAAATTCGATAGGAGAAAGATTGAATAGTCAGGTTTTATCATATGGTGATCGAAGCTTTATGCCCAGAATGCGATGCAATGATCCCTTTCCCTACACAGCCAACGCCTGGCCAATGTGTGATCTGCCCGCACTGTCAATCCGCCTTGACGATCCTGCAACTGAATCCGATCGTGCTGGATTGGGCCTTTTTGGAACCGATTAACTCCGGGAGATTGCAGCCGCGTCGACCGTTTCTCAACCGCTGATCCAGATTGGAAACTCATTTCTTATCGGATGCGGGGTGAGTCACAACATCCCCTTTCCTCTGATTGACTCATTCGAGTGCCTGAAAGAATAAAAAGGTGATTCAACTTTGGAATACAAGTCTTCTCCCGCCAAGAAGATACATAAAAGAACGAAAACGATGCTTGGCAGAGTGCTTTACATGACGCCGGAAGGTCATCGAAAACTCGAGCAAGAATTGGAGTATCTGCGTACCGTTCGTCGGAGTGAAGTGGCATGGAGAATTCACGAGGCCATCGAAGAGGGGGGAGAGCTGGAAGAAAATGCTGCCTACGATGTAGCAAAAACCGAGCAGGCCTTTCTCGAGGGTCGAATCCAAGAGATCGTCGAAAAACTCACCCGTGCAAGCATCGTCGATCCTAATGGATCCTCTGATGTAATCAAAATCGGCAGCTCGGTGGTAATCGGGCAAATAGACCAATCACCGGAAACCTACATGATCGTCGGATCGACAGAAGCTGACCCTCGACTGGGTAGGATTTCCTGGGAATCCCCTCTCGGTCAAGCGCTTCTTAACCATCAGTCTGGAGACGAAATCGAATACGAGGCGCCAGACGGTTTGTTTCGATACAAAATCATCAATATTCAATGACGGATTGATTCCCAAATATTACATACCTTTACCACGATAACAAAATGCTTTTTCAACACGGCCATTATATGCTCTATCGCAAAGATTGACTGATGCCGTCCCCGCGCGACATCATTTCGCCGGGGCAGATTGTCTTGCCCAAAAGGAAAGAATCAGAACATGAAACTGGTCAACCCTAATAAACCAGATAAACCTCCCCGTCGCAGCAATTCGAATGGCGGACAACATAATCGAAGGGCGCTTGGTCCTGTAACTGACCTCGAGTCTTACGTACCCGCAGATTGGTGGCGCAGAATTTTCACCTCTCTTTACATAAAGACAGACGCAGATGTGATCGCTGATGAAAACATCACATCAAATGAAGTTGATACACTTCTGGAAATCCTACAACCAACACCAGACTTGAATATCCTCGATCTTTGTTGTGGCCAGGGACGACACACGTTGGAATTTCACCGCCGTGGATATACCCAGGTCGAGGGATTGGATCGCTCAAGATACCTCATTCAAAAGGCGAAGAAACAAGCGCGCAGCGAAGATCTATCTGCTCGCTTCCGAGAAGGTGATGCTCGTAAGACGCCATACAAAGACGACACTTTTCATGTGGTCATGATCCTCGGTAACAGCTTTGGATACTTCGAAACCGTGCAAGATGATTTACTGGTGCTTCAAGACGTCTTCCGTATTCTGAAGCCGGAGGGAACCCTACTGCTCGACCTTGCAGATGGAGAATTCCTTAAACACCATTACGAACCTCGCTCATGGGAGTGGGCAGATAAAAAATTGTTCGTTTGCCGAGAACGCGAACTCTCCTCCGACGGCCGACGTCTCATCACTCGCGAGATCATCAACCATACAGATAAAGGGGTGATCGCGGATCAATTCTACGCTGAAAGGCTCTATTCGCGGGAATCGATCACACGCCTGCTCCAGGATGCTGGTTTCTCTGGCATCGAACATCTCGAAGGATTTGTCCCGGCTTCAACGAGGAACCAAGATCTGGGCATGATGGCACAACGCATATTACTCACCTGCACTGCGCATCTAAAGCAAACTTTTCTATCGACAGGCGTACCCAGCGAGTTACGTGAAGTCGTTGTGATCTTGGGAGATCCCGATAAAACTGATGCGGTCAAACCTGATCTGGTCTTTGATGATGACGACTTTCACACCATCAACGAACTTAAATCTGCTCTCGAAAATCATGGCCAGCGTCAATACACCTACATCGACAAACACGATGCTTTAATCGATGATTTACGCAATCTACGTGACCAAACCGATCTCGTACTCAATCTGTGTGATGAGGGTTTTGAAAACGATCCACACAAGGAATTACACGTTCCCGCATTACTGGAAATGCTTCACATCCCTTACACGGGCGGCAGCCCGCGGTGTCTGGCTGATTGCTACGATAAATCCCTCGTGCGCGGCATTGCCAAGGAAATGAACATCCCCGTCCCCGAAGGGCTTTTAATCAAAGCAGAGGACAGCACATTCGACCTTCCAATGCAATTCCCGATCATCGTCAAGCCGAACTTCGGCGACTCCAGCTTTGGGATTGTCCAGGACTCGGTCGTTCAGACGCCGGAAGAATTAATCGATGCGGTCGCACAAATCCGGCGCAGGTTCGGTTACCAACAGCCCATTCTGGTAGAAGAATTCCTGCTTGGTAAAGATCTCAGCGTGGGTATCATCGGGAATCCACCAAATGAGTATTCTGTTCTCCCTATCATAGAAGAAGATTACTCCTCCCTTCCACCCGGGCTACCGCATTTATGCGGATATGAAGCCAAGTGGCTGCCCGATTCTCCCTATTGGAACCTGAGCTCGATTCCAGCAGTACTCTCGGAAAGCACGCACAACTTCCTCGAAGATGCAAGTATCAAACTCTTTGTTCGACTGGAATGCCGAGATTACGCACGCTTCGATTGGCGTCTCGACTCGGAAGGCAACCCCAAGCTTCTAGAGGTCAACCCCAATCCTGGTTGGTGCTGGGACGGGCATCTGGCCAAGATGTCACAATTCGCCGGTATATCCTACAGCGACATGTTGGAGGCCATCATTTCTGCGGCGGCCACAAGGTTGGCAATAATCGCTGCCTGTCCTGTCCCGCAAGCGTAAGACACACCCAATTACATATAGAGATATGTGACTTACCCCATAGTCTTTCCAATTATGCAGTTTCGTAGCATATCGTTGGTATTTGCGAAAACTTAACATAAGCGTGCTGTAATGGTTCGAACATTATCCGTTCGGCGGTTCCCGATGAGTTGCTGTTTTCCCTGTGCTGGCCGAAAATGTACATCCGTTCTAAAAATGCCCTATAAAACGACCTAAGCATTACAATCACGGTCTCCAGTTCCTGAAATGAAAGGTAGACCGTGATTTCTACTCTCCAACATCTCTTCGAACTCCTTCTACACATTATCGCACAGCACATTCA
>DAOUEK010000014.1:0-17348 GCA_034430425.1 Anaerolineales bacterium | reverse complement strand
CAAGCTGTCAATTGGATGTCTCGATTAAACGGGCCTGCAGCGGCACTGGCGAGGCGGCACGGCGTACGGGCTGCGACCGACGTGACGGGTTATAGCTTGCTCGGACATAGTGTGGAACTTGCCGAGGCTTCAAAGGTGGCTTTACGTTATTTCTTACCCGAGATTCCATTTCTCTCCAATGCTCGTTTGTATGCCGAATCGTGGACTTTCCCTGGTGGAAGTATTGACAATCGTGCTTATTTCGGAGATCGTGTGTCGTTCGCTGATTCCATCGACGAAGAGAATCAGATGTTGTTGTTCGATGCCCAGACATCGGGCGGATTGATATTGTCTGTCCCTAAACAAGAACTGGATTCATTCCTTTCAAGCGCGCAAGAAGAGGGGATTGTGATGTGGGTTGTAGGCCAGGTCGAGGAAGGGGAGGGGGTTCATGTTGAGAATGTGTTATTCGATCTGGAGAAACCCGATCGCCACACGGACCAGATGTGGTTTTCGACCCCGAGCGCATCGAGCTGATGTTATCAAGACCATCTGAAAACGAGTGTCGGGAGGTTAAATGGCGAAGGTAACGATCATAGGCGCTGGACAAACGGGTGCTACAACAGCTCATTGGCTGGCGAAACGAGAGATCGCAGACATCGTCATGATCGATATTGTCGATGGTATAGCTCAAGGGAAAGCACTCGATCTTTTGGAAGCGCTGCCGATCATCGGTTCGGATGTGAGCATCGTTGGATCGAATGGTTATGAGGAATCTACAGATTCGGATGTGGTTGTGATTACAGCAGGTCTTCCGAGAAAACCGGGTATGAGCCGCGATGATCTCTTGGCGGCCAACAGGAAAATTGTAACCAGCGCAGTGGAACGTTCGATCCGTGTTTCACCAAATGCGGTTTATATCGTTCTTACCAATCCACTCGATGCGATGAGCTACCTGGCCATGAAGAAGAGCGGTTTGTCCCGGGAGCGGGTGATCGGCCAGGGAGGCGTCCTGGACTCGGCGCGCATGCGTGCTTTCGTGGCTATGGAATTGAATGTCAGCGTGCATAATGTTCATTGCTACGTACTTGGTGGACATGGTGATGATATGCTTCCTCTCACCCGACATTCCAACGTCGCTGGTGTGCCCTTGGACAAGCTCATGAAACCGAAGCGGTTGAAAGCGATTATCGAGCGGACACGAAAAGGAGGGGGGGAGATCGTTTCTCTGTTAAAGTCAGGGAGCGCGTTTTATGCGCCCTCGGCCGCTCTGGCGCAGATGGTCGAGGCGATTCTTCTCGATCGTAAACAAGTCGTTCCCGCTTCCGCCTACTTGGATGGGGAGTACGGCTTGACCGATATATTCTTTGGCGTGCCCGTAAAACTCGGAAGAGGTGGGATGGAGCAGATTATCGAGTACGAACTGAATAAATCAGAACTCAGCGCATTGGAAGCATCGGCTTCTCGTGTGCGGAAAACAATCGAGGCAATTGCGTTGGGGTGAAATTGGCAATCCTGATTTGCTGAATTCTGTCTTCAAGATACATTATAAGAAAGAAGAAAGGCGGGTTTTCACCCGCCTTGATGTTTATCTTCTAATTGTAAAGCCTTCTCATGGCTCAGGTGTCGCTTCTACTGCTGCGCCCGACCAGGTAAACACGCGCTTTAAGCTCTCTGCGCCGCCTGATTCATAAATAGGCTCGCCTTCTTCTGTCTGATCCACCTTGCGGACAACCCGGACCGACCAGCGCATGATGTGTGGCAATGCTTCCTGTGGTCGGAATGAGGTTGGCACGATGTATTTCGTATCGGTGACATAACCGACAATGCGGCGCGTCCCCGAACCTTCAGTGATATCTTCAACGACGACTTCATAGACCTCGTTCTCCCGCAGAACACCAACAGAAGCCCACTGCAGCGTGATGGTATCGTTCGCCAGGGAGAATGCAGCGCCATCTTGTGGAAGGAGCAGATTCGCCGCGGGATGAGGCGGCGGCGCCGTGGCTGTTGGAGATGGACCCTGCGTGGGCAAGCGTTGACAAAGCGGAATGATCAGAATTTGGCCGAGGAAGACCGTTTCATTATTCAACCCGTTGTAATCCAGGATGGCGCGAATTTCCACATTGTAATTGGCAGCAATACCGCTTAACGTATCGTTCGCTTCAACGGTATAGGTAATGGTTTCACAGGCCGCCCGGGTTGCCTCATCTGGCGGAAGCGTCGGACTCGGTTCCGGAGAAGATGTGGGCGTTGGTTGTGGAATGTTAATCTTTTGACCCACGGAGAGAATACAGTCGGCCGTCAATCCTGGATTGGCTTGAAGGATAGACTGAAACGATACATCGTAACGCACGGCAAGCGAGAGGCACGTATCATTGGTGATGACCGTATACTCAAGAGTAGGTAACGGAGTCGGAGGCGGGAGAACAGTATCGGTTGGGGTGGCTTCCAGCGTCGCCGTTACGGTGGGTGTATCCGTCGGCGTGCTCTCTTGTTCTTCACCGGTTCCAGGTTTCATCAATTGAGTTGCGGCGAAAGTCAGGCCTGCGGCGAGAAAAGTGAAGAGCGCCAGCAATCCGATTGCTAACGGCAGCGAAAGCGTGATCTGGGAGCCACCTGCAAAACGGCGGTCCCCTTCGGCTCCAATCGGTGTTCCGCAGACCACACAGCGTTTGGCGGAAGGCCCCAATTTGCTTCCGCAAATTCGGCAAATCGTTGGTTCAGTGGAATTCGTTGATTCGGTCATTTTCCCGTTCGTTTCTATACTTTGAAAGACCGTGGCATTATACCAGCAGCGAAGCAAGAGCCCAAGGCGTATTATTTCAACGCTTCCCCCACGATTTTACTGCGTTTGACCTGATAATCCGAGGTCGGATGCAATGGTTTGCATCGACTCGAGAACATTTTGCACATGTTCCCACAGATCTATTCCAAGTTCTTCGGCGGAGGCTGCGATTTCCTCACGATCCACATTGGCGGCGAAACGCGCATCCTTCCATTTCTTTCGAATGGATCGCAGCTTAACATCGAATATCGATTTCGAAGGCCGCACAAGGGCAACAGCAGTAATGAGGCCTGTAATTTCATCGCACGCGTGCAGGGCATAATCAATCTGGGTTTCCCGTGGCACGCCTGTATGATCTGCGTGGCTTAAGATACAGCGCACAATGCTTTCCGGAACGCCATGTTGACGCAAGATCGGAGCGCCATCTTGCGGGTGTTTATCAAGGCTTGGATGGATTTCCCAATCAAAATCATGGAGCAGTCCGGCCAGCCCCCATTCTTCCGGATCGCCGTTCAAACGCAATGCATAATCACGCATTGCAGTTTCCACGGCGAACATATGACGGCGTAATGATTCATTTTTTACATATCGATGCAAGATTTGTAACGCTTCGTGACGTTCCATTATTTCATCCGCAGTTCGGTTTCTGGGAAGTTGCTTCAGAAGGATCATGCTTGTTGAGATTGTTGTGTCTGAACACATCCCATAAGGCGCGTATGCTGGCTGGCACCTCTCGCAAATTCCAAAAAGCGATTGCGCGGTATGTGCGAAGATCTGCGCTTACGCCAATCGCGTCTACGTCATGTGCCTCACAGAGCGCCAATGCTCTGGGCAGGTGAAATCTTTGTGTGACGATAAGCGCCTGGTTAATTCCAAAGATTTCCGACGCACGCAGACAGGTCTCGAATGTGCGTACACCTTCACTGTCGATGAGTATGTCCTCGTCCGCCACACCAAGCTCTAAAGCCAGCGCTCGCATGGCAGCCGGTTCATCCTTTCCGGCTGAAATCGACCCACTCATCAGAAGCTTGTTAACTTTTCCGGCTTGATACAACGAGACAGCCGTTCGGACACGGTCTGCCAGGACGGCCGTAGGCTGTCCATCTCGTCTTAACCCCGCTCCAAGTACGATCGCAGTTGGTCGGGATGGCGCCTCCTGCAGATCGAGGATACGATCCGTATACCGGTGTCGCAGCAGCCAGTGCGGAAGAAACAGCGACAAGCTGATGAAAAGGAGGACGATGCCGATACGAAGCATGGGAAATAATCGAGAGAGGATCATCAAGACATTTTACCAGAACGAATTTCCTGAGGTGCACATGCTGGGGGAGCATTCCTGTTAATTATACTGGCTGGCGTCCGAAATGGGCACATTGTTTGACACGACTATTTCACCGCGATAGACTCATTAAGAACCTGCCAGGCAGTATTTCCCGGTTTGTTTACTGCTGTCTGAAGTCGATATCGATGGGGGTGATGACGCCAGTGGAAATCAAATCTTTCGTCAGAATGCCAGGAGTAAACCCTTATGGGTAAATCCAAAGCCAAGCAAGAAGAAGCAGCTGGTATAAAGGAAGCGCCGTCGCCAATCATCAACGATTTCACTCTGGTCGTAGCGACAGTCAATGGATCTGGCAGCCAAACGTCCAACCTCGCCCTGGTACGTGCTTTCTTTCGCATGGGTATACCTGTTAGTGGAAGGAATCTATTCCCATCCAACATCAAGGGATTGCCAACGTGGTACACCATTCGTGTCAATGCGAATGGCCACACGGCAAATAAGCGAATGTGTGATCTGCTCGTCGCCATGAACATGGCGACGTTTCATGAAGATCTAATGAAACTTAACCAGGGTGGCGTCTGTTTTTATGATGACCGCATGGCCGAGCCAATCGATCGCCAAGACGTTATTTTCTACCCCATACCCATTCGAACGCTGGTTAAAGAAGTAAACCCCTCCAAAGAACTTCGAGAATATATTGCCAACATGACGTATGTCGGCGTTCTCTCCGAAATCCTGGCTATCGATATAAACGAAATTCGAAAGGCGCTGGAAACCCACTTTGGCGGTCGGGAGAAGTCCGTTGCATTGAACATGCGCATGATCGAGTTGGCGGCATCGTGGGGCCGAGAGAACCTGCCCAAACGTGATCCCTATCGAGTGGAAAGAATGCCGCGGGACGAAGGACGCTTACTGGTTGACGGGAATACCGCAGCTGCGCTGGGGGCCATCTACGGTGGGGTAAGCGTTGCTTCGTGGTATCCGATTACGCCGGCTTCCAGTCTTGCGGAAGCGCTTGAGTATTATTTGCCCAACCTGCGCAGTGATCCCGAGACAGGGAAAGCCACTTACGCTGTGATTCAGGCGGAGGATGAGATCGCCGCGATTGGCATGGCCATTGGCGCTGGCTGGGTGGGCGCGCGGGCAATGACCTCGACCTCCGGACCAGGGATTTCACTCATGTCGGAGTTCGCGGGATTGGCTTTTTTTGCCGAGATACCGATTGTAATTTGGGACGTTCAGCGTATGGGACCGAGCACAGGACTACCCACTCGAACTTCGCAAGGCGATGTGCTGCCCGTGCGATTTCTGGGCCATGGAGATACCCGCCACACAATTCTTATTCCCGGTACGCCGCAAGAATGTTTCGAATTTGGATGGCTTGCATTCGATCTGGCGGAACGTTATCAAACCCCCATATTTGTACTCAGCGACCTCGATCTGGGCATGAATCTATGGATATCGGAGCCATTCCAATTCCCAAATGAAGCGATGGATCGGGGTAAAGTGCTAACTGCGGAAGCGTTGGAAGAGCTTGGGGAGTACGCCCGATATCGTGATGTCGATGGCGATGGCGTCGCTCCACGTACGATTCCGGGGACGGAACATCCCCTGGCGGCTTTTTTTACACGTGGTACAGGTCATAATGAAAGCGCTATTTACAGTGAAAAGGCAGAAGATTGGGATGCCAACATCCAGCGTTTGTGGAGAAAATTGGAAACGGCTCGCCAGGCTTTACCGACTCCAATTACCCAGCGTATGGATGATGCGCATATTGGGATCATTGCCTTTGGATCGACTGATCCTGCAATTCTTGAAGCGCGGGATATCCTGGCAGGTAGAGGCTTGCCGACAGATTATCTCCGCATCCGAGCCATTCCTTTTTCGGAGGACATTGCGCAGTTTATTCGAAATCACCAGATCGTTTATGTGATCGAAATCAATACCGACGGGCAGATGCATGCATTGTTACAGCTCGAATGCCCCGAGCTGGCGACGAAGCTGGTTTCACTAACGAAAAATGACGGGGTGCCTATTAGTGCGGATTGGGCCATAGAGGCCATTATCGAAACAGAGGAAGAATCTCATGGCGAATAATGGTAACGGAAGATCCTCCCAAAAAATCAACGAACTCGGACTTTCGAAAGCGGATTATAAAGGACGGCCAACGACCTTATGCCAGGGTTGTGGGCATAACTCCATTTCCAGTCAAATTGTGGCGGCTTGTCACGAGCTTTCCATACCGCCCGAGAAGGTAATCAAGCTGTCCGGGATTGGCTGCTCGAGCAAAAGCCCGACCTATTTTATGAGCCGCTCGCATGGTTTTAACACACTGCATGGTCGAATGCCCTCCATTGCAACCGGCGCATCTATCGCCAATCGATCACTGAAAACAATCGGGGTTTCCGGAGACGGCGATACGGCGAGCATCGGCATCGGCCAGTTCATACATCTCCTGCGGCGAAATGTGCCCATGGTATACATCATCGAAAATAACGGGGTCTATGGATTGACCAAAGGCCAGTTCTCGGCAACAGCAGACAAAGGACAGAAATTAAAGAAAATGGGTGTGAATCCGTTTATGCCCATCGATTTGTGCATGGAAGCACTCATTGCCAATTGTGGTTTCGTTGCCCGGTCATTTGCAGGGGATCCAAAACAGGTAAAAGAGCTGCTGAAATCGGCGCTTAACTTCAATGGCACAGCAGTGCTCGATATCATCAGCCCATGCGTCACCTTTAACAACCGGGATGAATCGACGAAAAGCTATTCCTGGGGGATCAAGCACGAGTATCCTTTGCACGATGTTACCTGGGTTCCTTCGTACGACGAAATTGAATTGGATATCGAACCCGGTGAGATTATGGAAGTTGAATTGCATAACGAATCCCGACTGGTATTGAAGAAACTTGGATGTGATTACGATACCTCCGATCGTCTTGCGGCGATGCAGCTGCTTGAGGATTCTTGTTGCGCAGAAATCCTGCTCACAGGCTTGATCTATCTCAATCAGGATCAGGAGACCTTCCAATCTGTGGAAAATCTTGTGGAAGAACCGCTTGCTTATCTCAAACAAGATGTCCTGAGACCTTCCGAAGAAGCACTGGAAGAGGTTATGACTCACTTTCGGTAACCAGCATACGGAATACAATGTGGTTTTTCGAAGCGATGAAAACGAACCGAGGCGTGTAATCCCGCTTCGTCTTACTTTTCTATCCTCAGATAAATCTCGCGAGTATAATGTGCAGTCGAGATTTTTAATTATCGATAAATTAATTTACTCCGTGTTCCTTGATAACGAGAGTGGAAAGAGGGGAAGAAGCCGTGTCTGAACCGATGAGTTGTATGAAACTCACGACGAGAATCCTTGCTGCAATCTTCGTATTACTCTTCATCGTAACGCTGCCATTTGGCCTGCTGGCATTCTTTACATCAAACATGATCTTCAATCCGGAAAAACTCGATAAAATGCTGAACGAGAGCTTGATTGAATCCGGAGTCCTTCGGGAAAGTTTAACCGAAATACTCTCCGAGACGAAATTTGGAAACGATTCCGAGGAAGATGCAGAAGTTCAACATGCTCTGAGTGAACTCGGATTCGAGGATTGGAGCCGCATCGTCGATATCATAATATTAGATGAGTGGTTGGGAAATCAGATCAAGGAGACTATCGTATCGGCCAATGCCTGGCTCGATGATGATCGATTGAGACCTGATTTAAGTATCGACTTGCATCCGATTAAGGAGAAGATGCAGGGCGAGGGGTTGCACGAGATTATCAACTTGATTGTCGATTCATGGCCAACGTGTACGCAAGCGCAAGTGGATCAAATGCAGCAATCGATGATCGAGTCCGGCCAAGCGCCGATTCTTTATTGCGAGCCGCCGGAACCTCTCCGTTCGGAACTTATTGATTTCGCCGCACGTCGATTTCAGGAATTCTTCAGAGAGATGCCAGCCAGTTTTTCCTTGTTCGAACTTGATGAAGGAAATCAAAATCCCGAAGATGTGGATCTCTTTAAAGAACGTATTCGCATGATTCGTGCGTTTACTATGGGAGGGTGGTTGCTGTCTGCCGCGTTACTCGGTTTGATTATGGTCCTTGTGATTCGTTCCTGGCGTGATGTCGCCCTTTGGTGGGGCATACCGATATTGATCACCGGTGTTTTGACTATCGCACTCGGGCTTTCTACGAACACTGTAGTTGATCGTGTTCTGCAAGAGAGTAGAGTGGAAGGATCTGAAGCGTTGTTTGATTTGTTGATGCTTCCAGTTGCCACAATACGGGAAACGGTTATGGGTGAAGTAAGCGGAGTGGGCGTGATGGTGAGTATTGTCGGGATGGGTATTCTGGCGGTCAGTTATTTTTTCCATAGGGCTGTGCGTCCTGCGGTCGAGAATCAACCGCAATACGCATCCCCTCATGAATTCGCTTCGCCAACCGATCAGGGGTACGAGGCGCCGACAACTTTGGATTCGAACGATAGCGATCGTCCATCTGGTTTATTCGGCTGATTAATGCATAATAAAAAGCGTGACGATCCTGTAAAGGACCGTTACGCTTTTTTGATTCTTCCACTTGTGCTTTATTCTATATCTGAGATGAGAAGCGTCATATATGTGGCAATATCCACTGTTTGGTCAAGATTCCACGTCGCATCAATAATATTCTCTATTCTGCCGTCGCTGACAACGCCTTGCGCATTGGCCCGGAATTTGGCGATGATTTCATCATCGCTGAGCGGGTCTTCGGGTGCGCCTTTGGCCACGTCGGTTTGCACGGTATGGCTGCGGCCATCCTTGCAAGTGATTGTTACGCGGGCGCGTTTAACGCCCGGGAAAAGCGCGTCGATCTCAGGATCGGCAACCACCTTGATTTTCGGGAGGGTGGATCGGATGGCCGGATCATTTAATTTCTCATCGCTGAAAGAATCAGGCAGCACGTGGCCATCGACGATGGCTGCGGCGATCACGTACGGCAGGCTGTGATCGGCGGTCTCTTTGGTTTCGGGTTTGTATTTACTGGGATCGGAGAGGATGTCGGCGCCGCGCGTCGTCGTCTCGACCAGAATCTCGGTTACTTGATCGTGCGTGACTTCGAGCGCTTGGCGGGCATGCAGCGCGGCAGTGATGGGTTGATGGGTTAGCGCTTCCGACGGATAGGCTTTGTACCCGCAGTGGGTGATGATAAATTGCTCTCCCAGACCTTTGAGCAGTTCGTCCGTTTTCCACTCGACGTTCGAAAGCACCTCGATCAAGCCTTCTTTGCCTTCGATCACCTCGACCGGTCCTTCGTAGCCCTCAAGCGCCATAAGCGCGGCGATGACACCAGCTTGCGCCGCCAGCGGATCGGCCGTATTTTTCATGTTCGTCAGATGGCCGGCAACGACGCCGCCGAGTGTGAAGTGCGAACTTCCGCTGATGCCGACGGCTGCGACGAGTTGATCAAGGTTGAGGTCGTACAGTACGCCGGCCACCAACGGGCTGACAAATTGCGTCAGTGAAGCGTGATGCCAACCGACCTCTCGAATTCCCGGATGGGCAGCATGGCACCAGCGCATTTCCAACTCGTAAGCAACGACGATGGCCGTAAGTGCATCCTGCCCGCTTTTTCCATTTGCTTCCGCCGCGGCAAGGACTGCGCCGATGATATCAGATGGGTGGCTGGGATCTTGCTCCCAGTAGATATCGTTGTAATCCATCGCTCGGGTAAGCAGGCAGTTCATCAGGGCGGCATTGGGCGCATTCGTGCGCATTCCACTGCCGATCACCGTGGCTTCCATTGTGCCGCCCAGTTTTTCGGTGAAGCGACGCATCGCTTGCATGTCTGCATTCTGTGTAGCCGCAAGAGCGCAGCCAACGCTGTCCAATAAGAACCGCTTGGCTTCGTGACGCGCATTTTCGGGAATGTCTTGATATGCTAGATTTCGGGCGAATTTCGCCATTTCACGGCTGATTGAGTCCATCGATAGACACTCCTGGATGGGTTTGAATTAGAGTTGGGCCACGACGGCATTGGCGACATCGAGCGTGGAGCTGGATCCGCCCATATCGTAGGTGCGGATTTCACCGGCAGCGATGACCTTGCGAATGGCTTGTTCCAGGTTTTCCGCCATGCCGCTTTCGCCCAACCAATCCAGCATTAATTTCGTGGCGAGCAGCATGGCTATCGGATTGACCTTGTACTGGCCGGCATATTTCGGCGCCGACCCATGCGTGGGTTCGAAAACGGCAAAGCTGTCTCCGATATTTCCACTCGACGCAAAGCCAAGTCCACCGACCAACTGGGCTGCCAGATCGGAAAGAATGTCTCCGAACATGTTCGAAGTGACCAACACGCCATAATCGGTCGGATTCTTGAGCAGCCACATCATCTGGGCGTCGATATTGGTTTCCCAGAGTTCGATATCCATGAAATCGGCGGCGATCTCCCGGGCCTGGCGGGTCATTAATCCACTCGTTTCGCGTAGTACGTTTGGTTTTTCGACCAGCGTAACGGTGGGATAGCCGAATTTGCGTGCGTATTCGAAGGCCTGGCGTACAATGCGCGCTGCACCGGTTTTGGTGATCACGCGCAGGCTGACGGCCATCTCCGCAGCAGGGACACTGTCGAACCGCGACATCGCCGGGTTGAAATCGACCAACGCGCTGCGGACTTCGTCCGGCAAGGGATGGAATTCGATGCCGCTGTACAAACCTTCCGTGTTTTCCCGGAAGACGACCAGATCGATATCATCCTTGAAGTTCAAGGGATTTCCCGGGAACGCCTTGCAGGGGCGTAGATTGGTGTACAGATCGAAGATCTGCCGCAGACGCACGATCGGGCTGCGGTAGGAAAATCCCTTGTCATGAAGTTCGGGTGCGAGTTCTTTCGCGGCTTCGTCTTTGGGTTTGGAAGTAATTGCGCCGAACAGACCGCAGGTACATTCCTGCAGGATCTTGACCGTTCTCTCGGGAAGCGCCTCGCCCTCCGTGCACCAGAATTCCCAGCCGATATCGGCTGGAACGTACTCGGCCTCGAGTTTAAGCGCATCCAGTACGATGCGGGCCGCGTCCATCACATCGACACCAATGCCGTCTCCGGGCATCCAGGCAATTTGATATTTCGCCATTCAATCGTTCTCCTTAGTCATATTCGTTGAGAGATCAACGTATAGGTTCATTTCGATTTGTGATTACTGACGTGAAGATCCTAAAAGCTCAAGTTGCTGCCGCGTGTATGGAATCAAACCGCCGGCATTAAAAATCTTGATTACCGCATCCGGCAGGGGCGGAAAACTGAACTCTCCACCTTCACATCGGATCAAGCCGGCTTCGAGGTCGATCTCGATGGTTTCGCCATCTTGGATGGCATCGACGGCCTCGGGGCAAATCAAAGCCGGCAACGCCGCGTTGAGGCAGTTGCGAAAGTAGATCCGGGCGATGCTTTTCGCCACGATCGCGCCAAGACCGCTTTCCTTCAAACAGGTGACTGCCTGTTCCCGCGATGATCCGCAGCCCCAATTCTTGCCGGCGACGATGATGTCATTGGGCTGCATGTCTTTTACAAAGCGAGGATCGAGATCCTCGAGGGCATACTGCGGCATCTCTTTTGGATCGCTTACCGTATAGGTGTATTTTCCCGGAAAGATGACATCGGTGTTGACGTCATCGCCGTATTTCCAAACTCGACCGCGAATGATTTGGTTTTTCGTCATCAGGCTACATCCTTCGGGTGAGAGATCTCTCCCGCAATTGCAGAAGCCGCCACGACGGCGGGACTGGCGAGATAGATTTCGCTTTCTTTCGTGCCCATGCGGCCACGGAAGTTACGGTTTGCAGTGCTTATAGTCACTTCGCCGATGGCGGGCACGCCCATGTGATTTCCCATGCAGGGGCCGCATCCGGGGCTTTCAATGACCGCTCCGGCGCGCACGAAAGTCTCCAGATACCCTGCCTGGAGAGCCTCCAGATAAACCTCGGAAGAGGCGGGGATGACGATCATGCGTACACCCTCGGCGATTTGGTTTCCTTCAAGAATCGACGCAGCTGTGGCGAGATCATCAAGCCGTCCGTTGGTGCACGTGCCCAGAAATGCCTGGTGGATGCGTGTGCCGCGCAGTTCCGAGACCGGTTGGACGTTGTCAACGGTATGTGGGCAGGCGACCATCGGTTGAATCTGCGCAGCATCGTATTCGAGAATCTGGCTATAGGCGGCATTTTCATCGGGATAGACAGGATCGTATGCGCGTTTCGCGCGACCTTCGAGATAAGCAAACGTTTTTTCGTCTGCGGGGACGTAGCTGTTTTTCGCGCCCATTTCCGCCATCAGATTGGGCAGCACCATTCGCTGTGATAATTCAAGTGCCTGGATCGCCTCGCCGTGCCATTCGACGGATTGATACAGCGCTGCGTCGGCGCCGTTCTCGCCGATCACATGCAGCGCCAGATCTTTAGCCGTTACACCTTCCGGCAGATGATTGTGTACTACGATTTTGATGCTTTCCGGGACGCGCAGCCAGAGCTTTCCGATAGCCCATATAGAAGCCATTTCGCTGCGGCCGATACCGGCGCCAAAAGCACCCACAGCACCGGCATGTGGCGTATGCGAATCCGATCCCAATACGATATCACCCGGAAGCGCCAGTCCTTCTTCGATCAGCACCTGGTGGCAAATACCGCGCCCGACTTCGAAGAAGTGCGGGATGCCTTGCTCGCGCACGAAATCACGGATGATGCGGTGGTTCTCGGCGTGTGCTGTCGTCGGTGCGGGGACGGCGTGATCGAGGATAATGGCATGCATCTCCGGATCGAAGACGCGCTCCGCACCCATCTTCTTGAAAATCCCGTAGATGGGTGCTGTGTTATCGTGGGAAAGGGCCACATCCGGCGAGATTTCCACGATTTGTCCGGCAGTTAATGGTTTAACTCCAGCTTTTTTGGCTAACACCTTTTCGGCGAACGTATGCGGCATTTCATCTCCTGCGAGCGATAAAGTGAATTTCTCGAAAATTGGATCGATCGTTCACTTTGTGGATTTGGTCAGGTCGAAATCGGTGAAATCGGCGTGATGGAAGATGATCGATTCCGGTCGACGTTTGAACTTGTCGCCTTCCCAGGAATGGGTGGCGATAATGTGCATCACAGCCTCGGGAATGCTGTGCTTGAAGCACAAGCCGACGCCGGTGAAGGGGTGGCGCAGATATTGGTACATGCTCGCCCATTTGTATTCGCCATCTTCCTCACGGAACTCGATCAACTTACCCACATCGGCCAGCAGCGCGCCTGCAATGAGTGTGTCGCGATCTATCTCGTAACGATCTGCATATACTTCTGCAAGCACGTCCTGCATGGCCATACACAGCCGACAGACGGTGCTGACGTGTTCCGGAAAACTGATATCGACGTCCTCGACGAGAAGCGTATAGGGTATACGCTTGAGATCATCGATATTCCAGCCACCGATGGACAACGCCTCCTCCCAGACGGCGATCACTCGCTTGCGAAGATCTTCATCTTCGATCTCGGAAAATTCAGGGATGATTTCGATCAGTTTATCGGACATCTTTTCTTCCTCGTTTTTCTCTTTTATATACTAACCTCAAACACAGTCAACCGGCGCGATGGATCAGTCAATCTCGAAGCATTGGGTTGAAAGTCGTCTAGACGATTCAATCGAGGCTTCTGGGCGGGGTTCCGTCGTATTCGTGCTTTATGGGATCGATCTTGCGCATCGGGCGTTCGCGCGTTTGTTCCTCATGCACGTGCGCCACCAGGCCGGGAACGCGCGCCATGATGAAAAAGGCATTGGCGAGTTCGCGCGGCATATGTAAATCCACCAAAAGAGCTGCGATGGCGCCGTCGACATTGATGGGAAGGTCTTTGCCGGCATTCGAGATGGCCTTATGAATCGCACGAATCATAGCCACGCCGTCGTTGGCGACTTTTAATTCCTCTGCCAGGGCAAATAATTTCTTCGTTCTGGGATCATCACTGTGGATGCGATGCCCGAGTCCGGCGATGCGTTTCTTATCCTGGCGGTAGTTGGCCACCAGTTCATCGGCGGCCTGTTCGATGGATACATTCGAATCCGCAGCCCGTTGAATCCCTTCTTCAAGCACGGCCATGCAGTCGTAGATCGCACCACCGTGAAAGCGGTTGATCGAAAGCACACCGGTGGCAATGGCTGCGTTGAGTGGGGCGCCGGTCGAAGCGGCAGTGCGCGCGGCGAGGGCTGAGGGCGGCGTGGCGCCGTGATCGATGGATGAAACCAGCATGGCATCGAGGAGTTTGGCGATGTTCGGGGCGGGCAGTTCGCCGGTCAGGGCAAGAAAGATCGCCTGTGCAAACGTGACCTGTCCCATGAGTTCGTCGATGCGGTAGCCTCGCAGGCGAACCTCATTCGGTTCGATTTGTGTGATAGCAGTTTTCCAGGTTGTTTCACTCATAATGCAATCCTATGTCTTTCCAGAACGGATTTGGTCTCTTGCGGCAGCATGCCGAAGGCATCTACTACGTTAACACCCACTTCCCGCAAACGCTTGACTTTGCCTTCATGCGTTCCGCGTCCGCCTTCGATGATCGCGCCGGCGTGGCTGAAACGCGTGCCGCTTTTCGCCGCTTTGCCGCCGATGAAGGCGACGATCGGTTTGGTGACTTCGCCGGTCTCGATTAAGTCAGCCAGGCGTTCTTCCTGCGTTCCGCCGATTTCGCCAAACATCACGATGGCCTTTGTATCTGCATCCTGTTCAAAATGCAGAGCGACTTCCGGCAGGGGTGTGCCGACGACCACGTCGCCGCCAACATGGACCAGCGTGGTCGCGCCAATCCCTTCCTGCGCCAGGTAATAGGCCATCGAAGAGGTGATGCCGCCAGAGCGGGAGCAGATACCCACAGGACCTGGCATGAACCAGGCTTTGGCCGAAGCGGCTCGGCCGCCGATCATGCCCAGAACGGCCTTGCCTGGCGAGAGAACGCCCAGGGTGTTCGGGCCGACGAAATGGGCATCTTTCCGATGGGCAGCTTCGGCGATCTCGAGGACATCGTAAATCGGAACACGATCGGGGACGATGACGAGTAATTTCACGCCTGCATCTATCGCTTCCAGCGCGGCGTCTTTCACCAGCGGCGCAGGGATGAACAGGACGCTGACGTCGATCAGCCCGACGTTTTCCCAGGCCTCCTGGATGGTGTCAAAAACAGGAACCCCTTCGACTTCCTGGCCACCCTTGCCGGGCGTAACGCCGGCGACGACATGTGTTCCGTATTCCTTCATCAAACGCGCCCGGGTTTGCCCTTCGCGGCCAGTGATACCTTGAACCAGAACACGTTTTGTTTCATCGATCAATATGGCCATCTTGACTCCAGATCTAATCTTGAAGGCGCTTTCACGTTTCGCTTTCCTTGTCCAGACCGGGAATAGGCAGCGAGACAAAGCCGCCGTGATTGCCTTCGAAAAAGCACTCGATCTCACAGGCCAGGCACTCGATGCATCCGCCTTTCTTGGCATCTTCACGAGAGATGTTCAGGACAGGGACGCCGTCTTTAAGCTCGAGGATCTTGGGTACGCAGGTTTCGATGCAAATTTTACTTTCACACGCAAGGCATGCGGCGTGATCGAATGTCACTGTGCCGCCCGTAACGGTCTCAAATTGGTACGGTTCCTTGGCTTTTGCGGATTCGTATCGGCGTATATCTTCATCAGCCGGTTTGTGGGACTGGATCAATTCGTCCAGCCGCTGGGCGCAGAATTCCGGCGTATCATCCTTGCCGTAGCCCTCAACCGGAGCGGGGATATGCTCCCTGGCGCGCTCCAGGATGGCGATGGCACGATCCTCGGCATTCCCGCCCAGTCGGATGACTGCAGGTACTTTAAGCGGCATTTCCATAAACGCTTTAACCAATCCACGCGCGCTGTGGAATTGTTCCTGTGAGGCGACACCGGATCCGGAGGCGAAATAGCCATCGATGCCGGATTGTGACAGGATGATCCGTGCTGCCCGGTAGACTTTCGATGCCGGCGGGTTGCCGCTCGTATCCACGAAGTTGGCCAGTTTGTAGCCGCGGTTCAATACAGCGTCCATGCTCATCATCGAACCGCCGCCGCCGGCACCGTGGAAGCCGATTACGCCGTCCCCGGATTGGAAATCCCTTTCAAGCTGGATGAAATAGAACGTGCCGCGGTAATCGTTTTTCTCCACCTGCCAGGCGATGTGTTCCAATGATGTGGGAGGTCGATCGAACTCGCGGGCGATCTCGATACCCAAATCACGATGGCGGTATACGGCGTAGTCATCAACTGTGATGCGGCAGTCCGCGGCGAGTAATTTTCCATCACTCGTGAGCACGATGGGGTTGATTTCCACGGCGCGGGCGTCGTATTTTCGAGCTGCATTGAACAGCTTTGAAAGTAAACCGCCGAGTTGGAGTTGGAGCTTGCCTTGAATTCCTGCTTTGCGGATCAGATCGCGCGCCTGGTGTTCAAGCAGGCTGGTGCGGATGTCCACGCTGAACCGTGAAATCGCTTCCGGATGTTCCTGCGCGATCTCTTCGATGCCGCTGCCGCCGATGCTGCTGAAAATCATCATCGGTGCTTGTGATTGGTCGTCGATGATCACGCCGGCGTAGAACTCGCGCTCGATCTCGAGCTTCTCTTCGACCAGCACCGTATCGACGGTGAAGCCTTTGACCTGCATGCCCAGGATCTCGGATGCAGCTTTGGCGGCTTCATTGGGTGTATCCGCAAATCGAATAGCGCCGATGCCTGCGCGGCCGGTGACCCAGGCCTGGGCTTTAACGACGACTGGTCCGCTGATCTCC
Organism: Anaerolineales bacterium; assembly: GCA_034430425.1. Lineage (GTDB taxonomy): Bacteria > Chloroflexota > Anaerolineae > Anaerolineales > E44-bin32 > WVZH01. The sequence continues at coordinate 504 of DAOUEK010000014.1, read as the reverse complement.
TCGGCGAGCGCCTGGGCTTCTGTTGAAGACTTTGCAGGTCCGCCTTGTGGAACAGCGATGCCTGCTTCCGCGAGCAGGGATTTCCCCTGATGTTCGTGTATACGTGCCATGCTTTTCCCTTTGCGCACAAACTGGGCGGGTGGAGAGGGATTCCACTCCCGAGTGAAGAAAACAAGCCAGCAAGACGCTGGCTTGCGCGCTGCTTTTCCGTCTCATCAGGTTTCTATACGTTACTTAATGTTGTTTAACGATCACTGTTCAAATTCGATGCGATTATACATGTGGTCTGATTAGGAATCAATTATTTTGCATGTTTTTCCATAGATACTGCGTCGTGTTCGTATACATATTTACACCTACATTTCGATTGTGCAACATCTTTTCTGTAAAATGATCAAGTTCCTCTCAGAACGATCTACCCGATCAATCATTCTCTAAACTCAGATACACTCTTCCTGTTTCCCACTCCTCGCTCGTCTCCATCAATATCGCACTCACCAACCG
>DAOUEK010000013.1:0-15538 GCA_034430425.1 Anaerolineales bacterium | reverse complement strand
GCTCCCCGGCGGCGTCGAGCTGGCCGGGATGCTGGCGCGCCGCGGTTTTACGATCCTTCAAGTCGAAGACAGCGCCAGCCGCTACGCCGTGCATGCACAGATGCCGGAATGCAGCTCGTAAACCGCAGTCATATCCCACCGGTTGGGTTGAGGGTTACCGAAACCCAACACCTCTCCTGCGACGATTCCGAATTTAAGACGTTGAGAGGAATAAAAACTAAGAAAATGAGAAGGTTGGGTTTTGTTCCTCAACCCAACCTACATACTGTTATTGACCTTGATCCTGGTTCTCCTGCTGCGCTTCTTTCGTTCGCTCTTCACGCAAACGCCGGGCGCGGGAGAGCCGCAAGCCGATCAGGGCGCCAATAAACCCGAAAACGAAGAGCTGAGCGACCAATCCCCAATCCATTATTATTTTTCCGCTTCCTGATCTATGGGTTTCACCTTATTATTGAATTCCCATATTTGATGAGAAATCGCCTGAGCACTTGCTAAAGCTGCATAAACTAACAATAAACCCGCCACCAGCAATATGATATTCTCTTCATCAACACGTGAAAAGTACAAGCCTGTCAGTGCGGCGGTACTCCCGATTGCCGGTAAACTTCCTAAAGCAATACTCATGCAGCCCTTTCCAAATTTCGTCTGTGGAGCAGTTTGTTCACGATACATTATTGTGGATAACGACGGTTTAATATAGGGCAGCAACCATGCCAATGTGTACGGAAATAATAAAACTAGAACCCAAATAGTAGACAGTGGATGGACTGCATCGAAAGCACGCAGTCCCGTTGCGTAGAGTAAAAATAAACAGGAATGGATATAGATATATCCCCATGAGTGTATCGTTCTGGCAGTAATAATAAAAAATACTGTGCCTAAAAGCGTATGAGATATGCCTGTAAAGATTGCAATGAATGAAGGACCGGTGGGGAAAAAAATAAGAAGTATCGAAATAAAACCCAGTGTTGTAAGTGGCAAAAGGATTACTTTCCACAAAGGCCATTTTCTTGCTTCAACATTCATCAATATTATTCCTTTTACCCAATACTCAATCTATCTAAGATATTCTATGGTCAACAATGACATTTCCTCTGTATAAACCTACTATATATCATTTTCCTCCAAACAACCCGCCAAAGAAATCACCCACAGCTTCAGCTGCATCGCCTACTGCAGATTTCACATTGTCGATCCCATTCTCAACCGCGGTTCCAATATTATTGGCTGTCTGTTCGAGAGTTGCGGCCACATCGGTCACCGTATTTCGCACGTCATCACCTGGAACGGGCAATCAAGAGGCATTGCAATCCCCCAATTTATTACTTATCCCCATAACAAGCATCAAGTCCGATGGTAGTCAGTCGGATTTCTTTTTATCTTGACCCTTATCTTTTTTCTGTTCTTCCCTCACTCGCTCTTCGCGCGAGCGCCGGGCGCGGGAGAGCCGCAGGCCAATCAGAGCACCGATGAACCCGAAGATGAAGAGACGAGTGACCAGTTCCCAATCCATAGTTTACGACTCCGCTTCCTGTTCTGAGGATTTCTTCCCTCGTGTCTGTTCCCAGATCTGGTGGGAAAATGCCTGGGAGCCTGCCAATGCGGTTAGGATACCTATAATACCCATAATGAGATATACAACATTTTCCTCACCCGATCGCGATGCATGTAACCCGATCACTGCGGCGATACTCCCGATGGTCGGTAAGCCGCCTAACGCGATACTCATGCAGCCTTTCCCCAATTTCGTCTCAGGGGCCATTTGCTCGCGCAGTATGATGGAAGACAGCGCAGGTCTGAGGTAGGGCAGCAGCCAGGCTAACGCATACATCAAGAGAAACACCAGAAGCCACCCCATCGGGATCGGGTAGACTGCGTTCAGCGCGAATAATCCCGTTGCATATATGATAAACATCCATGAATGCCCACCAAGAAAACGCGCCCATACCAACTTAGTCCTTGCTGATAATAGAACAGCTATTGCCCCCAGAAGAGGATGAGAAACCGCGACAATAATTGCTATAATTGATCCATTGGATATGAAGATTGGCATCAAGGAAAAGACGCCCAATATAATACAGTAAGAAAGCATTATAATCAGTACTTTCCAGAAAGGCATATTCCTCACTGGGATTTCCATAAATCCACCACCTTTAGACTTATTTCGGTATCAAGTTATTCTGCATAGAAAAAACACATAAGTAATCAAAATCAACCATGTATATATTAATCTCCTCCAAACAATCCGCTGAAGAAGTTAGATACAGCATCACCGGCTGTCTTTGCAGCATTTCCTACAGTAGATTTCACATTCTCAATCCCATTCTCAACCGCGGTTGCAATATTATTCGATGTCTGTTCGAGAGTCGCAGCCACATCTGTAACCGTAGTTTTCACGCTCTCGATCGTGTTATTCACAGCTTTTTGGATATTCTCCGAAACATGCTGCCCGATGATATTCACATTCTGGCTTATTCCTTTCCAGACGGATAGACCAGAATCGAGCGTGGCCCCAAATTTCTGTTTGATCTCGGCGATCTCGTCCCCAAAGAAATGATCGACTACCAGGCTGGCACCGAGACCAACGAGTACGGTAGCCCCTGCTAATACGGTGAATGGTGCAGTGACCCCAAATATAATGGTCGCACCCACTGATACCCCTCCCACAAATGCAGCCGATCCGAACCCAACACCCGTAGCCACACCAGTATCCACCAGCGTCGATGCGATGAACTCCCCGGAGCTTCCCCCTTTGTTGCTACCCAGGAGAAAATCATATGCATTTATAGCGGCGTTTAATCCAAGACTGATTTTTATTCCATTTATCGCTCGTCGACCCAATGATTTTAACGTCGTCCAGGAAAGTGTTGTCGGTTTATAACGGGTCCCCGGGATGTTGACATCACTTCCTGTTCGAAAGGCAAGCTTTTCACCGGCCGGCACACCAGGTGCACTCACAGTGACATGCCCCGTTACTGTCGTAGTAAATGCGATCTTTCCGAGGTCTCTTGCTTTGAATAAGTCGCGGATAAATTTACCGCCTTTCGCGATCCACTTCACAATGCCAGATGGAGGCGCTTCGATTGTTTCCTCTTTTACTTGGGTGTGTCGGTAATCCACGCGATCCGCCCGACGCAACTCCTCTTCCTGTGCGCGCAGTTCGGCTTGCTTCTGCTCCTCTTTTCGCTTGCGCAGATCTTCCTCGCGCTGCCGCTCTTTTTCTTCCTCCACGTAGATGAAGTACGGCGGTGCGGGCTGGCCGGTGGTAATCCCCTGGGCTTCTCGCTCGGCTTTAATCGCCTCCCGTTCCGCTTCGAGGCGGGCGGCCTCCTGTTCCGCCTCCCATTTCGCCTGGGCGGCCTTCTGGGCCTGCTTTTCCTCCAGGGCGATCTGCGTCTGGTTGAAGATCGCCGCGGCGGCGGCTTTTTGCTCCTCCTCGTCCTGGCGTTTCTTCTTGGCCGCGGTAACTATAATCATCGCCGCTCCGGCGGCGGCTGCGGCCGCCGCGCCCCAGAGTACGTTGCTGGAGTCGGCCGCAGGCGGCGCGATTTCTCCGGCACCGCTTTCCCCGGCACCGCTGCTCTCCCCGCCAAAGGCCACCACTTTCGGCGGCTCGGGGGTGTTCGTGGGTTGTTGGGCAGGTTCTACCCCGCCCGACGTAGTAGGCGGTTCGGCGGGCGGATCGTCCGGCGGTGCGATGCTGAGCACGCCGGGATCGTCTTCCTCATCTACTTCATCCGGGGCAGGGATGACAATTTCGCCCCAGGCCGCACCCTTGTTGCCCACCTGGTCCCAGGCTTCCACTTCCACCGGATAGCCGCCGATGGGCATCGATACGCCGTCGATGTAGCGATCCCAGCGGAACTCATCCTGACCGCTGTTCCAGTTGTAGACCCGCTCGCCGTACTGCTCCCAGAGTATGGATTGAAGTCGCAGAGAGAATTCGGGTTGGTATTCAACTGCCAGCCGTTTGCCCTCCTCGGAATCCCGGAACGCCTGAGGGACAGGCGGCCAGTCTTCCTGATCCACAGCTTCTTGCGGCGTGAGGCCATCCAGGAATTCGATCGGTCTCCATCTGTAATGATGCCAGCAGTGACACTCTTCTCCTTGCCAAAAAATTGTCGCAGTAAAATCTGGCGCATGCCGCCGCCCGTATTGAATATATAACTTGTCCTGCATTTGCAAACGTTGTTTCGAAAAATGGAAACTCACGCGGTACCATTCAGCGTCGAAGATGACTTTCGGATTTCCCCATTGGGAGAAATCTGTGAGACTGACTTCGAAACCCCAGCGCGGGAAATCGAGGTAAGTCTCGAGCAACGTCATGAATTCATGACCCTGACGAATCGCATCTTTGGCCTTCTCTTCTTGATATGAGTTCAGTTCCTGGTTCTGTTCATTCCTCATGAAAAATGTTCGATTTCTCCGACAATCATTTCGTTATTAACTTATCAAGGAACTGAAGATAATCATTCCGTTTGGCTTCGAAATTTTCATTCTGAAACAAAGCATCGATTTCAGCGATATTCTGCTTCAGCATATCAGAGAGCTCAGCCATTTGACGATCGATCGTCCTATCAGACCATTTTTCTGTATTTGATCTTATGGGCGTAAGATCGTTGTTAAGATACCGGATTACTCCCCTGATGTAATGCCAGACCTTCTCCCCGTATTGACTATTATCCCATGTCGATGGTGATGATAAGGTCCCCAGGAGGATATTTACCTCATCCGGGGCTTGGTAAAATTTGATCTTCATTTGGCTGGATTGAAGGATAATTAAGCAACGGTCCCCGAATCGGGAGACCTCCTCTGTTACGATCTCGAATCCCCAACGATCAAATAAAAATGTGAAATTTTTCAATATTAATTCATGGAAGTCTGCACATATTTTTTGCATCTTCCTCTCCCTCTTTATTCAACCAAAACCCAAGCATTATCTACTAAAGTATATCCATATTGGGGAGCTACTTCTTCTAAGAAATCTAACTCCATACAAGTGAAGGAATCCGGCCTGTTTAATCTCACTTCTTCAATAGTCTCATTGAAGAGTTCAATAGTGGGTATGCCATCTTCGAGTTGTTTGCGTAAGAACTCCTGATTTATCTCTTCCATGATGGAACGTTGTGAACCTGTTGCGTCATATAAGCCAGGTGGTGTATCGAAAAAGATACCTTCAGTATCAGATGCGTACTCGATGTAGCCATAACCATCTTCAACCCATTGGCCTATTACAACTTTATCCCCAGTACCGTGAGTTGATGCATCAACAATAGTATCAATAAGCTCACGAGCTTCATCGGAATTGCTCCCAATAATAGATAATTGTTCGGCTGCACTAATCGCTTCAACTGTCTTAAGAACATCATCCACGTTGTTTGAATAATTCGAAACATATTCGACACCTTCGGGTCCTGTTTTCAAGAAATACCCTAATACATCAGGATTATCCAGCGGTATAACATCATTTGAATTGTTAAGAATAGCGCTGGCAGTTTGTGTGATTTGATCTTGATCTACGATTCCACTTAGAGCCTGTTCGTCAATCGTAGTTTGAAGGTTATTTAATACAACTATAGAATCATCTCCATGCGTAGACAACAGTACAAGTCCATCATCTCCGTACTGCGTGAGGATCTCTGCCGCATCGTCTCCGTAAAGTCCGATCAAATCGATGGCGTCTTCTCCATACATCGACAGGAGATTAAAACCATCATCGCCGTACAGTGTGAGAATTTCCGCGGCATTATCACCGTATTCGTCGATCAAATCGATCACGGGCTCCCCGTACGTGTTCAACCAGTCGAAGCCCTCATCCTGGTATTTCGCCAGGATTTCGGCCGCTTCGTCTGAATATTTTTCGAGCAATTCGATGGCTTCGTCCCTGTGGGTATAAATGATCCCCAGGAGATCATCTCCGTGATGCTGGACGAGATCCATGACCTCATCCGAAGAACTCTGAATGAGATCCATCACCTCATTCGCGGTTGCATTCCCGGGGACGCCAAAATCCAGGGATTCCATATATAGCTCGTTCATGGTCTCTAGTGCACCGGGCCTATCCCCAGTAGCTTCTTGATAAGCCAGTTTGATCTTTAAATATCCCTCCTCGACCGTGTCAAAGACTTTCAGAAAACCCCCGGCTGCTTTGCAAAGCGTTGGATGTGCAGCGCAAAAGCTTCCCACATTGTTTCCGGCCTTGAGAAGTGCAGTCCCAAGCCCACCAGCGTCTATTACAAATGCCACGCCATAACACACGAAGGATCCAATCCCGCCAAGCACGAGATTTCCCACCAGGTTTTGAGTCAGTGGACGGTCATAATGATGGTTCAGGGCCACCGTTCCGCCTCCGACAAGGGCGATACCACCAACAACCAGTGGAATTGCCGCGCCAGCGCTGGCTATTACAATTGCGGCGCCAACAACCACACCCACGCCGATGGCAATGATACGCTGATGCTCATCAACCCAGTCCACCGTCTTATCCCACCAGGATTTTTCCTGCTCTGCAACGTAATCCTGGTAAAGCACGTTGTCGATTTGACGAAACGCATCTCTCTGTGCGCGCTCTCTTTCTTGCTTCATTATCTCTATGCGTTTGACCAGATCCTTGATCCGTTGTATCTGCTTCTGGGCTTCCACGTAGAGGAATCGAATAGGCGCAGGCTGATCGGTTCGGATCCCCTGGGCTTCTCGCTCGGCTTTGATTTCCGCCCGCAAGGCAGCCTCCTGCTCGGCCTCCCACTTCCGCTGGGCGGCATTCTGGGCCTGCTTCTCTTCCAGGGCGATCTGCGTTTTGTTGAAGATCGCCGCGGCTGCTGCCTGTTTCTTTTCCTCCTCCTTACGCTTCTTCTTCGCCGCGGTGACAACAATCATCGCCGCTCCGACCGCCGCCACGGCCGCAGCGCCCCATAGTACGTTGCTGGAGTCGGCCGGCGGTGCGATCTCTTCCGATTCGGTTTGCGGCTCGCTGCCGAAGGTCACCACACTCGGCGCTGCCGGGGGTTCCTCCGCTGCAGGTGCCGTATCGCCACCACCCGTATCACCGCCACCCGTATCTCCTGGCGGTTCGGAGGGCGGATCATCCGGCGGCGCGATGCTGAGCACGCCAGGATCGTCTTCCTGCTCCACTTCGACCGGCGCAGGGATGACGATCTCGCCCCAGGCCGCGCCCTTGTTTCCCACCCGGTCCCAGGCCTCCACTTCCACGGGATAGCCGCCGATGGGCGCTGAGACGCCGTCGAAGTAACGGTCCCACTTGAAATCGTCCTGCCCGCTGTTCCAGTTGTAGACCCGCTCGCCGTATGAACCGCCATGAATCGTCAGGCGGACGCGCTCGACGCCGATGCCGTTGTCCACGACGTTGATCGAAACGCGCTGCCAGATCGGCCACGAAGCGGGGATGTAGATGAGCGGCTCTCCGTTGTCGACCATGATCGTGACCGAATCCGCCCCGCCCACGTTGCCCGCCTGGTCGCGCCCGCGGGCGCGCACGCTGTAGCTGCCGTTGGCTACGGTGTGCGTGTTCCAGTTCGTCGACCAGTTACCGCCTGAATCGGGGCTCAAACTGGTCCAGGAGCTCCCGCCGTTATACGAAATCTCGGTGCCGGCCAGATTCAGGTCGCTGCTCACGCCGCTGAGTGCGATCGTGCCGGTGGCCCAGGACGTGCCCGTGGGGTCGGTGAAGACCGTCGTCGGGGCGATGGTGTCGATCTGGAAGGACATGCTGGCGCTGTCGTTCAATCCGGCGTTGTCGGTTGCGAGCAGCTCGACCGTGTGACTCCCGTCGTTCAGCGTGATCGTTCCGCTGTAAGCACCCCAACTGCCGTCGACCGCGGCCTGGAAGGAAGCCAGGCCCGATCCGGGTGAGGGATCGGAAGCGGAAGCCTCGATCGTCACTGCGGAGACGAACCAGGACCCGCTGCCAGGAGTCCCGCTGGCGCTGGCGCTGACGGAGGGCGAACGCGTGTCCACGGCCCGGTTGGCGCTGCCCATCTCGGAACTGTCGCCCCAATCGGAGAGCGCCCAGAAGGTGAAAGCGTTGGCGCCTTCGAGCAGTGAAATCGTGCAGGACGATCCCTCGCAGAGGAAAGCATCCCCGTTTCGGGTGCCTTCCAGGTCGGTGATGTGATAGCCGCTGAGCGGCTCGTTCCCGGAGAGCGAGAGGCTGGCCGCGGCGGTGCAGTCGCCGTTGTCGCCGGTCTGCGGGCAGTTGATGTTCCCGGAGATCGTCGCCGGGGGGTGGGTGACCGTCTGCGCCACGCTGCGGCATCCGGTCTGCCCGGCGCTGCAGCTCACGATGCTGCGCTGGAGGAGTTGATCGAGCAGGAAGTCCCCGGGTCGTTACAGCAGGACGGCCAATCAGATGGCCAACCGGATCCGCAGGAATGAGGATTGTTACTGAAGTAGCCAGATACATTAGAAGGACAACCGTCGTTGGGTGGGACGTATAAATTTAGCGTGCAGCTGTCATAACCCGGACCGGCAGGGTCGTGCACGGCTACATAGTGGCAACGTTTGCGCCGGTTAACGTAGACCGTCTCGGTGCGGTCGGGGCCGATGTAATCGGCCAGGGCCGGCACGACGACCAGCAGGCCGAGAAGCAGCGCCAGTACAATGGCAAATCGCCGAGAGCTTTGTGGTATGAATAGATGCTTTGCTTTCATTTTCCACCCCAATGTTGCTGCCCCGCCACGCCATAGATGCACGTAAAGCCGCAGGCTCCCCCGATCTGCGGCGAAGGGCGTGATATGAAATTTTCCCTCTGGCTGAGAATGCTGTGACCAGTCTACAACAATCCAGAACATGAATCAACACCCTTGCGGCGATACGTAGCTGGTTTCGATCCAGTCCGCCCATCGCATGCTCGTTCCTTGGCATCTTAATGCTACGATCGCTACGATCGCGCCCTAAAGTTACAGGAAGTTAACCGCAAGATTGCCATTTGGCAACTTTTTGCGGCGCGCAGAGTGGGAGTGGAATCCGTGCGGGCAGGATGGATTGGCTCATCTCTACTATTCTGTACGGAGGATCGTGCCGGAACCGCATGTAGGCGCGGTTCGCTCAGGATGAAGACAGGTTGCTGGTTGCGGATGTGTATCCGCAGCCGGATGTGATTCAACGAAGGGGATTGGAATTGCATCGTTCTGTCAGTACGGGTTTGGCAGGTATGAATTTATTTTGTATCATTCCGGTGCAAATCGTCGCATTTGATCTATGACAGGTCACACTTGGGGATGGTTGCAGAAAAATGTAGATTCGAATGTACTATAATGGCAGGCGAACGGGGAACGGAGGTTGGTCATGGCGCACGAGGTATGGCAAATATTGAAAACGCAGCACTGCGAGCGCATTGGCGAGGATGCGTCGCTGGAAGTCCTTCTCGTTTTCCCGGCGGATATCCTGCCGGACCAGGGGCCGCGGGTGATCGGTCACCGCTGCTCGCACGGGTTGCGCTGCAACCAACTCGATTCGCCCACCTGCCAGTGGGCGGGGACGCTGCCGGGTTACGATCCTTTCTGTTAAGTCCCCCGTTCTGCAATATCGTTCGTTCTTGGAATCAAACGGTGCCCTTCAACTGCGGGCACCGTGTGTGTTATTAATGCTTCTTCGGATTTTCGCTCAAATCACGCCGAGTTTGTGGGCCACTTTCTCGATCGCTAGAATTCCGAATTCCAGGTCCGCCTGCTCGTGGGCGGCGGAGATCATCACGCGGATGCGGGCTTTGCCCTGCGGCACGGTGGGGAAACCGATCGCCGTGGCGAAAACGCCTTCGTCGTAAAGCGCCTGGCTGAACTGCTGCGCCAGGGGGGCTTCGCCCAGCAGGATGGGTGTGATCGGGGTGGTGCTCACGCCCGTGTCGAGGCCGAGATTGGCGACCTCGCGCTTGAAGAATTCCGTGTTCTTCCACAGGCGCTGGACGAGCTCGTCCGATTCTTCCAGCAGATCGATGGCGGCGATGCAGGCGGCGACGTCGGGCACGGTCATCGCCGAGGAAAACAGGAAGGGACGCCCGCGCTGACGCAGCCAATCGATGATTTCCTGCCTGCCGGCGACGACTCCACCCACCACGCCGAAGGCTTTCGAGAAGGTGCCCATCTCGATATCGACTTTGCCGTGCAGGCCGAAGTGATCGACAATACCGCGGCCGTTGCTTCCCAGCACGCCCTCGCCGTGGGCGTCATCGACCATAAGCAGGCAGTCGGTTTCCTCGGCCACGGCGGAGAGCTCGTCGAGGGGGGCAATGTCGCCGTCCATGCTGAAGACGCCGTCCGTCACGATCAGGGAGCGGCGGTAATTCCGGGTGCGGTTTTCTGCAATCCGGCAGCGCAGATCTTCGGCGTTGCCGTGGGCATAGCGGTCGATGGTCGCTCGCGAAAGCCGGCAGCCGTCGATGATGCTGGCGTGATTCAGTTCGTCCGAGTAGATGATGTCTTTTTTATCAACCAGCGCCGGAATAGTGGCCAGGTTGGCATTGAATCCGGATTGGAAGGTGATCGCCGATTCCACGCCCTTGAAGGCCGCTACGCGGCGCTCCAATTCGAGATGCAGTTCCATCGTCCCGGCGATCGTGCGCACCGCGGCAGGACCGATGCCGTATTGGTCCAGAGCGTCGTGGGCTGCCCTGATCAATGCCGGGTGATTGGCCAGGCCGAGGTAGTTGTTGGAGCAAAAGTTGAGCACCTTGCGTCCGTCGACGGTCAGCCAGGCGCCCTGTGCGGAGTTCAAGGTTCGAATGTTGGTCAGCAAACCGTTCTGCTTCAGGGTGTCCAGGGCGTCGCCAATCCAGGAGAGCTTCTTGGTTTGGGTCATGTGGTTATCAGCCTTCCTTTGCTTCCGCAGATGATTGCTCTTGCGAGTCAATCAGGGCGAGTTTGCGATCTCGCGAGAGCGATTTGATCGCTCGTTCGCGCTGCATGGCGGCGGACCGGTCGGGGAGACGTTCGAGGTAGGCCAGACGAAGGGGCCGACGAGCGCGTGTGTAGCGGGCGCCGCGGCCGGCGTTATGGTCCCGCAGGCGCCGTTCGGGATGGGTCGTCCAACCGGTGTAGAGCGTTCCGTCGGCGCACTCCAAAACGTAGCAGTAAAACTCGCTCACCACCTCATTATACGATCAGAGCGACCGGGAGAACAATTCCGGGGCGTTGTTGGCGGCGGCGATTTTTTCGAGCGATCGTAGCTTTCCGAGAAATCGATGTTAATCGCGATCGTCGGGCAAATGAATACCGAGCAATTTGTCGATCATGCTGCGGCGTTTGGGAATACGCTCAAACAGAGTGCTTCGCTCCGTTTGTACGCCATGCTGCCGGGAAGTCAGCCATTGGGCGCGGGTGTCGTGTGCCGAGGCGATGTATTCGTTGAGCGATTTTCCACTTTCGTCTGCAAGCGCATGATGCAGGTTTTGGAGTTCTCCAATGAAGTGCAGCAGTTTGCCACGAAGGATTTCCCGGTTGAGGGATGATAGATCCTCGGGATCCTCGACAGGCGGTTCATTGCAAAGCGCAGTAATGCTGGCGAAAGTCGTCCCCGCCATGCCCTGGATGTCCCGCCAGTTCCCCGCTTTGGAAGTCGCTTGCAGGATGGCCGCGCTGATCAACCTCGGCAGCCATTCCACGGAGGTCGTAATCCCGTCATGTTCGTCCGGGTCGATGAAGAAGGGCGTGGCGCCCAGTAGTCTGGCCAAATCAAGACCGGTATCAATAACTTCTTTTGATCCGCCTCCGGGGACAACGATGGCCATGAGACCATTCTGGAAAAGGTCGATTCTGGGTTGGTGCTTGTCCTCCCGTTCGCCGAAAAGAACATCTGCACCAATGATGGGAGTTATGCCGAGATAATGGCGATCGACCGGCAGGAATTCCTGGGCCCACTGGATGGCCAGGGAACGCGCCGGAGAGGTGTCGATGACGATCCCTTCGGGTTTAAGCTGCTTTCCCAGCATTTCGAGTTGATCGTGAACGGCGGAAGGCGGAAGATCGAGAATCACAATGTCCGCCGATTTCGAAGCCTTTTTGGGATTCGAAACGAGTGTATCGAAGATGCCGAGTTCTTTGGCGCGGCGCGTATATTCCTTTACAGGATCGAATCCTGCAAGCACCATGTCGGATTCCGATCTGGCGAAGTTCATGGCAATCGAAGTTCCGATCTGGCCCAGTCCAATAAATAAAACCTCGTGGCTCATACTGTCACCTCAATTTTTCCCGTCGGCTTGCTGCAAGCGAAGGAGTAAACGATCGATTTCCGAGCAGGGATGCGAAGCGGGAGTTTCCTGGTGGCGTCCGATCAGGGTAATCAATTCTTCTCTTCCGCCTGCGGCACGGACGATCTCGGCACCCCACCGGGGATGCTGCGCGGCGATGACGAACGAACGCCGCCAGCCTCGCGGTTTTCCCGCTCCCCAGCGTTCAATTGCATCGGGGATCATCGCTGTACCGAGCACCACCAAAATGCGGTCCCACAGCCGAAACGGGTGCCGGGATTTGCCCACATCGTGCAGCAGTGCTGCGGCACACAACGCAGGGTCTGCTTCGCCCGCGGCGCATATGGAACGTAAGACCCGCAGTCCGTGAAGCTGATCCGGGCGGCTCATGCGCTGGAAGACTTCTACAAGGGACGGCGAGATGGTTTTTTCGATGAGCAGGTTATCTTCGGGGGTCAGTCTGGCGAAAAGGGCCTGAAAGAATTGTGATGCCCGGTAGATGATCTTCATGTGCCCAGAACGAGAAGTCTGAAGATAAATTCTGTCGGCGCGCCGATGATCAGGTCGAGCAAATTGAAACCCGAAAAATTGCCCATTAATATAATGCCGATCAGGATCATCGGTCCATAAGGGCGCAGGCGATAAAGCACGTCCTGCCCGCCGGGCGGGAGGAAGTAATCGGCTACTTTCTCACCATCGAGCGGAAAGATGGGCAGCAGATTGAAGAAGAGCAGGATGAGATTGTAGAAAATGAAGAGCTTTAAGAACATGCTGAGGTCGCTGAAGATGGCGATGCCGCCGGAAGTAAATAGGCCCATGCGGAAGGGAATCGCGGCAAGAATGGCGAGCAGCAGGTTCGAAAAGGGTCCCGCCAGCGCCACGAGCATGAAGCCGCCTGGCGTTCGTCGCCGCAGGGCAAAGTAGTTCACGGGGACCGGTTTCGCCCAGCCAAACCCTGCGATGATGAACATCAGGGAACCCCATAGATCGAGGTGAGCGAGCGGGTTGAGGGTCAATCGTCCGGCCAGGCGGGGTGTATCGTCGCCCAGTTGGTCCGCAGACCAGGCATGTGCGAATTCGTGGATGGTGAGCGAGATCACCAGGGTGATCAAGATAGATGCGATTTCAATTGGTTCACGGCCAAACATGTTCAGGATTATACCACTGGGAATATTTCCATGATCTGGCAGCGCATCTACAGGCCACAAACGCGGGTGGTATAATCCGCGCCAATCCGATATGTTGGTTTGTGGTGTGCGATGCTGCCGGATTTACAAATGGGAGACGTTCTGCGTTTGCGCAAGCCGCATCCATGCGGGAACACGGATTGGATCGTCGTGCGTCTGGGCGCAGACATCGGTTTGAAATGTCTGGGATGCGGCCGACGCATTCTGCTGCCGCGCAGAGAAGTCGCTCGAAGGATGAAAGCGTACGTTTCCAAGGGCGGGGTAGATGTGGGTGGAAAATAAATGGACAGGGGCTGCTTTCACTCGATCGCTCGCCGGATGAACGAATTCAAGCGGTCATTTCCAGCTGGGTTTTGCCTTTGCGATGGGACGTTGGTGGAAATCGAGGGGTGTGTCTAGAGGAGCAGGACGCGTTGACACTACTGAACAGAATGCACCGCTGCCTGTATCCTCCTTCTCGAAGGATGCGCGCAAAGACGATACACTTCTTCGACTGTACAGTACTATCGAGTAAAGATGAGATTTCAATCGATGCGCTTACGTTTTGATCATTGTCCGTAAGATATTACGCCCCGGTTGAAGTCTATAGATTGGTGATGACGTTACTGTACATGTTCCCCACTGCGCCGCCAAAAAGGGCCAGCATCACGATCACTATGATCGCGACGAGAACGAGGATCAGAGCATACTCGACCAGCCCCTGACCGCGTGGGAAAAAATATAATGAACGAAGACTTCGAATAAATATGTCTTTCATAATGTAAGTATAGTATAGGGTCGTATATCAATACCACTCAATAGTATTCTTGGGTGGGGTATTAAAATAGGAAGAACTCGTTCCAGGAGCGTACTGCAAAGGAGGATTCGTGCACAAGCTGATGCTCCTTTTTCGACGACCGATGGATGTTGAGATGTTCGAGACCCGTTGGAGCCACGATTTTGTGGGCGCGGCGGAGAAAATGCCCGAAATCCGACGTGTGACCGTGAGCAGAATCCACGGAGGGATTGCCAAAGGGGTTGATTTCCATCTCGTGCACGAATTCTATTTCGAGAATGCCGAATCCATGCGGCGTGCGATGGCATCCCCGAACGGGCAAAAGGCTGGAAAGATCCTTATGAGCTTTGCAGCAGACATCGTAACACTTTGTTTCGCGGAGCATTGGGAAGATGATTGTGCAAGATCGTAGCGCCGTTTGATAAGGATTGCTTTTGCGTTGCGACCGAGTGGATATTGGAGATCGGTGATGTTGACACCGGATGACTTGGCTGCTTTTATCGAGAAGAACGATGTCGAAGCGGAGGTGATCGTTCTGGCCGAGGCGACGCCCACCGTCGAGGATGCTGCACGAGCCGTAGGCACCTCCTCGAAGCAAATCGTAAAAAGTCTGCTCTTTCTCATCGAGGGGAAACCGGTATTGGCGATTGCGTGCGGAGAAGCGCGCATCGATCGCCGTCCGATTGCTCAGCATTTTGGGGTGGGACGCAAACGGGTGAAAATGGCCGATTCGGATTCGGTCTTGAAATTCACTGGATACACGATTGGAGCGGTGCCGCCATTTGGCATGCCCGAGCAGCCAAGCACGCTCGTGGATGCACGTCTTTTTGAGCACGAGGTTGTCTATGCGGGCGGCGGGGATATCCACGCCCTCATGAAGGTGAATCCCCTGGAGATTGAACGGGTGACGAACGGCATTCGTTTGGACCTGCTCAACCTGGATGATGGCTAGATGAAAAGACCGTTGGGTTTGGGTGTTTCCTTTTTGATTATCGTTGCGTTGGTGGCTGCCTATTTCATCTACCAGGGCTACCGAACCACGGCCGGCCGCTTGCAGCGATTGCGTCAGTATTGGGAAAATCCCGAAGCGCAGATCGAGGGTGTGATCCACGCGGGCGAACGATGCGGGGATGCGCCATTCGTCATGCCCACCGACGGGTTGATCGGATTTTTGTGGGGCGATTCATTCAAGCCCGGGCACACCCACCAGGGTGTGGATATTTTTGGCGCGGATGGCCTGGGGAAAACGCCGGTTGTGGCGGCTTATGATGGTTATCTGACGCGCCTGCCCGATTGGCGCTCCTCGGTAATTCTGCGTATCGAGCACGATCCCCTGCAGCCGTCCCGGCAGATTTGGCTCTACTACACCCACATGGC
>DAOUEK010000012.1:0-24958 GCA_034430425.1 Anaerolineales bacterium | reverse complement strand
TTGCTTGAAGCGAGGATGATTCGCTCCATCAGCGCTTCCGGTTTTTGCGTCGGATAGCCTGTTCGTTCATTGTGCAAGCGCGCCACAACCGGGAAGTACCACCAATCTTCAGGCACTTTCCCTTTGGCCAAATCCGGCTTCTTGCCAAAACCGGCTTTGTCGGAACTCTGGAAGGTTTTCACAGTGGAAGCTGCATAGGGAATTCGAACAGCATCCGCGTTGAACGTGTATACTTTCGTTTTCGTGTACGCCAGTATCGTATCGTGTTTGCGCTTGAATGCCGAACGAATCGGTGAGGGACCGTGATAGACCCATACGATCTCATTTAACAAGCGATCGGGTCCAAAGATTTCGTCCAACAAGATGCGTGCATAGGCGGATGCGTGCCAATCAAGATGCAGATAAAGGGTTCCTGTGGGTGCGAGTAGATCGTACATGCACTGCAGACGGGGATAGAGCATGTCTAGGTAGGCTGCCCCGTCTGGCCATGAGTCCTCGTATCCATCTACTTGTTGCCATGTATCGGGTTTGCGGGAATCCTCCCCTCGACCCACGCGAGCTGCATAGGCGTTTCCAGTGAGGAACGGAGGATCGGTGTAAATCAGGTCGAGTCGTTCACTCCATTCCGGAAGCAGTGCTTGCATAATAGCGAGGTTATCACCTTGATAGATTCTTCCCTCGGGTTCACTTTCGGAACCGGCATTCACCATACTGTCCAATGACAGTTTTACGGCTTTGGTGCGTTCTCGATGTTGCTCCCACTTCAAGCGGGCAAAGGGTTTGCGTCTGGATTTTTTACTCATCGCCGTGGTTTCGTTTGTGACCTAATTTTCGTTCGAGCAGTTCTGCCAGGGTGGGTCGACTGATAATTTCCAATTCATATCGGACGCGTTGGCTGGGTTTGTTGATCTCGAGCAGTCGACCGAGATCGATTGGTGTGCCGATCAAGACGAGATCGGCATCCGCCCGGTTGATTGTCTCTTCCAGATCACGGATTTGATCCGCGCTGTACCCCATGGCGGGGATGATCTCACCGATGTTGGGAAATTTGGCATACGTCTCAAGAATGCTTCCCACGGCAAAGGGTCGTGGATCGATGATTTCGGAAGCGCCAAAACGTTTCGCGGCCATCCATCCCGCTCCAAATGACATTTCTCCGTGGGTCAATGTTGGGCCATCCTCAACGACCAGAACCCGGCGATCGCGAACGGCTTTCGGATCGTCGACGGAGATCGGAGAGTTGGCTTCCAGCACGGCGGCATCGGGATTGAGATTCCCGATGTTTTCTTTCACCTGGAGAATGGCAACCTCCTCCGCAGCATCCATTTTGTTGATGATGATCGCATCCGCAGCGATGACGTTGGATTCGCCCGGGTAGTATCTTCGTTCATGCCCTGGCCGTAGCGGATCGACGATAACGATATGATAGTCGCTGACGTAGAAGGGCAGGTCGTTGTTGCCCCCATCCCAAAGGATGACATCGGCTTCCGCTTCGGCCTGTCTTAAGATGGCCTCGTAATCGACTCCGGCAAACACGATTGAACCCTGTTGAAGGTGGGGTTCGTATTCTTCACGTTCTTCGATCGTGCAATGTTGTGCATCCAGGTCTTCATAACTTGCAAACCGTTGGACAGCCTGCTTGGCAAGATCACCGTATGGCATCGGATGCCGGATGATGGCTACGCGGAATCCAAGGTTTTGGAGGATATCTCGGACACGACGACTTGTCTGGCTTTTACCGCTTCCGGTGCGAGCAGCACACACGGAAACCATCGGTTTATCCGATTGTATCTGCGTGTTATGCAGTCCCATCAAGCGGAAATCCGCGCCCTTCGCCAGGACGAGTGATGCTTTGTGCATCACATATTCATGCATCACGTCACTATAGGCGAACACCACCTGGTCGATGTCGTCTTCGACGATCAAATCGGCCAACTGCGCTTCGGGGTAGATGGGGATACCTTCAGGGTATGCCTCTCCGGCAAGTGCCGGAGGGTATTTTCGTCCTTCGATGTTTGGAATTTGAGTGGCGGTAAAGGCAACCACTCGATAGTCAGGATTATCTTTAAAATACGTATTGAAGTTGTGAAAATCGCGGCCAGCAGCGCCCATGATGATCACACGTTTTTGTACCATATCCTTGAGTGTCTTCCTTTTTGGTTAATGGTATCAAAGATGCCAGCCGACGGTTGGTTCGGATGACCTACATCATCTCTGGTGCTTCAATATCCAGCAGTGTAAGTGCATTGGCCAATGTCCGCCGTGCTGCAGCCGTGATGCGAAGACGGGAATTCACCTTTTCGTCACTATCGGCTTGTAAGACTCGCACGCTATGGTAGAAGGTGTGGAAGGATTTCGCCAACTCGAATGCATAGGTCGCCATGTGCAGGGGCTTGTAATCCCCGGCGGCTTTTTGAACGACCGTAGGAAAATGGGCGATATTTTCGATCAGATCGGCCTCACTGGGCGCAAGTTCATAATCGAAGGACGCCTGCTCTGGAAGTGTTGCGATCTTGCGGAGAATGCTGCTCGCTCGGACGTGAGCGTTCTGGATATAGGGAGCGGATTGCCCATCAAAGCTCAGCGCGCTGTCCCATTCAAAAACCGTGTCTTTGTTGTTATCCACGGCCAGCATGCTGTAGATCAAAGCGCCCAGTCCGATTTGCCGTGCCACCTCGGCTCGCTTTTCGTTGGGTAAATCCGGGTTCTTTTCGGCAATGATCTCCAATACACGCCGCTTTGCTTCCTCGAAGACATCCATGAAGAGGATCACATTTCCCCGGCGGGCAGACATGGCGCCTTCCGGCAGCGTTACGAAGCCGTAGGCAAGATGGTAGCATTTCTCCGCTTGCTCGTAGCCCCATAATTTCAAGATTTGAAAGGCTTGTTGGAAGTGCAGGCTCTGGCGCACATCGACGACGTATATCGAACGGTCGACTTTATATTTTTCGAATTTTTCCTTGGCGAGTGCCAGGTCTTTAGTTAGATAGAGGGTCGTTCCATCGCTGCGCAAAATCACTGCCGTGCGGTATTTTTCACTTTGAAGGCCGAGCTGCTCGTCGATCTTGACGATCACGGGTCCATCCGGACGTTCATCTTCGGCGATACCGAGAGAGATCAATTCTTCGGCGATCTCTTTGGCCGGTTCATCGACCTCGCTTTCGAAAAAGTAGACATCCATCTCGACATTGAATATTCTCAAGATGTCGTCGAGTTCATCGAGGCTCCACTGTCGTGTTTTCCGCCACAATTCCCGGATTTCTTCGTCTCCGGCATCCCAGCGCTGGTACATCTGCCGCCGTTCTTCTTCGTAGGCTTCTCTTTGTTCCGTTTCTTGTGCTGTTTCGTCATCTTTCGATGCGAGCAGTTGATTGGCTTCTGTGTAGATTTTTGCCAACCATTGGCCACGCTCGTGGATGCCAACCGGCTCCTGATCTCGATAGTCTTTATCGTATGCCCACATGCAGGTGATCACGCCCAGGCCGATATCTCCCGGATACGAGGCCCGGATGGTTTCGAAACCGGCGAACGCCAGCAAGCGTGCCAGTGATTCGCCGAGAACCGTGTTCCTGGCATGTCCGATGTGAAAGGAATGATGCGTGTTCGGCTGTGCATACTCCACCATCACGCGCTCGTCTTTTGCCGTACCGCGGCCAAAATTTTCATCCTGCCGTAGCACGGTATCGGTGACGCGTTTGGCATATGTCGATGGATCGATGAACAGATTCAAATAGCCATTTTCGGCTTCGATGCGGGTGAAGTCAACCGGTTTTTCGATTTCATTCGCCAGCGTTTCTGCAATTTCGTGCGCGCGTTCCGGGACACGGATTTTTATGCCGCTGCGGGCTTCTTCAGCTGCGATCTGAAAACATACACTGGTTCCAAAACCCCATTGTCCTTTGAAGGGGATGGGCGTCCACTGGATTGTCCCACTGTCTGGGATCCCAAGTTTTGTCAGGATTTGGCGTATGCTTTCAGCGCATTGATCCAATTCGAGTTTGAACATTGCGGATTTCCCAAGGGTTTGTGATTATAGCACACAGCCAGATTGCGCGAATACGACGCACCCAATGGTGCGTCGTTTGTCTCGAAATGATAGCGTTTCCTTCTCAGCGTGATGAAAATCACTCCATTTTCGCCAGGCGTTTCATTAAACGGCTCTTGCGACGAGCGGCGTTTTTCCTGTGGATCACGCCTTTGCTGGCTGCTTGATCCAAAGAACTGATTGCCTGGTGAACAACTTCAACTGCGGAATCCCGCTCGCCGTCTTGCATGATCTGGCGTGCGGATTTTACCTCTGAGCGTGCGCGTGTGCGGTAATATTTATTCTGCATGCGACGCTTGACGTTTTGGCGAATTCGTTTCTTCGCCGAACGTGTATTAGCCAATGTAGCCTCCTAGATTACAAAACGAACTACGACGCGTAATTCTATCGCAGGCGAAGAGTTCTGTCCAGAGGTTCGTTCTCCCGCCATAGGATTGCAGTAGATCGACCCAATGCGGTTCTTAAGTTGATTGCGCATGGTTATTCGCCACCAGGAATTATCCCTCCCTTCATCCTGAGCACGTAGGTTGGGTTGAGGTGCACCGAAACCCAAGACCTCGCTTTATGTTGGTTGCGGATATTCATCCGCAACCGGTATCAGGCAGATATGTATCTGCCAATCTTCCTTAGCGTCCCCTCATCGTGAGTAATGTCGATAAGGCGGTTTTCATAGTAACTACCCGAATCGGATAAATTCTCCCAGATTGGCGTCTATGGAGTATGATAGAGAACGGCAGAGCCCAATAAATCGTTGAAGTATGATCCACCAATTACCTGGGAACGCATGATACCTGTCACATTGTCCGCCGACCAGCAAAGTATCCTCGACAAATCGATTCCGGGATCATTATTCCTGGAAGGAATTTCCGGTACGGGCAAGACGACAGCCGCTGTGGCACGAGTAAACCATCTCTTGGAAATCGGGATTCGTGCGGATTCGATATTTATCCTCGTTCCACAACGCAGCCTTGCGGAACCCTACCGGAAACTTGTATCCCACCCGCAGCGAACCGCAGGTGGTGAAGTTACTATTGTTACGCTTGGCGGGTTCGCGCGGCGGATGGTCGAGCTGTTTTGGCCGCTCATCGCTGAAAATGCTGGGTTTGCCAATCCAAATAAACCGCCGTTATTCTTGACGCTGGAAACCGCACAGTATTACATGACTCAAACCATCGGCCCGCTCATCGAGCGTGAGCGATTCTTCGAGAGTCTTTCGATCCCTCGGAACCGAATTTTCAGTCAGGTTATCGACAATATGAACAAATCCGCAGTTATTGGATTCGATCTTGGTGAAATCGGGGACAGACTGCGAGAAGCTTGGGTTGGTGAAGTGGAACAAGGCATCATCTACAAGCAAGCCCAGGAATGTGCGACACGTTTCCGAGAGGCGTGCCTTGAACGAAATTTGTTGGATTATTCCCTGCAGATTCAGGTTTTCATTAAACAGCTTTGGCCGCATCCCGTTTTTCAATCCCATATTCAGGATCGGTATCACCATCTTATTACCGATAACCTGGAAGAGGATGTACCGGTTTGCCATGACTTGCTGCAGGCGTGGCTTCCGTCCTTCGAATCAGCGTTGTTGATCTACGATCAGGTGGGAGGCTATCGTCGCTTTCTCGGAGCCGACCCGCAGAGCGCATATCGATTCAAAGTCCTTTCCGAACAACAGGCAGCTTTTCAAGAATCCTTCGTGACTTCAGAGCATATGAATACATTCGCCGCCAGCCTTAATAACCAGCTGATCGAGGGCCGTGTCGAGTTCGAACAGGCTCCTTTCGGTGATGTGCAGATCGAATATCAACACTATCACCCCCAGATGCTGGAGTGGGTTGCGGATGAAGTCGCCAGCCTGATACACGAGCGCGGGGTCCAGCCGGGCCAGATCGTCGCCATCGCGCCTTTCATGGGCGACGCACTGCGCTTTTCGCTCATTGAAAATCTCTCCCAAAAAGGGATCCCCACTCGCTCCCATCGTCCTTCACGGGCATTGCGGGATGAACCTGCAGCGCAGTGTTTACTTACCCTGGCCGCCCTCGCGCATCCGCAATGGGGGATCGTTCCTTCAGCGTTCGAGGTTGCATGCGCATTGATGAATGTGATCGGGGAAATCGATCTGATTCGCGCCAACCTGCTTGCCAGGGTTCTCTTTCGTTCGTCGGACGGGACTCCGGGTTTATCGCCTTTCGATCAGGTGCGGGGTGAAATGCAGCGCCGGATTACGTTTGCATTCGGCCAGCAGTATGAGCAACTACGTAACTGGTTGGAGGCCTACAAAGCCGGTCCGGGGCTTGAGCTGGATCATTTCTTACGGCGAATTTTTGGAGAGCTGCTTTCACAACCGGGCTATCATTTCTGGGGGGATTATGATGCGGGGAGCGTTGCAGAGAAATTGATCGAATCCGTACAGAAATTCCGTTGGGTTCTGGAGCACGAGTCCTCCTCCAGGAATGGATCGACTGGGCAGCTCTATCTCGCTATGGTGCGTGACGGTGTGCTTGCCTCTCACTATCTTCAGGATTGGGAGAAACGGCCGCAGGACGCCGTTCTGCTTGCTCCCGCCTATACATTTTTGATGGCGAACCAGGCTGTGGATTACCAATTCTGGCTCGAGATCGGTAGTCCGGGGTGGTGGGAACGGCTCTATCAGCCCCTCACACATCCCTATGTGTTGAACCGGAACTGGTCCCAGGGCGATGTATGGACCGATGACGAAGAATACTCCGCCCGACGAGAGAGCCTGCATACATTGACGCAGGGACTCTTGCACCGCTGCCGTAAAGGGATTTATCTCGGTCTGAGTGACCTGGGAGAAGATGGCTTGAACCAGCGTGGCCCGCTGCTGCGGGCTTTGCAAGCTGTGTTTCTCACCCAACCTGGGAGCGGGGGGGTCGCTGATGTTTAAACCGCGCCCGAAACAAGCGGAGGTCCTTCAATATCGTCAGGGCCGGATGGGTGTGTCCGCCGTTCCCGGCAGCGGAAAGACGCATACCCTTTCCTGTCTGACTGCAGAGTTGATATCGGCAGGCGCGCTTCAGGACGATCAGGAAGTCCTTGTGGTGACCCTCGTCAATTCTGCGGTCGACCACTTTGCCCATCGAGTGGCTGCTTTTATGACCGGACGCGGCTTAATGCCCAGGATTGGCTACCGAATCCGTACTTTGCATGGATTGGCCCACGATATCGTGCGAGAACGACCCGAACTCGCCGGTCTTTCGGAGAATTTCCAGATTGTGGACGACCGCGCCCGCGATCAGATCATCAGCGGGGCTTGTGAAGCCTGGCTGCAGGGTAATGTCCATCTACTGGATGACTTCCTCCATCCGGATGTCGATGCGAACCGGGTCGAGAACATACGCCGATACGAGCTGCCGAAACTGGTCATCGGGCTGGCCACCAATTTCATCCGTACCGCAAAGGATTTGCAGATCACAGCCGCAGAGATCCAGAGCAGGATGAAGAACCTGAATGACATCTATCCGCTTCTTCGAATGGGGGGTGATGTTTTTGCCGACTACCAACAAGCTCTTCACTATCGGGGCGGCGTGGATTTCGATGATCTCATCGTTATGGCGCTGCGTGCCGTGCAAGCGGATTCAAGTTATCTGGAGCGTTTGCGACTCCGCTGGCCGTACGTGCTGGAGGATGAGGCGCAGGACAGCAGTCGTTTGCAGGAGGAGATCATTCGACTGTTGGTGGGGCCCGGCGGCAATTGGGTGAGAGTGGGTGACCCCAATCAAGCCATATTCGAAACCTTCACAACGGCCAGTCCACAATTTTTGCGGAATTTCCTTGCAGAGCCCGATGTCCGGGCGTGTGAACTGCCCAATTCAGGCCGTTCCACCCGCAGTATTATGGCGCTGGCCAATTATCTTATCGATTGGACACAGGGCGAACATCCCCGAAAAGAAGTGCGCGAAGCGCTTACCTTGCCTCACATCGAGCCGACACCGCCGGGTGATCCACAGCCTAATCCGGAGGATCGACCCGAAGCCATCCGTCTCGTCGATTTGGCCTATACACCTGCCGAGGAGGTTGCGGCCATTGGGAAATCACTCTCTGAATGGCTGCCTGAAAATCCCGATCAAACGGCTGCTGTTCTCGTGCCGACGAATAGCCGTGGGTTTCAAATCGTTAATCAGCTGAAGGAACGCGGGATTCCGTACATCGAAATTCTACGCAGTTCTCGTTCGACACGCGAAACCGCTGGAGCATTAACCCTCATCCTCAAACATCTTCACGATCCGTCTTCTCCTCGTCATCTCGCCAAAGCCTACCGCGTTTGGAATCGAGCGGCGCGCCAAGATCCGGAACGCAGCGAAATTATGGAAATCGGAGCGAAATTGCTGCGACAATGCAGCCACCCGGAAGATTTTCTCTGGCCGCGGACGGAGATGGATTGGCTGGAAGAGCAAACAGCATCCAGCGCACCCGTTATCGAATCGTTGGCCGCTTTTCGCAAGGATGTTCAACGCTGGCATCGAGCCGTGTTGTTGCCCATCGATCAATTGATCCTGACCTTGTCTCAAGGGCTCTTCCAGGCACCCGAAGATCTGGCGCTGGTTTTTAAACTCGCATCCATCCTGCGCCGGGCGCAGGAGGTGAATACGGATTGGGATTTGGGAGCGTTCAGTAATGAACTTGGTGTGATCGCCAAAAACGAACGAAGGTTTATCGGTTTTGGTCAGGAAGATTTGGGTTTCGATCCGGAGGAGCACAAAGGTGAAGTGGTCGTTGCTACGGTGCACAAAGCGAAAGGGCTCGAGTGGGACAGGGTATACCTGGCCTCTGTGAATAATTACGATTTTCCCTCCGCTTTGGCCCACGATCAATTCATTTCCGAGAAATGGTATATACGTGATTCGTTGAATTTGGACGCAGAAGCGATGGCGCAACTATCCCTGCTCGCCGATGCGGACACTGGCTTTGACTATACGGAAGGTGCAGCATCGCTTATTGCGCGGCTCGAGTACGTGTCCGAAAGATTGCGGTTGTTGTATGTTGGGATCACTCGAGCTCGCAAAGATCTGGTGATGACCTGGAATACCGGGCGTCGAGGTGACCAGCAGCAAGCTGTACCTTTCATTGCCTTGCAATCGCTTTGGGAGTCAGAACGCGATGAATCTGCCGGTTGATTTCATTTTCAGCCAATCCAGTTTACAGGATTACGTCGACTGCCGTCGTAGATTCTTACTGCGTTATATCTTGCGGCTTTCCTGGCCTGCCAATGTAACGGAGCCCGAAGCGGAACGCGAGCGTTTCCTTCGCCTGGGCAATATCTTTCACCGCATGATTCAGCAACACAACCTCGGAATCCCCGCAGATGTTTTGGGAGAAGGATTGAGCGGCGATCTGCAAAGGTGGTGGGAGAACTACTTGCGCTATCCCACCGTGGATTCACTTGGTATGCATCGTGCGGAGGTCCTGGTCAGCGCGCCGCTGGCGGATTGCCGTCTCGAGGCAAAGTACGATTTACTGGCGATCGATCCTGGCAACCATGCATTGATTGTGGATTGGAAGACGAGCCGGCGTCGTCCATCACCGGAATTCCTCGTCGATCGGCTGCAATCGAAAGTCTATCCCTATTTGCTTGTCAGAACAGCGCAGGATGTAGGTTTTCAAGGCCCCATACTTCCGGAGCAGATCGAGATGATGTATTGGTTTTCCGACTATCCCCAGGAACCGCATCGCTTCAGCTATTCCAAGTCACAATACGATGCAGATGGAGTAACCCTGATAACTTTGGTCGATGAGGTCCGTCGACTGGAAGAACAGGATTTCGAGCGTACGACGGAAGCGGCTCGCTGCACGTATTGCCCATATCGATCACTGTGCGGGCGCGGGATTGGCGCCGGGGAGTATCAGGCCTGGGACGACGAAGCTGAGGTGGATGTGGCCGTAGATTTTGACTTCGACCAGATTGCGGAAATCGAGTTCTAATGCTCGGGGATACGAAGTGGATTGAACCCGAGGGGTATGAATCCAGCGATTTGATTCAAGCCGCAGTTGGCGGTCATCCACTGGTTTCGGCGGTACTGCAGCGACGCGGAATTCAGAGTGTCGAAGCGGCGCGAGCTTTCATCGATCCAGCTTATTATCAATCGGCGCCTGCAGAAGAAATCCCAAATCTCGGCGACGCCGTTCTCCGCCTGGAAACGGCGATCGCGGCAGGGGAGTCGATCTGCGTTTGGGGGGATTTCGATGTCGATGGTCAGACATCGACAACCCTGCTCGTTGAAGCCCTGCGGGCTTCGGGTGCCAGGGTGTCCCATTATATTCCCGTGCGACAAATAGAATCCCATGGCGTCCACGTCGATCGATTGGCACAACTTTTCGAGCAGGACATTTCTCTACTGCTTACCTGTGACACGGGCATTTCGGCGCACGAAGCCGTCGCTTTTGCAAAATCGCGCGGTGTCGATACAATCATCACCGACCACCACGATTTGCCGGACAACCTGCCGGATGCTGTAGCTATTGTTAATCCCAAGATGCTCTCGCAGAATCATCCGCTGCACGATTTGCCCGGAGTTGGCGTGGCGTATAAGCTGATCGAAGCAATGAGCTCCGCTGTGAACAACATTCCCGACGCTGCAAGCATGCTGGATCTGGTTGCATTGGGGATTGTAGCGGATCTGGCCTTGTTACACGGTGACGTGCGCTATCTGCTCAAACGCGGGCTTGACTGTCTTCGCAACTCGCCACGATTGGGTCTGCAGGCCTTGATGGATATCGCCGGGGTTCCATCTGGAAATATCACAGAAGAACAGATCGCCTTTGTCCTTGCACCGCGACTGAACGCACTTGGACGTCTTTCGGATGCCAACAGTATCGTCGATTTCCTTACCACGACGGATGAGAAAAAGGCCAAGATATTCGCCACCGAGCTGGAAGGTTTGAATGCCCGCCGCCGTTTGCTTTGCGATCAAGTAGCCCAGGCAGCGCTGGCGCAAATCGAGGATGATCCCTCATTGCTTGACCACGCCGCTCTGGTTATCGCCCATCGGCATTGGCCCACAGGGGTGATTGGAATCGTGGCCAGCCGACTGGTGGAGCAGTTTCACCGACCTGCATTGATTTTGTCCATTCAGGATGATGGATTTGCGCGTGGCTCTGCTCGTTCCATCGAAGGCGTGGATTTATCGGCGTCAATTTCAGCGCATATATCCATCCTGGTGAGTTTCGGTGGTCATCCGATGGCGGCCGGGCTGGCAATCGAGACCTCTCGTATCGCCGACTTCCGCCGGCGATTGGGCGAGACTGTCGCTGAATACATGCGGGCGATTGATACCCAACCGCAAGTATCGATCGACGCCTATCTGGACTTGAATGATCTATCTCTGGATTTCGCAGATGACCTGGAACGTTTGGCACCATTTGGACCGGGAAATCCGCAGCTTGTTTTGGCTTCGAAAGATGTAAAAATCCTGGAGAAGAAGCAAATCGGTCGGGGGCGGGAACATCTTGTACTTAAAGTGGGCGATGAGGAGGGAGGAACCCAGCGGGTTATCTGGTGGGGTGGCGCGTCGGAACATATCCCTCAGGGGATATTTGATTTGGCCTACCATCTTCGAGCGACGGAATATCGCGGGTTGAGAGAAGTGCAGTTAACCTGGGTTGCCGATCGAAGTCGTGAAGCCGAAGCGCCAGTCATTGAGAGAAAATCCCGCCACATGGCGTTTGTCGATCATAGAATGGATGCGAATCCGTTTGAAACCATCGATCGGCTGCAACGATCTGGCGTTCAGGTTTGGCGTGAAGGCCGGGCAAGCCAGAAACTGGAAGGATACTCGCGCTACGAATTGTCTCCGTCAGAGGCGATCGCCATCTGGACACCACCACCGGGTCTGGAAGAGTTGCATCACGGCGTTCAACTTGTTTCACCACAGAAAGTCTACCTGTTTTCCGACAGTGTTGACGATGATCTTGATGTGTTCCTGAATACCCTGACAGGCATGGTCAAATTTGCGCTTCGAACAAAGGAGGGGAAGATCAACATCTGGGAATTTGCTGCTGCAACAGCGCAGCGTGAATTCACGGTTCACAAGGGAATTGCCTGGCTGATTGCGCGCGGTGATCTCGATGTATGTGATTCCGGATTGGATGGATTAATGGTAGCAAGAGGAAAGGGAGAAAGTGATCCGGGCACTGCTGCGAGATTATTAAAGGAGGTAGAGACACTGATCGGCGAGACGGCAGCATTCCGCAAGTTCTACACCGAATGGAAACCGGAGCGATTGTTCGATATGTAATTTGGTTTTAGTGTCACACTATTATTTTGTTGGGGAGGAACACGGAAAATATACTTCCACCTCTCGGATTTTCATCGACCCAGATCCTGCCTCCATGGGCGTCGACAGCCAGACGAGCAAATGTGAGTCCCAGTCCTGTCCCCCGACGTTTCCCTGTTCGACCCGGTACTTGTCCGAATCGTTCGAAAATCCGCTCCCGAAATTCTTCAGGGACTCCAGGACCGGTATCAATTACTTGGATGAGAATTCCTTGCTCGGATTTTTGAGTCGTCAAATCCACTCGACCACCAGTTGGCGTGAATCTCAAAGCATTATCGAGTAAATTGCCGATCACACGTTGAATTTTTTCTTTGTCGACAGATATCTTTGGCAACCTCTTGGCACAGGAATAATCGAGGATGATCCCGGCTTCATTGGCCTCATGGACGTAAGTTTCCACCATCTCTTCGCATACCTGTTTAATCGAGACGTTTTCCAGGCTGAGATCGATTTCATCGGATTCGAGTTTGGCAATATCGAGCAGTGAGTTAACCAGATTGAGCATTTGCTGTACGCTGCGATGGGAGATGGTAATCGCCTGACGAGCGACCGGAGATGGCGGCTTGGCGGGAATGGTGTCTTCGAGTAGTTTTAGACTGCCCAGAATTGCGGTCAGGGGTCCGCGGAGATCATGGACGATCATTTCCGTCAGCTGTTTCCGGGCTTCGTCCAGTTCCTTTTCTTCCGTGACATCTCGGAAAACAAGTAACGAGCCGATTAAATGCCCGCTTGCATCACGAACAGGGGTTATTGATCGTTGATACGTGCGTCGCGGGGATTTCGCGCTTTCGAAAACGGTGGCTTTCTCCCGATCGGCATCGCCTCGCTCAAGTTGAATGATGAAATCCTGTAGTTCCCCGGGATCGAAGCCCAGTGTTTTAGCTATATCGAGGTCTGTATGCGTCAGGTTTTTACCCAGCATATGCTCGATTACCAAACCCGCTTGCGATGCAAATTGGGTATTGGCATGGATGACCTTACCCTGCGGGTCGACCATTAACATTGATTCTCTCGTGGAATTCAAAATCGCCAGAAGGCGGTTGTGACTATCGCGGATGCGTTGGAACAACTCTGCATTTTCGAAGGCAATCGCAGCCTGGCTGGCGATCGTTTGCGCGGTGCGGATCGTATTTTCGATGTAAAGTCGTTCATTGGCGGAGAAAACCTCGATAATCCCCAAAGTCTGATCTCCGGCGATGATCGGAATGACCAGGATGCTTGAAGCTCCATGAAACGTGGATAAATAAACTTTTGCAGCCGGACTCGGTGCATCCTGGAGTGTCCACTGGCCCGTCGTAGAGTCACGGATGAAAGTATCAATAACAGCGATCTCGTTTACATTTTGAATGACCGATCCTGATTTTTCGGCTGTACCTTTCCAAAGACTTGCTTGAGGAGAGAGTGTATTCTCTTCTGGGTTCCAGCGAGAGACCTTTGCGCCGTCGCTCTCTAAAGCGATGCAGATGCTTTCTGCAATCACCATGGCAATCGCATCGCTGTCAAGTGTCGATGCGATATATGTGCTGGCTGTGAAAAGTAAAGATTGTTCGTGGAGTCTGGTCTCAAGCTGCTGATAAAGCATCGCGTTGGTAATGGCGACAGCGGCCTGCGCGGCAAGTTGGGTAAGGAATTTTTCATGTTCGGTGTTGAAAATTGAGGGCTTTGAATTCTCTACTGTGATGACGCCGAGAACATTACTTTGACGTGTTATTGGAACGCTTAGGATGCTGCGTGTATCCCGGTTAATCCAGTTGAGATGGTCTGGGTCTTCGGTTGCATCGGCGATATTGCAGATTTTCCCGGTTCGGTAAGCAATCCCTGGCGCGCCATCATTGATATTGAAAATCGCTCCGGTTCCAAGGCTGGGAGAAACGTCTGGATTGGTGCGTTTGGCGACGATCCGTAAGGCGCGCTGTTCTGGTTCATAGATGGAGAGATTACCCTGGGTTGCATTGGAGATCCGGACGGCATGTTTCAAGATCGCTTCGAAGAGTTCCTTTGTATCGAGGGTGGCATTCATTTCAAGGCCGATGGATTCCAATGTGGCCAATTGATCGACTTGCTTGCGTAGTGCGAGATCCGTGGCGGCATGCGCTCGCGCATTTGCCACAGCTAAAGCGGCCTGGGCAGCAAAAGTCTTGAGTAATTCAATTTGATCGTCTTTGAGGGTTTCGGGCTCTGTAAAGTAAACAGAAAGCTGTCCGATCGTGCCGGATGGTGTGATCAGGGGAAAATCGGCGAAAGCTCGAATGCCCTCCTGTTTAAATTGTTCTTTTACCGTTTCCGACAGATCGGAGGTTTTCACATCTGAAACCAGGATAGGTTTTTCCTGGATGAAGGCTTGAATTTGTTCTTTTTCCTGCAGCGGGATGGTCATCCAGGCTTTCATGAATGCATCTGTGAGATTAAGTCCATGTGCGAGAAACAATTCGCCCAGGTCTTTCTCATAGAGGAAAATGGCGGATTTCTCGCCTCCACCCACACGGATGATCGATTGACTTACCAATTCAAGCGCACGTTCGGGGTCCAATGTGGAACTCATCGACACCGAGATTTCGTTCAATGAGGCTAACGCCTGGGCTCGATTTCGTGTTTGCTCGTACAACAAAGCATTTTCGATCGCTACGGCAGCCTGCCCTGCGAGGGTTGTGAGGACTTCGAGATCTTGATTTTCGAAGGAATTTTGCTCTACGGTATGGAAGACGGCCAGGCAGCCGATTGTTCGCTCCACACTGAGGATGGGTACGCCAAGCCAGGCCTCAGGTGCATTATCGATTTCGGGGAGTCCCATTGTGCGCAGTGCCTGAGGCGCGTCATGCGGGATGAGGATCGGCAACCCAAGGAGTATGACTCGATCGGTAAGACGATCCATGAATGGTCGTGCCTGCCATTGTTGATTGACCCCGTCTCGGACCGCCAGTGGATAGGTGATTAAATCTTCGTCGAGGTCGTGGAGAGCGATGTAAAAATTATCTACATTTAAGAGATGCGAAACCTGCGTAAAGATCGTGGACAGCAAATCGTCCAGATCGAGACTGGAACGCATGGCCTGGCTGATACTACTGATCGTAGATATCTCTTTAATTCTGCGATTGATATGGCGATCTGCAATGACCAATCGACTGACGACGGGTGAGAAGAGGGCAATGATTGTGCCGTAAAGAATTAAGGTCGGGAATCCCAGCGTAATGTATGCGGCAGCGTTAATTATGCCGAAAGGAACAGGGATCATCGTGACGAAAAGGGGAATGCGAAAATCGGGGATCGACACTCTGGGTGAATCGAAAATGAGATGATCCAGCCAATGCAAAGACATGAACACCAGTGTAAAGGCTATGCCCAGTCCTGTGCTGGAGAGAATAGATGGTGGCTGATTGGTTGTAACGAGCGGGCTTCCTCCAAGTAAAAGGTAAACCTCGAATCCACCGGAAATACTCAGTAGTTGCCGGCTGAGACTGAGCGTCCACGATTTGAACTCTCGCCATAGATCCACGGGCTTGTCGGAGCGCAAGTATTCCCGAAAACCATGATAGGTCTCACCGATCGCAAGCCCGATCAGAACCGCCAGGCCTGCGGCGCCTGGCCCGAGTGCGACTCCCAAAGTTAGACTGATGGCGTGGGCAAAATTAATCTGCACCTGGCCGACCGGGATGGGGAAGTTCGCCAGAAAGGCGATAAATGCTGCACCGATCAGAATGGCATCCCATTGCGGGATAAATCCGGCTGTAGGACTCAGCCACAGACCGAGAGTGGCAAGGCTGGCAACGGCCAAGATCCACCAGATGTGTTGCTGCCATGCTCTTGAATCCGCATTATCGTTCATCGGAAGGGTCTGCTGGAGCGGTTGAAAAAGTGTAGCATGGCGAACTCATCGGTCGGATCTTTTATCAGGGCGTCGGTGTCGGCGATGCATCGCCATTTGGCAAAACGTTGGGTGTTGTTGATGATAACGTCGGTGTTTGTGTGGGCGTACGTGTCGGCCCTTCGCCGCGCAACTCTGCGAGATGGGTTTCAGCGAGTTCTAATGTTTCCGGACGAACGTGTTCCAGTTCGAGGATCCAGCGCCAGCGCATGATCGCATCATTGATGGCTTCGGGGTTGGATTCGAATATCCTAGCCATGAGTGCGTACGCCTCGGCAATCTTTATCTGTTCGTTGATAAATATGGGCTCATCATTCGTTGTCGTTTGTGCCGCTGTGGCTGCATTAATGGCTTCTTCGTAATGCCCGAGATGGATATGCGCGTCTGCGAGGTGGAAGAGGAGATCGTAGGTCTCCTGGCCGTAACGACTGGCGAGCAGTAGATCATCCAATGCCTGCTGATATTTCCCTTGCCGCAGGTAAACGATCGCACGAGCTACAAAGGCTGGTGCATGCTTTTCGTTGATTTGAATAGACTTGTTCGCTGCTTCCAACGCCTCTTCCAGATTGCCCTGGCCGACTTGTGCTCGTGCAAGCGCTGCCCAGCCTCGATGATCTTCGGATCTGTAGGTGGTGTAAGTCTGAAGCGGCCAAAGGGCAGCACTAAAATAGGATGTATCGAAGCTGTTCACGCCCCAAGATACATAGGCGCGTCCTACGGCGAGGTAACCTTCCAGAAGGGAGGGATCTTCTGCGCTGCCTATCAACGCATTATCCAAGGATTCTTTGTATTTCCCGAGATTCAGTTGCGCTTCGCTCAGGAAAATGTAGATCCGGGGTGTGGTCACTCCCATTCCGATGGATGCCTGCATGGTGCTTTCGAGTTTTAGCCAGAGTTTTCGGGAGGCGTAATATTCTCCCAGATCGATGTGAATTTCCGTTAAAAATGGTTCCCGGTGTAGGGCCCGGTCGTAATCGGCCAGTGCGTATGCTTCCTCATCTCTCGCCAGGAATGCCCGCGCCCGACCGATGTAGGCTGGTGTATAGTCTTCGTTAGCGTTAACAGCACTATCGTATGCCAATATCGCTGAGCCAGGGCTGCCGCTCAGCCGCAACGCTTCTCCACGGAAATAATGCACATCCGCCGCTTTCGGTTCGCTTTCGATGATTTGATCGAAGTAACGTAAAGCGGCTTCGTAGTCTCCGTTGATGAGGGCGCTGATGCCCGCATCATAGGCTTCGTAGGCATGTGGGGTTACACCGATCATGGGTGTCGATGTTGGTGAGTTCTCTACCAGTAACGCCAACGGTGTGCTTGCAAATTCGGTGGGAATGGGTGTGCGCATGACGCGCGTTGCGGCGGGAACGGGAGTCGCCGTAGAGGTTCCGGGCAAGGAAGTACTGGTCATCGTTCCACCGATTGGCGGCAGTTCTGCGGCTGTGCCAGAATAATCTTTTGCTAAGATCGATTGGATGGTTGATTTTATCTGCGGCAAGAAGAGAATTACTGCCCCAATGAATACAAGGCCTGCGACCGCTATTCCTATGGTCTTCCAGGGCAGGTCTGCAGGGGGTTTCGGCTTTGGTTTCTGTGTAATCTCGAGGGTGGGTTGGGGTTCTTCCTCGGATGCTTGCTCTTCGATTTCCTCCAAACCGAATTTGAACTTCCTGCGAGGCGTCTGCGTTGTGGAAGCGAGTTCTGCCGTATCGGGTTTTCTTGCGCCGATAATCGCCAGACCTCGTAGGACGGCACGATTTGTCGGATCGAGTCTCAGGGCGGATTCAAGGCAGTATTTTCGTTCGCGAGGCGATTCCACAACCGCACTCATCCAAATCCAATACTCGACATTCGATGAGTCCGCTCGGAGTAATCGGGCGAGTAATTCTCGAGCTTCGGATCGATTCCCTGCTCGTGCTGCTGCGATAGCTTCTGTAAGCGTTGTACTTGTCGAATCCGCCACGTGTTGTTCCTCGGTCTTTAGGAGGAAGTCTAGCATAGCGTTTTTCTTCGCACAACGCTACCCCCCATTGGTATAATCCTCACACTGTGACTGTTAGAGGTCGTTGCATTACCGTACTCATCTTGGCCATGATACTCGCATCATGTTCTGGGTCCGCGGGTGATAGCATGCCAATGGCAACAAGTACGTTGCGCCCCTATCAACCCACAACCACTCCGACCGCCCATGTTCGGGCAACGACTATCGCTTCTCAAGCCCCACTTGGACCGACACCAACGCCGCTCGTTCATGTCGTTCAATCGAACCAGACTTTGATCGGGATTGCAATATTATATGGTGTTGACCTGGAAGACCTTCTGCTTGCTAATCCCGGTGTCGATCCGCAATTTCTGAGCGTCGGCATGGAGTTAATCATTCCGGGTGAAAGCGGGCAGCCTGTCGATGAGCTCTTGCCTACTCCAACGCCGGTTCCAATGACACTATCTCCTGTTCGCTGTTACACGACGACATCCAATGGATTGTGGTGCCTCCTGGACATCCGTAACGATACTGCGGAGGATGTTGAAGGCCTGGTCAGCTTGATCTATCTTATGGACGATGATGGAGAGGTGTTGGATCAACGTGCGGCCTATGGATTATTGAACCGCCTCCAGATGGATAGCCATATGCCACTGGCGAGCTTCTTCCCGTCATTTCCTGAAGAGATGGATTCTGCTGTTGCTTCGATGCTTAGTGCTGTCCCGGTAAACGATGCTGATTTGCGTTATCGGGATGTGGAAGTACGCGTCACCTCAAAGACGCTAGAACCGGATGGTTTGAGTATCGTGGTGCGAGGCGAACTTGAAACGATTGCTGGGGATGAAGAAACTGAAGTAAGGATACGACTTCTGCTGATAGGGCTCGATCAGATTGGTGATATAGTCGGTTTTCGAATCTGGGAGCGAGCCTCGACAACCCGGCTTGGTGAAACCGATGCGTTTGAATGCACTGTTTATAGCTTTGGGGGAAGAATCGAAGACTTCGAGGTTATGGCCGAAGCTCGTATCGTCCCGTGAAGATTACAGCCACTTTTCTTCTCTTCGTATCCCGTCTCCAATTTGACGACCGTAAATGAACGACCTAAAGCTGCTTTCACCAATCGAACTTGGCGGAAAACCAAGTCAAGACTACAATGTTGCCGGTTACCAAACCGATATCGATCGATGATTCGAGCACTTTGATCTTGTTCTTGAGGAAGGCATGATAAGAGCCACCTATCATTTTCCACGCAGCTTCTTATGGGGCACTGCGACTTCGTCGCATCAGGTCGAAGGCGATAACCGCAATAATGATTGGTGGGCCTGGGAGCATCAAGGAGGCCGTATCGATCAGAACCAACGGTCGGGGAAAGCCTGTGAATGGTGGTCCGGAAGATGGCGGGAGGATTTCGACCGGGCAGCCGAAGGGGGCCAAAATGCGCATCGTCTTTCGATCGAGTGGAGCCGCATCGAACCCAATCCGGCACTCTGGGATGATGATGCGCTAGCCTATTATCGAGAGATCATCAAAGGTGCACTCGATCGGGGTTTGAAACCCATGGTGACACTGCATCATTTTTCCACTCCGCAGTGGATTCAGGATCGTGGAGGCTGGCACCATCCCGTAGTCGTACGCCATTTCAAGCGTTACACACGCAAGGTTGTTAAAGTGTTGGGAGACTTGGTTGAATTATGGATAACGATCAACGAACCGAATGCTTTCCTGTATTTCGGATACCTGCAAGGAGTTTGGCCACCTGGAGATCGGAGACTGCGAATACTTCCTGCGGTGATCACAAACATCATTAATGCGCATGTGGCGGCATACGAGACCATCCATGATTTGTTTCCCAATAGCCTGGTTGGTGTGGCGCATCACTTTCGTGGTTTCCGACCGATGAACCCTCGCAATCCGCTGGATAGTTGGATTGCCCGGATGAAGCACAGATCGTTCAACAATTTGTTTCCTCAGGCTTTGTCCGATGGAAGTGTCCGGTTTTTATCTACTCGTTTGAATCTGCCGCATGCAGCGCGAACACAGGACTTCTTTGGTTTGAACTACTACACGACAGAGCACTCTTCTTTCAATCTTTTTCGGCCCAGGAAAGCCTTCGAAGCCGGGTCTTTTCCCGAGGGAGCCGATATCAGTCCGAACGCCTATATCGCCAACGCCCCGGCAGGTCTCTGGGATGCCCTGCGTTGGACAATGCGCTATAATACGCCCGTTTACATAACAGAAAACGGTACGGAGGATGCGAAGGACGATTTTCGCAGGCGTTATCTCGCCTTGCACGTCCATAAGGTCTGGCGAGCGGTGAACTTTAGCTGGCCCGTGCGGGGATATTTTCACTGGTCCCTGGTCGATAATTTTGAGTGGGAGCGAGGATGGTCTCAGAAATTTGGCCTATGGGCGTTGAATGTGGAAACGCAGAAACGCAGCAAGAGAAAGAGTGCCGATTTCTATGCGGAGATTTGTAAACACAATGGGCTCTCCTCTGACTGCGTGGCGAAATACGCGCCGGACGTTTTGGATGCGTTGTTTCCACCAAGAAAGCCAGCCGAGTTGATGCCAGATGGATAATCAACGAATTATAAACGGGAAAAAACGACGCGGTAATCCGGTGTGGTTCTTCCGGGGGCTGCTGTTGGTTGTAATCGTCGCAGCGATCGGGGGAATCAGCTTTTTCGACGCGCAAAGTGGATCCACCGCGCAGCAGGAAGATCCGCCGTTCATCCTTCCATTCGCCGGTGAGCCGGGACCGGATAGCTGGTATTTTATTCAGGGATACGGCAATACAGACTTCGCTTATCGCTTTCGAAATTCAACATACGTTGCGGGACAGGGCCTTCACTTCGGAGTAGACATCGCCGCACCTTGTGGGACGCCCATCCTGGCGATTGGTGATGGCACGGTCTACAGCGTGGACAGCTGGCATGGCGCAGCGCCTCATAACTTGATGATCAACCACGACAATGGCTACGCATCCTTCTACGGGCATTTGTTGGTGCGGTCTCACCTTAAAAAGGGTGAGAAAGTCGTACAGGGACAGGTGGTCGGCCAAGTGGGTGATCCGGACCTGACCTGCGCTTCGAGACCCCATATCCATTTGGAAATCCGTTCGATAAGTCATACCCGCGCTTATAATCCACTCTTGCTAATCGATGCGGATTGGGAACGGCTTGCCTTGATCGGTGGTTCACCTCATATCTTCGAGATGGATATGGAAAATCCTCGCAAGTGGCAAAATATGCTGGACCAACCGGATACTCGATTTGGCTATCCCCTCCTGAATGATTATCAGGAGGCCTGGCCGCCGGATTGGTGAGGGGTAGAGCGTGAAACTGCGACTCGGATTCCTTCTTTCGGCGATAATACTCGCTGCTTGTGCGCATAACACCAGTGTGCCGACTTCAATTCGACTCCCCTCGTGGAATATGCCGAAAGGATTGGCGAGACCGGTGAGCTTGCCGGAGAGTCTCCCCGAGGAAATCGTCTCGGAAACGGCTACCCCATTCTTGCCCATCGAGCCGACGCCTGCCGATCCTCAGCCGATCCAGCTTACCGAGGGGGGCTGTTGCTCCCTTCCGATGTGGTCGCAGGATTCGCAGTGGGTGCTGTTCCTCGATAAACCCGGGGAATATGCTTCCGCCGGATTGTACGGCATACCGGTTGCCGGCGGCGAGAGTACAATCGTCAACGACCAGGTGGGCGTGTACTCCAGATCGAGGACTCTGGTTGCTTACCCGGAGGCCGGCCGGGTGTATGTCGAGCGCTGGGCGGATAGCAGGCGTTGGGTTGTGCCCAGCGAGGATCGCATTGTTACCTTCTCTCCGAGTGGCCGATTTATCTCATGGGCGGTCGGATCACGCAGTATCCGTTATCCGGATGTGCGGCAAAGCACAATCTGGGTGGCAGATTTCGATGGGAAAAACGCCCACGACGTGATCACGGTAAATGGCGGATATTTGATCGGTTGGGACGTGGGTGAAAAAGGAATCTACGTAACCGGAAGGTTCGGTCCATCCATGCCTTCGGGGATCTGGCATGTCGATCTTGAAACGAGCGCCGCACGCTTGGTGATGGAAGCTGAACGACCGCGCAGCGCGCTCTTGTCACCCGGAGGCAGCTATATCGTCTTCTACATCGCTTTATCCTCCGATCTGGAAGCCAACGGATTGTGGGTTGTTCCCACGGATGGATCGCCGGGGATCATACTCGACATCTTTGGGGCATACCGCTGGCGTTATGATGATATGCTCGTGGTGATCCCGCTGGAAATGGATGCACCGGGTATCTCTCTCTGGCAGGTCGATGCGTCCACGGGGGAGGCGCTTCAGCTCACGTACCCGCAACTCACCTCGATTTCGATTGCGAACAATGATTGGCAGATCTCTCCTGATGGTCGACAGATGGTCTACCTTTCAGCAGAAGACCGCAATCTTTGGGTCTTGCGACTTCCCAATCGATAATGGCGACATGATATAATCACGACCGTAATTGCGACAACAGATCAGTTCCTTGCATGGAGAGGTTGCGTAGTCCGGCCTAACGCGCGCGCCTGGAGAGCGCGTGAGCCGCAAGGCTCCGTGGGTTCGAATCCCACCCTCTCCGCCAGTCGACACCGCTACGGCGGTGTCGTTTGATTCCGACCTGCTGCGGCAATATTTTGGTGCGCAAACGTTGACAGTCGTTCGGGGGAAGGGTATGCTCACAAGGAGCGTCCGGATGGGTCCGACGCGGCGGAGACCTTCCAATTCCGTCAGGTCCGAGAGGAAGCAGCGGTACGAAGATATCTCCGGGTGCCGTCGGGGTGCCGATCTGGACGCTCGTCTGTCTGGAGGGTCGCTTGTGGAATTGGGAAAAAAGAAAAGGCCGCCCCGCAGTCAGCCTCAGCCAGGTCGTTAGGATACCTGACGTGGATAGGCCCACTCTTTTACGGCCGCTCAACTAACCCTCCGTTAGGGGAAGAGTGGTTGCTCACTGTCTCAAACGGGGCAGCCTTTATCCCACAAAGGGACAAATAAAATTATATCACCTGCAATACGACATGGATTTGATCCCTGGATCACCAAGGATCTCCTAGAACCTCGAGGCAAGGATCCAATCGGGCCTGGATAGGAAAGGTCTGATTCCTCCAGGGTTGTTTTGTCACTTAAAGCATAAGATGGCCGAATCGCCATCTTATGCTTTATTTAACTCTCGATAGAAAAGTATCAAAGTAATTGGCCGTACTTATTAGGGGGGAAAACATTCAATAATCGTAATAAGTTACTATGTTTCCTGGCTGAAAAATCAGAACAGTTCTCGAGATTATTCCTTATTGACTATTTAGAATATATAGGTCAAATAGAGGATTAATCTTCTTCATCCAGCTCATTCAAGATGCCACTGAATTGTTCAATCGCTGCTTGAAGATCCTCAACAATCTCTGTAGCTAGTATCTCAGGGTCAGGCAGGTTGTCTGTTTCCTCGAGTGCCTCGTCCCGCAACCAAAAGATATCCAAATTTACTTTATCACGGGCAATAAGTTCGTTATACATGAAAGCTCGCCAGCGTCCATCTGGGTTCTTCTCGGAAAATGTTGGAGTACGTTTGTGACGGTTCTCGGGATTGTAGCACTCGACGAATTCATCGAGATCTTCTCGAGCAAGTGGGTTTTGCTTAAGGGTAAAATGTTGATTTGTACGGAAATCGTAGATCCAAAGAGTCTTCGTCCATGGGGTTTCACTTGCTGGCTTCCGATCGAAGAAGAGTACATTCGCTTTCACACCTTGAGCATAAAAAATCCCTGTAGGAAGTCGAATTAGGGTGTGAACATCACATTCGTGTAATAACTTGCGACGCACAATTTCCCCCGCCCCACCCTCGAAGAGAACATTGTCGGGTACAACAACTGCCGCTCGTCCATTGATCCCGAGTATGCTTTTCACATGCTGGACAAAGTTCAACTGTTTATTAGTCGTTGAGGTCCAGAAATCCTCTCGCACAATAGTTTGCGCTTCACGCTTGAGCTCACCTTCTTCGGTTATATATGTCACGCTGCTTTTCCTGCCGAAGGGAGGATTGGTGAGGACCAAGTCATAGTACTCGCCTGGATGTAAAGCAAGGCTGTCTTCTACACGTATAGGGCTTTTGTTTCCATTTGTTCCAATTCCATGTAGATATAAGTTCATTACACACAACCGGGCGGTGTTATCTACAATCTCGGTTCCATGTAGCATCTGATGGCGTAAATGCTCCCATTGGTCACGATCGAGAGGTCCATACTTCCCAGCAATATAATCATGTGTCGCCAGAAGGAAGCCGCCCGTACCACATGCGGGATCGCAAATACGCTCTCCAGGAGTTGGGTGTATTACATCCACGATTGCCTTGATGAGTGATCTAGGTGTGAAGTATTGACCAGCGCCGGTTTTTATGTCTTGAGCGTTCTTCTCTAATAAGCCTTCGTAAATCTCGCCCTTTATATCGATGTCTAAGCCAATCCAGGTTTCAGCATTGATCAGTTCAATAAGTCGACGTAGTTTTGCCGGATCTTGAATTTTGTTCTGTGCTTTGCGGAATATTACTGGTATCAACCCAGCGCCACGACCCAGTATGTCCAAAATATCACGATAATGACGTTCTAGGTCTTCTCCATGTTTCTCAAGTAGACGTGCCCATGAGTATTCTTCAGGCACAGAGCTGCTTTTTCCCAATAAAGTAATATTCTCATAGTCCATCTTTAGAAAAAGCAGATAGGTTAATTGTTCAACATAATCCCCATATGACATGCCATCGTC
>DAOUEK010000011.1:0-19489 GCA_034430425.1 Anaerolineales bacterium | reverse complement strand
ATGATAAAACCCTCGCCCGTCGCCAACCTCGATAATCCGATATAATCCTGAATACCAAACTTGGGGAGTATGTTCATGTCAACGGATGAGCAAAAAAAGGCGATGTGGTTCTCTATTGGCCTGGTCGCGACACTGGCAGTTTGTCTCTGCGTCGCTGTCGGTATTTTCATTTTCTCGTTTATTGATGATGCCTTCGATGAGGTTTTATCTTCTGGTCTGGTGACGCAAAGCACTGCGACGGATCGACCGGCCGGGGACGCCATCGAGTCCGCCGAAATTCCCTTATCGGATATTTATGAGTCCTTGAAGCAGGCGGATGTCGACATGGACCTGGCGTGGGAAATGCGAGCCGGTTTGGCTGAAACGATCGTGCCGGTAAGCGATCCGCGATCACTTGCGGAACGCTTTCGGGGTGTCGCCAATATCCCGCATGTCCTCAGCGAATCGGCCAGCCCGATCAGGGTGGGTGCGACGGAAACCTTCTGGATCACAGACAACAACAATGGGGAGAGTTTCGAGATTACGGCTGAAATGGCATACGCAACCGATCACGTTTACTTCTGGGTTGAACAAGGTGTCGAGTATGACTATGAAGATGCCGTAGAGCTCGTGGATACATTTGAATATGAGATTTACCCGACGGATCGCGAATTCTTCGGCGAGGAGTGGTCTC
Source organism: Anaerolineales bacterium (assembly GCA_034430425.1). Classification (GTDB taxonomy): domain Bacteria; phylum Chloroflexota; class Anaerolineae; order Anaerolineales; family E44-bin32; genus WVZH01. The sequence continues at coordinate 18,816 of DAOUEK010000011.1, read as the reverse complement.
CAGGCGTGGACGGGGATGCCCATCTTTACATTCTTTTTGCACGTGGTCTGGGTTACTCTATCGCCGGGCTGTATGGCTCGATTGATGAATATTCACCCCTGGTCCATCCCTATTCAAATGCCCATGAGATTTTTTACATCAGTGCCGACAACGTCTATCTGTGGGAAGAGTTCACTTATGGTGTTCTGGCACACGAATTCCAGCACATGATCCATTGGTACCGGGACAGCAATGAGAGCACCTGGTTGAACGAAGGATTCTCGGAGTATGCCATGCTGTTGAATGGCTATAACACAGGTGGGTCCGAGTACACCTTCGCAAGCGATACTGATAAGACGCTCGAATATTGGCCGAGCGGAGATGAAAGTTCCGCACACTACGGTCAGGCCTTTCTGTTCGTTACCTACTTCATGGATCGTTTTGGAAAAGAAACCACACAGGCGTTGATCGCGCATCCTGCCAATGGATTGGATTCGATCGATCAAGTCCTGCAATCTATTAACGCCTCCGATCCACAATCCGGCGAGCCAATTGGCGCAGATGATTTGTCCGCGGACTGGGCTACCGCAATGTGGTTGAACGATCCGGACCTTTCGGATGGAAAGTTCAGCTTCCGGTCCTACGATCCACCCGAGCCCCAGGCGGCTACCTCCTTCTTCGAATGCCCTTTCAACGAACAAACTGAGACTGTATATCAATACGGCATTGATTACATTCAATTTGCCTGCACGGGCAACCACACGGCCGAGTTCGAGGGACTGCAGAGCATTCAGGTCGTTCCCGAAGTCCCTCACTCAGGTGATTTTGCCTTCTGGTCGAATCGCGGTGATACATCCGACATGACGTTGACGCGCGCGTTTGATTTCACGGACGTGAGTGGGGAAATTACCTTCGATTATTGGGTCTGGTACGACATCGAAGAGGATTGGGATTACTTGTATTTACTGGCGTCTGATGATGGTGGAGAGACCTGGCAGTTTATTACCACGCCGTTCGGAACGGATACCAATCCTACTGGCAACTCGTACGGATGGGGATACACCGGTTACAGTGGTAGTGATCAAATCCCTGCCTGGATCCAGGAAAGCGTCGATCTTTCCGCGTTCGCTGGAGAAGAGATTTTACTGCGTTTCGAATACATCACTGACGCGGCGGTTAACGGAGATGGGTTGCTGTTGGACGATCTTTCCATCGAGGCGGTCGATTATCAAACGGATTTTGAATCCGGGGATGGAGGTTGGGATGCAGCCGGTTTCGTGCATCTCTACAATCAACTGCCTCAGACGTATCGACTTGTTTTAATCGAAACAGGGCGTGAGACGCGCATCCGTGAGCTGACACTGGACGAGGATCAATCCCTCCAATTTGAGTTCTCAATCGGGGATGAATACGACGAAGCGGTCTTGATTGTCATCGCCACTGCTCGCCATACCTGGCAACCTGCGTATTATCAATTGCGGCTTCTGCCGTAAGGAATGGGGTAAGAATAATCGAGAGCATCAATAACGAGACGTTATATTTGCGAAGAGCCGTTCAGTTTGGTTGGGATGCGTGAGTCTTCAATCGTATGCTGAAATTGCTGGAGGGAAGACGCATAGATATCAAATTATAATGATCCCGAAAAGGATACATGGATCGAAGCTGTATGCACAGAACGGGAGCTTGCGCATCGGTTAGAATTGTATCTACAGGCTGGGCAACACCAACTCGCAAGGGCACTGACTTTGATCCTCGAGAGTGGTTCGCCCGTATAGGGGGCATGGAAGCGATATGTGTATGGTTATATACCTGCGAAAATCGACGGACCGCATCATTGCCTGCATTGAATCGGCCGGAGTGCAAAGATGTGTTTGCGAGTATGAATTCGAGTCGCTGCGTATATTCTGTTCAACCTTTCTAGGAGCAACCGATGACGTTCCCGACGCTATTGGATGATCGTCAAACCAAACTCTGGGAAGCCGAACGAACGCAAATCGAGCAGCTTATCGATTTGCTTCGAGATTGGGAGACGGCCCCGACAGATATGGAGCATTTGCAGCAGGCGTTGCAGCAATTGGATGAACTGTTCTTGCTCGTGGTTGTGGGTGAATTCAATAGCGGGAAATCGGCGCTGATCAACGCTTTACTGGGGAAAGCGTACTTGCCGCAGGGCGTCACGCCGACCACCGACCGGATTTATGTCGTACGCTACGGTGAGGAAAGTTCCCCTGAATTTGTCGCCAAGGATGTGCGTGTGGTGCGCTACCCGGCAGAGTTCTTGCGCGAAGTCAACATCGTCGACACACCGGGCACGAACGCCGTGCTGCGACATCATGAATCCATCGTCCGGGATTTTATTCCCCGCAGCGATCTGGTGATTTTCGTCACCTCAGCGGATCGCCCCTTTACCGAAAGCGAACGAGCTTTCATGGAACACATCCAGGAATGGGGTAAGAAAGTCGTCGTGGTGATCAATAAAATCGATATTCTCGACGATCAAGAATCGATCGAAGAGGTGCGTGATTTTGTGCGTGATCGGGTACAGGAATTATTGAAGTTCTCACCGAATTTATTTTCCTTCTCGGCGCGGCATGCACTCGAAGCCACGAATCCGGAAGATTTGCCCGCGCATGTAGCGAAAAGTGATCAATTCAAGGATTTTCGAAAATACCTGCTGGAGAGCCTGACGCAGACGGACCGCATCCGTTTGAAGCTTCTCAGCCCGCTGGGCGTGGCGCGGAAAATTGGTCGTCAATATGACGAGCTTGCTGATTCACGCCTGGAAATTCTCGCCGAAGATGTCCAGGTGCTGGATAAAGTCGAGCGCCATCTGAAACTTTATGCGCAGGATACCGACGCCGAGTTCGAACGTCATTTGCTCAGTATCGATAACAAGCTGCTGGAAATGCGTTTGCGCGGCGAGGAGTTTATCGACGATAGAATGCGGCTGTTAAAAGTCCGGGATATGCTGCGCGGGGGACATTTACGCCAGGCCTTCGAGGACGATGTGGTCGGGGAAACGCCAAATCATATCGCCGATGATGTTCAGGAGATCGTCGATTGGTTGGTCGAACGAGAGATTCGGCAGTGGCGCTTAATGGCCGAGGAATTAAACCGGCGTCGTGAAACGGACACGCTCCGTGCGGCTGCCGAAGAGGCATCCGGTGGCTTTGCCTACAATCGCCGGCAGCTGCTGGATAATATCGGTGTCAAAGCCGACCGCGTGATTAAAAGCTTTGATAAGCAAACCGAAGCGGCGAGATTGGTAACAACGGTGCAGGAATCGATCGCCATGATGGGATTGGTGGAGGTAGGTGCCGTGGGTTTGGGAATTATTCTCAATGCGCTTTTGGTAGGTGCGACGGCCGACGCGACGGGGATCATCGCAGCCAGCGTGCTGGGCATATTGGGATTCGCAATCATCCCGTTTCGGCGCGGTCGAGCGAAAAATGAATTGCGTACGAAAGTTCGGGAACTGCGTGCAAAGCTTGGACGCGTACTGCGTGAAAGCTTCGAGCGAGAATTGGAACAGTCGATCGGGAGATTGCGGGAGGCGCTGGCGCCCTATCGGCGCTTTGTTTTGCACGAAGAGGAACAATTGAAGGAGATCGATAAAGGACTCGAATCGGTACTTGAACAACTCGATGCGTTGGAAGGTGAGATCGAAAGTATTTAGCCATCCCGCTTTAATGGATCGCATCCATTTGCTAATGGGAAGCAATATCCTTCGTGAAAAGACTTTATCTGGTTCGACACTCAAAATCCAGTTGGAATAACCACAGCTTATCGGATTTCGAAAGGCCTTTAAACAAGCGCGGTAAGAGCGATGCGCCTTTCATGGGTAAGCTGCTTGCCAGGCGGGGCATAAGGCCGGAAATGATTTTCGCAAGTCCCGCAAAAAGAGCGCGAAAAAGTGCTAAAATCATCGCTGAGGAAATCGGGTATCCGCTGGAAGAAATTATCACGCTTGCGGGTATCTACGATGCCAGTCTGGTAGATTTGCTCGAGATCGTTCGAGACATCGATGATCGCTATCACGAAGTGATGCTCTTTGGTCATAATCCGGGCATGACGGGTCTGGTAAATTATCTCTCGGATTTCGATCTCGACAATTTGCCAACGAGCGGAATCGTGTGTATCGATTTCGATGAAGCCGCGTGGCACGAGATTTCCCGGGACAGTGGTGAAATAGTGTTCTTCGAATATCCGAAGAAAAGCCAGTGAGGAAACCATTGGCGCGGGCAAGTGTTAACTCGATTGGCCCAACGTTGTACTTTTCCACACGAAATGATCCATAACTGTGTGGCATTTCTGTGAGATTATTTGGAGGTTCGATATATGTCAAAGCAAGATCTGCAATCCGTAGCACGGGCACTTGTTGCCGAGGGAAAGGGTATCCTCGCTGCTGATGAAAGTACAGGGACGATCAAGAAGCGTTTCGATAGTATCAGCGTGGAATCCACAGAGGAAAATCGCCGCGCTTATCGTGAGATGTTGTTCACGACGGAAGGTGCGGCGGATTATATCAGTGGTGTGATCCTTTACGATGAAACCATCCGTCAAAGCAGGAGCGACGGTGTCCCATTCCCGGAAGTACTGTCCAGGCAAGGCACGCTACCCGGGATCAAGGTGGATACGGGTGCCAAGCTGATGGCTGGTTTTCCCAATGAGCGAGTCACCGAAGGCCTGGACGGCTTGCGGGACCGCCTGGCGGAATACGCCAAGTTGGGAGCCAAGTTCGCCAAATGGCGAGCCGTAATCACCATCGGGGATGGAATTCCGACGGTGACATGTATGAACGCCAATGGGCAGGCCCTGGCGCGCTATGCCGCACTGTGCCAGGAAGCTGGTGTGGTCCCCATCGTGGAGCCGGAAGTCCTGATGGACGGCGACCACGACCTCGAGCGCTGTGAGCAGGTTACCACGGAGACACTGAGCCGCATGTACGACGCCTTGTTCGAAATGGGTGTTTTCTTGGAAGGAACTCTGCTGAAACCCAACATGGTCATTTCCGGCAAGGGTTGTCAGAAGCAAGCCAGCCCTGAGGAAATCGCCGAAGCCACCGTACGAACCTTCCTGCGAACCGTCCCGGCCGCGGTGCCCGGGATCGTATTCCTCTCCGGTGGACAAACCGCCGAGCAAGCGACCGAGAATCTGAACGCCATGAACGCCATGGGTACATTCCCCTGGGAACTCAGCTTCTCCTATGGCCGCGCCCTGCAGGCACCGGCACTGAAAGCCTGGTCCGGTAAAGTGGATAACGTCCCCACAGCACAGAAAGTCTATCATCACCGTGCGAAGATGAACGGCCTCGCCCGTTATGGGAAGTACGAAACAAAAATGGAAAAGGAAGTTGCTGCCTGATCGGCGCTATTGCTGAAAACGGTCAAAGAACCGTCCAACCCTCTTGGGAGTATCTTGCTGCCCAGGAGGGTTTTTCTTTACTCTCGAAATATAGCAGGCGCTGAAAAATCAGCGGAGCCATTCCAGGACGACATCGCTGCGGGTCTTTGATTTGGCTTCAAGGAGCGAAGGGCGACCGCTCAGGTATGTATCTACCTCTTCACGATCATCGTATCGTCACCGATCAATATCGGGATAAATATCATCTTATAACACAATATATTCCAAATATCTTTATACATCTCGATGAAAACACGAATCCAGGCATGATTGCTTTTGAACAATCACACTACTGCAGGGTAGAATGGTAGTGAGTTCGAGTGCGACAAGTGAGGGGATGAGAATATGGAGTACTTGGAAATCTCTACTACACAGGGCATCACGACGATTACATTGCGTAGAAGCAAGGTCAATGCTTTACACGAGCCCATGGTCGAAGAACTGCAGGATGTATTCCTGCAGTTGGAAAGAGACCCGGATGTAAAAGCTGTGATCCTGACCGGTTATAGCAAGTTCTTTTCCTTTGGGTTCGATATCCCTTCTTTACTCGGTTACCGGCAGGAAGCGTTTAATCTGTTCTTAACCAAATTCACCGATCTCTACTCGAACCTTTATCTCTATCCAAAACCTGTCATCGCCGCGATCAATGGACATGCAATTGCTGCTGGATGTATGCTCACTTTGGCGTGTGATTACCGTCTCATGGTACAAGGTAGAGCAAAGCTTTCGTTGAACGAAATCACTTTTGGCGCCTCTATATTCTCGGGGTGCGTGGAAATGCTGCGCACCTGTGTGGGCCAACGGAATGCGGAGCGGATGCTGCTTACCGGGGATATGTACCCGGCAGACGAAGCCCTGGAAATGCGCCTTGTCGATCAAATCACGAGCCGCGATCGCTTGATGCAAGACGCGGAAATCATCGCCCATAATTTTGCCAACAAGGATGTCGTCTCGTTCAGGTCCATCAAACGCCTTTTACGCGGTCCCATTTTGGATTCAATGCGGGCGAAGGAGGAAGGATCGATTCAGGAATTTTCAAACATCTGGTATTCCGAAAGCACCTGGAAAAACTTGCAGGAGATTATCATTCGATCCTGAAGTGGAAATTTTCTTGAAACCGTTTCTGGTCGCCTCACGTATAGAGAATCGTACGATCATCAGCGTGTGCCCTTACGGAGCTCTCTTGTATACACAGCAAGTCAGCGTGAAGTGTGTGACCGGGAGACTGGAGGACAAATGGGAGAGAAGCGTTCTACCGATCGATACAAAATCAAGCCGGGAAGCAAGGTGGATCTGCGTCAGTGGGATCCCGGGGATAAAAGCGTATTCACGATCGAAAAAGATGAGGGACGAGAAAAAATCCAATCAGTGACTGCACGATTGGAAGAACTCCAGGAATTATTATATGCCCAGGGCAAGCATAAGATCCTTATCGTGCTCCAGGCGATGGATACGGGTGGCAAGGATGGCGTCATCCGGCACGTCTTCGATGGCGTCAATCCCCAGGGTGTAAAGGTGGCGAATTTCAAGAAGCCCACGGCGCAGGAATTGAGTCACGATTATCTCTGGCGAGTGCATCGGCACGTTCCCGGTAGAGGGGAGATTGTGATTTTCAACCGCAGTCATTATGAGGACATACTGGTGGTGCGCGTACACAACTTGGTGCCCGAAGCGATCTGGTCCAAGCGTTTCGATCAGATCAACGCATTCGAACAAATGCTGGCCGAAGAAGGCACCACGCTGTTAAAATTTTATCTGCACATCGATCTCGAGGAGCAGAAAGAGCGGATGCAGGCTCGTTTGGACGAACCCAGCAAACGCTGGAAATTCAACCCGGACGATCTGAACGAGCGTAAGCTCTGGCCTGATTACATGCAAGCCTATGAAGCAGTGTTGTCGAAAACGAGCACACCCTGGGCGCCGTGGTATCTGATCCCTGCAAATCGCAAATGGTACCGCAATCTGGTTATCGGCACGGTGATCGTCGAGACGCTCGAAGGACTGGATATGAAATTTCCATCTCCGGAATTCGAGGTGGGTGAGATCGAGATCGTATGAAATGCTCCCCCCGATTCCTTCACTGTCGGGAGGGAGGAAGAGACATGCGTAAGGCATGAGGAACAAAATATTAGGTAATTGGTGGCGAATGAACCAAGGAGGGAAACATGCAAGACGAGAAGCGTAATCAACCGCATCGATCATTTTTCTGGCCGTTGTTATTGATCGGCGTGGGTATAGTCTGGCTTATGGCGAATGTTGGCATCATCGAATCGTTTAGTCTGGCTTTTTTATTACGTTTGTGGCCGGTTGTTTTAATCGCCGTTGGCCTGGATTTGATGTTTGGGCGTCGTTCGCCAATATTGGGAGTGCTGATTGGCCTCGGCGTTGTGGCATTCGTCGTGTTGCTGCTGGTGATGGCTCCGAATCTCGATATCGATTTGGGACCCGAATTAAAGACACTCAACTTCAGTGAACCACTGGACGATGCGACTACAGCCCGCATCGATCTGGAACTGACCCACTACTCGACGACGATTGGGGTTCTGGAGGATTCGGATGCGTTGATTGAGGCAGAGTTGGATACCCTGGAGGATGTGTCCTTCCAAGTACACGGCACGAACAACAAGGTCGTCGGACTAAAGCCTCGCGGTTCGACTTCGGTTTTTGATTGGGTAGGTACGCTTGGGAATGACGCACGGTGGGAGATTGGATTAAGCCCACAAATCCCCGTCGATCTCCGAGTCGATGGTGGGTCTGGATCGGTGCGACTGGATTTGGAAAGCATGATTTTGGAACGCTTCGATATTAATTGCGGCTCGGGGAGCACCCGCCTAACACTACCGCCCAGTACAGAAAGCTACGATGTTCGCCTCGATGGCGCCTCGGGTTCTTTCACGGCCGAAATCGCAGATGAGGCTAAATTCGATGCCAAAATCGATGTGAATTCGGGCTCATTCAAGATATCATTTACGGGTACTGCACAAGCCGGGCTCGATATCGATGGCGGTTCTGGAAGCACGACCATAACTGTGCCCGTTGGCGCAGGCGTTCGTCTTGTCGTGCGTAACAGCGGATCAGGGAGTGTTCGTGTTCCTGATGGGTATACACTGGTCAGCGGTGGCGGCGATGACGATGACGATACCGGAACCTGGGAATCCGAGAACTACGATGATTCCGAGTTTAGCATCGAGATCACGTACAAGGGCGGATCAGGCAGTTTTACTTTGCGCGAAGATTGATTTCACGCAAAGAATAACAACAATGATCAAGTAAAGGAGGCTGTCCTGTCTGGACAGCCTCTTGCTGATTTTCAGCGCTCGAACAGCGAAGTCCCAGGACAACACCCTTGAAACCTGCTGCCGCTTTGAGTATGCTTACCCCATGATCTCTGTGACCCAAGATATCGCAATCGACGAAAACGAATTGCACTTTGCTTTTGTCCGCGCGGCCGGACCGGGTGGGCAGAATGTCAATCGTGTTGCCACAGCGGTGCAACTGCGTTTCGATGTTTGTGAGTCTCCTTCATTGCCGGAGGATGTGCGTGCGCGTTTGTTTCGACTGGCCGGTAACCGGATCAACAACGAAGGCATTTTGATTATCAATGCCCGTCGTTTCCGCACGCAAACCCGCAACCGCCAGGATGCGATCGATCGTTTGGTGGAGCTCGTACAAGATGCTGCTCGCAAACCCAAATCGCGTAAGAAGATGACTCCCAGCCGATCGGCTCGCAAACGTCGTTTGCAAGATAAACGACATCGGGCGCAAGTCAAACGTACTCGACGCAAGCCCAGGAACTTGATGGAATAATCCTAACAGGTGTTCGATCGAGACTGCATTTGTGAAATCTATATCATCTCTATGGGTCCGGGATGCAACGCCATCCGTGCACATCACTCGCTGATTGGGGAGCTTCGCGCCCAATGGCCGAGGCTATTCCCGTATTCCATCAGAAGTGGTCGAGCCCCACCTGTTGGACTTGTGATGTATAGCCTGTACATCATGCCATCTTCGGAGAGATTTGTGAAGATCAAATATTGTGAATCGGGGGACCAGGAGATCGCAGAATCATGCCCCGACAGTTGGCTGACGTTGACCGTTGTGCCATCCGCCAAATTGATAATGTAAATATCCGCATTGCCAGGCAGTCCGTATTGCAAGGCGATATAGCGCCCGTCCGGCGACCAGGCCGGCGCCTCGAAACCTCCCAGCAAGCTTTCAATACCAAGTAGCAATCGCTCTTCCCCGGTGAGCGGATCGACCAGCCAGAGACCAGAAGGTCCGCTTGCTTCCTCGCCGGGCGTGATACTGCCACGGTAAAAAACGATTGTAGATCCGTCCGGTGACCAGGCGGGTGCTGAGTCTTCCCAACCTGAGCTTTCGGTCACGTTGCGAACGCCTGATCCGTCGATTGACATGACCCAGATATTGTTCGAAGCTACGCCAGCTATACTTCGATCAGAAACAAATGCGATCAGATCTCCGCGAGGTGAGATCACTGGCGCGAAGTCCGTTGCGGGAGAATCGGCAGTGAGATTCACGATTTCACCGGTTCCCACCTGGATGCGGTAAACATCGCTTTCCGCGCCATCGCTTTGAGGGCCGCTGTATACCAAATATTGACTGTCGGGTGACCAGGAATAGTCCGGGCTCACGATGACCCCGGCTTCTGAAATTTCTCGATAGGAAGCGTTATTGAGATTGTCGATGACGTAGAATCTTGAGGTATCGCCCTCCATGTCGTAATGCAGAAAGGCGATGTATTGAAGATCAGGAGACCACTGCGGTTCATAGGCGACTCCCGGAATGTTGGTTAATTGAAATATCTCGTAGGGATCAGCAATACAATCCATGCCATAGATATCTCCGCCGTACTCCGTGAATTGCATATAGGCGATAAAGCATGCGGCGGAGTTGATGTCGAAAGAACGGACGATATCTACCTCCGAATCGGTCGCCCCATTTAGGTTTATCGATGAAAAGTTATTCTCAGGAGTCGGCGATGAGTTACCGGCACATCCGTTCAGACTGAGTATAACCAACAAAAATCCCAGGATGACTTTCATGAACCGTCTGTTATGCATACGCTGACCTCCTTACGATCACAAAATTCTACCTCCAACTTACACAAGTTGCATCGTCTCTTTCTAGTACATCTCGAACGTGTGAGTGTTGAAGGGTTGAATAACCCCATGATGGTCGGATGTCTTCACGCCTGAGATAAAACCAACATCATTTTGAATCGCTGGATCGCTTTTACAGCAAGGTGAACGTTGGTGGGTATCTGGATGATATCGTTTGCTTCGAGTTTGTGCTGGTTGGATTGGAAAAATTCTTGCGCCTCACCTTCGAAGACGTACTGCATCACTTCGAATGGTGTCGTGTGTTCACTGAGTTCCTGACCTGCATCGAATGCGATCGGGGTAATCGTTCCGCTGTCCTGCTATTGGACGGCATGCGCAAGTGATAGCACCCCATGGCCTGCATCGCTGTCAGGCATAAAAGCAATCTGGAGAGAAGGAAGAGATCGCAGTCATCTCTTCCTTCTCTCTTTTATCCATCGTTCCTTTCTGCGTAAAAATTGCCTACAAGCGCTTCATCGATCTGATGCCAGAAGCGATCTGCTTCGACATTCATTTGTTCTGCCATTTGGCCGGCGATTTCCTCCGGACTGCGTCTTTTCGTGAGAACCTTTTTTAGAAATTGCGGATCTTGTTCGTACAGATATCGTGTGAGCCAATAAGCTCGTGTGGTGTGATAAACGATATCCTTGCCTTGCATGCGCGAAAGCTGACGGTAGGTGGGAGGCGGCGCTTTGGGTTGATAATCGCGCAGCAGTTCGAGTGTGTCCTCCAGGATCGTCGTTTTCCCCAAATAGCGGTCGACCGTAACCATGGCGATGCCTTCGTTAAGCCACATCGGCAAATGCAAATGGGCGGAACAGGCGTGGATGAGTTCGTGACAGCTGACGTGCTGCAATTTCAGACTCATATCTTTTTCTTCAACGAACACGCGAATGCCGATGCTGATATCGCTTTGTTCCAGTATCAGTGGTGGCTTCACGCCAATCACAGTGCGCGTACCGAAACGCTGTGTCCAGCCGGCGGCATAGGCCCACATTCTGTGTGCACGCGGCGCCCAAAATGGGAACGTGAGGGCGAGCAAGATCTTCCAATGCCATGGCGCGGCACGAAAGAAAAACCGCCACCACGAGGTCATTACATACATATGGCAGTTCTGCGGAGGATTTAACCCCCACATCTCTTGCGCCAGTTGCATCGCCTGTGCACAAGTCTTCTCGATCAAATTAACTGTCTCTTGCTCGTGTGGATTGGCGTCGATGGTGATCCCATCGATTATCTTTTTATCCGTCAAGGGAATGCTCCTTTTTCAACGAGCGTATGGTATTGAAAATATCATATCACTCAGCTTGCGATCGTCGTGAGGGTTAATGATCGCCAGAGCGATCGGCTGGACATCGCCATCCTGGGAGCGTATACTTCGGATAATTTCGGTACACTGTGAATGGCAATTTCGATTTGTTGCTGGTTGGTATCCTCATGGATCATGGTTTGTGTTAAGATTCCACTATCGAAAATCGACAGGTTGACGGATGATAGATGAGTTGATTCAGGCCGCACAACCGCTTATCGAATTGGCGGTTGCGGAAGACATCGGACCCGGGGATGCGACATCCAAGGCCGTGATTGCTTCCGGTCAATCACTTCACGGAGAGATTGTTGCAAAAGAGACCGGCGTTATCGCCGGTTTACCCATCGCCAAAGCGGTATTCGAACGCGTGGATGCTTCGCTGCGTTTTTCAGCCCGCGTACAGGATGGGGCTGTGGTGCAGGTCGGCGATGTGATTGCAGAGGTTTCCGGACCGGGGAGGACATTATTGGCGGCAGAACGCATCGCCTTGAATTTTCTACAACACCTTTCCGGAATCGCAACCTGTACGCAAACTTTCGTGCGGGCAATTGAGGGCGGCAATGCCACGATCCTGGATACGCGGAAAACACTCCCTGGATACCGTCGGCTTGAGAAGTACGCCGTGCGTATGGGGGGTGGCGAGAATCATCGGATCAGCCTGTACGATATGATTTTGATTAAGGACAACCATATCGCCGCTGCCGGTGGAATCTCAGCGGCTGTCGAACAAGCCCGTCAGGCATACCCCGAATTGCCCATCGAGGTCGAAGTGGAGCGTATAGACCAACTGGAAGAGGCACTGACCCTCAATGTGGATCGGATCATGTTGGATAATATGGATCTTGATATGATGCGCGCAGCCGTTCAGTTGACGGCGGGCCGAATGCCGTTGGAAGCATCGGGCAACGTGGATTTGGCCTACGTTGCAGACGTCGCGGCAACCGGTGTGGATTTCATCTCGATCGGTGCACTTACCCATTCCGCCCCAGCGCTTGACATCAGCATGAGGATTTGATCTATGCAGCATATCGATCGTGTCTCGGAACTGAAATCCGAGTTGGGAAAGAAATTGGTGATTCTCGGACATCATTACCAGCGGGATGATGTGATCCAGGTTTCGGATTTCAGGGGCGATTCGTTGAAGCTGGTGTTCGACGCCGTAAAAAACCGTGAGGCGGAGTATATCGTTTTCTGCGGCGTACACTTCATGGCAGAAACCGCAGCCGTTCTTGCTCAACCCGGTCAGCGCGTATTCTTGCCCGATCTTGACGCAGGTTGTCCCCTGGCGGACATGGCCGGTTTATCCGATGTGCAGCAAGTCTGGGGACAACTGGGCGAAGTGCTGGATGTCGAAAACGAAGTTACCCCGATAACCTACGTCAACTCTACGGCATCGTTGAAGGCATTCTGTGGCCGCCACAATGGCCTGGTGTGTACGTCATCGAATGCCGAAAAGATCCTGACGTGGGCTTTCGAACAACGACCCTATGTGTTCTTTTTCCCCGATCAACATCTCGGCCGCAATACGGGCAAGAAGATGGGCATTCCGCTCGACGAGATGCTGCTCTGGGATCCCCAACTTGCTCGCGGAGGCTTTGAGAAGGCAGCGATTCGGAATGCTCGAATTTTTCTTTGGCGCGGCTGGTGTAACGTGCATCAGGTTTTTTCAGTGGAGGATGTGTTCCGATGGCGCAGGCAGGAACCTGACATCCGCGTGATCGTTCATCCAGAATGCTCGATGGAAGTTGTCGATCAGGCAGACGAGGCGGGTTCTACGTCTTACATCATTCAACAGATCGAGGCCTCACCTGCCGGGAGCAGGTGGGCCGTCGGCACCGAATTCAATCTAGTCAACCGTCTCGACCAGGAGAATCCTGACAAACAGATTGCACTCCTGTCATCAAAGCCAGCATGCTGTCATGACATGAATCTGATCACATTGGAGAAAGTCGAACGGATATTGGAAGGGCTTGCAGCGGGCAAGGCCATAAATCAGGTTACCGTCCCTGCAGATACCGCTCGGGATGCCCGGATCGCTTTGGAGCGTATGCTGGAGGTAAGCAAGTGACTCCCGTTCGTGCGGATGTGCTCGTGATTGGTTGTGGCATTGCGGGTGCCGCAACCGCCTTGCGTCTGGCGCAGGATCGAGAGCGTCAGGTCGTCGTAATTACACGCGCCTCCGAGCCCGAAGAAAGCAATACACGCTACGCACAAGGGGGAATCGTCACTTTGGGTGAAGAGGATAGCCCTGATTTACTTGTGGACGATATTCTGGCGGCGGGCGCGGGGTTGAGCCTGCCTTCCACCGCTCGCATTATTGCTGAGCAAGGTCCTGCGCTGGTTCATGAGATGCTGATCGAGTATTGTGGGGTGTCATTCGATCGGGCCTCCGATGGCCAATTATCATTCGGCCAGGAGGCGGCGCACACCTGTCCGCGCATTTTGCATGTCGGGGATTCGACGGGAAAGGCGATCATTCAAGCCATGGTTGCCGCCTTGCGAGCACAGCCCAACGTGCAGATTGTACCCGCAGCCACCGCCGTCGATCTGATCACCTTTCCGCATCACGCCAACGATCCACTCAGTGTTTACGAGCCGATCACGTGCTACGGTGCCTATGTTTACGAGCAGGAAAGGCGCAGTGTCCGCCGTTACCTGGCTGGAAAGACCATCCTCGCCACAGGCGGGCTGGGGCGGATATACCGTCATACCACCAATCCGGAAGGTGCTCGCGGTGATGGCCTGGCAATGGCGTATCGTGCGGGTGCGCGGGTCATCAATGCCGAGTACGTACAGTTCCATCCGACGACACTTGCCGTTCCTGGTGGTCAGGGGTTTCTTATTTCCGAGGCGGTCCGCGGTGAGGGGGGGCGGCTGCTGACACCCTCCGGGGAAGCGTTCATGGCGCGGTATGACCCGGAGTGGGGCGATCTGGCATCTCGTGACGTTGTCTCCCGGGCGATCCACCAGGAGATGGTTGAGAACGGCTACGCTCATGTACTGCTCGATATTCACTCTGCTATGTCGGCCGATGCGATCCGCGAGCGATTCCCCACGATCCATGCCCGCTGCCTGAGTCTTGGCCTGGATATCACCCGCCAGTCCATTCCGGTTGTACCCGCTGCTCATTATTTCTGCGGCGGGGTGTGGACAGATGAGTGGGCACGCGCGAGCGTTCAAAACCTTTATACCGTAGGGGAGGTAGCGTGCAACGGCGTTCACGGTGCCAATCGATTGGCGAGCACGTCACTCGTGGATGGTCTCGTATGGGGAGTGCGTGCTGCGCAGGACATCGTTAGGTGCGGCGTGGTTGACCAGGTCGCACCGGACGAGGTCCCCCGATGGGAAGAGGAAGGGCTGGAGGAAGATGCCGACCCAGCGTTGATCTGGCGCGACATACGCACCATTCAGCACACCATGTGGCACTACGTCGGGTTGGTACGATCTACGAAGCGTCTGGCCCGTGCCATGCGAGATCTATACCATTTGAAAGAGGACATCGAAGTTTTTTATCGTACAACACGCGTAAATGACGCCTTGATTGGACTGCGTCACAGCGTGCAGGCGGCGCTTATCATTGCTGCTGCCGCTCAGCACAATCGAAGCAGCCGGGGCTGCCACTACCGCGATGACACCAAGGGCACGGCGGTGATTTAGTCCCATCATTTCGGGTTCGGATTTGAACATAAAAACCCGCAAGCCTTCGCTTGCGGGTTTTTTGAGTATCAATCGTGATTATTGAGTCTTAAGGTATCTAAGGCACTGTAATTGCGCCGTCATCTTCCAGTGATGGGAGCGGCAGTAAGAAGGGATTGTCGTTGGGAATGAGCATCACTTTGATTTGATCGGCAAGTTTTTGGATGTATTCGAAGGTGAGCACTTCGGGATTGTCGCGCAGTGCGTTGGCAATCAACTCCAGTGCTTTGGCTTCCGCTTCGGCTTCAATCAGGCGTGCTTCGGCACGAGCTTCGGCGTTGATGACTAAAGCGGCAGCTTCACCCTCGGCGACCTTGCGCGCCTGCAATGCCTCTTGCTCGCGCTGCTGGACCACGAAAGTGGCCTGCTGCACTTGCTGCTCGGCGATCTGTTTCTGCTCGACGGCGACTTGATATTCTGCCGAGAATTGGATATTGCGTAGTATGAATTCATCCAGAGCCAGACCGTTCTCACTCAACTTGGTGGACATTGTATCGCGGATACCATCGATCAATTCCTGACGTTTGGCACTGTTAATTTCTTCCACCCCGTATTGTGAGGCTATGTCGCGAATGATGCCGCGAGCCTCTGCTCGCACGAGTTCGTTGACGTAGCGATCCTGCCACATGATGTGGACAGTAATGACATCCTCGATGTGAAAGATTACTGATGCGTCGATGTGCACTATCTGCCCGTCGGAGGTGCGCACCTCCACTGAGTCGTCTCCCTGTATCGTTCCCTCTTCATGGGCGATGGACATGGTGTAGGTCTGGTCAGAAATCGGGTACGTAATCACGCTATCAGCAAATGGAATGACCCATTGCAAACCTTGATCAAGCGAGGTTTCTCGTAAACCCGTCAGAGACTCGACAACACCACTTTCCATCGGTCGGATGTAAACAAGCCCGGCCGACAGAGTGGTAAGCACCAAGGCCAGTACTACCAAGCCGATGATCATGGCAACTGCGGATCGCATCCGACGGCCTTGAGAGGCACGAACGACTGATAGAATGGCAATTCCTATTGCAAGTAACCACGTAAGTGTGGTCATAGCACGCACGACGATAGGTATGTTCATGAATTCTTCCTCCTTGAGTTTTCCATAGGCAATATTTTCGTATTTCGTGGGATTATATCACGCAGGGTTTTGAACTTCCGACTTGCGGCTGACAAATAGATGTCAGAAGGACAAAAGTTTTATTTGGGAAGCTGCCTTTGTTTCAATCGATTTTTCTGCCGACGACGAGCATAATATCCATTGTGTTGAGGGGTATCGAGATTTCACCGATGCGTGTGTCTTCGATCCGGCGGTAGAAGTCAGGGATTTTATCCTTGCCGAGGGCAAATAGGCTGTAGAGGATCTGCCGCAGGCTTCTCCAGACTGGCACGTATTTGACGGCTGCGATTTCCAATCCGGCCTCTTCGAGAAGGCGTCGAATGGTTTCTTTATTGAAGTAGTGCAGATGGGTGGGCGGATGGATTAAACGCCAATTCTCTCCACGCAGCTTTGCAAGCATACTGCCGATATCTCCTGTTGTAAGGAGCAGAGCGCCTCCATTTTTTAGAACTTGTGATGCTTTCTTAACTACGAGATCTGGTCGGAGTAGATGCTCGATGGTGTCCCACATCACGATCACATCGGCGGTTTCATGATCTACTCTTGCATCGAGGAAGTCTATATTTTCGACAGGTAGTCCATAGACGTTCTTCGCATGTTCCAATGCAGACTCTGCGATATCAAAACCTCGAACGGAGAAATGCGCTCTCGCCAGGTTAAGAAAATAGCCGTAGGCGCATCCGATTTCGATTAACGCACCACCGCTGTGGAAGCGCCGTACCTCCTTCAACCTTGCGGAAAAATTCCGTTCCAACGTCTTTCGATCACGCAGGTAATCTGCGTATTCATCTCCTGAAAAGTAATTTTCGTTGTAAAGAGTTTTGGGTCGAAACGTCTCCAGATCGATGTTCGCCATTACGTGGCCACAGTTCAAGCATTGCTGCAATTCGCGCCATAATAGTTGGAACTTATTCGATCTACATACGACACAGGTATTCAATTGGTCTTTCCTCCCGCAGCAGTCTTGTGAACCGGAGGTAATGCAGGCTGAGATTTACGGAAATGTCAGGGATTGGAATTTGAATCGTCCGAGATTTGTTGCTGAATGTCGCGAATCAGGTAGAGTGGTCTCCGCTTAACTTCTTGAAAAATATATCCCATATATACGCCCATAATTCCAAGCGAGAGGAGAAGTATCCCTCCCAGGAGGAGCAGCACGAACATCAGCGAGCTCCATCCCGGCACGAGAAGCTCTTGTTCTCCCCGAAGCCATATGCATAGCACAAAAACCATTTCGCCAATGGCTAATGTCAGGAATAAAATGCCAAATGAGAGGCCAATCCGTAACGGCGTTAACGAGAAAGAGAAGACCGCGTCTTGTGCTAATTTGAACATTTTATTCTTGGTGTACTTCGTGTCTCCCCCAATTCGTTCTTCTGGTTCGAAGGGCAGAATGATGGTGCGAAAACCCATCCAGGCTACGATCCCGCGAAGCAGGCGATGATATTCACGGAATCTCTTTAGTCCTTCTACGACATCATTCGAAAGCAGGCGGAAGTCTGCAGCACCGGGGACGATATTCGTGTCACCAATAAAGTTCATTATTTTATAAAATGCTGCCGTTCCCAGTCTCTTGAACCATGACTTTTGGCCGCCGCTTAGTCTCTTGGTGAGTACGATTTCATACCCGCTCTCATAAAGCTCGAGTAATTGCCCTAACAACTCGGGAGGATGCTGGCCATCGCTGTCCATCGTAATCACTGCATCCGCAGAGGAAATATCCAGGCCTGCAGTTAGTGCGGCCTGATGGCCAAAATTCCGACTCAGTTGTACGACCACAACTCGTGGATCCGTATTGGCGATCCCTGTCAGGATTTGATGCGTGTTGTCCTTAGAGCCATCATCGATGAAGTAAATCTGAAATTGATATGGGAGCTGATCCAATGCATGTTGAAGTCTAGAATAAAATCGTTCAATGATCTGTTCTTCATTGTAGACGGGTATCACGATATCGATCGTTTTTTGGGTTTTGTTGTCGACGTTCATTTTATTTTCATCAGAATTCATAGACTCGTAATCACTATTGAGGTGTTGGGATCCTATAAATACGCCAGCCGTATGGGTGATGTCCTTATAATGCTGTAAAAATAAGCGGCGTGAGATATCCTTTGGTTTATCACAAAACCACTGCCCTTACGGGCGGAAAGGAATCCCACGCCATGAACAGAATACCACCAAGTGAACGGATTCAG
>DAOUEK010000010.1:0-42744 GCA_034430425.1 Anaerolineales bacterium | reverse complement strand
TTAACTCGTTAATTCATTCTAATGTACATCACAGCAATGCCTACCACGCTTCCTTAAGATGGCGCATGGATGTTAAGAAGGGGCTTGAACTCGAAGAGAGGCATCCTCGTCTTGTAATACGGGTTCATTATGAAGACCTGGTTCGTAATCCGGAAAATACGCTCCGCCAAATTCTCGAGTTCCTGAATCTTGTCTATGACCCCGCCATCCTTCAACAGGATGAATCCTCTGTGGCAGAATATTCGATGTTCTATCGGAATATCCATGCCAATCTCGACCGTGATCCTACCGATCGATACATCGATAAATGGAAGGACAAGCTTTCAAGCGCGGATATCGAAGTCGTGGAAACGCTGACGCAAGTGTATATGCAGCGCCTGGGTTATGAACCGGTCATTGAGAATCCGGTTCTGCCTCGCGGCTATATAACGTGGGCACGCTTCTATCGCTTGATCGGCCTGATTCGACAGACCATTCGATACCTACGTTACCGCCGGAAATATCTCCTTTTTCTAATTTGGCGAAAGTGGAGGTTAGGATCGTTATTAGATTTCCTATGGGACGTAAACTACTAAAGTCACTTACACGATGGCTGCAAGTACTCTTCAGTATTGCTTTACTGCTGTATTTAACTCGATATATCGTCCTTCGCTGGCGTGAGGTTAGTGACGTCGGTCTCACATTTGATTTTTTACCTATCCTGTATGCGTGTTTATTCCTGATCCTTTTTTATCTGATCTACAGTATGACCTGGATCCGATTGTTGTGTTGGATCGAGATCAATCAAGCCCAAGAAGACTTATCGAATATCTTGCTGCTGCGTATATTCTTCGTCTCTTTTATCACCCGTTACCTTCCTGTTGGGACGTTGTGGAACGTCAGTGGGCGAATCGAATTGTTAAAACGGGAAGGGTTACGCAGGGCGATTGGATTTACCAGCGTTCTTTTTGAACAAATTTATCTGATCAGTGGGACGATATTTCTCGTTTCGATCGGCATCCTTTTCTATCCCCTGGAAGCGCTGCCGGAACTAGTGGGTCATTACCGCATCTTGTTATCGATCGCAGGGATTGGGGTCTGTTTGTTGACCTTAATCGTGCCGGATTGGATTCTTTGGATCATTTCCCGCTTGCTTAACCGGCCTATCCTCGAATGGACGAGTGAGCAGCTTTCACTCCTGCGAAGGGTGGGTACCTTTCTGCGTTTTGTACTGGCGAATGCTGCCCAGGGGCTGGCCGGCATGTTCGTTCTTGGCGCGGTCTTCCCCTCATGGGCAGAAAACCCGGCGTTATTTCCCGCTTTGATTTCTGCGTATCCCTTCAGCCGTTTTATTGGACAGGTGTTCGCATTCGTCCCTGGTGGAATCGGAGTACGGGAAGGCAGTTTTGTTTTCGTTCTTGGTCCATTGTTTTCCGTTGAAACGCTAGTGGCGGCTGCGGCATTGATGAGACTACTATCGGTCGTAATCGAACTGATTCTCCTGGGAATTATTCTATTTCTTAATCGATGGAGAAATAACCAGGAGAATAAATAGGGTATAATTGGGAAAACCAAAAAATAGCCTTCGGGGCAGGGTGAGGGCAGAGATGCTCAATTCCCGATCGGCGGTAAAGCCCGCAAACGCAGCTGCGTAGAACCGTTGTAATTACGGTGCCGACGGTATAGTCCGGATGGAAGAAGGCTCCAATCTTGGCAGTGTCTAATGCTGTTGAGGTTGTGATATGCGCCCCGAAGAGATTCCTCTTCGGGGTTTGTGAGTCAGAAGGATCTTCTCACTCTGCATGCCTACGCCCCGAAAATTGAAATTCGGGGCGATTTTTGTCTTGATTATCGAACGCATAATGATAGGAGACTTGTCGGTGGGTGAGAATAAGAAGCTGCGAGTAAGGATTCCATCTCTGGTATGGACGCTTCTCGTCGTTGCGTTTCTCGGCTTATTCCTTTGGGAAGGACTCAGTCACCTAAGCGGTTTGCCCGCTTTCATCCTTCCACCGCCGGAGGCGGTGTTTGATCGTTTTGTGCGGGCGTTGTCGGATGGGAGTCTGCTTCACCACACAACAGCAACATTAATCGAGGTGTTTGGGGGATTGGTGCTGGGATTGTCCTTTGCGACCATGATCGGATACGCCGTTGCAAAGTCGCGCACGGTTGAACGTCTGCTTTCGCCGTACATCATCGCCTCTCAATCTGTACCAATTGTTGCCATTGCGCCTCTGTTGGTCATTTGGTTTGGCCCGGGGAGAATATCAAAGATTTTGATCAGTGCCTTGATCGTATTTTTCCCCGTTCTGGTCAATACAGTGGTTGGGGTCCGGTCTGTTCCGGAAGATCTCCACGATTTGATGCGATCGCTGAGAGCAACGCGTTGGCAGATTTTCCGTAAACTCGAAGTGCCGGCTGCAATGCCGGTTGTATTTGGCGGCCTCAAGGTAGGCGCCACGTTGTCTGTCATCGGAGCGGTGGTGGGTGAATTCGTCGGGTCCGATGAGGGTTTGGGTTTTCTGATCAATGTTGGTCGGGGTGTATTCGACACATCGCTGGTTTTCGTAGCTGTATTTATGTTGATTACGTTGGCCCTGGCGCTCTACGGTCTGGTGACTGCAATCGAGCGCAGGGTTTTGGCATGGCATCATGCACCATCAAAATAGAGGAGGAAATTCCAGGTGAAAGCTAAGATAATTTTCTTTTTGACCATTGCTGTGCTGTTGGGAGCTTGCCAATCGGCGACTCAAAGCACAATTCAGACGGAAAGCAATGCATCCGTAGATGCGGAGCCTGATAAGCTGCGCATCGTTATGAGTTACCGGCCGGATTTGCAATTCGCGCCTTTCTACGTCGCCGATTCCTGCGGTTTTTTTCAGGAGAACAATCTCGATGTTGTCTTTGAGCACCTGGCCGAATCTGAGTCCGTGCAACTTGTAGGAGCGGACGAAATTCAGTTCGCTGTCGTTTCCGGTGAACAGGTGCTTTTGGCCAGAGCGCAAAACCTTCCGGTTGTGTACGTGATGGCTTGGTGGCAGGATTATCCCATCGCTGTCGCTGCATCTGGAGATGGTGATATCAAGTCGCCAGCCGATCTGATCGGGAAGCATATCGGTTTCCCCGGTGTTTATGGCGCTTCCTACATCGGTTTACGGGCGCTTTTGGGAGCCAACGGTATCGAGGAGGCGGATGTTACTCTGGATCCGATTGGTTTTGCCCAGGCGGAAGCGTTGTATCAAGGGACGGTCGATGCAGCTGTGGTGTATGCCAACAACGAACCGGTGCAGCTGGAAGCGCAAGGTTTCCCGGTGACCGTGATGCCAGTGTCGGATTACGTTCACCTGCCTTCGAACGGCCTGATTACCAACGAAAAAACCCTCAGGGAGAATCCGGATCTCGTGCGACGCATGGTGCGAGCCATATTGCGGGGGATCGAGGACACGATAGCGTATCCCGACGAAGCATATGAAATCGCCAAGGAGTATGTTGAGGGATTGGCGGAAGCAGACGAGAATATCCAACACAAGGTGCTCGCAGAGAGTATTGCATATTGGGACGCCAATCCATTGGGATATTCGTCTATGGAAGCCTGGGAGAACATGCAGGCGATTCTCTTGGAACTGGAATTCCTTCAAGAGCCGTTGGATTTGAACCAGGCGTTTAGCAATGATTATCTACCGTGAATGATGAGTGATTCGATCCTGGCTGCCCGCAATTTGTCGATGACGTTCCCCAATGGGAACGGCGGTTTGCGCGCCCTGCGCGACGTGCACTTTGAAGTGCGCCGTCAGGAATTCGTCTGCGTGGTCGGTTCTTCTGGATGCGGGAAAACCACGCTGCTGCGCCTGCTGGCCGGATTGCTTCTGCCAACGGGGGGTGAAGTGATCTTCGAGGGGCAAAGGCTTTCGCGCCCCAGACGCCGTATCGGATTTGTCTTTCAAGATGCGAATCTAATGCCCTGGCGTACCGTGCTCAGCAATATTTTTCTCCCCCTGGAACTCCAGGGACTCCCACAAGACTTCTGCGAGCAACGGGCGAAGGCTATGATCGAATTGGTCGGCTTGAGCGGCTTCGAAGAATCGCTTCCCCGGGATCTCTCCGGCGGTATGGCACAGCGCGTGGCGATTGCACGAGCGATGGTCCATGAGCCGGACATCCTGCTACTGGATGAACCGTTCGGCTCGTTGGACGCGCTGACGCGTGAACGCATGGAAACAGAGTTGATGCGCATCTGGTCGGCACGTACGGTGACCGTTGTGATGGTGACGCACTCGATCTCCGAAGCTGTGCTCCTGGCCGATCGAGTGATCGTATTGAGTTCCCGGCCGGCAAGCGTGTCTATGGATTTGCCGATTTGCTTGTCGCGCCCTCGCAAACTCGAGATGACGCACACGCCAGCGTTTGGCGAGCTGGTTGCAAAAGTGCGTGGTGCAATCGAAGGATAAATCCCGGGTGGGGTATTTGTTATAGCAGTTCCGGGTATCCAGCAGCTTGGAGTATGTCTGAATGATCTTTTTCGATAATCCCGCTTTGTCACCGATTCGAATCGGGCTACACATCAACATCATCTAACGATCCTTGTCTATGCATAAATGTAAGGGGCTGCCCATTTGGGACAGCCCCTTTTTGCTTTCATCTCGCAATATTTTGAGCGAGAAGGATCGTATCCGCAGCGAAAACAACCTCATTCTTCTTCAGCAGGCGTCTTTTCTCTCTTCGGTCGGAAATGGCGATACAGCTTTCGCAGCGGCCAGAGAATGATGCCGATCACAATTGCGACCGGAAGGATGTACAGGACTAAGACGATGATTACGTTGCCAATAAACTGCAGTGTACTGACAAGCGCCTCAATGGCGTCCTTCGCTGTCCCAACGGGTCGCCAGCTACCGATTTGCAGCGGTCTGTCAGCAAAGTCCGGTTGCAGATTGATGGAAATTCGTGACAGTCTGGCCGAATCTTCCAGGTACTGGATCCGTCCTTTGATGACTTCGATTTCGGATTGTTTGTACTCGAGTTGCTCGAAAACGCTCAGGGCATCCTCGGTGTCATCGGCGTCTTCGAGAAACCCCAGCAATTGTTGTTCGACGGCTTCCAAATGCCGGAGACGAGATTGCATATCGGTATATTCTTCGGTTACATCCTGCCCGGAAATTTCCTCGTTTCGGACTTCGATGGCGTTTTCTTTGATCGTTTCAATGGCTTTATCCAACTGTTCAGCAGGGACGCGGATGGTAATCAATGCGCGTTCGCCTTCAACGCCGCTCTCAAATATGGTTTGATACACATTCAAATTGACGACAAAGCCGCCCATTTCCTCGGCCATGGCGGCGATCTGATCGGATGTTGCGGCAGGATCGCTTACGACAAGCGAGAGATCGGCGTTCCGAATGACGATACGCTCTGTGAGCGAAGCCTGTGTGGCGATGTTGGTTTTGGATGCCGTCGAGTCCCTGGCGATCTCGCCAGCGGAATCATCGTAGGATTCTTCGAAATCGAAATCATAGCCTTCGTCGTAACTGATCGATGAGATACCTTGATTGGCTTCCCACATCGCTGGTTCGGCGCCCATCCTTGCCGATGCGCATGCACTGGTAAATATACCCAGAACGATTAGGATAACGAGTAAGCGAATTTTTTTCATGGCGAACATCTCCTTTTCTACTGCAGGATCTTGATTCGCTACTTTGACGAAAAATTTGATATGGAAGTTCCCCGTTACCAGCCAGAATTAAGGCGCTGCGCTTGTCGTTCGGGTAAGCCGGCCTCGATGATTCTGGCTTGCACTTGGGCGATGTCGTATGCGATTCGACGCATTTCCCATGTAGTGGCTTCTGTGTCGAGGATGGCGTAGGAAGCGCGCGGATCTCGATCGCGCGGTTGTCCCACGGAGCCGGGATTGAGGATCATCTTCGGCAGCAGCGCCATCTCTCCTTCCCATTGGATGCGCTTCGTCTTCGAGAAGGTGTCGCCTGGCGGGCGGTGGTAAACCACGGGAAGATGTGTGTGACCGACGAGCGAATAATCCGTCTTCAGGGCATCAAAACTTCGATCAGCCGTGTGTTGATCCAGAATGTATTCCCAGATGGGCTGATTTGGACTGCCATGGGCCAGGGTGTAATTCAGGGTTGTGATTTTACTGGGCAAGGAACGCAAGTATTTGATACTATCGTTACTGAGCTTTTGTCGGGTCCAGGCGGCAATCGCGCCAGCTTCGCGGTTGAAGCGGGAGAGGGGGATCATACCGATCGCTGCTTGATCGTGGTTGCCAATGAGACAAAGCAAGTTCGGGAGAGAGCGAACGATTTCGACACATGCGTTGGGATCAGGGCCGTAGCCAACAAGATCGCCGAGGCACCAGACAGCTTCGTACGCCTCAGCAACATCGAGAACTGCTTCGAGCGCGCTAAGATTTGCATGAATATCTGAGATGACAAGTACGCGCATGTCAAGATAGTAGCACGGAGATGCAGGGATGGAAAGGGGGAGAGATGTGTGAGTTTGGCGAGTTCTCTTCACCCGGCAGAGCCGGTGCTGCTGAAGTCGATCGATTCTAAACCAATGAGAAATCCTTATAAGCAGTACAGGATACGCGGTAATTTGCGGCATGCTTGTTATGACCACCCGGCTGACGTATAATGCCTCGCGGTCGATGCCTATTCTTGACGAACGAACCCTTGAATTTCTCAGTCACAGTCCTGAGCAGACTCGGCGATTGGGTGTGCGTCTGGGAGAACTTATCCAATCCGGGGATTTGCTGTGTTTATCCGGCGATCTCGGCTCTGGTAAGACGACCCTGGCACAAGGCATTGCTCGCGGTTGGGGGTCGTTGGATCCGGTTATCAGTCCAACCTATATATTAATTAACGAATATCATCGTGCAGACGCGAAGAAGCTCTATCACTTTGATGCATTCCGGTTGAGCGGTGTGGCGGAAGCTGTGGCGCTTGGGTTGTATGATTTATTGGATGGCGATGGGCCTGTGTTGATCGAATGGCCGGAGAGGATCGAAGATAGTCTGCCGGATGACCGCCTGTGGATCAGTTTGCGTTGGGTAGACGAGATGCGGCGTGGTTTACATTTCGAAGCGCAGGGGATCCAATACGAACGGATGTTACAAGCATTCCGTCAGACAACTTTCGGGGGTTGATTGTGCTGCTTGCCCTGGATACCGCTACACGAATGATCGGAATCGCCTTGCACGATGGCGTGAATCTTATGGCCGAATCCCTGTGGCTGGGGGGACGCCGCCATACGGTGCTCCTGGGGCCTGAAGTGGCAATGATGCTGCGAAAAATCAACGCGCAAGCAGAGGACCTTACTGCTGTCGCAGTGGCATCCGGGCCCGGATCGTACACCGGTCTTCGAATCGGAATGGCTTTCGCAAAGGGGCTTGCATTGTCCCATCAGCTTCCCCTGGTCGACGTGGCGACACTGGATGTTCTCGCACTAGGCCAATCGAAGCAATCGGAGCCCATGCTGGCGTTGATCGAAGCTGGACGTAAACGGGTCGTCGGAATGTGGTACAAATGGGGGCGAAGTGGCTGGAAGGCTCGCGGTGAAGCCGGCAATTATTCCTGGGACGAAGTGATCGCGCAGCTCGAGAAGAAGAGCTATATCTGCGGAGAGATCAGCGCCGAAGCTCGCAAGAAATTAACCGAAGTGTCGAATGTACGTTTGGCCTCTCCCGCAGATTGTGTGCGCCGCCCCGGAAAACTTGCAGAATTGGCCTGGGAGCGAATCCGCAAAGGAAAGCTGACGGATCCGGCGGAAATTCGACCCGAATATATCGACTCTTGTGGAGATGGCAGTACACGATGATGGAGGCGAAGTCCGAATATGCCGTCCGAGTGATGACCTTGGACGATATTCCTGAGGTCATGAAAATCGATCGATTCTCGTTTCCTCTTCCCTGGTCGGAACGATCTTATCGTTATGAACTGGCGCATAATTCCGCCGCACAATTGATGGTGGCCGATTATCATCATCTGGATCGAATCCAGCTTGTTGGGTATATTGGTTTCTGGTTTGTTGTCGATGAGATGCACATCAGTACGCTGGCCGTCCATCCGGATTTTCGACGCCGGGGTATTGGTCAAGCGTTGCTGGAAGGAGCGCTTCATTTAGCCGAGAGCCTGGGCGGCGTTATCGCAACCCTGGAGGTACGCACTTCCAACCAGGCTGCCCTGGGTTTATATGACAAATTCGGATTTGAAGTCGTTGGACGCAGGAAGAATTACTATCAAGATAACCGAGAAGATGCCTGGCTCATGAAGCTGGATCCTTTGGGACGGGTACGAGTCACGGCAGGAGGTTCTGTCAGGTGAGCCCGGAGGAGGAACTGAAGCAAGTTGCCGCCGAGGTGGCAACTTGTGTTGAATGTAGATTGCAGCACTCTCGCAAGAAGGCAGTACCCGGTGAAGGTCCTGCGGATGCGGATATGATGTTTATCGGTGAAGGCCCAGGGTTTCATGAAAACGAACAAGGGCGGCCTTTTGTTGGTGCTGCAGGGCGTTTTTTGGAAGAGTTACTCGCAAGCATCGGTTTGAATCGCGAGGATGTCTTCATCGGAAATGTGGTTAAATGCAGACCACCCGGAAATCGAGATCCTCAAACGGATGAGATCGAAGCGTGTGCGAAATACCTGGAGCGACAAATCCGGGCGATCAATCCCAAGGTGATCGTTACCCTGGGCCGATTTTCAATGGCACGTTATTTCCCCGGGGAACGCATCAGTGCGATTCACGGCCAGGCGCGTGTTGTCAATCAAAGGCTTATCGTTCCGATGTATCATCCGGCTGCTGCTTTACATCAACCCTCTCTGCGGCAGGTCGTGCAGGATGATTTTTCCCGTCTGCCCGATATGATCGCAAAAGGTGAGAGTGTCCTGCCGTCTGATGATGCCCCATCCATCGATGCGGAACAACTCAACCTATTCTAAAACCCATTATGGGAGTTCGTGAGGCTTATGTCGAATCATAAAATCAGCCTGCCGGCTGCCGCGCAGGAACTAGTGGAAAAATTAGAAAGCCGTAAAGCGCATTTGGGCGTTATTGGTCTGGGGTATGTTGGCCTTCCACTGATGGTCGTGCTCGCCGAAGCCGGCTTTTCGGTAACGGGTGTGGATGCGGATAGCGATAAAGTGAATTCCATCCAAAGCGGTGAAAGTTATATCGAGGATGTGCCCAGTGAAAAGATCGCCGCCCTGGTAGGTGAGGGGCGCATCTCCGCATCCACAACGTACGATGCGTTGGCGGATATTGATGGTGTGAGCATCTGCGTGCCTACACCGCTGCGGAAAACGGGTGACCCGGATTTGTCGTATATCGTTTCGGCAACGCAGTCTCTGGTTCCTTATTTACATCCGGGGATGGTGGTGGTGCTCGAATCAACAACCTATCCAGGGACGACGCGGGAAATGGTGCTCCCTGAATTGGAAAAAGATGGCCTCGTCGTTGGAGAACATATCTTCCTGGCTTTTTCTCCCGAGCGTGTGGATCCCGGTCGAGAGGATTGGACCACCTTCAATACACCCAAGGTGATCGGGGGAATAACACCCGTGTGTACCCAGGTGGCAGCGAAGATGTACGCGCAGGCGATGGAGAAGGTTGTGCCGGCCAGTTCTACGGAAGTGGCCGAAATGGCCAAGCTGCTCGAGAACACCTTTCGGGCGGTGAACATTGCCCTGGTGAATGAGATGGCGCTTATGTGCGACCGTCTGGGGATCGATGTATGGGAAGTGATCAAAGCGGCAGCAACGAAGCCTTTTGGTTTCATGAAATTCACACCGGGCCCGGGCCTGGGCGGCCACTGCATCCCCATCGACCCATTGTATTTATCCTGGAAACTAAAGAGCGTAAAATACAACGCGCGAATTATCGACCTGGCGAGCGAGATCAACACAAACATGCCGAGGTACGTCGTTCAGCGGATTCAAGACGCATTGAACGATGAAGCCAGAGCGATACGAGGATCGAACTTGCTTGTGCTTGGTGTGGCATACAAAGCGGATGTCTCTGACATGCGTGAATCCCCGGCCCTGGATGTGATCGGGCTGCTGCGGGATAAAGGCGCGCAAGTGCAGTATTACGATCCTTTTGTGCCATCGATCCAACATGAAGACTGGGGTCTTACTTCAGTATCGGATCTGATCGCTGCAGTCCGGCAGGCGGATTGCGTGGTGATCATCACGGATCATGCCGACACCGATTACGCAGCGATGTTTGAGCATGCAAAACTCATCTTCGATTCTCGCAATGTGCTCGAGAGGTTTGGTTTGAAAGGTTCAAAAGTGGTGAAATTGTAATGGGTCGTTACCTTCTCACGGGTGCGGCGGGATTTATCGCCTCCCGTGTGGCGGCGATGCTGCTTGACGATGGGCACAGCGTTCATGGTTTGGACAATATGAACGATGCCTATGATGTGCGTATGAAGCAATATCGATTGGCGCAGCTGGAAAACCATCCGAAATTTAGTTTTCAACGTATGGATGTCGCAGATCGGGATCAGGTCAGGACTCTCGAGGATGGCGGTGGACCTTTCGACGCAGTGATCAATTTGGCTGCTCGCGCCGGAGTGCGGTACAGTGTAGAAAATCCCTGGGAATTCTTTCGAACCAATCTCGATGGGACGTTGAACCTCTTGGAATTCACTCGCCAACACGACATCCCCAAGTTCGTCCTGGCTTCCTCCTCAAGTGTCTATGGATCCGACGCTCCCATGCCAACCCCGGAGACTGCGAATACCGATAATCCAATGCAGCCCTACGCCGCCAGTAAGAAAGCCGCTGAGGTGCTCTGTTATGCGTACCATGCCCTGCACGGCCTGGATGTGACGGTGTTTCGCTATTTTACGGTTTATGGCCCAGCAGGCCGACCGGATATGGTGATGTTCCGATTTATCCAATGGATGCGCGAAGGTCAAACGGTCTATGTTAATGGGGACGGAAAACAGTCGCGTGGTTTCACATACGTTGATGATATTGCGCGCGGCACGATTATGGGGCTGCAATCCGTCGGTTATGAGATTTTTAATCTGGGAGGCCATGAACAGGTGAGTCTCCTGGAATTAATCCAGGGAATCGAAGAACGTATAGAATCCAGGGCATCCATTGAATTCCGCGAAGCACACCCGGCAGACCTGCGACAAAGTTGGGCTGATGTTGAAAAAGCAAAGCGGATTTTGGATTGGGAACCGAAAGTCTCCTTTGATGAAGGGCTTGATTCTGCATTGGCCTGGTATCAGTCTGAACGTGCTTGGGCCTGCGAAGTCGATACATCGGATTGAAGCCGTAGAATGCCATCTACTCGCCATTGGATATCATCCCTGTTTGCACGCTTCATAGACAATCCGTTATTTCGACGTGTCGTCCGCAATACAGGCTATTTGTTCAGCGCGCAGACCATCTCGGCTGCGATGAGTTTTGGGCAGGGTATACTTGCCGCGCGACTGCTTGGCGTCGAAGGCGCGGGATACGTGGGGATCATCACGCAATTCTCAAGTAACATCAATCGCCTGATTTCTTCCCGTATGGCGGAACTCGTCGTGAATTATCTGGGAAAATTCACAGCAGATGGACGTGATGATCACGCCGCGGCGTTGTTCAAGGCCGCAGCCATGGTTGAAATTGGAGGCTCGACGATCGCATATTTACTCGTGCTCGCGCTTTCTCCGATCGGAGCCGAGTTCTTTGCGAAGAACGGGAGTCTTGCGGGGTTGTTCGCCTTTTATGGATTGTCGGTGCTGGCAAATCTGATGTATGAGAGTGCGACGGGGTTATTGCAGTTCTATAATCGTTTTCGAGTAATCGCTGTAATTACGATCGGGCAAAGCGCGCTGACATTGATATTGATCGGATTTGCATTTGTTTCCGATCAATCGCTGAAGGCAGTAGTGACCGCCTATCTGCTGGGTAAGGTTGTGCTCGCTGTGAGTATTTCATTGGTCGCGCTTTGGCAGGCGCGTCGCAATTGGGGGCCAGGGTGGTGGCGCGCACCACTTTCACTGCTTACGGATTATCGCCGGGAACTCATCCGTTTTGGCGTAAGCACCAATCTATCAGGGACGTTGAAATTGTTGACTCGTGACAGTGAGATTCTGTGGCTCGGTGCCTTCAGTACACCACTTCAGGTTGGCTACTATAAGATCGCCCGGGCGATAACGAATTTCCTGATGATGCCCGTTACGCCTTTGATCACAACGACGTATCGTGAAGTTGCGCGAGAGATAGCCGATCGTGCCTGGTCGAACGTACGCTACCTGTTGCGCAGCGGTACGATTCTCGCAGCATTGTATACTGTACCGGCGAGCATCGCTCTCATACTCTTTGGCCGTTGGGTTGTGGGTCTCTATGGCGCGGATTTCTTGCCGACTTCGTATACAAGTCTGCTCATTCTGCTGGTAGGTGTGATCCCGGTTAATATATTGTTCTGGAACCAGGTGGTCTTGCTGCCACTCGGAATGCCACAGTTTCCGACACAGGTACAGTTTATCGCAGCGATTCTTAAAATCGTGGCTACCTTCCTGCTCGTACCGTTATGGGGCGCGAACGGTATGGCGGTTCTCTTAAGCGGTTATTTTATAATCACAACAGGTATGCTGGTCGGTAAGAGTATTCGAGAGCTCCACAAGGCAGAATTCCAACCTGTAGCTGTGGGGGGAGATTAGGATCAATATGCGAATTGCTTGTATTGCGACTTCTGCCGTTCCTTCCCGGACGGCAAATTCGGTCCAGGTGATGAAAGTCTGCCAGGCGTTCACACAATTGGATCATGAAGTTTGTTTGTGGCTGCCGGGTCGAAACCCGGAGTTATCCTGGGAGGCGTTATCTCAGCATTATGGATTGAAGGAAAGATTCAACGTGGTTTGGATGCGGTCATTACGGAGTGGCCGCCGGTACGATTTTTGCTTTCGTGCTGTTCGGGCAGCGAAGCGTTGGAAGGCACATATCCATTACCTCTGGCCGCTGCAGGCTGCGGCTTTATCTTCCATGCTTGGCTACCCAACGATTCTCGAAGTTCATGACCGGCCACAGGGCAGATTGGGACCACAGCTTTTTCGCCGCGCGCTGCGCGGATCGGGATTGCAGCGCTTACTGCCCATAACTGCTGCGTTGGAGAAATACCTGGAGGAAAAATTCCGAACGACTCTGGATGAGCCGTTTTCGGTCGTCTCTCCGATGGGCGTGGATCTGGAGCGTTATCAGGGCCTGCCGGATTCAAAAGAAGCTCGCAGCACTTTGAATTTGCGGGAGACCTTTACGGTCGGTTATACCGGTCACTTGTACCCCGGGAGGGGTATCGAACTCTTACTTGAGCTTGCACGCCTCAACCCGTCTATTGCCTTCATTTGGGCAGGAGGGGAGGCGGTGGCAATCGAGCGCTGGCGAAAACGGCTTTGGGAAGCGGATATTACCAATGTACAGCTGTTGGGCTTTGTTCCCAACGATCGATTGCCTCTCGTTCATGCCGCCTGTGATGCCTTTCTGATGCCGTACGCGCGTCGGATCTCCGTCAGCAGTGGAGGAGATACCGCTCGATTCGCCAGCCCAATGAAGGTGTTCGAATATTTCGCCGCCAAACGAGCGATTATCTCGAGCGACTTGCCTGTGTTGCGCGAGGTGCTCAATGAATCCAACGCACTTCTGGTACCTCCAGAGGATGTGCATGCCTGGCACAACGCCCTGCAATCATTGATATCGGATTCGGCCCTTCGAAAAAAGCTCGCCAAACAAGCCGGCCTGGATGCAGATAAATATTCCTGGCGGCAACGAGCGCAAAATGCTCTCGCCGGGTTAGAGTTTTAGCGTGCTGCACAGAATGGGGGTTCGGCTGCGTACTTTCGTGCCTTCCAACGCATTTCGTTGGGGAAGCGCGCTGCTGCTGTTTGGTTTCTTGCAGCGACTGGTTTTGCTTCTTTTCTACCAGCCCATCCCATTTGCCGACACGAACGCATATATGCGCCTGGCTGTGCCGCTGTCCAATCTGACGCTGAAAGGTTATGACGGCACGCGCGTTCCGGGGTATCCTGCACTGTTAGCAATTGCTGGATTGGATGAACATGCCGCCTGGGTTCTGCAGCTCGTTTTGGGATTGGTGATCTCGATACTCTTGTTTGGGATTGTTTTCAGAACGACGGATTCCCCGGCACTCGGCGTCCTTGTGGGTGGTCTCTATGATTTGATCCCCGGCCAATTCCTGTTCGAATCGAATTTACTTAGCGAGACGTTAACCGCTTTCTTTGTGGTCCTTTGTTTTGCCTCGTTTGTAGCTTTCGGATGCGTGAAATCCTCCCCAAAGCGATCTTTGGCTGCGTTTATGCTTGGCATAAGCGCTTGCCTCCCCGGAATGGTTCGGCCTTATTTCTTCCCGATAACGCTTTTTTTCCTGCCTTTTATTTGGTTTGTCGGTGACGGGCATTGGCGAGAACGTCTCTTGCGAATGGCGATCTACTCCCTTCCCCCGTTGATGATCCAAGGCGGTTGGCTGCTGTGGATCCGCGATACGTACCACGTGATCTCGCCAACCGTCATGTCGGGCTACAGCCTGGTCCAACACACCGGTGAGTACTTCGAATTCTTGCCGGACGAAGTGGCGGAGATTCGCGATACCTATATTCAGTTCCGGGACGTACAGATCGCCGAGCGCGGTGTGCAGACCAATGCCATCTGGGAAGCGATCCCTGCGATGAGCGAAGCCTCCGGTTTGGGTTTCTACGATCTGAGCCGTGAACTCCACCGGCTTTCGATCGATTTGATCCGTGCCCATCCCGATCGATATCTGGCCAACGTCGTCGAGGGCTGGGTCAATTTTTGGAAAGCTCCGGTTTACTGGCGCGCGGAGGCGCTGCAATCATCCCTCCTGCTCTCCATAATGAAGGTCTTCATCTGGTTTGGGCGCGGGATTTCCGTGCTCGCCAATCTTGTTTTCCTTTTACTATCGCTGTTTACGATCCTGAGTAAACGCTTGCGGCAAAGCATCAGTTTCGATCTATATTCTGGCACTGCGGCGGGTCTGATCGTTCTGATTTCGATCGTGCAGACGCTCGTCGATCATGGCGATAATCCACGCTTTCTCGTTCCGTTGCAGATGCTTGTCTTTTTCGTTGTCGTGCGCTCATTCTGGATGGGATTTCGGAAGCGTAAGGTTATGGAGGCTGCGTGAGCAATACATTTCGGAAAGCACTTCCCTGGCTGGGCGTAATCGTACTTCTGAGTGTGTTACTCAGCTTGCTCGATAAACGCGGGGTTTCATTTACCGGATTGTCTGCCTACTTCATCCTATGCAGCGTTCTCGCACTCGTGATCGTCGGTACCGGGCGGGTTGTATTTCGAGAAGGAATCCCCGCCAACGTTGGGCGTGCATTCGCCATTGCTCTCGTCATACGGCTGGTGATCGGTGTGGCGTTGTATCACGCCTTGCCTGAATTCGGGTATGACGAACAGCCGCAGAATGCGGGGTATGTATTTGCCGATGCGTATCGTCGCGATGTCGACTCGTTCCAACTGGCTCGCTCGGAGGCACCGCTCACCGACGCTTTTACCAAACCGAGCGGCGATGACCAATATGGCGGTTTCAAGTTTCTCAGTGCACTGATCTACCGCGGTTTGTCTCCCGATGTGCGCCGACCATTTCTGATCTTGCTGCTGTGTGCCGTGCTTTCGGCGCTTTCGATCTTTCCGACATGGGGTTTCGCCAACACCACCTTCGGTTCGAAAATGGCCACCGTGGCGATTTGGATTTTGGTGTTGTATCCGGATGCTGTCTTGCTGGGCGCCTCTCAAATGCGGGAGCCATTGATTATCTTTGCCCTCAGCTTCGCCTTATTTGGTTATGCAAGGGTGCGGGAAGACCAGGTGAAAGTAGGACTGTTAATTATTTTGTTGAGTGCGTTATTCATCTTGCCGATTTCACCTCCTTACACATTTTTCATCATCGTTATTATTGGGTCGTTATGGGCTTTTGATGGCCGCCTCGGATTCTTGCGGGGAAAGTGGTTGTTATTGATCCTGCTCGTGTTCGTTGTCTTTGCCGTGATGTATGTTATCCAATCGTGGTCGGGAATTGTGGGTGGAAGCGGTTTCCAGGTGATTGTCGAGTGGCTCAAATCTTTACGTGCGATGGATAAGCTGCAAGGCATCATCGATGGATCGGATTGGACAAGACACTTACAACGCAGCTTGCCGGAATGGGCACTATTTCCGGTTTTTGTTTTCTACGGTATCTTCCGGCCTTTCCTGCCTGCGGCGATCATTGACGGCGGCGCACCGATTTGGCGGATCATCGCCTTGCTGCGAGGCCTGGGCTGGTTCTCCTTGCTGCCGTTTTTGATTTATGCGCCATTTGCGGCCGTGCGGCATGCGGGGTGGCGCAGCCTGCCCACGGCGGTATCCGTTCTCTCATGGACGACGATTTTGATATCTTCCTATCGAGGCGCGGGCGACCAGTGGGATAACCCCAGATATCGAACGGCATTTCTTGTTCTCCAGGCTGTTCTTATCGGTTGGGCATGGGTTAAATCTCGTGAGATGAACGGTCCTTGGATGGGGCGGATGGCCGTTCTTGTTTTAAGCGTTACCTCGCTTTTCACGTTGTGGTATGCCTTTCGCGGTCGCATGCTTTCGTTCTTTTCACCGATGCATATGATCGCCAGCATGGCGGCTTTCATCGTTTTGTTTGTTGCTTTCCATTTTGTACGAGACTACTTTCGTTCCCGCAGTGCCTCGGCTTGACGGAATCCCTAGGATGTGTATAATTCAGTTTCTGAATTATAAATCCCCATTCTTTCATGTTTGATCGTTCATGCTGGAATGTAAAAATGTAAACCGACCCAGTGGAAGGCAGCTGGGAACTGAAGAGGAGTGTTCATGCCGAGAGCGTTGATTACAGGGATCACGGGTCAAGACGGCTCATACCTGACGGAGTTCCTGCTCAGCAAAGGCTATGAAGTCCATGGGATGATTCGCAAGGCGAGCACTTTCAATACAGGCCGCATCGATCATATCTATCAGGATCCGCATAAACCCGAGGCGCGCATGTTTCTGCATTACGGGGATCTCGTCAGCTCGGAGGTTTTGACCAATCTGATTTACAACGTGCAGCCGGATGAAGTCTACAATCTGGGGGCTCAATCTCATGTAAAAGTGAGCTTCGAGATGCCGGAGTACACAGGCTCCGTGACCGGCTTGGGAACGGTGAGGCTCCTCGATGCCATTCGCCGTAGTGGGATCAAGGCTCGATTTTATCAGGCCTCGTCAAGCGAGATTTATGGCAACGCCAAACCGCCGCAGAACGAAACAACAACTTTTCAACCTCGCAGCCCGTATGCCATTGCCAAGATATACGCCTATTGGATCACGGTTAACTACCGAGAATCTTATGAGCTGTTTGCGAGCAATGGCATTCTCTTCAACCACGAAAGCCCTCGACGCGGCGAGACATTCCTGACCCGTAAAGTAACCAGGGCGATTGCGCACATCCTGGCAGGCAAGCAGTCCAAACTCTATCTGGGCAACCTGGATTCGCGCCGCGATTACGGTTATGCACCGGAGTATGTGGAAATGATGTGGCATATGCTGCAGCAGGATGCGCCGGATGATTACGTCATCGGTACAGGTGTAGCGCCAACCATGCGGGAGTTTGTGGAAGAGGCTTTTTCATACGTCGATTTGGATTGGAAGGAATACGTCGATATCGATCCTCGATACTACCGACCAGCCGAGGTCGATTACCTGCAAGCTGACGCTGCGAAAGCACGAAAGATCCTGGATTGGAACCCGAAGATCACCTACAAGGATCTGGCGCGCATCATGATCGATGCAGATATGCAGGCAATAGGCCTGGAACCGATTGGGGAAGGTTTGGAAATTCTGAAGAAAAGTTTCAGCGGATGGCATCGTTGGGATACGAGTGTGACTGCATTGCTCAATTCATACCACAATGGTGTTGAATAATCGATTGAAGATCTTCCCCGGTTGTTCCCGGTCTGTTCGGGGACAAGGTGTTATTACTCGGAGGCGATATGTCTCTGATACGAGTGCGCACGAGGCGTAATCCATGGCTACGGATCAAAACACGCAGACGATTCGCGATTTGAATTTGCTGGAGCACATCGAGAGGGATCCGGATATCACACAGGCTTCTCTGGCTGCGAAACTCGGTGTGGCTGTTGGGACCGTCAACTGGCATCTCAAGCGCTTGATTATAAAGGGATATATCAAGGCCAAACGGGCGGAGCGAAAAAAACTGCGTTACATCATCACCCCGCAGGGCATTGCATTGCGCGCCCGTTTGACCGTAGCCTACGTTGAAAATTCAATGATGTTGTACCGCCGAATTCGCCAACAGGCGAGCGAGGCGTTATCTGTGGCGCAGAAGAATGGGCATAAAACGGTGGCGATTATCGGACAGGGCGACATCGCCGATGTATGTCGACTCACATGTTTGGAACAAGGTTTCTCCGTGGTCGAAGGCCTAGAAGAAACGAGCGTGCCAGTACTCGAAATCGAGGGAACGCAGGTCACACTGACGAATCCTCCGTCATGATTGCGTTCAAGCTGGGCGAGAGGAGACTCGGTTTGATTCAGGTCCGAAACAAGATTCTGGACTGAGGAGGTAAACGAATGCCAAGTCAACGAAAGGCACTTGTAACGGGAGCGGGTGGTTTTATTGGATACCACCTGGTACGTTTCTTGAAGGAACAGGGCTATTGGGTGCGAGGCGTGGACATCAAATTCCCCGAATTCGGTGAAACACACGCCGACGAATTTGAATTGTTGGATCTGCGCAGGTGGGCGAATTGCCTCCAGGCGACTCGAAACGTAGAAGATGTTTATGCACTCGCGGCCGACATGGGCGGGATGGGATTCATTTCATCAAATCATTCCCGCATCTTGCGTAACAATTCCTTGATCAACATCCACACACTCGATGCCGCGCGCGTCAATGGGGTTAAACGATACTTGTATACATCTTCGGCTTGCATCTATCCGGAATACCTCCAGGAGGAAACGGAAGTCATGCCGCTAAAAGAGGAGGATGCCTATCCTGCGCAGCCGCAGGATGCCTATGGTTGGGAAAAGCTCGTTACTGAGCGATTGTGCACGCATTATCGTGAGGATTTCGGCATCAAGACGCGCATCGTCCGCTTCCATAATATTTTCGGTCCGCAAGGCACATGGGATGGTGGCCGGGAGAAAGCGCCGGCAGCTCTGTGCCGAAAAGTGGCCATCGCCAAGAAAACCGATAACCCGGAGATTGAAATTTGGGGTGATGGCTTGCAAACGCGATCCTTCTGTTACATCGACGACTGTCTCGTAGGCATCTACAAACTTATGCAGTCCGATTACGAACAACCGCTCAACCTCGGCCAGGATCGCTTGATCTCGATCAACGAATTGGCCGACATTATCGCCGATGCCGCCGGGGTCGAGATCAAGAAGAAACACATCGAAGGGCCGCAAGGCGTTCGCGGTCGGAACTCAGACAACAGTCGCCTGAAGGAAGTATTGAAATGGGAGCCGGAAGTCTCTCTCGAGCAGGGTTTGGCAAAGACGTATGAATGGATCGAAACGCAAGTCAAAGAGAAGTATTTTTCGGAATGACGAGAACGAATTCACGTAAATAATAAAGCGAAGTACGGGAACGAGTGAGGATAAGCATGAAGCAGCATGTGGTCATTCCCGGTGGCGCGGGATACATCGGATCGATGTTGGTGCCGGCTTTACTGTCGCGCGGTGATTGGGTCACGGTCATCGACAAGCTGCTTTTCGGCGGTGAATCACTCGTGGGTTATCTCTCCCATCCGGCGTTTCACTTCGTACATGCCGATGTGTGCGAATCCGGGGTTTTCGAGCGCTCCATACAGCAAGCGACGGACAAAGGTGCTCCCAAACCCTCTACGGTTGTTCACCTGGCTGCGATTGTTGGGTTTCCCGCCTGCAAGATTGCGGGGAAAAGGGCAACCTGGGAAACCAACGTCAACGCCGTGAAGCAGTTTTTCCAGGCAGCAAATCAAAGGGGTGTGGAGCGTTTTATCCTCTCGTCAACGTATAGCGTCTATGGTGTTGCTGAAGACGGCGCACCGGTCAGGGAGAATTCGCCGCTCCATCCACAATCGTTATATGGTGAGTCCAAAATCGCAGCCGAGGATGTGCTCGTCGAGGCCGCACAAACGTCTGCTTGCGCACCGCTGATCTATCGTTTTTCGACGTTGTATGGTCTTTCACAGAGGATGCGTTTCGATCTGATCGTCAATCAGTTCTCACTGGAAGCATTTACGCAAGGTGAATTGATGATTTTCGAAGGCCAGCACTCACGCGCCTTTGTACATATCCGGGACGTAGTGGCGGGACTGCTTATCGGGCTCGACGCTCCGCTGGAAAAGATAAAGGGCCAGATTTTCAACCTGGGGCATGATGGCGGGAATTACTCAAAGGATGAAATCGCCGCATTGATCTGCCAGGTGCTGCCCGAGACAAGAGTGCGGCACGAGCAAATGAGCTTCGATGGCGATATGCGCAACCTTCAAGTTTGTTTCGAGAAGATCGAGCGTGAACTTCAGTTCCGCACCAAACATACGGTATTGGATGGAATTGACGAGGTCGTAGAGGCCTTGCGTTATGGAATGATCTCTGAACCAACCAGGTCGATCTATCGAAATGCACCTTCGA
Source organism: Anaerolineales bacterium (assembly GCA_034430425.1). GTDB lineage: Bacteria > Chloroflexota > Anaerolineae > Anaerolineales > E44-bin32 > WVZH01. The sequence continues at coordinate 22,097 of DAOUEK010000010.1, read as the reverse complement.
TTGTGCCCTGAATTCTTACGCTGAGGAAGTTGGTATGCATGAGGAAGTAAGTCAAGTGGACTATTGGAAAAAAAGACGAGTCGTCGTGACCGGCGGCGCCGGTTTCCTGGGCAGCTATGTCCTGGAAGGGCTGCGCCTGCGAGGTGCGAGCGATATTTTTGTGCCGACCATCGAAGAATTTGACCTGGTTCAACCCGAGGACATTGCGCGCATGCTGCAGGAGGCAAAGCCGGATGTAGTCATTCACCTGGCCGCAAATGTCGGTGGGATCGGCGCTAACCTGGCCCGTCCTGCGGAATTCTTCTACGACAATCTCATGATGGGCGCACAACTGCTGCATCAGTCCTGGCAAGCCGGCATCGAGAAATTTGTTGCTATCGGAACGGTGTGCGCCTATCCAAAGTTCGCCAATGTTCCCTTTCGGGAAGAAGAGTTCTGGGACGGCTATCCGGAGGAAACGAATGCCCCCTACGGTTTGGCGAAGAAGATGATGCTGGTACAGTCGCAAGCCTATCGCCAGCAGTATGGCTTCAATTCGATCTTCCTCATCCCGGTAAATCTGTATGGGCCTCGGGACAATTTTGATTTGCACACCTCGCATGTCATCCCGGCTTTGATCCGTAAATGCATCGAGGTCCAGGAGCGTGGTGAAAATGAGATGGTAGTGTGGGGCGATGGAAGTCCAACGCGTGAATTTCTCTATGCCGGGGATGCAGCTGAGGGGATTCTCCTGGCGGCGGAGGGTTACAACAGCAGTGCGCCGGTGAACCTTGGCTCGGGGAACGAAATCAGCATCAAAGACCTGGCTAATCTCATTGCAGCGTTGACGGGTTATAAGGGTAACCTGGTTTGGGACACATCCAAACCAAACGGTCAACCCAGACGCGCCCTGGATGTCTCCAAAGCGAAGGCGAATTTTGGATTTGAAGCGCAGATGCCTTTCGATAAGGGTTTGCGGAAGACAATCGATTGGTATCGGGATTATCGGAATCGTTTGAATGCCGGAGCAGGTTCGTCATGAGCAGGAATATAACGGTCGATACAGCCGACATCGTCCCGATTACACACATTCAACCGACACACGGTTGGAGCGGGCTCAATCTCGACGAGTTGTGGCGTTACCGGGAATTGGTGTACTTTTTAATCTGGCGGGACTTGAAGGTCCGCTACAAGCAGACTCTCCTGGGCGCCTCCTGGGCGATCCTGAAGCCATTTCTAAGCATGGTGATATTCAGCCTGGTGTTTGGCCAGCTGGCAGGACTTCCTACAGACGAAGCGCCTGCGCCGTTGTTCTATTATGCGGGTTTGCTGCCCTGGGTGTTTTTCCAGGATGGGATCAACAAAGCCAGCGCCAGCTTGGTTGCAGGCCGCAACCTGATCACTAAAATTTATTTTCCGCGTTTGGCCATGCCGCTCTCCTCAGTTGTGGCCGGCCTGGTCGATTTCGGTTTGGCATTTCTCGTGTTGATCGGGATGCTGATTTTTTATCAATTCCCGCCTACGACAGCCATCTGGACCTTGCCGCTATTCCTGTTACTGGCATTGATCACTTCGCTTGGAACCAGCCTTTGGCTGGCCGCGCTGAACGTCGCTTATCGAGACATTGGTTATGTGACTCCATTTCTGGTACAGGCGTGGCTGTACGCCTCGCCGGTAGTCTATTCCGCTACGATGATCACCGATAAGACGCTGCAAGTACTCTACGGGTTGAATCCAATGGCAGGCGTGGTTCAGGGCTTCCGCTGGGCGATTATCGGCACCGGCCAGCCCGATTCACAGTCGCTGCTCGTTTCCGTCATCGTTGCACTTCTCTTACTGATCAGCGGCATCATTTACTTCCGTCGTATGGAAAGGACCTTTGCCGATGTGGTTTGATGCCTCGTGTTTATTTATCCCATATCCACGCAGTTCGAAGAACGCGGCCGGATCGAAAGGTGTGTTGAAGTCCGATGAGTAACCTGGCCATTCGAGTCGAGGATCTGGGCAAGCAGTACCGCATTGGTGAAAGGGCGAACAGCTACCGCACGTTCCGCGATATGCTGATTGGCGCGGTGGGAGCGCCTTTTCGACGTATTTCCATATCGCTGCGCGGCGAACAGAATCTCGATGCGGAAGGGGCGATCTGGGCGCTCCGTCACGTGAATTTCGAAGTCTGCCAGGGGGAAGTGTTGGGAATCATCGGGCGAAATGGCGCCGGGAAGAGCACCCTGTTGAAATTACTCTCGCGCATCACCGAACCCACAGAAGGGACGGCGGCCATTCGGGGCCGTGTGGGCTCGTTGTTGGAAGTCGGCACTGGTTTTCATCCCGAACTCACCGGCAGGGAGAATATCTTCCTGAACGGGGCCATATTGGGTATGAAGCGAGCTGAGATCAACCGCAGGTTCGACGAAATTGTGGATTTTTCTGAAGTGGAAAAGTTCATCGACACGCCGGTCAAGCGTTACTCCAGCGGTATGTATCTGCGTCTGGCGTTTGCCGTAGCCGCGCATCTCGAACCGGAAATCCTCTTGATCGACGAAGTCCTCGCGGTTGGCGATGCGGCCTTCCAGCGAAAGTGCCTGGGCAAAATGAGTGACATCGCACACGAAGGCCGCACGGTTTTGTTCGTCAGCCACAACATGTCGGCCGTCCTGCGGCTCACTGAAGAAACCATTGTGATCGAGAAAGGCAATATCGTCATGCGGGCGCCGTCGGCCGAAGCCGTGGATTACTACATGACCTCCGGTCTGGCACAAACGGGCGAGCGCATCTGGCAAGACGAAGCGAGTATCGCCTCGATCACTCCTTTTCGACCCATTTCGTTACGCGTGTTGGACAATCAAGGGACAATCGCCGAGCGCGTTTTCGCCAAAGAAGGCTTCAGCGTCGAATTTATGTACGAACTGGACGAAGATGTCCAGGGGTTACGCGCCGGGATTTACCTCTTCACTGCTCGCGGCGAACCTGTGTTTACCTCCTTCGATACCGATGATCCACAGCGCTATGATCAGTTGACTGTGCGGCAAGCCGGCCGTCACACCAGCCGCTGTCGGATTCCCGCACATTTCCTCAATGAGGGCACTTACGTGCTGGGTGTCAACGCCAGTGTTTTCCGGGTAGAGTCGTATTTCACTGACGCTTACGCACTGACTTTTTCCGTCGATGGGACAGGAACGCCCGGGAGCCATTGGCAAGAACCGCGGCGCGGCCCGGTCCGACCGGCACTGCATTGGGAAATTATCCGTACGGAGGACGAGAAATCGTGAGTTGTTTACGCAGTATGCTGAAATCCATTCTCGGCCGCCTGCCTTTATTCGTTGAGTTCTGGCAGCGCATCCGGCCGGCGAGCGGTGAAATTCCAGGCGGATTTCGCCTGGATCGCTTGCAGGCTGAACTGCCTGCCTGGGTGCAGTCGGTGAGCCGGGCGCAGGAAAAAATTGGGCATAGCGAAGGCAAGCGCGTTCTCGTCCTTGGTTTCTTCAGTTGGTGGGTGGAGCATGGCGTCATGTTTGGGCTGTGGCTGTCCGCGCTGGGTCATGATGTGGATTTTGCCTATTTGCCCTATCGGCGCTGGACCGAGCGGGTGGGGCGCTTCGATTTACGTCGCCAACAGGCGTATTTACAGCAGGTCTTCCTTCCGGCTACCAGGCACATGGCTTGCTGGGATTTGCTCCAGCTTCCCAGGCCGAAGCTGCCGGAGGAACTGGCGCGTTCGGTCGATGACCAAAGCGTGACAGACGTTCAATACATCCGGCGTTGGGAAGCGGTGGAAGTTGGCGAGGGGGGAGAAGATCGAGATTTGTATCTCCTGCGCAAAGGGATGAACCGCGAACTGGCGCAGGCCATCTACGGTCTCTTGAAAAGCAACCAGTACGACATGGTGATGCTGCCGAATGGAAGCATCCTGGAATTCGGCACGGCGTATTGTGTTGTGGATTACCAAAAGACGCCGGTGATCACCTACGAGTTCGGAGAGCATCGTGAGCGAATCTGGATGGCGCAGAACAGCAAGGTCATGATGCAGGATACAAACCGACTATGGAAGGCGCGCGGCGAGATCCCGTTGACAGAGCAGGAATCGCAGGCGCTGGACGAACTGCGCATGGCCCGCCGCAGCGGCCGTAAGTGGTCGATATTTTCCCGGCAGTGGCAGACGCAGGAAAGCCGGGGAGCGCGGGCGGCGAGGTCGTTCCTGGGGTTGGATGCAACCCGTCCGATCGTGCTGCTGTGTACCAATGTGGTCGGGGACAGCATGTCGCTGGGACGCCAGTTGTTCACCGACGGTATGGCGGATTGGCTGGAACGCACGGTGAAATATTTCGCCGATCGACAGGACGCTCAACTTGTTGTCCGCGTCCATCCGGGGGAGCCGCAGTTGGGCGGCTTTCCCTCGGAAGAGATCGTCAACGCCGCACTGCCGCAGATGCCCGATCACGTGATCGTCGTACCGCCGGAGGCCAAGATCAACACCTACGATCTGGTCGAAGTGGCCAATATCGGGTTGGCCTACACAACGACGGTCGGATTGGAAATGGCCATGAGCGGCATTCCGGTTGTGGTTGCCGGATTGACTCACTACCGCGGCAAGAGTTTCACCTACGATCCGAATACCTACGAGGAATATATCGCCACGATCGATTCGTTGTTGGCCAGGGGACTGGATTGCAGCCTCCCGGAGGAGCAAGTTACCCTGGCGCTGCGTTATGCCTACCGTTACTTTTTCGAATACGCTTTGCCTTTCCCCTGGCACTTGCAGCACTTCTGGGAAGATGTTTCCGAGCGACCGTTCGAAGAGCAATTGACGCCCCTCGCCCTGGAGCGCTATCAGCGCACCCTGGATGCGTTGTTGGGAGAGCCGATATCCTGGGAGGCGCTGGAGGATGAGGTGGATGGTTAATCTCGAAGCGGATGTAAAACGTGAGGTACGTGAGTTCTATGACTCGATCGGTTGGCAGCAGATCGGGGACGGAATCTATCAAAATGCGCGCTACGAAGATCTGCGGCCTGTTGTGCGAGAGTATGTTCACCGCTGCCATCGGCGTGTGAATCGCTATCTTCCATCTGAGGGAAACTTTATCCTAGATGGCGGATCAGGACCGATTCAATATCCGGAATACCTGGAGTATTCTCAAGGATTTCGCTACCGGGTCTGCCTGGACATCTCCGCTAGGGCACTGATTGAAGCGCGCAACCGCATCGGGGATCACGGTTTGTTCGTCGTCGGTGACGTCGCCAATTTGCCTTTTGCGGATGATGTCTTCGACGGCGTGGTATCCATACATACGATCCATCACCTCCCACCCCAGGATCATGAAACTGCATTTTTCGAGTTCTGGCGTGTTTTAGCGCCAAAGGGCAGGGCGGTAATCGTACACAGCTGGAAAACCCACTCCCTGTTCCGCCGTCTGACCGATTTTCCCGTCAAGATCGCATTTGCGATGATCCGTCTGTACCGCAAGCTGCGCGGTTTGGATGAGCCGCCCAGTATTCTTCCGGGAGCGGAGGATTCATCCAAGACCCAGGAATTGCTGCAGGCTTCCGGAAGCTACACCTACTCCCATTCCTATCGGCAGTTGCGCGGCAAACTCACCGGGTTGCCCGGTCTGGATATCCGAGTGTGGCGCAGTGTGAGCACCAATTTCATGCGTGCATTTATTCATCGCAGATTGCTGGGCAAACATTTTTTGCGCATGATTTATTTCTTCGAAGAGCGAGCGCCGAGATTCTTCGGTCGATTTGGACAATACCCTATGATCTTGTTTGAAGGATCGTCGGAAAGGTCGAGTTAAATGAATTGGAAAAAGAAAGTCATCCTGGTGACCGGTGGAACCGGTTCGTTTGGACGCAAGTTCGTACAGATCATGCTGGAGGATTACCAGCCGGCACGGTTGATCATCTTCAGTCGTGACGAACTCAAGCAGCACGAAATGGTTACATCTGGTTTGGACCATCCCAACCTGCGTTACTTCATCGGCGATGTTCGCGATCAAATGCGTCTGCGGCGCGCCATGCAGGGCGTAGACATCGTCGTGCATGCGGCAGCGTTGAAGCAGGTCCCGGCTTGTGAATACAATCCCATCGAAGCCATCATGACCAACATTATTGGCGGACGGAACGTTGTTGAGGCAGCGCTGGATACGAACGTCGAACGCGTGATGGCCCTGAGCACGGACAAAGCCGTCAACCCAATCAACCTTTACGGCGCCACGAAGCTGGCGGCGGAGAAGCTTTTCGTTCATTCCAACGCCTATGCCGGTGGAACAGGAACGCGTTTTTCCTGCGTGCGTTACGGCAACGTGCTCGGCAGCCGCGGCAGCGTCGTTCCCTTGTTCCTGCGGCAGCGGGAAACCGGCCGGATCAGCATCACGGACGAGCGCATGAGCCGGTTCTGGCTTTCGTTGGAACAGGGTGTGCGTTTCACCATCCGCTGCATTGAGGAGATGCAGGGTGGCGAGGTCTTCGTGCCCAAAATACCCAGCATGCGTCTGGTTGATTTGGCCAAAGCCATCGCTCCCAACGCGGAGATCGACATCATCGGCATCCGCCCCGGGGAAAAATTACACGAGGTCTTAATTTCTGAGGACGAAGCCCGTCACAGTATTGAGCTGGATGATATGTACATCGTCGAGCCTTCCGGAACCTTGTGGTTCGGCCATAATTGGGGCGGGAAGGGCAAGTCATTGCCGGAAGGCTTTAGCTATGCCAGTGATTCGAATGAAAGCTGGCTCTCAAAAGATGAATTGAAGGCCATGGTAAATATCGTCGAATCCAAGCCGAATGTGCGGAGCAAATAGGCATGGCAACGGTTTTGGTGACGGGCGCCAGCGGTTTATTGGGTGCGAATTTGATCATCGAGGCACTCGACGATCATCAAGTGGTTGGTGTTTGTTATCAACATGGTATGGCAGTTCGAGGCGCTGAAATCGTCTCGGCCGATCTCAGCCGGGCGGGCGTCGCACGGGAATTGCTGCAAACCTACCAGCCCGATTGGGTCGTTAACGCTGCAGCGGCGACCAGCCTGGAGATGTGTGAGGACGATCCCGAGATGGCATTTCGATTGAACGGCGACATGGCAGGCCACGTCGCCGAAGCTGCAGAGCAGGTTGATGCAGGCCTGATTCACATTTCGACCGACGCCGTTTTCGATGGTCAACAGGGCGATTACATAGAATCGGACGAACCCCATCCGCTGAGCGTGTATGCTGAGAGCAAGTTGGCCGGGGAGCGGGTTGTCGCCAATGAGCACCCCGATGCGGCCATCGTACGCACGAATTTCTACGGATGGAACCTGCAGCCCAAGCAGAGCCTGGCGGAAATGTTCCTCGGTCTTCTGGAAAATGGGGTGCGCTGCCGTGGCTTTACCGATGTGTTCGTCAACACGATCCTGGTCAACGATCTGGTGCAGGTACTATTGAAAATGATCGCGGCAGGTGTGTCTGGAACGTATCACGTGGGCGGTGGTGAATGCATCAGCAAGTACGATTTCGGGATTCATCTGGCCGAGACGTTTGACCTGGATGGGTCCTTGATCGAACCCATTTCCGTGGACCAGATGAACTTCAAGGCGAGACGTGCGAAACAATTATGTATGAAGGGTGACAAGATTGAACGGAAACTCGGGATCAAACTTCCGAGCATCGACGCTGGTTTGATGCGTTTCCGTGGACTGCGCGAAAATGGATACGCTGAATGCCTGAAGGAGTATTCGAGGAGAAAGCCATGAGTGGAAAAGCCATCAAGCTCGCCGATCGCTGGATTGGGGGGAATCATCCCACGTATTTCATCGCCGATATCTCCGCCAATCACGATGGGGATTTGGAACGTGCCAAGATGTTGATCCGGCTGGCGAAGGAAGCAGGCGCGGATGCGGCCAAGTTTCAGAATTTCCGTGCACCTAAAATCGTTTCCGATTACGGGTTCAAATCGCTGGGCGGACAGCTTTCGCACCAGGCCAAGTGGAAAAAATCGGTATTTGAGGTCTACGAAGATGCCTCGCTCTCGTTTGACTGGACTCCGGTTTTAAAAGAAACGTGCGATGAATTTGGTATTCATTATTTCTCTTCACCCTACGATTTCGAGGCGGTCGATATGTTGGAGCCCTACGTGCCAGCGTATAAAGCGGGCTCGGGATTGATGAGCTGGCCGGAGATGCTGGTGTATATGGCTTCCAAGGATAAGCCATTTATTCTGGCCACCGGCGCCAGTGAACTGGGGGAGGTCGTGGCGAATACACGCGCCGTCCTGGCTGTGAATTCCGATGTTGTGCTCATGCAGTGCAATACCAATTACACCGGCAGCGATGAGAATTTCGATCACATTCATCTCAATGTCCTCAAAACCTATGCAGCGGTGTTTCCCGAAGTGGTTTTGGGGCTCTCCGATCACACTTCCGGCCATGCCACCGTGTTGGGCGCTGTTACGCTTGGTGCGAGGGTGATCGAGAAGCATTTCACGGACGACACCGGCCGTGAAGGTCCGGATCATCCGTTCTCGATGGATCCCGATACCTGGGCGGATATGGTGGCGAGAACGCGCGAGCTGGAGCGCGCGCTGGGATCACCGGATAAACGCGTGGCCGATAACGAAAAAGATACCTTGATCGTTCAGCGGCGCTGCCTGCGGGCTGCGCGAGATCTTAAAACGGGTGAAGTCTTGAGGCGTGAAATGATCGACGTACTTCGCCCGGCTTCTCCCGGGGCGATCGAGCCGGCACGAATCGAACAGGCGCTGGGTACAAAGGTGCTCGAGGATATTCCCTTCGGGGAAGCACTCTATTGGACGATGTTGGGAAAAACGTGAAAGTGATCTACTTCTCGCGCGAGTACACTCCCCACGACCACCGCTTTTTGGAAGGGCTTTCGAAAAGCGAATGTTCTGTTTCCTTCCTGCAGCTGGAGCAGAGCAGCGGATCGGAGTCCCGGCCAATACCCGAAGGTGTTCGCCAGGTTGCCTGGCAGCAGAAGCGGCACACTCTGCTGCACATGACCGCACGGATACGGGAATTACAGGGCGTAATCAGACGGGAAGATCCGGATGTCATTCATGCCGGTCCGATCCAATTAGCCGCGTTATTTACAGCATTGGCGGGCTTTCACCCACTGGTGAGTATGTCCTGGGGATCGGATATGTTGTTGGGTGCACGTAAGGGCTTTGGACGATGGGCGGCGCGATTTACACTTGCTCGCAGTGATGTCTTCGTGTGCGATTGTGATGCCGTTCGAGAGATGGCCGTAAGTCTGGGCATGCCTGACGAACGAATCGTGGTTTTCCCATGGGGCGTGGATTTAACCCGTTTCTCACCCCGAAAGGACGATCATCTGCGCTCGTTATTGGGATGGCGGGATGGCTTCATCGTGCTTTCGACGCGTGCCTGGGAACGTCTCACGGGAGTGGATCTGCTTGTGGAAGGTTTTTTGCGTGCGGCAAAAGCGGAGCCGAGATTACGCTTGCTGCTGCTTGGAAATGGTTCCTTGCGGTCGCAGCTACTCAACCGCATCCAGGAATCCGATATGATCGATCGGGTATACATGCCGGGTCAGGTGCAATACACAGACTTGCCGATCTACTACCGCTCAGCCGATCTCTACCTGAGCGCCTCGACGAGTGATGGCTCGTCCGTTTCATTGATGGAAGCCCTGGCCTGTGGCTGTCCGGCATTGGTGTCGGATATCCCGGGCAATCGCGAGTGGGTGGAGCCGGAGAAACACGGCTGGTGGTTCCAAGTGGGTGACGCCGGGGACCTCGAGCGGAAACTCTTACAAGCATTTGCGGAACGGGATCGTCTTCCGGTGATGGGGAAAGCGGCGAGGAAATTGGCCGAGGAGCGCGCAGATTGGAACCAGAACTTCCGGAAGCTGCTGCGTGCCTACGAGTTGGCCTGCGCCTTCGCAACACGGGATGTGGAGGACTGATATGCTCGAATTCGATGATTTGGTCGCCGGATTTGCCAAGCTGGGCATTTCCCCGGGCGATACGATCATGGTGCACAGTTCGTATAAATCCCTGGGCGGGGTTAATGGGGGGGCGGATACCGTCATTGACGCCTTGCTGGAGTCGGTATCCCCCGATGGCACTCTACTGTTTCCGACTTTCAATTTCGAATCCTGGGTGGATACGCACTACTTCGACGTTCAAGAGACGGTGTCCCACATGGGCGTGATCACCGAGCTGGCCCGCTGCAGGGAAGAAGCCATCCGTACACCGCATCCGCTTTATTCCTTCGCCGTGCTGGGAAGCCGACAGGAGGAATTCGCGGCTTGTGACGATCTCGAAGCCGTGGGTGACAATTCGGTTTTCGCCTTGTTCCACAAACTCAACGGTTGGATCGTCAGTATCGGTTTGGATTTCAACAGCTCCTTCACCTTTAGCGTGCACGCTATCTACAAAGCCGGTGGGTACTGGCGCAGGGTGAAGAAATTCTCTGGAATCTACGTCGGTTACGATGGCGTACCTCAGCTGAAGACCTATTCGATGTACGTCCGATCGACATTCCAGGTCCAGACCGACATCAGGCCAGCTATCCAGGAATTAATCGACGGCGGTATTATCCAGGTCAATACCCTGGGAGCGGCTACAGTGCACACGGTCCGGGCGAATCCTTTTTACGATGCCTGGGCGCTGATCGCCAAGAATCATCCGGAGAAGCTCTATCGCATGAATGAGATCAACGAGTAGGATACGAATGACTGCCAAGAAACGCTTGAAACCCATACTTGAATCGATCTACCCGCTTCACCGTTCGATCGTTTCCGATGGAAGCGACAGGGCATTGGAAATCATCGCGGAAAACCTGCCTGCTGGTGAAAATTGGAAGGTTGATACCTACGCACCGGGTACAGCGGTGTGGACCTGGCAGGTGCCGGAACGATATGTGGTGCATGAAGCCTACCTGGAAACGGAAGATGGCGAACGCATCGTGGATTTTGCCGATAATCCCCTGCATCTCCTATCCTACTCTCTGCCCATCGAAGAGATCCTGCGTTGGGATGCATTGGAACCCCATCTGTACTTCAACGAGAAGCGTCCCAGGGCGATTCCCTGGGAGTTCAAATACTACGATCGGGACTGGGGTTTTTGTCTACCCAAAGAGACTTTCGATGCCCTGCCGCGTGATAAACGCTATCATGCGGTGATTCGCTCGGAATTTATCAAGCAGGCGGACCAGGGACTTCGCCTGGGGACTGTGGTGATCCATCCCGAAGGCGGTCGAAACCCGGATGCCGGAGAGATGATCATCGCCGCGCACATTTGCCACCCGATGCAGGCGAACGACGACGCGGCCGGGGTTGTAACCGCAATTGGGCTGGCCCATCGTCTCGTCGAACGACGGCTGCCGGAGGGATCGATGAGTGTGCGCTTCCTCTTTTGCCCGGAAACAATCGGCAGTATCACCTACCTGGCACACAACGAGGACCTGATCCCCCGGTTGAAAGGCGGAATCTTCATCGAAATGACCGGCAATGACAACTCACTCATCCTGCAGCGTTCTCGCCAGGATGACCACCTGATCGACCGCATCGCCCGTCTCGTCTTGGAGAAATCCGGGAACGAATTCCGGGAAGGTGAATTCGCGCAGGTTGTAGCGAATGATGAGCGCGTGATTAACGGCCCAGGGGTTAACGTTCCTTGCATTTCGCTGAGCCGCTGGCCGTATGATGAGTACCATACAAGCGACGATAACCCGGACATCATTGATGAGGAAATGCTGCAGGGGGCGGCCGAGGTGATTGAAGAGACCGTACGCATCTATGCATCCAATTACCTGCCGCGGCGGAATTTTCGCGGACCGGTTTTTCTTTCCGGTCACGGTCTCTGGGTGGATTGGCGTGAGAACTGGGATTTGAATCGGGCGATCGAAAAGATCATGATGCGCTTCGAAGGGGATGCCAGTGTGTTCGATATTGCCTCGGAGCTCGGATTGGAATATTGGGAGACGTGGTCGTACGTGGAGAAATTTTGGAAAAAGGGGCTGGTGACGAGGGAGGCGATTCCGTCGCAAGGTGTAGCATCCTGACGACGAGAAGAGGATTTCATAAATGGACCGCTCATCGAAGACTGCAAACATCATAGCCATTATCCAGGCGCGCATGGGATCCAGCCGTTTGCCCGGAAAAGTGCTGGCGGACATTCAAGGCAAACCAATGATTTCCTGGGTTGTCGAACGAGCAGGCATGGCCAATTTGCTGGATGCTGCGATAGTCGCCACAACCGTCGATGTGAAAGACGATTCCGTTGCCGGATTGTGTGACGCACGTGGTTATCATTGCGTTCGCGGTCGGGCCGCGGATGTGTTGTATCGCTACATGAAAGCCGCAGAAATGCACCGCGCCGATATCGTCGTGCGGCTGACTGGCGACTGTCCGTTGATCGATCCGGGCATCATTGACACCACGATCCGTGCTTTCCTGGACAGCGACCCGCCGGCGATCTATGCCAGCAATCGTATCGTGCGGACCTTCCCAATCGGGCTGGATGTGGAAGTGATGACTCTCGACGCTTTGAAAATGGCAAATCAAGAGGCCAGGGAACCCTACCATCGCGAGCACGTTACCCCTTATTTTTACGAGGACACAGGCCGGTTTCCGATCGTTTCCGTTAAAGCGGATAATGATTATGGTCATTATCGCTGGACGGTAGATACCACGGAGGATTTAAGATTCGTTCGCGAGATCTTCTCTCGAGTGAAGGACGTGAATACATTCACATGGAAGGAAGTACTTGCGATTTTAAAGGCCGAGCCAGAGCTTGTGGATATCAACCGCAACGTACGTCAGCGGACCTACCGCGATGCGGAGTAGGGCGCAGAATACTGGCAGGAAATCTCGTTTGGAGCAGGTAGGATAACCCATGCTTACGATTTTTACTTCACCGAAACCATTTGGTTTCAATGCCCATATCGACATGATTCAACGCAATGCGATCGAATCCTGGACGCATCTGGGTGCGGATGTTGAGGTTTTGCTCATCGGAGACGAACCGGGGATGGCGGAACTCGCCGCTGAACTCGGTGTACGTCATTTGAAGGACGTTCGCCACAACCAACGCGGCACGCCGTACGTCAGTGCGGTTTTCGCGCTGGCAAGAGAAAACGCATGCCATTCCCTGCTCTGTTTCGCCAACGCCGATATCATTTTTCTCGAAGATCTGCTGACAGGAGCTGAACAAGTCCGCAGCCGGTTTAAAAATTTCCTCATCCTCGGGCAGCGCTGGAATCTGAACATCACCCAGCCGATCGATTTTAACGGTGGCTGGCTGCAGGAACTCCGGCAGCAGGTCGAGGGCGTCGGCAGGCTGCATGGACCTCTGGGGAGTGATTATTTCGTTTTCGAACGCAGCTTGCTGCGCGGCATGCCGGATTTTGCGCTCGGACGACCCGGCTGGGATAACTGGACGATATACGCCGGTCGGGCAGCGGGTGTTCCCGTCATCGATGCCACGGAGTCGATCACCGTGATTCACCAGGATCACGACTACAGTCACCTTCCCGGCGGGAAGCCGCCTTACGGCGGCCCGGAGAGCAAGGAAAATCTCGCTGCAGCTGGCGGTATGGAAGTCATTTTCATGCCGACCGATGCGACCTGGAAGTTAAGTAAAGACAAGCTGGAACGGAAAAGCATTTTCGAGATGGGTATATTGCGGGCGATGGAAAGTAGGTTGATCGCACGTTTTGGATCCGGACAACGGTCCCTTTTCGTGCGGGTATTGTTCCATCCCCTCGAAGGATTTCGTTATTACAGCGCTGCCGTTCTGCGTCGGGTGCGGCGGTTGATCTCGAGTAAATCCTCAGCATCAGAAAATTCCGACGCGGGAGAAGATAAGTAGATGACGCGTGTGGGCATGAATCCGGCGCGCGGCCGCGCGAGCAGCTATCGACCAGCCCGGGTCACACAGGCGGTTCTGGTCTACATTCCGCATTTGAGCGGCTTCTTCCAGCATCGCTTCGACGTACTCAAACTGTGCCTGCTCTCGATCTTCAAGCACACCCGGGAACCCTACGACTTGCTTGTTTTCGATAATGCGAGTTGCGACCCGGTGAAGGATTTCCTGCAAGGTTTGTTGGAAGAGGGCAAGATCCGCTATTTGCTCTCTTCGAGTGAGAACATCGGAAAATTGGGGGCTTTGCGCCTGATTGCCGGCGCGGTGCCGGGTGAAGTGATCGCTTATACGGATGATGATACTTTCTTTTACCCCGGCTGGCTGAAAGCGCATCTCGAATTACTCGACGGTTTTCCCAACGTCGGCATGGTGAGCGGGAACCCGGAACGCACGCTCTTCAATCACGGGATCGAAAGCAATCTGCGTTTGGCGGAGACGGATGCTGATACGAGTTTGCGTTACGGCAAGACCATTCCGGAGGAATGGGAACGGGAGTGGGCGGTCTCGCTGGGGAAGGATATGGATGCGTTCCTGGACACCGTGCGGAATTTGGATGACATCATCATCGAACACAAAGGCCAGCAAGCCTACGCCACTGCATGCCACAATCAATTCGTCTCGCCAAAGCCGGTGCTGACCAAATTCCTGGCGGGAGAGTGGGCTGGACGGCTGATGGGCGGCCTCAACGAATTCGACAATCAAATCGACGCAGCGGGTTATCTGCGATTGGCCACCATGCAGCGAACCACGCGCCTGATTGGCAGCATGATCAATCCATCCATGGCGGTAGAAGCAGGGCGCTTCTCGATCGACGTCCAGGCGCCGCACAAAGCATTGCCGACCGGAAATAAGCGATCGATCTTGCGCTGGAAACCCGTCCGCTGGCTGCTTCAAGGGCTGTACAACCGTCTGTTCTGGGCACTTAACCGGGGGACAGGGAATTGGCATCACGACTCGCCTGATGAAAACTAATGCTCGCTTGGCTTGTGCCCGAAAGATGAGAAGAGAGGAGAGAGCGAACGATGAAAATCGAGTTTGAGGAGACCAGCCAGGACTTGCAGACTCGCATCAATATCCACGAACAGTTTGGTGACCGAGATATCGATACCTGGATGTTGGATTTATTGAACCTGACCAAGGGGATGAAGATTCTGGATGTGGGCTGTGGTTCGGGAAAGCAGTGTCTCGCATTCTATGATGCCTTGGATGGCGAAGTCGACCTCACGGGAGGCGATGTTTCGCAGGAACTACTGGACAAAGCCCGGGCTGCGAGTGCAGCAAAATCAGCCGAGATCGAATACATCGAGCTGAATTTCAACGAGCGTTTTCCCTTCGAAGACAACTCGTATGATCTGGTGACCTGTTGCTTTGCGATTTACTACGCTGCCAATATTCCCTTCACCATTTCCGAGATGCATCGGGTGTTAAAGCCCGGTGGGCAGTTGTACTCCACGGGGCCCATGCCGGAGAACAAGCAGCTTTTCTACGAGATCATCTTCGAAGCTACACAGCGACCGATTCCTCCCATGCCGGGAAGCTCTCGTTACGGCAGCGAAATACTCGAGTCGATGAAGGAGACATTCTCCAAAGTCGAGACGCACATTTTCGAGAATCCGCTCACTTTTCCGAGTGTGGACCCGTTTATCGATTACACGCGAGCGTCGTTGTCTGAGGATCGAAAACTATGGCGGGGATTGTTCCAGGGTGCGGATGATTTCGAGCGCGTCATGGATCAAATCCGACAGGCTGCCGTCCAGCGTTTCGATCGTGATGGTAAATTGATCATGACGAAGGTCGTGGGCGGATTTACCGCCACCAAGTAGGTATGGATAGGAGGCGACGTGAATATCACTGGAGAAAAACTATTGTTTCTCGGAGCACATCCGGACGATATTGAGTTGGGTTGTGGGGCGTTGTTGGCTCATGTCGCTCGAAAGACGGAAGTTCGCTGTATTACGCTTTCCGACAACCAGAAAAACCCCCAGTTAAAGAACATACCCGAGGAACATTTCCGCAGCATGAAAATCCTGGGACTGTCAAAGGATAGTGTCGTTCTCGATCAATTCGAGACACGCAATTTCCCCAGGGATCGGCAGCAAATTCTGGAGTATCTCTATACGGTGAATCGTGAGTATGCTCCGGATATCGTCTTCGTGCACACCAAAGCGGATATCCATCAGGATCACAAGATCGTTACAGAAGAGGCGCTGCGCGCATTTCGCGGCGTGACGATATTGGGTTTTGACGTCTTCCGCAGCAGTTATGGTTTTTTCCCGCATTTCCTGATCGAGGTGGATGAGAAGGATGTCGAGTTGAAGATCAAGGCGCTGGCGCAGTACGAAACCTATGCCGATCGCTATTACTTTTCACCCGAAGTCATCCGGGCGACGATGGTGCGTCATGGAGCCCTGGCGGAGCGGCTGTTTGCAGAAGGTTTCGACATCCTGCGTGTCGTGGCGAAGTTATAAGCCTCAATAAATAAATGAGTAGGAATCGGGATATTCATTATTTATACGTTCGTAATTCCTTCCACTTCTGATTGAACAGGTATCGACAAACACGAATAATAAAGGGCTACAAACTGGATTGAATTTTCTTACAAGATACAAGGCTAGGATTGAGTCATATGCAATTGCCAAGATGGGAATCGAGTTATGTGTTTTATTTTTTTATACTGGTGTTTTGTGTCATAGGGGGCTTCCTTATACATTATTCAACCGACCTATCTCCGTGGATAGTGAGTGACACTGTCGGTTACTTTGAGGCCGCAGAAAATCTAGTTGCCGGAAGAGGTCTTGTATTAATCAAAGCGTCGGGTGTCTCAGAGTCATTGCGTTTCCATACACCTTTTTACCCTCTTGTATTGAGTTTGGGCGTTTTGTTGGGTGTTGAGCTTATCCAATATACTCGTTTGCTGAGTGTATTCTCCTTTGTCTTCCAAATCTTTATTCTGGGATTTGCTGGATATCGTTTAAGTAAGAAGTGGGTATTTCCTCTTATTTTAGTTCTCTATGTAGTTACATCTCCTGCATTCTTATTCAGTTTTTCTGGAGCGATGTCCGAGCCATTATACTTTCTGCTTTCCATCGCGAGTATTTTCTCTCTTCAGGCGTTTTTTATTAAGAATAAAAGAACCTATTTAATTATCGCTTGTCTTCTAACCAGTGCGGTATTTCTAACTCGATATATTGGGATTTCCATCGTGTTGTCAGGTGGCTTGGCTCTCTTGCTTTTTACTCAGGGAAAATTTACCAAGCGGTTCAAGGCATCGGCACTTTATCTTACAATTACATCAGGCTCATTTTTTGTATTTATCATAAGCGTATTGGCACGTGGAGATTCACCCGGGATTTATCAATCGTTCAATCAATCTCTATGGCATGAATTAAATCCAGTCAGAGTTGCAATCGTCGACGAATTATGGACCGGATTTCATCTCGATTCTATTTTCCCTTGGTTTCAGTATCGCTTGAAATTCGCTTTCCTTATTTTCAGTCTTTTATTATTGATTGTAGTAGTAATACATAGTATTAGGTCACGAAGGAAAGAAAACAATTTCGTCATTCATAGAGAATTCTTTTTCCAGAGCGGGTTATTATTCGCTTCTATTGCATTCTTTTCTTCAATGGTGATCTCAATTACATATGTTGTAGTCCGCGTTCCTAAACCTGCCTTGAACGAACGGGTTCTCCTACCCATTATCTATAGTTCCGTTTTCTCTGTAATTTCCTTTCTTTTTTTTCTTTCAACTGATTATAGGAAAAATATGAAAAGGAAGATCATTATTAATGCTTTGCTGTTTTTACTAACTTGCAATGTAATTGCAGGCAATATCCCTAATAGCTGGGATCTAATACATGATTTACATGAGAATGGGTATGGGTATGCAAGCCCGGCGTGGCGTGATTCAGATGTTCTTGATGCCGTGAAGAGATTGCCCGATGAAGTTCCATTAATTACGAACGATACGATTGCAATTCAGTATTATTCAGGTCGACGATCTTATGAAATCCATGAGATCTATGACAGGTCTTTACTTAGGGTCCCGTATAAATATGGGGATAATCCAAATGACAATTATAATTTGCTTTTTCGCAATGAAGGAGCAGCCCTTGTTTTATTCGATAAAGTAAAATGGCAGCTTACTGTGTTGTACGAAGATCGTACAACACAGATTTTGGAATCTCTGACAAATGGGCTTTATGTTTATTTTAATGGTTGGGATGGAAATATCTATTTCTATAATGAATTCCATTTGGAGTAATCGATGCAAGAAGGCATTAATAGAGTCGTAAAGGGATATAGTAATTCGGGTAAAGTCATAATTCTTCTTCTGTTTCTCTCTTTGTGTGGATTTTTCCATGTTTTATGCCAGACATCGCAAGGTGCAGAGGTCACAGATGATTCTGTATTATTTGTTGCAGCTGGACAGAATCTTGCTCGTGGAGATGGTTTTAGTTGGCCAGAGGGGAATGGGACACCGAAACCTTTAACAGGTTTTCCCCCAGGCTATTCGTTTTTATTAGCTCCATTTGATTTGTTGAATATGGATCTCTATGGGGTAGCAAGATGGCTGAACGCGATTATCTTCGGGGCTTTGATCTATATAGTTGGGCATTTTATTTTATACCATACACACTCATGGTTTAGTGCCGCTGCGGGTAGTATGTTGATTCTGGTTTCAAAGTCTTTATTGGACATGTATTCATGGATAATGGCTGATGGTTTCTTTATTCTAATTTATATCTCCGCTGTGTATGTCTCTATTCGCTATTTGGCAAAGGGAGAACGAGCACTACTACTCACAACGGGAATTCTAATCGGTTTAGCATCAATGTTGCGTTATATTGGTCTGAGCCTCTTCCCAGCGGTTGCATTACTTCTTTTTTTCAGCAATCATTTTTCATGGAGAAGGAAAATCAAGGACCTTGTTATTCTGTGTATCATTTCTCTGTTGCCATTCTTCATCCTTACACTTCGTAACATGTATGTAGCAGGGTCTGCATATAATCGCTCTTTTATCATTACCGAATTGAAATATGAAAATCTGGTGGCTTACCTAAATGAGGTTTTTTCGTGGTTCTTCCCGTATTTGATGAATGTCTCAATCCGAATACGTTGGCAGTTACTCATAGTCGTTATACTTCTCCTCGGTTTGCCTGTTTATTCCATATGTCAAGTTTTTAAGCAGAAGCTATCAATTCCAGCAGATGATCGGAGAGTGATGACACTTAGCCCATCCCTGCTGCTATCATCAATCATTTTCTATGCCGCTGCACTCCTGGTATCCGTTTCACATTACGGGTTGGGCGAGGATATAGTAACGAGATATTTACTACCATTAATGATCTCTACTATCGTATTGGAGATCACAGTCATCTATCGATTAGTGTTTTTATCACGACATATAAAGATGTTGAGTGTAATATCTGCTCTGGTAGTCATCGGACTAACGCTGTACCAGGGTATAGAGTTGGTGAACTCGATCCAACTTAATGAGGTGCAACTATCAAATGAGGATTTCAAGCGAACATATCCTGAAAACCCAAATATCCTTAAATCTATAATTGATTCGAGAGAGATATTTACGAACGAAATATATCTGCTTTATTATCTTGCTGAGCGCCCTTCTCATCAAATTCCGCTTTTGATTTATGGATATGAGGGCATTGAAAGGAATGATATGTCCAACCAAATGGCTGATTATCGTCAGGCACTTAATGATGGTGCTGTATTAGTGCTATTTAATTGGATCAGGTGGCAAGGATCAACATATCCTTCAGAAGAAGAATTAACCGAGGGCCTCCATAAAGTTAGAGATATCGGCTTCGGTGCAGTGTACGTCGATCCAGCTTGGCAGGATTCAATGCTGTTCAATCATGCGAAAAACGACGATTAAAAATCCTATAGGACGAAAAGACGGGTATCGAAGGTAAGATGGGTATCGTAATTCTTGGGGAATATTGGAGATTGTATGTGTTCGTACTAACCAATGTGAATTTGTTTTGATTCATTCACATGATCTGTGAGTGATTCTCAGAAGAGAATGGAATATACGCCATGAATATCAGGATTGCCTTTGGTTTAATGAAATCTAAAAATCCATCTTTCTCTTGTTTCGCTTCAAGGTTGAATCATGCATGATATGAAGGAATCTTGGGAGGTGGTACGGCATTGTGCTTTATGCGGGAGTACTGTCGAGAATCATGCTGAATTTGAAGAAATCATGGATCATGCCATAACTTTGAACTATTCCATATGCACTGATTGCGGACTGGTCTTCCAATCCCCGCGTATGACGACTGTTGCGCTGGATCGGTTTTACACAGCGCAGTACCGCAAGACAGTGCAAGATTCCGCAGACCCTACGGAAAAGGACCTGCGAGTCCAAGCCGGACGGGCGAGGGCACTGCTGCAATTTGTCCGTCGCGATGTTAAACAAATTCGCTGGCATCTCGATATTGGCTGCTCCGCAGGTTCGCTGCTTTCGGTTTTTCACGCTGCTTATGCTTGTGAAAGGATTGGGGTAGAACCGGGTGATGCATATCGTGAGTACGCTTCAAAACAAGATTTGCAGGTGTACAAAGACCTCGAATCGCTGGAATCGCTGGGAGAACCTGCTTTCGATCTGGTTTCGATGTCCCACGTACTGGAGCATCTTCCTGATCCGCTTGGATATTTGATTCGTCTGCGTGAACGATGGATTAACCCGCAAGGTTGGATTTTGATCGAGGTGCCCAATTTATATGGACATCAATCTTTTGAATTGGCGCACCTTTATGCCTATACGCCGGCAACGTTGAAGGCGATTTTGGGTCAGGCAGGATTTGAAGTTCGACGGATACGCAGTCACGGGCGGCCTCGCTCACTGCTCATTCCGTTGTATCTCACAGTGCTTGCCCGTTCTCGGCCGGATGCTTCAACGCCGAGACGAATCCGGTCAAGTAGTTCCGCTGTACGCATGCGCAGACGTTTGGGCATGGTTTGGCGGCGCATCGCCACGAGATTTCTCTCCCGGTGGGCGTGGTTGCCCTGGCCGACGATCGAGTAGCCCCTTGAAGGGGATAACCTTGGAAAGGGATGTAAATAATAAACCGTGAAATGCAAATGAAACGTATCTACTTCTTTCCCATCACGCTTGCGATATACCCTGTGCTTTCACTTTTAGCGACAAACATCGCTCAAGTGGAATTGCTGGATGCGATCCGTTCATTTATCGTCTCCATCCTCTTCGCTTTCATTGTGTATCTATTACTCAAGACTTGGCTCAAAGACACTTTGCGTGCTGCGGTGCTCTCGACATATTTCCTTCTTTTATTCTTCAGCTATGGGCATGTTTATGCGTTGATCGAGAATCTGACTCTGTTTTCATTTAACATTGGTAGACATCGGTACTTGTTCGTTGTTTGGATTATCTTTCTTATTCTTGGGTGGATTTGGGTTCAAAGATCTCCACGAATTTCCATCGGGAGTGCCGCAACTATAGATCTCGCATCCATGATTTTGATTTCCATTCCGATCTTCAAAATCATATCATTCGATGTTAACTCAACCTATACTGCACTCGACGACAAAATTGAAGATGCCTATGAACTCCAACAGCTCAGCAAACCAGACGACAGTCAAGTGTTTGAAATCGATACGCTCCCTGATATTTATTACATCATTTTGGATATGTATACCCGGGGAGATGTCCTAGAAAATGAATTGAATTTTGATAATTCGTATTTTCTAGAAGATCTCGAAGAACTTGGTTTCTATGTTGCATCGTGTAGCAACAGTAATTATGGGAACACCGTTCTTTCGTTAGGCTCGAGTTTGAATTTGGATTATTTTCAGAATCTTGTAATAGATTATGACCCAACTATCAGTCCTTACAAATTTAGCAATCTTGTGAAGGATAACCAGTTTCGGAAAATTCTCGAAAATTTTGGTTATCGAATTGTTGCTTTTGAATCGGGCTTTTCTCTCACTGAATGGGGAGATGCAGATACATATTTGGCACCGAAGAAAAATAGAATTTTCGGCGGATTAAATCCGTTTGAAAGTATGTTTTTAAGAACAACGATGGGTTTATTTCTTTTCGAGATACGTGATTATCTGCCCGTGAGTTTTACTGCAGGCTTGGATGGTGCGTATCATCAACACAGAGAACGTATTCTATATACACTGGATGAACTCGAAAGTGTACCCAACATTCCTGGACCAAAATTCGTATTTGCTCATATACTTGCTCCTCA
>DAOUEK010000009.1:0-36882 GCA_034430425.1 Anaerolineales bacterium | reverse complement strand
TATTCCAATATCTCGGTGATCACGCCCGCACCGACCGTGAGACCACCCTCTCGGACGGCGAAATTCGAGCCCTTCTCCAACGCCACCGGTGTGATCAACTCTACTTCCAGATTCACATTATCGCCCGGCATCACCATCTCGACGCCTTCCGGCAGCTTGATCGAGCCCGTCACGTCCATCGTACGCACGTAAAACTGCGGCCGGTATCCATCGAAAAATGCCTTGTGCCTGCCCCCTTCTTCCTTCGTCAGCACGTACACTTCGCTCATGAACTTCGTGTGTGGCGTGATCGATCCCGGCGCCGCAATCACCATGCCGCGCTCCACCTCATCTCGGTCGACACCCCGCAGCAGCAAGCCCACGTTGTCACCGGCCTGTCCCTGATCCAGCGTCTTGTGGAACATCTCCACGCCGGTCACCACCGTGCTCATCGTCTTGTCGCGCAAGCCCACGATGTCCACATTGTCGCCCGTGTTCACCATTCCGCGGTCGATCCGTCCGGTCACCACCGTGCCGCGTCCCTTGATCGAAAACACATCCTCCACCGACATCATGAACGGTTTTTCCGTATCACGCTCCGGCTCCGGAATATACTCATCGATCACCCGCAGCAGTTCCTTGATGCTGGCATACTCCTGCGCTTCCGGATCCGTGCTCTCGCTTTCCAATGCCTTCAACGCACTGCCGCGCACGATCGGAATCTCATCGCCAGGGAATTTGTACTCCGTCAGCAGCTCCCGCAGCTCCAGCTCCACCAGCTCCAGCAGCTCCTCGTCGTCCATCATGTCCACTTTGTTCAAGTACACCACGATCGACGGCACTTCCACCTGACGCGCCAGCAGCACATGCTCCCGCGTCTGCGGCATGGCGCCATCCGGCGCCGCTACCACCAATATGGCGCCGTCCACCTGCGCCGCACCCGTGATCATGTTCTTGATGTAGTCCCGGTGTCCCGGCATGTCCACGTGTGCGTAGTGCCGTTTATCCGTTTCGTATTCCACGTGCGCAATGGCGATCGTAATGCCCCGCTCTTTCTCCTCCGGTGCATTGTCGATCGAATCAAACGGCCTGAAGTCCGCGCCACCCTTGAACGAACAGTACTTCGTGATCGCGGCCGTCAAGGTCGTCTTGCCGTGGTCAATGTGGCCGATCGTACCCACGTTCATGTGCGGCTTTGTGCGTTCAAATTTGCCTTTCGCCATTTCCTACCTCTCGTTTCATCAATAATTTCTGGTTATTCAATGCGGGCGCTTAATGCACGCCTACCAAGATGCCCTTGGTAACCGATTCAGCTACCGCCTCATAGTGATCGAATTCCATGGTAAAAACACCGCGCCCCTGCGTCATCGAACGCAAATTGGTGGCATAGCCAAACATTTCAGCCAGCGGAACCATCGCCCGAATTGCCTGAACGTTGCCCGGGCGGATTTCAATCCCTTCAATCGCCGCTCGCCGCGATCCCAGATCTCCGGTAACATCTCCAACGTGATCTTCCGGCACCACAATCTCGGCGCTCATCACGGGCTCGAGCAAGATCGGACCCCCTTCCTGCACGCCTTGCTTGAAAGCCAGGGAGCCTGCGACCTTGAAAGCCAACTCGCTTGAATCGACTTCGTGGAATGAACCATCGATGAGGGTCACCTTCACATCGGTAACCGGATAACCGGCAATGACACCGCCTTCGGCTGCTTCCCGAATGCCTTTCTCAACACCGGGTATGTACTCCGCCGGGATAACACCACCTTTAATCTTCGATTCAAACTCGATTCCCGAAGCTGGTCCACCGGGTTCGATTTTGATCACTACGTGGGCGAATTGACCACGTCCGCCGGTCTGCTTGACGTAACGTTTTTCCACCGCCGGAACACCTTGAGAGATTGACTCTCGATAGGCCACCCGCGGTCGTCCGACATTGGCCTGCACCTTGAACTCACGCAGCATGCGGTCGATCAGCACTTCCAAGTGTAGCTCGCCCATGCCCCAAATCATGGTCTGGCCGGTGTTCTCATCGACTCCCACCCGGAAAGTTGGATCTTCCTCAGACAACTTCTGTAAAGCCTCGGACATCTTATCCTGATCGGCGAGCGTCTTGGGTTCGATGGCCAGAAAAATGACCGGTTCCGGAAAAGTAATATTTTCAAGAATAATGGCGTTGGCTGCGTCGCAGAGAGTATCTCCGGTGAAGGTTTTCTTCATGCCCAGTACGGCACCGATGTCGCCAGCAAGCACTTCATCGAGGTCCTCACGCCGGTCGGCATACATACGCAGCAGCCTGCCGACACGCTCACGCTTCTCTTTATTAACGTTGAAGACCGTCGAACCCTTCGTGATCTTTCCCGAATACACTCGGAAATACGCCAATCGGCCGACATAAGGATCAGTTACGATCTTAAAGACCAGAGCGCTCAACGGTGCGGAGTCTTCCGCCGGACGGGAGATTTCTTCATCCGAATCGGGCTTTAATCCGAAGACATCCGGAATATCAAGCGGAGAAGGCAAGAAATCGACGACGGCGTTCAAGAGAGGTTGTACGCCCTTGTTGCGCAGCGAAGATCCGCAGTATACCGGTGCTGCATTTCCCGCAATCACTGCTCTGCGTAAACCCTGCTTGAGTTCCTGGGTGGAAATTTCTTCTCCCTCCAGGTACTTGAAGGTCAATTCATCATCGGCTTCGGCGATTTGCTCGATCATTTTCACCCGCCGATCCTCGAATTCCGCTTTTAAATCAGCAGGAACGTCGCTTTCTTCAGGTGTCGTTCCCAGCTCATCTTTCCAAATAATGGTTTTCTCATCGATCAGATCGACAATTCCAATAAATCCCGCTTCGCTACCGATGGGCATTTGCACGGCGATTGGGTTCGCCCCAAGTCGATCGCGTATGCTCTCAATTGTATTCTCGTAGGAAGCTCCGACGCGATCCATCTTATTAACGAAGCAGATACGAGGGACAGCGTAACGATCAGCTTGACGCCAAACGGTCTCGGATTGCGGTTCAACGCCTTGCACGGCGTCGAAAACAACAACACCGCCGTCTAATACTCGCAAGGAACGTTGCACTTCGGCGGTGAAATCGATATGACCGGGGGTGTCGATGATATTGATGATATAGTCGCGCCACATCGCCGTGACGGCGGCGGAGACAATGGTGATCCCGCGCTCGCGTTCTTGATCCATCCAGTCGGTGACCGTGGTTCCATCGTCAACAGAGCCCAGGCGGTGCGTCTTACCCGTGTAGAACAATACCCGCTCGGTCGTCGTCGTTTTGCCGGCGTCGATGTGGGCAATAATACCGATATTTCGGTAACGTTCGATCGGATATTGACGAGTCATAACAAACTACGATCAGCCGAATGGCCGAACTCCTTCCTGCTACCTAACTACCAACGATAATGTGCAAAAGCTCGATTGGCTTCTGCCATACGGTGTGTCTCTTCACGTTTACGGATCGCAGCTCCGGTGTTGTTGGCTGCATCCATCAACTCCGCCGCCAACTTCTCCGCCATTGTCTTTCCCGGGCGCGTACGCGCTGCGGCAAGAATCCAGCGGATCGCCAGCGCGGCACGGCGATCTTGCCGGACCTCTACAGGCACCTGGTAGGTCGCACCACCGACGCGTCGAGGTTTGACCTCCAGAATCGGCGCAGCATTTTTAAGTGCTTGCTCGAAGACCTCCACAGGGTCACGCTTCTCGCGCTCACCGATGATGTCGATCGCATCGTAAACGATCCCCATGGCGATGCTCTTCTTGCCCTTTTTCATAATGCGGTTGATCAACTCCTGGATGAGCTGATTACTATAGCGCACGTCGGGTGCGATTTCTCTCTTTTCAGGCTTGGTTCTTCGCATGTGCCTGCTCCATAACTTCTTTGCACATCACTGTCGCCATCAACCGGCGGCAGATGACTAAAGTGACGATTCCTTGGGTTTCTTGCCGCCGTACTTCGAACGACCCTGACGGCGATCATCGACGCCTGTGGTGTCGAGCGTACCGCGAACGATGTGGTAGCGCACACCTGGCAAGTCTTTTACACGGCCTCCGCGCACGAGCACAACAGAGTGTTCCTGCAGGGAGTGTCCCTCGCCAGGGATATATGCGGTAACTTCGATGCCGTTCGTCAAGCGAACACGTGCCACCTTGCGCAACGCCGAGTTCGGCTTTTTCGGGGTCTGCGTACGAACCTGGGTGCAAACACCCCGCTTCTGCGGAGCGCCCTTCGGTTGTCGGATGCGGCGTTGTTTGTCGGAATTAAAGATGTACTGCAACGCCGGCGCTTTGGTTTTCGAACGCTTCGGATTCCGCTTTTTACGTACCAATTGATTGATTGTCGGCACCTTAATTCCTCCATCTCGATCAGGCGCACATCACACTTTTCTCACGACCGCCATTCATTAAGGGAGACCATCTGACGTGCACGATGGCCTCGCCTGGTTCTACCGGTTATTCTTTTCGGTCGGGCAGCGTCCGCAGTATTTTTACGCCGCGGTTATACCCTCCGGCGGCTCGGAACGACGAGAGTTTATTCTAACATGCAGCCCTTACGCCGTCAAGGAAGCTTACCCGATCCTTCAATTCGCTTTCAAGTCTCTCAGATCTCCACACACGAATGAAAAGCTTCTGCTGTCCAAGAAGATCCTTTTCCGTTTCATGCCGGAATTAAATCCGGGGTTTCATATCCAGCAAACCCAAACCTAAACGTGGCGGGCGTGTTCTTTCTTCATCCTTACCGAAGCGAATGACTTCACCTTCATCGCTGATTGCTTCAACTGAGAGGCCCAGACTTTGCAGTTCCTTGACCAAAACTCGGAATGACGCCGGAACGCCCGGTTCCTCAACAGCTTCACCCTTTACAATCGCTTCATAGGTCTTCACACGCCCCTGGACATCGTCAGATTTGACGGTCAACATCTCCTGCAATGTATGCGCAGCTCCGTATGCCTCCAACGCCCAGACCTCCATTTCACCGAAGCGCTGACCACCAAATTGTGCTTTCCCGCCCAATGGCTGCTGAGTGACAAGGGAGTATGGTCCTGTCGAGCGAGCGTGGACTTTGTCTTCCACAAGGTGATGCAGCTTCATCATCAACACCTTACCAACCGTAACCGGTTGATCGTAAGCCTCGCCCGATTTGCCATCGTAGAGTGTCTGTTTGCCCAGAATGGGTATCGGGGATCCGATTTCGTCCATGAGAGCTTCGGCGGCGTCATGTAAGGTGTCGAGAGATTTAATATTGCCTGTTTTTCGATCGTAGGATTCAATCCACAAGCGCAGGCAGGCCTCGATGCAATTCAAGTCAAATTCCTCCCGTTTGGATACGGGGATGTCGTTGTTCTCGAACACCAATATTTCATCCGGATTGAAATCCTTCTCGCGCAGCCACTCTCGCAACGTCGCTCTGCGTGCGTAGCGAGAATCGATGGCGAGTAAATCCGCGTCGTAATCTTTATCTTGCAGCCAGTTCTCGAGGTAAATACGTCTCACCTCGTCATCGTCTTCGAAGGCTTCTTCTTCGTAATATCCCTCTTCTTTGACCCATTCCCAGGCGCGCTCTCCGATCTCGAGCCAGGCGCGGTCGATCATCCAGGCTCTGGCCAATTCCGCTTCGAGTTCCGTCTCGCTGGCGCCATCGAAAGCCGGTGTCACCGCTCGGAATCCAAGTTTATCTGCAGCCCAACCAAGATGCGCTTCCAGAATTTGCCCGATGTTCATTCGGCCAGGAACACCAAGTGGATTGAGGATCAAATCGATCGGCGTGCCGTCTTCCAGAAATGGCATGTCCTCGATGGGCACAACTTTGGAAATCACACCCTTGTTCCCGTGGCGGCCGGCCATCTTGTCGCCTTCTGTTGCCTTGCGCCGTTGTGCCACAGAAACACGCACCATTTTCTCCACACCGGCAGGCAAGTCGCGATGCTCTTCACGCGTGAAAACCTTGACATCCACCACCTTGCCGCGTTCACCATGCGGCATGCGTAGTGAGGTATCCTTAACCTCTCGCGCTTTCTCACCGAAGATCGCTCGAAGCAGCTTCTCTTCCGGTGTAAGTTCCTTCTCACCCTTGGGGGTTATCTTTCCAACCAAAATATCGTTTGGTCCGACTTCCGCCCCGACACGGATGATGCCCTCTTCGGTCAGATCCCGCAGCGCATCATCGCCAACATTGGGAATATCGTAGGTGATCTCCTCCGGTCCGAGTTTGGTGTCCCGGGATTCGACTTCGTGCTTCTCGATATGTACCGAGGTAAATAAATCCTCCCGTACCAATCGTTCTGACACCAGGATTGCATCCTCAAAATCCCCTCCCTCCCAGGAAATGAAAGCACAGAGAACGTTCTGGCCCAATGCCAGTTCGCCTCCTGCCGTGGATGACGAGTCTGCAATAACATCTCCCGTTTTCACCCGCCGTCCCTTGATCACTGCCGGGCGCTGGTCAATACAGGTGCTTTGATTTGAGCGGTTGAATTTCCGTAACTTGTAAGTGTGCGTCAATCGTCCACTGCGCACATCGACTTTGTTCCCCGTTACGGAAGCAATCTCCCCATCCTCTTCCGCCAGGATGACCTGCCCGGAGTCGAGTGCTGCGTAGCGCTCCATGCCCGTGGATACGAGAGGAACCTCAGGCTGGATCAAAGGAACGGCCTGAGTCTGCATGTTCGAACCCATCAAAGCACGGTTGGCATCATCATGCTCAAGGAAAGGTATCAACGCCGCGCTCACACCAACGATCTGGCGTGGTGCAACATCCATATATTCGATCTGCGCCGGCGGGAAGAATTGAAATTCTCCCATGTGGCGGCAAGAAGCACGTTTACGTACGAATTCAGAGGCGTTGTTCAGCGGGGCATTGGCCTGCGCAATCACGAAGCGGTCCTCATCATCCGCTGTGAGGTATACAATTACATCAGAGACAAAGGGCACGATGACGATCGGCTGTTCGACTTTCTCCAGCTGCTTTGCGACTTTATCCGTGATCTCTTCCCCACCTTCGATAATTGGTTTTTTGCTGCGAGGATTAACAACCGAGTCACGCACTCGCCGCCCGATGATGCGTTCGTCAGTCGCATCGAGTTCTCTAATGACTTTGCGATAGGGGGTTTCGATGAACCCAAAATCGTTTACTCGTGCGTATGACGAAAGCCGGCCGATGAGACCGATGTTCGGACCTTCGGGGGTTTCGATGGGACATATGCG
Source organism: Anaerolineales bacterium (assembly GCA_034430425.1). GTDB lineage: Bacteria > Chloroflexota > Anaerolineae > Anaerolineales > E44-bin32 > WVZH01. Next base: position 29,694 of record DAOUEK010000009.1, on the reverse strand, counting down.
GCCGTAGTGCGAGTTATGCACATCGCGCACGTCAAAGCCCGCCCGTTCTCGGCGCAAACCGCCCGGTCCCAAAGCGGATAATGTTCGCTTGTGGCGTAATTCCGCCAACGGGTTGGTTTGGTCCATGAATTGGGAAAGCTGGCTGGAACCAAAGAATTCGCGCAGCGACGCGACGACAGGCCGAATATTGACCAATGAGACGGGCGAAATCTGATCCTGGTCACGGATCGACATCCTCTCCAGAATCACACGTTCCATGCGGCGCAGGCCGACTCGCAGCTTGCCCTGGATCAATTCACCCACTGTCTTTACGCGTCGATTGCCAAGATGATCGATATCATCCGGTTCGGCAGCGTGGTTGTTGATCAAGATCAAGCGCTCGACCAGACGTACGATGTCCCATGTGGAAACACGCCGGTAATCTAGCGGAACAATGTTGTGCAAATCCAGTTTCTGGTTAAGTTTGTAGCGCCCCACTCGTTCCGTGTCGTACCGTCGTTGATCGAAAAGCTGATCGTGAAGATACTCACGGGCATTATCCAGGGTCGGTGGATCACCGGGCCGCATGCGGCGGTAGAATTCGACCAGCGCTTCTTCCGCCAACGTACGCCCTTCCTTAATATCCCACGTCGGCTCCTGACGGATGGTCGTGGCGATGTAAGGGTGATCCGGATTGTTGTCAGCCTCGGCGAAAAGTTCAAGCAGTTCCTCGTCCGATCCTTCTTTGATCGGTGATGACCCCAAACCATCATCGATCGCCGAGAGCGCCCGCAGGAAGATAGTGATGGGGATCGTGCGTTTACGATTGAACTTCAAGGTCAGGTAATCGCTCTTTCGCGTCTCGAATTCCATCCAGGCGCCGCGATCCGGGATCAACTTGGCCGTGGCCAGCCGACGCCCCGTGGCGCGATCCTCCGGGGCATCGAAATAGACACCTGGAGAACGGATTAGCTGGGATACCACCACACGTTCCGTACCGTTAATAATGAACGTCCCTTTTTCAGTCATGATGGGGAAATCGCCGAGGAAGATGTCCTGGCGAATGGGTTCTGGCACCTCGGAACCCGCCAACAAGACTGAAACATACAACGGCGCAGCGAAGGTCAAATCCCGCTCGAGACATTCTTCGATATCATGCTTGGGATCTTCAAACCAATAATCCAACTTGAATTCCTTCGCCTCGGGGGAATCACCGGGGAAGAATAATTTCATTCCATCGTTGTAGGAGACGATGGGCGAAATTTCATCGAACAATTCTTTCAACCCTCGTTCCTTAAGCCAGCGGAACGAATCCAGTTGAACTTCGATGAGACGCGGAAGCTCATAGACGTCTGGAATGCGGGAATACCATTTCTGACCTAATCTGGAAGCCATACGTTAGCTCCTCCTGAACTGCACAAACCTGGGTCTACCACTTATATTCGCAAAACAGCTTGGACGCGAAAAACGCCCGGCACCTGATGGCCGGTTTGGAATCACTGTGCGCCATTTCACTGTTTCATATATTCGGTTACGTTCCCCTATCTATAGTCACCAAAACACCATTATATCCTAAAATCGTATACGATGTCTACTCTTTTTGGGCTATTTCGAAGATTGGGATCTGATACGCAAACACGGCGCGGATCAATGCTTAAAGCCAGCTTCACTTCTACGGTAGAGTGTTTTTTACAAACAAATATGAATTGTAACCTGCAGGCAGTTATTGTATGCCGTACAAGCGTCGGTAGTTCGAGAAAGCCCAATAGATCACACGGATGTAGTCGCGCGGCTGGGAGAAGCGAACACATTCTAAATATAAATCCGGATCATCGGGCGCCAGGTCTTTCCACGCCAGGGCGTTGCCCGGGCCGGCGTTGTAGGCAGCCAGAGATGCATACAAGTCGCCATCGAAAAGCTCGCGTTGCTCCGCCAGATACCGCGCTCCGAGGTGAACGCTTACATACGGTCGATAAAGGTCGTCGTCCGTGTAACCCGGTGGCCATTGATATCGATCGGCAAGATACTTCCCGGTATCCGGAATGATCTGCATTAACCCCCGGGCCGCGGCATAGGAAAGCGCAAACCCCTCGAATAGACTTTCCTGGCGCGCCACGGAAATAAGGAAGGCAGGCTCAAAGTCTGTCTCAGCCGCCACCGCGGAGAACACGTCCTCGAAATGCACGCCGAATCGAATACGATTCAGATAGGTGGGCGCATAGAGCGTCCCCGCCTCATCCAGCCCAGCCAGGGTCATGATCTCTTTCGCGGCGTAAATGGCGGAACGATAGAGACCGATTTCCAGGTAGGTGTGCATCAAGCGGTACGTCGCTTCAGCATCGATGGCGTAGGCTTCACGCAGCGCCTCGAATTCATCTCGCGCATCTTCATACTCACCCAACGCCCAGAATTCTTTACCTCGGATCATACGGGCATCGGCAGCCAATCCAGGAGAAAGACTGCTCAGGGGTTCCGGTCCTGATATTACGAATTGTGTACGTAACCAGGTTTCTGCTTGCGCACGTTCCCCTTCAAGGTCATATTCAAAGTTGAAACCACCATCTGGTATATAGAATGGATCCCGACCTTCGAGCAGGTCCGCTGCACGGATGGAATAGTAACTCCCACGATCAGCATCGGACGCCAATTGATAGGCTGCATGCGCCGCTTCGGAATCTCCCAATGCCTCCTTCGCCTTTCCAATCCACAGGTAAGCGGCAGCTCGCTCGTCGGAGGATTTCACATGAGCAAGAGAGCGTTGAAAAGCATCGGCGGCCTGGGCCATTGCGTTGAGGCGGTAGTGCGCATTGCCCGCCAAATAAAGCGCCCGGAAAGACCAACTCGAATCAGGATACTCCCTGGCTACACGTTCCCAATATTCGATCGCCGGCGATAATTCACCACGAATTTCACTCACCCGCCCGGCGTCGAAGATGAATTCTGACGCACGAGCGTGATCCGGGGCTGCAGCTGCAAAGTTCAAGAGGGTTTCGATCGCCTGCGGATATTGCTCGAGGTATCCCCATTGGGTGTAGGCTTTTTCCTCCCAGGCCGCATCCCAGTACGGGCCCTCGGGATGGTCCGTGATAAGTACATCCCACTCCTGGATGGCCGCATCATCATTACCCAGGGCACGTAAAGTGAGACCCTTGAAGTAATGCACCGTGCCGTCATGCGCTTCCGGAAAGGCATACAAGAAGCGATCGAAGGCAGCCAAAGCAACGTCATACAAGCCCGCGTAGTAATCCACCAGGCCACGATCCAGCTCGTTCACGGCCACACCGCTCTCGACGAGAATGACCAGGCCTTCATACGAGCTGTACGCGCTGGGGTAATTCGTAACCGCGTCGAGATAACGAGTATGGGCCTGGTCGTATTCGCCAAGCCTGGCGTATGCTTGCCCCATGAGATAGTCCATCAGAGCGCGCAGGTAATCCTCACTGGCTTTATCGTAGATCGCGCGGTATTCAGCAATGGCGGTTAGGTAATCTCCGGAATCAGCACGCGTGCGAGCGAGTTTGATTTCGGCACTCAAGCCCTGATCCAATCCCGGCGAGATGAGTGCAGCTTGATAAGCCGTCAGCGCTCCGGCATAATCCTTTGCGGCATACAAAATGTCCCCAATTCGTTCCTGTGTGTAGGCATCGAGATAACCCGGGCGATTTTCCAGGTAGGCGCGGTAGTCGTGCAGCGCCTCCTGCGATAAACCGAGCGCTTCATACGCCTGGGCGCGCAGAAAGCAGGCCTGGCCGTAGGATTCGTGCCGGCTGTAGGTGGTTAGATAGGTAGAGAACGCCTCGACTGCCTCGTTCAGACGCCCGGCCTGCAGCATTGTTTTTCCGATTCCTAGTTGTGCCCGGGCGCGCGTGTCTTCGTCTACCGCCATGGATAGCGCCGAGTTGAATTCCTGCAGTGCCCGATCCCAATCCCCCGCGAAGATGGCCTGCTCTCCCCGATTAAGTCGCGCTTCAGGCTGCGGCGTGGGAGTGGGAGTTGGCGTGGGGGTCGACGTGGGCGTGGGGGTTACCGTAGCCGTTGCTGTGATGGTAGGCGTGCGTGTGGCTAGAAAGGGGATGGAAATCGGAAGATTGCAGGCCAGGCCCCCAAAAGTGAGAATAAATAGGAAAAATAAGAGACGAGCTACAGTTTTTCGCACGAGTGCATCATAAAGCAAGGTCAGTGGATCGTCAATCTTGTTACTTTTGATCCTCCATGCTACACTGCGGTTGAATATTCCGCCGCGCTCTCAAACGAGGGCGCCTTTTTGTGTGAAGCCATGCGATCGGTTAACTGGGAAGAAAATCGGCCTGCCGTACGTCTGATCGACCAGCGGCTGCTCCCCTCGGAGCTAAAGACCATCGACCTGGTCAATGTCGATCAAGTTGCTGAGGCAATAGAGAATATGGCCGTTCGAGGTGCGCCGGCGATCGGCGCTGCAGCCGCTTTCGGCCTGGCGCTGGCCGGCATCCAATCCATAGCTAAAACCGCCGACGAGTTATGGGATGATCTCCACCAAGCCGTTAATCTACTGCGCGCAACACGCCCTACGGCCGTCAATCTGCGCTGGGCACTGGATCGTCTCTTGCGTACAGCCGACTCGCTGCGGGTGGAAGGTCCGGAACGCATGCGCCAGGGCTTACTCGCCGAAGCGCAAGCGCTGGCAGACGAGGACGTGGAAATCAACCGTCGTATCGGCCAGCATGGGGCTGGATTGATCGAGGATGGCGATACCGTGCTGCACCACTGCAATACCGGCGCGCTGGCAACGGTGGACTACGGCACGGCGCTGGGCGTTATCCGCACGGCCCACAAACAGGGAAAACGCGTTCACGTCCTGGTCGACGAAACCCGCCCGCGCTTGCAGGGTTCGCGCCTGACGGCCTGGGAACTGCAGAACTACGGTATCTCCCACGAGATCATCACCGATAACGCCGCGGGGCACTTTCTGCGCAGCGGTGAGGTAGCCAGCGTATTCGTCGGTGCCGACCGTGTGGCCGCCAACGGCGACGTGGCCAACAAGATCGGCACCTACATGCTGGCGCTGGCTGCGCATGATAACAACGTTCCGTTTTACTGCGCTGTGCCCACATCGACCATCGACCTGCAGCTCTCCAGCGGTGATCAGATTCCCATCGAGGAACGTGATCCTGCGGAAGTGCTCGATCTGGAAAGAAACGGGCAGCGACTGGCACCCGCCGGGAGTAAAGCGCGCAACCCCGCTTTTGATATCACACCTCAGCAGCTGATAACCGCTTTTATCACGGAGGTTGGAGTCCTGCGACCTCCCTACTCCAACTCATTAAGGAATACCGTTAAGGAGAAACAATGAAGATCGTGCTGACCGGCTCCATTGCCTTCGATTATCTGATGACCTTCCCTGGAAAATTCCAGGATCACATCTTGGTCGAAAAACTGGATTGCATCAGCCTTTCCTTTTTAGTCGATACCCTTGAGCGCCGGCCTGGCGGTAACGCCGCCAATATCGCCTACAACCTGGCGCTGTTGGGTGAACGTCCTACTGTGATGGCAACCGTCGGTGAAGATTTTGAAGCGCAGCGTCTGTGGCTCGAGGATCAAGGGGTCGATACCAGCGCTATTCGCACCATACCCGGCGTGGCCACGGCTTCGTTCTTCGTCAACACCGACCAAAGCAACGCTCAGATCGCCAGTTTCTTCACAGGCGCCATGGCACATGCATCCGAACTGACCTTCGCCCAGCTCCCTGAAAAGCCCGATCTGGTAGTGATCTCGCCCAACGATCCCCAGGCCATGGCCAACTACGCCCGGGAATGCCGCGATCTCGAAATCCCCTACATTTACGACCCCAGCCAGCAAATCGTGCGTCTGGATGAGAGTGATCTCAAAAAAGGGATCGAAGGCGCAATGGCTTTCTTCGCCAATGAATACGAATTCAGCCTGATCGAAGAAAAGACCGGATTCGATCTAGAGAAGTTGCTCGAATGCTGCCAATTCGTCGTGATCACTCGCGGCGAGTACGGCTCCCAGATCCACCGCGATGAGGGTGAGGTGTCCATCCCTATCGTCCCGCCAGAAGCGATCCTCGATCCTACGGGGGTAGGCGACGCTTTCCGCAGTGGTTTTCTGAAAGGGTACATCCACGACCTGAGCTTCGAGCGCTGCGGGCAAATGGGCGCCCTGGCCGCCACCTACTGCCTCGAATCCGACGGCCCCCAATCGTATGCCTACGATCTGCGTGAATTCATCGCCCGCTTCCGCAAGCACTTCGACGACCAGGGCGATCTGGATCGATTGATATGATTGACCCCATCGCCCGGTCGCAACTGCGCGCGCTGCTGGAACGCGATCGAGACTGGTCGGCCTATGCACTGGCCGATCTCGATCCCAAGGAAGACGAGAAGAGCAGCTGGTTGTTCAATCAGAATGCTGTAGTCCTGGTTTACCGAGGGTTGAGTCCGGCCGTGTTGTTCACCTATGGTGACCCTCTGCAGCTCAAACCACTTCTCACCGATATTCCCCCAGAACGCTTTATCTACCTATTAGAGACCGAGCATAAAGAACTGCTCGCAACACGCCTGCAAGTCGAGTCCGAGGAGATCATGCACCGCATGATCCTTCGTGCCGACTCCTTCCCTAGATTCCCGACCACTGGAGTCGCTGCGTTATCCAGCGCAGACCTGCCAGCAATTGAAGCCCTCTTTGCCGATCATCCCGACCGCCCGGATGCCTTTTATCCAGGGCAATTACAGGAGCATCCCTTTTTTGGGATCAGGGAAGGGAACGAATTGGTATCCATCGCCGGGATTCACATTATCTCAGAATGGGCAGGGATCGCCGCAGTGGGCAATGTCTTTACCCGGCCCGACCGGCGCGGACAGGGGCTGGGCACCCTTGCGACAGGTGTCCTGGTTCAGGATTTGTTGGATTCGGGATTCGAGACCATCGTGCTCAATGTCTCCACAGAAAATCAAGCTGCGATCCGCTGCTATTCGAAGCTGGGCTTCGAACCCCACTGCCGGTATCATGAGGGGATTGGGACACTCTCTTAATGGTGACGGATATGCATCCGTCGCCGATATTCTGCGGATTTTCATCCGCAGATCTTCACATCGTAATATGATTTCGGGGAAAGATGATTTTCCATTGCTATGGAATCAAATCACTCAGCGTAATCCCTCCTCACTCATCCTGAGCGGAACGTTGGTGAGATCTGCAGTTAAAGGAGCACTCGCTTCAAGTACAATGAAATCATACATCGAGTAATGGAGCTTATTAAAGGAGGGAAGTATCATGGAATACACGAAACTCGGACGTGCCGGACTCAAGGTCAGCCGTCTGTGCCTGGGCACAATGAACTTCGGCCCCGAAACGGACGAAGCGCCCAGCTTCAAAATCATGGACGAAGCGCTCGAGGCCGGCATTAATTTCTTCGACACGGCCAACGTTTACGGTTGGAAGACCGGCGAAGGCATCACCGAACAAATCATCGGACGCTGGTTGGCACAGCGCGGCGGCCGCCGTGAAAAAATCGTGCTGGCCACGAAGGTGTACGGTAATATGGGCGATTGGCCCAACGAAGGTCGTCTCTCCGCCTACCACATCCGACGTGCTTGCGAAGAAAGCCTGCGCCGCATGCAAACCGACCACATCGACCTTTACCAGATGCATCACATCGATCGCGACACGCCCTGGGAGGAAATCTGGCAGGCAATGGAACAGCTGGTGCGCGAAGGCAAGGTGCTTTATATTGGCAGCAGCAACTTCGCCGGCTGGCACATCGCTGATGCGCAATGCACTTCGCGGGCGCGGAATTTCATGGGACTGGTCTCGGAACAAAGCCTGTATAACCTCAACGATCGCATGATCGAACTGGAGGTGATCCCCGCCTGCCGCGAGTACGGCTTGGGCCTCATCCCCTGGAGCCCGCTTGCCGGGGGCATGCTGGGCGGTGCGCTGAAAAAAGCCAAGGAAGGCCGCCGCGCGGCGGAACACGTGCAGAAGGCGATCGAGGAAAATCGAGAAGCACTGGAGAAGTACGAAGCGTTGTGTAAAGACCTTGGAGAAGAACCCGCCGACGTGGCTTTGGCCTGGCTGCTGCACAATCCCGTCGTCACCGCGCCGATCATCGGGCCGCGCACCTCGGCACAGCTTAAAGGGAACATCCATTCACTGTCGATCTCGTTGGATTCAGAGAAACTCGAGAAATTGGACGAGATTTGGCCCGGCCCAGGTGGCGAGGCTCCCGAAGCATATGCGTGGTAAGATAAGCTGGCGTCGCAAGCAAGCATTCACACTGCGATGTAATTTCAAGAGACGGAGAGTAACATGAGTTCGGAGTTCGATATCAAAGACATCAAACTGGCCGAAGGCGGCCGTCGGCGGATTAACTGGGCTGATCAGGAAATGCCCGTTCTTCGCCAAGTGCGTGAGCGCTTCGAAAAGGAACAACCTCTAAAGGGTGCGCGCGTTTCTGGTTGTTTGCACGTCACCACAGAAACCGCCAATCTGATGCGCACACTGCAAAAAGGCGGCGCGGAAGTGGTGCTTTGTGCCTCCAATCCCCTTTCCACACAGGACGACGTAGCCGCATCCCTGGTCATGCACGACGAAATCCCGGTTTACGCCATCAAGGGCGAGGACAACGACACCTACTACGAGCATATCCATGCTGCCCTGGACGCCAAGCCGCATATGACCATGGATGACGGGGCCGATCTGCTCAGTACACTGCACAAGGATCGCAACGAATTGCTCGTCGATGTACGCGGTGGAACGGAAGAAACCACCACGGGAGTCATTCGCCTGCGCGCCATGGCCAAAGAAGGTGCACTGAAATATCCGGTCATCGCCGTCAACGACGCCATGACCAAGCACTTTTTCGACAATCGCTATGGAACTGGCCAATCCACGGTGGACGGGATCATACGCGCCACGAATATCCTCCTGGCCGGTAAAACTTTCGTTGTCGCCGGTTATGGTTGGTGCGGTCGTGGACTTGCCATGCGGGCGCGCGGCCTGGGCGCCAACGTAATCATCACAGAAGTCGAACCAATGTCGGCTCTCGAAGCGGTTATGGATGGCTTCCGGGTGATGCCCATGATCGAAGCGGCTCCCATCGGAGATATTTTCTGCACGCTCACCGGTGATATCAATGTCATCGATAAACCCCATTTCGAGGCAATGAAGGATGGCGCCATCGTGGCCAACTCCGGCCATTTCAACGTGGAGATCAATATCCCCGCCCTGAAAAACATGGCCAGCGAAGTTCATAAGCCGCGTGAATTTATCGACTCCTACGTACTCAGCGATGGACGATCAATCAACTTGCTCGGTGAAGGCCGTCTGATCAATCTGGCCGCTGCCGAGGGGCATCCTGCCAGCGTGATGGACCTGTCCTTCGCTAACCAGGCGCTCTCGTTGGAATACATCATCCAGCACGGCGAGGAACTCGAAAATCAGGTCTACACCATTCCGGAAGACATCGATCGCGAAATCGCCCGCTTGAAACTGGAGTCGATGAACATCAAAATCGACACATTGACCAACGAACAAGAGAAGTATCTCGCTTCCTGGGAAGAAGGTACCTAAAGATAATCTCCCAGACGAAAACGATTAACAACCGGCTTCTAATAAGCGATGGAAGCCGGTTTCGGATTAAGGTGTTGGTGTGGGGGAAATGAGCGGTGTAGCCGTCGGCGTGGTGGTTGCCTTTTCTACGGAGATGAGAATGTAGACCACATCGCCAAACGTCGAACCATCCGGCGCCTGCGCCTGCCATTGACTGATATACTGTCCAACTTTCTGCGGCGCTCTAAGTTCAACTTGCCAGACGGCGTTTGTGCCCGCCCGTGCCGGATAGAGTGCCACAGCCTCAGGCGCTTCAAAATCATCTTGCCCGAGATGAATCAAGCGGTAGCCCGCTCCCCAATCGCAGCTGCCGAGATTTTGAACAGACCAGTGTTTATCGATCGTCTGCCCTGGCGTGACTATCTCGCCATCGGGGAAAGTGAGATCTTCGAGAAACCGCGCATCGTTCTCACAATCAAGCCCAGACGATTCAACTCCAGATGATGATTCAGAGGAGATCATAAAAGTGGGGTTTGGCGTCAGTGTAGGAAGCGGCTGTGATGTTCCTCCCAGCGGCAGACTTACCTCAGGCTTCGCGGCACAAGATGTAAGCCCAAACGCAAGCAAGAGCGCAATCACAAGAAAGGGTCGAAGAGACGGTTCCTTCTTCATGGAAATGATTATAGCCAAGGAGTGGTTTTCACCCAAGCCAGATATTCGAATTAACTTTCTCCCCTTATAACACATCTGCACTTCGAAATCGGGGATCACTCCGATAAAAAGCGGTCGTCCGATCCAAAGCACGGATCGAACGACACACTTCACCGCCACACAGCAAGTACAACATGTGCACGCGAAAGGCTTTGAGCCTAGAAAACCTCATTACTCTGAAAAATTGACTTCCGATGATTTTTTCAAGGTTACAAACCAGCCTCCTAATACTTGATTATGATGGTTGATTATTTGTTCAGCACGAAGATACTCCGTATCATAGGTGCTATGACCGTTTTCGATGAGAATGACTTCATAACCAAGGCTGTATGCCCTTCTGCAAGTCGTATCAATGCAGTATTCAGTTTGCAGTCCGGCAATGACCAATTTCCGTATACCACGTGATTTCAATTCCTTTTCGAATTGCGTATCTTGAAAAGAATCAGGATGGTTTTTCTGAATATAGATGTCTTCTTTTTCGATCTTTAATGCCGGATGGATTTTCCATCCATCTGTATTTGGGCGTAGTGGACTATCTTCTCCCTCCCCATTGTGCTGCACCAAAAAAATAGGTATCTCAGAAAGCCTTGCCTTTCCGATCAACTCGTTTACCGTCTCGATTAATTCCTTATCTTGATAAGGGGTATCAAATACCCCAAACAATCCGTTTTGCACATCAATGATGATTAATGCAGATTCTTGGCCCATTTCTGTTTTCCTCTAAATACAATCTTGTTATTTCTCCAGGCACACAAAAGGTATCCGGGAAAATCACACATTAAGTTCTTCGAGCGGCAGAGCTTCTTCCACCGCCAGTTCTTCAAGCGGCAGGGCTTCTTCAAACGCCAGTTCTTCAACGGCAACAGGTTCGCTGCTGGATTCCAAACCAGCAGCGTTGCGAATCTCGACTTCCAGCGCCTGAGCCATCTCGGGATTCTCACCCAGAAAAACCTTGGCGTTCTCTCGTCCCTGACCCAAACGCGTTTCACCGTAGGAATAGTACGAGCCTCGTTTATCGATCAAATTCAGCTCCACTCCCAGGTCCAGAATGCCGCCCACCTTGGAGATGCCCTCATCATACATGATATCGAATTCGGCGGTCTTGAACGGCGGCGCTACTTTATTCTTCACCACCCGGACGCGAGCCCGATTTCCGACGATATCCTGGCCGACCTTGATGCTTTCTGCCCGGCGGATATCCAAACGAATCGAGGCGTAGAATTTCAACGCCCGGCCGCCCGTGGTAGTCTCCGGGTTCCCAAACATCACCCCTATTTTTTGCCGCAGTTGATTGGTGAATATCACTGCTGTATTCGTCTGTTTTATAGCGCCGCTTAATTTACGTAATGCCTGGCTCATTAATCGCGCCTGCATACCCATGTGCGCGTCGCCCATGTCGCCTTCGATCTCGGCGCGTGGTACGAGCGCTGCGACGCTGTCGATAACTACAATGTCTACCGCACCGCTGCGCACCAGCGTTTCGGTAATTTCCAGCGCCTGCTCTCCCATGTCGGGTTGTGATATATACAAGTTATCTACATCAACACCACAACGCGCGGCGTACTGTGGATCGAGGGCATGCTCCATGTCGATATAGGCACACACACCACCCTGGCGTTGTGCTTCCGCCACGATGTGCTGGCACAGCGTCGTCTTGCCGGATGACTCCGGCCCAAAAATCTCCGTTACCCGCCCACGAGGGATTCCCCCGACACCCAAAGCCAGGTCCAACGCTAATGATCCTGTCGGGATCGTTTCTACGCATAGATGTTTCGATTCTCCCAAACGCATGACGGCACCATCTCCATATCGTTTCGTGATCTCTTGTATTGCCTTTGATAATACTTCCGCCCGCTCAGCCTGCAGATCTCCCGATCCGTTATCACGTTCACTTGACTTCGCCACGATACACTCTCCCTCTCGAAATTGAGAACATACGTTCTGGTACAGTATAGCACATTTGTTCGCTTCGTCAAGTACTTCGAACGTTTTTCTGTTTCTGGATGAATCATTTTGCCGCTGCGGCAACGATATGCTGGAATTTCACACAGGGCAACGAAATGGTTATAATGGATTTACTAGTTATGTAAAGCTAATTTCGGTATTTTCCCTGTAGGGAAAAACCTCATCCGACCAGGTTTCCCCATACTATTGGGTTCTACTGCACCGGATTTTGGTACAGATATAGTTATTCCCCCTCATATATTGGGTTTCGGTCCCCTTCAACCCAACCTACGACTTACCGCCCAACCGGTCCACATCCTCCCAGGCCAGGACGCGCATGCAGCGCCAGAGTCCGTCATCCCGTATTCGCTCTGTGAAATTCAACCATGTTTTTTCGAGCGAGCGCCAATGCGTCCGGGGGATCATCATCCACAGACAAAGCTCTTTCCCCAACACCTGACTCAAACGTCGTCCCACCAGCAACGTACGCGCCAGCTGGTAATGCCGATCGCAAGGCGGGGATTCCCCCTCCGGCTGCGGCCGGTCGCCGAAATCGAGTTCCGCGGAAAATGATGCCTGTGGCAGCGCCCAATAGCGACAAGTCCGCTCTTGAACGTTTGAATCGGAATGAATTTCCGGGCAGCGCCCGGAGGCGCAGCGCGAGCAGCGACCCAGGGCACTCAAATGCTTCGCCTCGACGACGATCAGCGTCGTCTTTCCCATGAGGAAAAGATCGACTTCCGTCTGCGGGCCCTCCCCATCAACCGCCGTCAAGACATCATCCAGTCCGGGCAAGCGCTCGCCCTGCACGTCGAAACCCCAGAAGTAGGGGCGCAAGGCATCATCCAGATCGGGTTGCGTTACCACGCCCCATAACGGGCGGATCTGCATCAATGACCGAAAAGAGATTGCAGGTTGTGCGAGGGGATAGATCAGGTTCCAGACCAGTGCGTTTTCGGATCGCGGAGAGTGGAGATTCGCCAGTACGGTTTCCGGCAGCACGCCGAAGATGGGCTCCGTCAATCCGTGCAGGATGCGATCCGGCAGTGGTCGTCTTCTGCGCGGCGAACCGTCTTTAATCTTCCACCTCCGCCAGAAAACGCAGCGCTTCCTGCAGCGCGGGGATTAAAAGCTCTCCTTCCGCTTCCAGGCGCCCGGCGAAGGCCATGGGAATCTGTCCCGCGATCTGACCGGCAATGCGTTGGTGAAGTCTTTCAAGCACTGCGATCGCATCGAGGTATCCGATGGCCGCGATCGCTTGGACCGCGGCTACCCGAATATTGAGATCTGCGTGACGGTCTTTGACGATCGCCAGCATCGTCTCACCGGAAAAAGAACAGGCTTCCAGCAGCAAAGCGACGGGTTCCAATCGCTCTGCATCCTGGTTGATCACCTGCAACAAAGCATAGATCTCACGCCTACGCATCGCAGCAAGCACCCTGTGGGCCCATGTGATCACTTCTCTGGGGGGTCTTTCGGTTTCCAGCTGCGGGGAAAAAACCTCGGCCAGTGCGGTGACGATATCCGTGCGCAGAACTAGATCCGGCTCTTTGATTTGCCCGGCGATTACTGCCGCGGCCAACGGCGAGCGACGATGGGCATCGAGGGCGATCAATGTGTCCAGCCCATCCCGCCGCAGAGACAGGTCGGGTGCCAGCAAGTTTTCAAGCCCCGCCGTAATATCCGCGCTGGACCCGTCGGTCAACGCTTCCAGAATAGCGGAGTTGAAAAATGTCTCTTGCTGCACTAAATCGAAATCCTTGCGATCAGGAACCCAGCTCTTCGACGATCTTCAGAAGGGCGTTCAATAAATCTTTGCTGCGACGCGGCGAATCCAGGTGCAGACCATAGGCACGGCGATCGAGAGAGAGCAGCGCCTGGAAATCGCCGATTGCCTGGGCGTGCTCGAGCACAGCAAAGCTTTTCGCCTCGCTGTCGACCTCGACATCCTTGGCCGGATCAGCAGTCACCATCAGGAAGAATCCCGTATCCGGACCACCTTTATGGTACTGGCCCGTGGAATGTAAATACCGCGGCCCGAAACCCACGGTCGATGCGAGACCGAGTTGATTGAGGATCGTTCTGCGCACCCGCTCCTGTCGTTTCATGGAAACACCGTCCTGGTGGAGATAGATCAGGAATGCGAGATAGGACAAATCCTTGCGCTCAACGAAGATCGAGCGCAGCAGGGCATCCAGTGAATCCGCATTGGCATTATAAGGATCGTTCCCCGAACCCCAGAGCGAAATCCCTTCCCGACTCCAGAGTGTTTTCGGCTGCGGCAGCGAACCCTTGCGTTTGTAGGTCTTGAGCAGCTCCACAGTCCGATCTTTGGCGCGCTGCACGTCGGGCTGGTCGAAAGCGTTCACTCCGATCAACTGACAGGCCACTGCGGTGGCGATCTCCCATTGGAAGAAAGCGCCGCCCAGACTGCGAGCATCATTTTCAAGGTCGAGTACGACGACGGGGATTTTACCCCGCACCCAGCCCCGCAAGCGTCGATCGTATTTGCCTTCCGAACGTAAATAGATAAGCAAGCGGTCATCTGCATAGGCGCGTGCCGATTCAGGAGGCTCGCCGACGATCGGCAATATACCTGTGCCACTCTTACCGCTGCTTTCAGCAACCAACTGCTCGACCCAATCGCAGAAGGCTTCCCAACCCGGATCGGCGATCAGGGTGAGTTTATCGCGCCCGCTGCGTGCTGCCGCCCCCATGACCGCGCCCAGGAACAAACCGGGATTGCGCACCGGTGAAGTGCCTGGTTTGCACGCCGTGCTCATCTCAAGTGCACCCTGATGGAGTGCTTCCAGATCCACACCAATAAGTGATGCCGGCAGCAGTCCGAAGATCGACAAGGCAGAGAAACGGCCTCCAACGTCACTCGGTGCTGCAAAAACATCCCGGAATTTTCTCTCGCCAGCCAGGGATTCGAGACTCGTTCCGGGGTCCGTAACCGCCACGAAATGATCCCCCGGGGATTTACTGATCTTCGCTACCTCGTCCCAAAAGTAGGCCATCAGAGTCAACGGTTCGATCGTGCCGCCAGATTTGCTGGCGACGATGAACACGGTCTCCTCCGGCGCAATCTTTCGCCGGACTGCGCACACGCTGGCCGGATCGGTGGAATCGAGGACATGAAATGCCAATCCCGATTGCGTATTGAAATCCCGCCGCATGACGTCCGCCGCCAGGGACGAGCCACCCATTCCCAGCAGCACGGCCGCCTTGAAACCAGCATCATTTGCCGTTTGCACGAACGCATCCAGTTTCTTGCGTTGGTCCGGGATTTCCTGCGGCAAACGCAGCCATCCCAGTCGCTGCGAAATTTCCTTGGCAGCACTCGTCTGATCGGTCCAGAGCGTTGTATCGCCCTCCCACAGTCGCGCTGCCACCGTCGAGTGTTCCAGTTCCGCCAGGGCAGCTTGAAGATCGCCGGTCAATGGCCCCAGTTCTTTCTGGATTGGTTTGGCACGATTGCGAATGATCTTCAACACCCCTTCGTAAGCTTGAATGAATTTATCAACACCCTCATGCTCCAGCTGCGCTGTAACTTCGGCCATGGAAACCTCCAGCGTGGCCAAAGCCTCAAACTGCGCCCGGGATGCGGCGATATCAACTTCTAACGTCAAAGAAGCCTGGCCATGATCGCGGAAGGCCTCCAGGGTGTTCGCGGGAACGGTGTTGACCGTGTCGGGACCGATCAAATTATCGATGTAATAGCTGTCAGGATAACTGGGATTTTTCGTGCTTGTCGAAGCCCAAAGCGGCCTCTGGAATCGCGCACCGTTTGCTTTCAAGCGTTCGAAACGTGATCCGCCAAAAGTGGCCTCGAATTGCGCATATGCCAGTTTGGCGCTGGCGATGGCCGCCTTTCCCATTAAAGCGTCAGCACGTTCCGCATGATCACCACCCTGAGTAACGACCGCTTCCAACATTTTATCTACAGCGCTATCGATCCTGGAGATGAAGAACGACGCCACGGAGGCGACGTGGTCCAGTGAATCGCCTGCCTCGAGCCGTGCTTCCATACCGGCCAGGTAGGCATCCATTACCTCGATGTAGCGTTCAATCGAGAAGATCAAGGTCACATTGATGTTGATACCCGCGGCGATACTCTCCCGGATGGCCGGAATTCCCGCCTCTGTGGCCGGTATCTTGATCATCACGTTGGGCCGATTGACAATCTCCCAAAGCCGGTGTGCTTCCTGGAGTGTGGCTTGTGTTTGATAGGCCAATTTCGGGTTCACCTCGATCGACACATAGCCATCGCCGCCATTGGTCTGTTCGTATAACGGCAGCAAAACACCGGCCGCTGTACGCACGTCATCGATGGCTAAGGCATCGAAAATACGCGCTTCGTCCCAGCCCGCCTGGGTCATGCGGCGCAAATCTGCAGTGTACAAATCACTGCCTTCTATCGCTGCGGCGAAAATACTGGGATTGGTGGTCACACCTCGAATTTGATCTTCAGCCACCAATCGTGCAAGTCCCCCCGATTCGAGCAAGTCGCGTTGTATTGTATCCAGCCATAAGGACTGGCCGAGTTCATGTAGTTTACGAATCGATTCCATGCTACCTGTCTAATCTCCTACGAATTTACCTTTAATACCTGTTTTGCTTCTTCTACAACTCGTTCAACAGTTATCCCAAAGTATTGGAAGACCTGTTGATAGGGTCCAGAGCGGCCGAAGCTATCCATGCCAATAAACACTCCGCTCGGTCCCAGCCATCGCTCCCAGCCCAGGGATATGCCGGCTTCCACAGCCAGGCGAGCGCGGATATGGTCGGGCAGCACCTGCGTTTGGTAAGCCCGCGGCTGTTGGTTAAACAACTCCCAGGAGGGGAAAGATACCAGCCGCACGGATATGCCTTCTGCAGCCAGCTTTTCCCCTGCTTCGACGATCAACTTCAATTCCGATCCGGAGGCCATTAGAATGAGTTGTGGTTCTTCTGCTCCCAAATCGGCCAGCACATAGGCGCCCTTGTCCAACTCCTGCGCGGCAGCGAAACGCTGGCGATCGAGAGTCGGGACTCCCTGGCGAGTGAGGATCAGAGCGGTGGGGTTGTGTTTTGCCTCGATGGCTGCCAACCAGGCCGCGGAGACTTCGTTGGCATCGCCCGGGCGAATGACGGTTAGATTGGGAATGGTGCGCAGGGCGGTAATCTGCTCCACGGGTTGGTGAGTGGGTCCATCCTCTCCTACACCAATCGAGTCATGTGTAAAGACGTAGATGACTCGCTGTTTCATCATCGCCGCCAGGCGGATCGCTGGACGCATGTAATCCGAGAACACCAGGAAGGTGCCGCCGAAGGGGATCAGTCCACCATAGACTGCCAACCCATTCAAGATTGCACCCATCGCATGTTCACGAACGCCGAAGTTAATGTAGCGACTCGATGGATCCTGTACCGAAAAACCCGCCTCCCCCTCCAACTTCGTTTTATTCGATCCCCTGAGGTCCGCCGATCCACCGATGATTTCGGGAAGCAGCGAGGCTGCGGCGTTCAGCGCTTTCCCGGAGCTGGCACGCGTGGCCAGTCCCTTGGCGTCCGTTTCGAACGTCGGCAGCGCAGCCCCAAGATTATCAGGCAGGCGCTTGTCGACACAGCGTTCAAAGGTCTCAGCGAGATCCTTGTGCTTTGCTTTATATTCGTCGAACATCGTCTGCCAGGCGTTATATATTTCCAACCCGCGTTGGCCCGCCTGACCACAGTGCTCGATCACCGCTTCTGGAACCAGAAAGCGCGGTTCCTCCGGCCAGCCCAATTTCTTTTTTGCACCGGCGAGTTCCTCCTCACCGGGAGGCGCCCCATGGGCAGCCGATGTACCCTGTTTGGTTGGCAGTCCGAAGCCGATCTGTGTGGGGCAGACGATCAACGAAGGCCGCGGGTCTTCTTTGGCCTGCGAGATCGCCTTATCGACGGCGTCGACGTCGTTGCCATCCTCGATCTTGATCACGTTCCATCCGTAGGCGGTGAAACGCAGCGCCGTGTCATCGCTGAAGGAAATGTCCGTTCCGCCGTCGATGGTAATGTGGTTATCATCGTAGAGATAGATTAGCTGGCCCAGCTGCAGATGTCCCGCCAGGGAAGCTGCCTCCGCAGCCACGCCTTCCATTAAGTCACCATCGGAAACAATGGCGTAGATGTAGTGATCATAAAGCGGATAGCCTTTACGGTTGAACCTGGCAGCCTGATGCTCTGCGGCGATGGCCATGCCGACTCCGTTGGCAAAGCCCTGTCCCAGCGGACCGGTGGTCGTCTCGACGCCGGGCGTTAACCCATACTCCGGATGCCCTGGCGTTTTGCTTTCAAATTGCCGGAAATTCTTGAGTTCTTCCAGTGGAAGATCGTAGCCATAGAGATGCAGGAGTGAATAGAGCAGCATCGAGCCATGACCGGCAGAAAGAACGAAGCGATCCCGGTTGACCCAATGGGGGTCCTCAGGATTGAAGCGAAGATGCCGCTGCCAGAGCGCATACGCCATTGCAGCGGCGCCCATGGGCAATCCCGGATGTCCGGAATTTGCTTTCTGAACGCCGTCTGCGGAAAGAAAGCGGATCGTGTTGATGGCTTCTGTGGTTATATCGTTTTTGGACATGACAACTCTCGCTTTATATCCCTGCGTATAAGGAGGGAAAATTCAATGGTGTAATCCCATGATCTTATCATGAAATTAATTGAGCAGATCATTTCTTAAGCATAATTTAACCAGAAAGGATTCGAGGGATACTTGTATTGGTCTGATGGCGAAATCTCAGGAACCAACCTGAGCAGCGGCCTGTATCTCCTTCAGCCAGGGTTTCAAGCCGCGGGCGCATTCCAAACCTGCCTTGTGGCCCACGTCCGCTTCACAGTACTGCACTTGCGCGCCGCCACCACGCAGCCGTTCGACGATTTGGCGAGCAATGTCGATCGAGACGACTTCATCCTGGATACCATGTCCCCAGAAAACGGGAAGCCCGCTGCCATCGAAAGATGTATCCCTGGGCATAAATCCGGCCAGCGAAACGATCGCTGCGGGTTTCCACTTCGCCAGAGGTAGTACAGAAAACGCCACTGCTGCCCCCTGGCTGAAGCCCATGAGTACGAAGCGATTCCGCTGCAGATTGTAGCGCGCTTCGATATCGGCGATCGTGTGCATAATCGCCTTGACGCTTATGACGAAATCGGAGAGTCTTGGATCATCGTCCGGCGTATCCTCAGTCCAGCTGAAACCGCCAGCGGGCAAAGCGTAAGGCCCGCGAAGCGTGGCAAGCCACCAATCCTCCGGCAGGACCTTATCGAAAACCCACATTCCCTTTTCATCTCCGGTCCATCCATGCAGCATGATCACCAGCGGCTGGGTCTCGTCGATTCCGGGGCGAATACAGTAGAGTAACCCGGGTCGATCGGGTTGGATCAGTTGGGTTTCAGTCACGACGGTCCCTTTCAACGATTCTTTCCATTACCCACAAGAAAAAGACGATCAGAACGATCGGTGCCAGACCGGCAAAAGAACACAACAGCGACATCCACAGCGCACTTGCGCCGTAGATCCAGCGGATCAATCCGTTCCCCACGACGAGCAGGATCAACAACCCACCGATGATCAGGCGCAGCTGTGTCCCCCGGGCAAAGCGGCGCAGATCGCTTTCTTCCGATTGCGGTCCTGGTTTTTCCTTCATTTCACAGCTGACTCTTATCTTCCGGTAACAAGGCCTCGATCAGCGTGCGCGCATCCTGCAGCGGGTCCTGGTCGTGCGGCAGCGTATACTCCGGCGTCACTCGTGTGGTCAATCGGGCTGCCGACTGTTTCAACGCATCGGGGACATCATCGACTTCCCGGAACCAGCACAGCAATCGGTAGTAATTCGCCGAGGGTTGATCGCCTGTCCTGCGCTGGTGAAAAACAGCGATGGCTTTCCCCGCCGCCCGTCGCGCGCACACACGCGCGCGGCCTTCCCTGCCCTGCCTGCGCGCCGCTTCGGCGAGACTCATTTCGTGTTCGACTTCTTCAAGAATTTCCTGCAATTCCACAATCACCATGCTACCACAACCAATGAGATTGGTTACAGCATTACGCTCCCGCGAATCACTGAAATTGCTCCCTCTTCAGCAGTGGTATGATGTAAACAGTACGAGTTTGGAACATTTCCAGGAGGAGTGAATGCGGTTCGAAGGTAAAGTTGCATTGGTAACGGGGTCGGGACGAGGTATTGGTCGTGCGATCGCGCTGCGGTTTGCCGAGGAGGGCGCGGATCTCGTGGTGAATTTCTACCGCAATCGAGACCCGGCCGAGGAAACCGCCGAGGCAATTCGCGCCCTGGGACGAAAGGCCGTTGTGGTTAAAGCAAACATCGGTGAAATCGAAGGGATCGATCAGCTCTTCGACGCCGTGGAAAAGGAATACTGCGGACTGGATATCCTGGTCTCCAATGCCGCCTCTGGCTACAACCGCCCGGTTCTCAAGCAGAAACCCAAAGGCTGGGACTGGACGATGAACATCAACGCCCGTGCCCTGCTTTTCAGCGCCCAGCGCGCCGCGCCCCTGATGAAAACGCGGGGCGGTGGTCAGATCGTCGCCATCAGCAGTCCCGGTTCATTCCGTGTCCTGCCGGAGTACGTTGTCGTCGGCGCCAGCAAGGCAGCTATCGAAGCCCTGACGCGTTATTTGGCTGTGGAGCTTGCCCCGCTGGGCATCGTGGTCAATGCGGTTTCTCCCGGCATCGTCGAAACCGACGCGCTCCAGCACTTCGATGTGTTGAAAGATCGCACCGTGATCCCCAAAGCCATCGAGATGACGCCCGCCGGCCGTCTGGTGACTCCGGAAGATGTCGCCGGTCTGGTTGCTTTCCTGTGCAGCAAAGAGGCGGAAATGATCTGCGGCGAAGTCATCCTGATGGACGGCGGATCAACGCTGCCCATCCAGGGGGTTGAATTCGACCTGCCGGAGACATAAATTCCGCGCGATGGCTAAACCGAAACGGAAGATGTATCCCGGGAGATATGTTCCAAAAATTCGTTGCGCGTAAGTTCGTTGGTCTTGAACGAGCCCGTCATCGCACTGGTGACCATGCGTGCGCTGGATTTCTTTACCCCGCGGATTTTCGAGCATAAATGCAGACCCTCCACCACAACGGCGACTCCCTGGGGATGAATGGCCGCTTCGAGAAAATCAGCGATCTGCCGCGTCATGCGCTCCTGCACCTGCAGACGGCGGGCGAACAAATCCACCACACGCGGGATTTTCGATAATCCAATCACTTTATCGGTCGGAAGATAGGCGACATGGGCTTTCCCAATGAACGGAAGCAGGTGATGCTCGCACATCGAGTAAAATTCGATGTCCTTGACGATCACCATTTCGTCGTATTCGACATCGAAAACGGCCTCGTTGATCAAGGCATACGGATCGACTCGATACCCCGCCAGGAGTTCGTCCCACATGCGCGCCACACGCTCCGGCGTGCGTTCCAGCCCCTCCCGGCAAGCATCCTCACCGAAGGCGGTGAGCAGCGCACGAATCGCTTCTTCGATTTCCGGCCTGGCAACTCCGACTCCACCCAATAGTTCAGCAGCAGCCTCGATATCATGCATGGGTACCTCCCAAGAACGGTTACGTTGAATGCTACCACATCTGGCAGCTGACAATCGCGGGTACAATATCGATCAGGGTGAATCGCATGCAAAGCACCGAACGGAGACTCTGATGGAAGAAGACCGCATCCTGATCAAGGATCTGCTCCTGCGCGGCATTATCGGCATCAACGATTGGGAGCGCGAGAACCGCCAGGATATCCGGATCAACGTCACGTTGTTCGGCAACCTGCATCCGGCGGGAGACAGCGACGACATCGCCGATGCGGTGAATTACCGCACGATCACCAAGCAGATCATCGAGCACGTCGAAACCAGCGAACGCTTCACCGTGGAAGCATTGGCCGCCGACATCGCCCGCATCTGCCTGGAAGCGCCCGGCGTGGAACGCGCCCGCGTGCGCCTGGAAAAACCGGGTGCCCTGCGTTTCGCCCGCTCTGTCGGGGTCGAAATCGAACGGCAACGGAGCGATTTTTCCTAGAGCCGGTCAGCGATCATTCGTGCCACATAAACGGCCTACATTCTCACGATGGGAGTTCATCCATGTCAGAGAAGTTAGACTTCGACCGCATCATCGACCGCCGCGGCACGGGAAGCTGGAAGTGGTACAAAGCCGATGTCGAGGACGTCGTTCCACTCGGCGTGGCGGACATGGACTTCGCCTCCCCACCGGCGGTTCTTCAAGCGCTGCAGGAACGGATCGATCACGGCGTTTTCGGGTACAGCTATCCCACAGATGAACTCAACGAAATTATCCAATCGCGGATGAAAACGAACTACGCCTGGGAGATCGAGACGGAATGGATCGTCTGGCTGCCGGGGTTAGTGTGTGGTTTGAATGCCGTTAGCCGTGCAATCGGCGAAGCCGGTGAGGTGCTAAGCGCCGTCCCGGTCTACCCGCCGTTTCTCACCGCACCGAAGAACATGGGATGCGAATTGCACACCGCGCCGCTGCAGTTGGACAGGGATCACTGGGTTTTCGACTTCGAAGCGCTCGAAGCGGCGATCACGCCACAAACGAAATTGTTCTTGCTCTGCAATCCACACAACCCCGTCGGCCGGGTATTCTCTCGCCAGGAATTGGAAACCCTCGCCGACCTCTGCCTGTGCCATAACTTGTGGATTTGTGCGGATGAAATCCACTGCGAACTGATTCTGGACAGAGACAAAGAACACATTCCCATGGCCACATTGAGCCCCGAGATCGCCGCGCACACGATCACCTTTATGTCCCCAAGCAAGACCTTCAACCTGGCGGGCATCGGAGTGGCTTTCGCCATCATCCCGGATGACGAACTGCGCCTGAAGTTCAAGAAAGCGATCGCCGGGATCGTCCCGCACGTAACCGCCCTGGGATACACCGCCTGCCTGGCCGCTTATCGGGATAGCGCTTCATGGCATCGCGCCCTGCTTGATTATCTGCGCGTTAACCGCGACCTCGTAATGGATACCATCAACGATACACCAGGATTGACTACCTATCCCGTTGAAGCCACCTATCTGGCCTGGATCGATACCCGCGCCGCGGGCATTGAAAACCCGGGCGAATACTTCCTGCAGGCCGGCGTGGATATGTGGGACGGAGTCGATTTCGGCGGTCCCGGCTTCATCCGCCTGAACTTCGGCCTGCCGCGGGAGCGGATGCGGGAAGGATTGAAGAGGATCCGGAAGGCGATGCAGGAACTTCGATGACCGAGAAGGCTTTCATTTCCCTGGGATCGAACATCGATCCCGAGAAAAATCTGCCTCTGGCTATGCGAAGCCTCGGAGTCATCGGCGAGATCCTCGCCGTTTCCACGGTCTACCAGAATCCAGCCATCGGTTCCACACCGCAGCCTGATTTCCTCAACGCCGCCGTCCTGATCGCCACACAACTCGAACCCCTGGAAATCCGCGCTCGATTGAGGGAAATCGAAGCCGAGATGGGCCGCGTGCGATCCGAGGACAAATACGCCCCGCGAGAGATCGACCTGGATTTGTGCTTGCTGGGAGAGATGGTCCTTGAGAGCCCTGAACTCACGCTGCCCGACCCCAACCTGCTAGAACGCCCCCACCTGATCGTGCCCCTGGCCGAACTCGAGCCCGAATTTCGCCATCCCGTCACGGGGGAGATCCTGGGGCGGATCGCTGAGCGTCTGAAGACAAACACCATCCTCACTCCCCGTCTGCACATTGCCCAGGAGATGCAATCCTTCCTTTAACAAATCGCTGGAGAATAAAAAAATCACCGATAGAATGTTTGTCGGTAATCTGTTTGCTGTTTGGAAATGGTTTCAGATTACAGCCTCACTCGCGATTGAACTCCGCCACCGCCTCGGCGATCGCCTGGCGCACGCGTTCGTCCTTGATTTGATCCACATCCTGATACGTACGTTCTCCGAAGACGATCTCAAGCATCCCCCCGGCTGAAGTGCGGAAATCGAAGTGCATATCGTGTAAGTCCGGATGTTGGGCCAGTTTTGCCTTGACGATCTCCTCGATCTGTTCGCTGCTGAAGGAGGCGTTCTGGTCGAGCTCTCCCGCTTCGTCAGTGTTCCTCTTTATCACGTACCGCGTACCGCTTTCATGCAGCTTGAGACGGCGTCCGGACAGGAGATAACGCACGGCCAAGGAAAGTCCAATCGCCAGCAGGAGGCCAACAACCAGAAATATAATTCCCCAAGTATCCATCCCGAACTCCAAACCTGCTACTTCAACACATTACACACCAATCAATATCGCCCTGGCCGGTGCGCCGTCGCTGCCGACCAGTTTGAGCGGCAGGCAGTGCAGAGTGTAGCGACCTTGCTTCACTTCGCGCAAATCCAGACCTTCGATGATCACCACATCATTTTCAAGCAGGATGCGATGCGTCGGACGGCTTTCTCCAAAGGGCGCGATGGAGAGATAGTCGATGCCCACCAGGTGCACGTTCTTCTTCACCAGCCATTCGGCGCCGCTGGCATCCACGCCCACAAAATCTTCCTGGAAGGCATGCTTGCCCTGGGCCCAATACTTCGAATTGCGCGTCTTGAAGAGCACGCGTTTGGTCCTCGGGGGGATGTTGGCCTTCTCGAGCGTCTCGGCATCGATCACCCTGGCTTTGGGCAAGCTCACCACGTAAGCCCGGCCGTTGAGCACGCGCAGAGGTAAATCCTCTATAGCGCTTCCACCGTCGATGAAGTGCAGCGGTGCGTCCACATGTGTGCCCAGATGCACGGTGCTCGAAATGCGGGACACGTTTGCATTCGCGCCTTTGGCGATAAATTCGATGCGCTCGAGTTCTAGTGGGGTATCACCCGGCCAGATGGGCATCCCGGGCTCGATGGGTACGGTAATGTCGTAAATTTGCATGTCTTGCCTCCGTAGGCTCTGATTATAGATTCGACTTGCAGTTTATGCACGCGCTATAATCGAAGTCTCTATGAGGAGGAGTCAGTATGACCGATTTCAAAGTCATTGATGCCACAATAGAAACCCAATTCGATCAAACCCTCGCAGAACTCGGGCGGTTCTGCGCCCAACCCAGTGTCTCCGCGCAGAGTCTCGGCATGACGGAATGCGCGCAACTCGTTAAAGAGATGCTCGAGAAACGAGGCTTTCAAACCGAGATCCTGCCCAGCGCCGGGTTTCCCGTTGTGGTCGCGGAACGATCCGGCCGCACGGATCGCACGCTGTTGTTCTACAACCACTACGACGTGCAGCCGCCGGAGCCCCTCGATCTATGGGACTCCCCGCCTTTCGAAGCCGAAATTCGCCAGGGAAAGATGTACGCCCGCGGCATCAGCGACGACAAAGGACAGCTCCTCAGCCGTCTGGCGGCGATCGACGCGATTCTGGCGCTCGACGGTGAGCTGCCCTGCAAGGTCAAATTCGTGATCGAAGGCGAGGAGGAAATCAGCAGCCCCAACCTGCCCGCCTTCATCGAAACCCACATCGATCGTCTGGCTGCCGACGCCTGCATCTGGGAGTTCGGCGGCGTCAATCACGAGGGAACGCCCGTTCAAGTGGCAGGCCTGCGCGGCATCTGCTACGTGGAACTGAGCGTGCAGACCGCCAGTCAGGATGCCCACTCCGGTACGGGCGGATCGATTTTCCCCAACGCCGCCTGGCGCCTGACCTGGGCGCTGCATTCGCTCAAGGACCGCGACGAACGCATTCGCATTCCCGGTTTCTTCGATCGCGTGCTTCCGCCCAGCGATAAGGACCTCGAACTGCTGGAAGCACTCCCCGATCCGGCGGTGGAGTACCGTTCGCGCTATGACCTGGACGGCTTCATCAAAGGTCTGCAGGATGGCCTGGAACTCAAACGTGAGAGCATCTTCAGTCCCACCTGCACCATATGCGGACTCACCGCCGGCTATCAAGGCCCGGGTTCGAAGACCGTGCTGCCCGCAAAAGCCAGTGCCAAAGTCGATTTCCGCCTGGTTCCCGAGCAGGATCCGGACGAAGTCGTTCTGCAGCTGCGCAATCACTTGGACGAGGAAGGCTTCGATGACATCGAAATTACTTACCTCGGCGGGGAGCCGCCTGCACGCACGCCGTTGGACGATGCATTCCTCGCCCTGGTCGTCGAATGCGCCCGTCCGGTATACGGCTTTCCTCAGATCGTCGTGCCCATGTCCGGCGGCTCCGGCCCCAATCATCCCTTCATTCATACGTTGAACGTTCCCGTCGCCACTGCTGGCATCAGCTATCCAGGCTCGCAGGTCCACAGCCCGAACGAAAACATCGACCTGGAATGCTTCCGTAAAGGTATCCAACACATAGCACGTATCATGGTTGAATTTGCCAGGAGTGGATCATGAATCCTTGTAGGAGCATGATCTATCGACTATAATCGACCTGAAATCGGGGCGTAGCGCAGCCCGGGTAGCGCACCTGCATGGGGTGCAGGGGGTCGGCGGTTCAAATCCGCCCGCCCCGACTGATGACCGCCGGCGATACGCTGGCGGTCTTTTCATTTCAAAAACGATTGAGGACGGGATCATGCTGTTGACAAATTTACGAAACCTGGTGCTCGACAAGGCAAAGCAGATGGTTGCCGATGGGTTGTCCTACGGTGCTTCGGGGAACATCAGTGCCCTCGATCCGGATTCGGGAATGATCGCCATCACGCCAAGCGCCGTCGAGTACCGCGTAATGACTCTCGAAGATATCGTCGTCATCGATCGAGAGGGAAAACTCGTTGAGGGCAAATGGAAACCGACCAGCGAAACCCCGATGCACACGATTTTCTATCGAAAACGCAACGATGTGGGTGCTGTCGTCCACACGCACTCACCCTATGCCACGGTGTTCGCCACCATCGGAGAACCCATTCCCATGATTCTCAGCGAAGCGGCAAGGTGCATCGGTGCTCCGGTTAAGGTTACCCCCTACATCCGTCCGGGAACACAGGAGTTGGCCCAGCAAGTGCTCGAAGCTATGGCCGACGACGTAGCGCTCCTCCTCGGCCAACACGGCGCACTTGCCGTGGGATGCGACCTGCACTCGGCGTATAACACAGCCATGTCTATCGAATTCAGCGCCCGTATATTGCTGTACGCCCGCTGTGCACAGGCCATGCCAAGTCCTCTCGATCCGGCCGAAGTCAAAGAACTCCGGCGCCTGTATCACAAGGATTACCATCCCACGGGCGTCGCAAACGAATGACGCTTTTTTCTGTCAATCGGCAGCTGCGCCCAGCTGCATTCTGGTTGCGATAGAATGTTCAGAAGGCCCCATACATCCTTGGAAATTGATTGTCAGGAAATCCAATGTGGTAGTTGAGGAGGTAGATATGAAGGATACTGCAGTTTCTGTACAATGGACGGGGAAACGCCAATTCATCGGCACCGACAGCGGCAATCACTCAGTGGTGATGTCCTCTCACAGCGAGGATAACCACACCGGGGTAAAACCATCCGAGATGCTGTTGCTCGCCCTAGGAGCCTGCAGCGCTTACGATGTGGTCTCTATTCTCGAGAAAAAGCGATACAAGCTCACCTGCTTGAAGATCAATGTCCAGGCTTCCCAGGAAGATGATCCGCCCTGGATTTTCCGCAAGATCCACGTCGAGATCACGGTTTGCGGCAACAATCTTAAAGAGAAAGATGTCCAGCAGGCGGCAAAGCTATCGATCGAGAATTACTGTTCTGTAGCTGCCACTGTGCGCTGCAATGCTGAAATCACCTACGACATCCACATCCAACAGATAGAAGTCTGATCCTACTCGCCCGGCGAAATAGCCATGTAAGAGTAGATTCCGGAGGTCAATCATGGAAGGGATACAAACCGTCGCCAATTTGATGGCGCTCTCGGCGCGCACGGCGCCGAAGGCCGCCGGACAGGATTATGTGGTCATCGAAATTCTCAAAGGCAAGGATATCCAGCGCCTGGGAGAAGAGATGATCGCCTACGGCCAGGAGAACAAGAAGACCAATTTCGATCGCGATGGCGAAAACGTGCTTCACTCGGAGGCCGTGGTGCTGATCGGCCTCAAGGATGCCGAGCCACTCGGACTGAACTGCGCCGCTTGTGGCGAAGAGACTTGTATCTTGCCAAACACCACGGATGGCGAATTCCAGGGTCCGCAGTGTGCCCTGCGCATTCTCGACATGGGCATCGCACTTGGCTCGGCGGTTAAGATGGCGGGCCTGATGAACGTCGACAATCGCATCATGTATCGCGTCGGTGTGGTGGCACGCAAGATCGGGTTGATCGACGCCGATTTCGTAATGGGCATTCCACTCTCAGCGACCGGCAAGAGTCCGTATTACGATCGCGCGCCATAACAGTCTTAGAAAGAAAACGCATCACCCTGCGCTCGTAGCCAAGGACTCTCCAGACAGGGCTTCCAGCACTCCGATAACTGCCGAGTTGTCCAAATCGCGCATACCGATTTGCAGCATGGCTTCGTAAAGCTGCACGACCCCGGAGGTGACCGGTAAAGGCATGCCGTAGGTGCGGGCGGTGTCCAGAACGATCCCCAGATCCTTATGCTGCATGTAGGCCTTGAAACCCGGCCCGCGTTCGCCGGCAAAGAGACGTTGGGGCTTGTTGTCCAACGTCCAACAGCCCGCCGCCCCGCCGCGGATCGCCTCTACAACTCGCCGGGGATCGACCCCCGCCTTTTGTGCCAGCAGGAGCAGTTCCCCCATGGCAACCATCTGCGCCGCAACCATGATTTGATTGCAGGCTTTGGCCACCTGCCCTGCACCGCTTTCCCCAACGTATGTAATCGTCTTGCCGATTGCCTTCAGAATTGGCAAGACGGTATCGAACGCCTCCCGCTTCCCACCGACCATGATAGCCAACGTTCCTGCCTGCGCTCCCACGTCGCCACCGGAAACCGGCGCATCCAGGGCATGGACGCCAAGATCATCCAGTTTACGCGCCACCATTCGCGCCGTTTCAGGTTTGATCGTGCTGTTGTCGATGAAGATCATCCCCGCGCGTGCCCCCTCGATGATGCCCTCCGGACCCAGCGCCACCTGCGCCACATCCGGCGAATCGGGAAGATTGGTGAAGACCACATTGCTGGCCTGCGCTACTTCTTTCGGTGAATTCGCCTCCTGCGCCCCGGCAGCGACCAGTTCGTCTACAGCCGCCCGGCTGCGGTTGTGCACCGTGAGCGGGTAATCTGCCTTGAGTATATTACGCGCCATCGGCTTGCCCATGATTCCCAATCCGATGTAGCCGATCCGTTGCTGCATGTGTGCCTCCTACTCAAACATGAATAAGGCGAACCAATATAAATGAGTTTATTACGTTTGGACAAGTTTGCACATCTTTGTTTCAACATATAATTCGTATAGTGTCTTAGTTCGAAAGGTGATGTCCTTATAATGCTGTAAAAATAAGCGGCGTGAGATATCCTTTGGTTTATCACAAAACCACTGCCCTTACGGGCGGAAAGGAATCCCACGCCATGAACAGAATACCACCAAGTGAACGGATTCAGAAACAAAT
>DAOUEK010000008.1:0-57119 GCA_034430425.1 Anaerolineales bacterium | reverse complement strand
AGACAATTCCAATTTTAAAATAGATAATTCCCAGGCCCTGACAGCTTTGAGTTATAAAGAGACTTGTTCCAAATGAACCACTGGCGTCAGGGCAGCAATTGCCTCAAGCGCTTCTTCACTGGCAGGCGAGTCGATGTTGATGATCGAAATCTGTTTGCCACCTGGTGCTTCACGCCCCATGTGCCAGTGTGCGATGTTGACATTGAATTCCCCGAGCAGTGTTCCCACACGGCCCATCACACCTGGCTCGTCGTGACTGGTCATCACCAGCGTCCAGCCATCGGCTGCCGCATCGAGGCGCATGTTATCGATTAACACGATGCGCGGCTCCGTGCGCAAGAACAAGGCACCTCCAATCAGACGAGATTCTTCGTTGGAGATCACGCGGCAGAGGATGACGTTAATATAATCCTCCGCGGCCGGGTGGCGGGCTTGTGAGACCACGATGCCGCGCTCGGCAGCCAGCCTGGGGGCGTTTACGTAATTAACGATGTCAGCGAGAATCGGCGCGAGCATTCCTTTAAGTAATCCCACAGTCAGCAGCTTCGTATGTTGTTCCAGTTCTTCGCCGCGGTATTCTACTTCGACCCGATTGACGCGGCCGTGGATCAACTGCATTTGCAATGCACCGATTTTCTCGGCGAGGGTCATGTAGGGCGCCAGCGATTGATAATCCACGCCTTCAGCAAAGGGCATGTTGACGATGTTGCGGTAGTTGTCGCCGCGTAATGCGTCGAGAACCTGTTGTGCCACCTGGACGGCAACGCCATGCTGGGATTCAAGCGTGTTGGCGCCGATATGGGGCGTGGTAACGACGTTGGGCAAGCCGATTAATTCTTTCAGCAGCTTGGATGTAGGTGGTTCATCACTGTAGACATCCAACGCAGCACTCGCGACTTTGCCGGATGTGAGGGCAGCGTATAAAGCTTGTTCCTCGATGATGCCGCCGCGGGCGGTGTTGACGATGATCGCACCATCTTTCATCTTGGCGAATTCTTCTGCTGCGACCATGCCGCGGGTCTCATCATTCAATGGGGTATGGATGGTGATAACATCCGCACGCGTGAGTAATTCATCGAGCTCCCCCACGAGTTCCACACGGATGCGTTCTGCGATCTCTTCGGCAATGTAGGGATCGTAAGCGATCACCGGCATGCCAAAGGCCTGGCAGCGTGTTGCTACACGCGAGCCGATGCGTCCCAATCCGATGACACCGAGGGTCTTCCCGTTGAGTTCGGTCCCCATAAATACTTTGCGTGTCCATTCGCCCTTTTTAATAGAGGCGTCGGCTTTGGTGAGATTGCGGCATAAACCGAGTAACAATGCCATGGTTAATTCCGTCGCACCGAGGGTATTCGCGCCGGGTGTGTTCATGACTTGTATGCCGTGTACAGTGGCGGCCTCCACGTCGATGTTGTCCAGGCCGACGCCCGCGCGGGCAGCGATCTTCAGGTTTGTCGCCGCGGCGAATATTTCTTCATCCAGGGCCGTGCCGGAACGCGTGATAATGGCGTCATAGCCGCCGATGATTTCAATTAATTCCTTTCGTTCGGGTATATGGACCACGTTGTATTCGGCATCGTCAGCTTCATCGAGAAGTGCCAGGCCTGCAGAACCAATGTTGTCGGTGATTAAAATGCGGTACATATCTTCCTCGAATGGACGTGATGGAATCAGATGCGATTCACACGTTTAGGGGTTTTCGCCAGACATGTGAAGCAGATCGATCGTGGAATCATCAACAGCTTCTAATGATTGCAAACGTTCGTCAACTTGCCTTTTCAGGGTCTGGTTGCGGAATTTTACCAGTCCTTGCTTCAAAATATCGATACCGTCTTGAAATACTTTCTCGTGTTCTGTGCCAATCAATCGTTTGGCTCTGCCCTCTGCCAGCGCCAATGGTACGATTGCTTCCAGACCTGGTGATTCGATGAACACATCTGCTTCCTGGGCAACGCGTTCGCGCCGAACAACGCCGCCGAATCCGACGAACAACTTGACCGACTGGCGCGCTTCCAGATCGGTAATTCCATCGCCGACGAGCATCGTGCGTGTCTCGTTCCCGGCCAGCTCTTCAATCACAGCGCGTTTTCCCTCGGTTTCGACCAACGGTGTTGGCGCGATGTCGAGAAAATGCTCTTCGGGATTGTCGCCGTATTGCGTTTGATCGAAGCGCCACCATTCGCCGGAAAGTTCATCAAACTTGATGGGGACGGCACGCACATTGTCCGCAGAAACGCCAAGCCAGCGGGCAAACTTTACGACCGATTGGAGAAATCCGCCGCTGATGATCGAGACCTCGCATCCGCCCGCCATTAAAGCGCTGATTACTTCTTTCGCATTCGGAACGATGTTCTCACAGTACGCCCGGGCGATAAGCCGCAGGTCGGCGCGCGTAGGCTGTAGTCGCTTCAGGCGCTCGATGTAAACTGCCTCGAGTTCGATCTCACCATCCATCGCTTTACGCGTGAGTTCGGAGATGTAATCGAACTGACCCTTAATTCGCGCCAGCTCATCGATGCCTTCGACGGTAGTTAACGTACTTTCACAATCGAAGAAGACATGCTGAAAACTTCGCATTCGGGATACAGGTTTTTGGCTCATCGTATCTAACTTTTCAGCTTAACTCTACTGCATCGCGTAAACGGCGAACGAGACTGGCGGTGGCTTCTACCGCCTGACCGGGCTCTCTGGCGGCATCGATTATGGCGGAGCCAACGATCACACCGTCAACCAGTGCCCCCACGGTACGGGCTTGCTCGGGAGTCGAGATGCCAAAACCAAGTGCCAGAGGTGTGGTTGTGTATTGCCGCACACGTTGGATAAACGCCTCCAAGTCCTCTGGCAGGGAATCGCGTGCGCCCGTTGTTCCTGTCAGAGATACCAGATAGATAAATCCCTTCGAGCGCGCGGCTGCTTCTTTTATCCGGGCTTCAGTTGAAGTCGGCGCCAGCATATGTACGTAAGCAAGACCGTGTTCTTCTGCCAGGGTTTCCATTTCCATCGCCTCTTCGGATGGCAAGTCCGGAATGATGAAACCGTCGACGCCTGCGGTTTTCGCTTGTTCCACAAAGCGATCGATGCCAAAGGCGAGGATAGGGTTTATATACCCCATGAAGAGGATCGGTTGATCCACTCCGCGTTCACGCAATTCTAAACCAAGCCGGAGACATTCGCTTACACTGATTTGATGTTCAAGGGCAACCTGTGTGGAGTACTGAATCGAAGGTCCGTCCGCCAGCGGGTCGGAAAACGGGATGCCAAGTTCGAGTAAATCCGCTCCGGCGTCTGCGATGGCTTCGATGATGTCCAACGACAGCGATGGATTGGGATAGCCGAGTGTGAAATACGGCATCAGGCATGCGCGTGGATGGGCGTTGGCAAATGCTGCTGCGATGTTATCCATACCATTCATAACACTTATCTCACAAAGAGGTTTGATATTGCCTTGGAAACGGTGTCTAAATCCTTGTCCCCGCGCCCCGATAAATTGACCAGCATGATTTCATCCGACGACATTTTCGGCGCACGTTGGATGGCTTCCGCCACGGCGTGGGCCGATTCGAGCGCCGGCAGGATGCCTTCGAGACGACCGAGAAGCTGGAACGCCTCGAGCGCTTGATCGTCTGTAGCGTAGGTGTATGCTGCCCGACCGATGTCTCGTAAATGGGCGTGCTCGGGACCAACGGCGGGGTAATCCAAACCAGCTGAGATAGAGTGGGTTTGGGCGATTTGGCCTTCTTCATTCTGCAGGACATAGGAGTAAGTGCCGTGCAGCACCCCGGGCCGGCCGATACGAGAATCGTTGAAGCGGCTGGCGTGAAGCCCGCTTTCGATGCCTTTGCCACCAGCTTCGACTCCGATCAACTCGACGTTGTCATCCTCGAGAAAGGCATAAAAGAGACCGATGGCGTTCGAACCGCCGCCCACGCAAGCCACACAAACGTCCGGCAGCGAACCGGCTTGCTCGAGTATCTGTGCCTTGGCCTCTATCCCGATTACGGTCTGGAAATCGCGCACCATTGTGGGATAAGGATGCGGTCCCAGAGCCGAGCCGAGCAAGTAATACGTATCGCCGACATTTGTAACCCAATCGCGAATGGCTTCGTTGATGGCGTCTTTCAATGTCCGGCTTCCCGACGTCACGGGACGTACGTCGGCGCCGAGCAGATTCATCCGTAGCACATTCATATGCTGACGCTCGATGTCGACGCTGCCCATGTAGACAATACATTCCAATCCCAACAGGGCGGCAACCGTTGCGCTGGCGACGCCGTGCTGTCCGGCGCCGGTCTCGGCGACGATGCGGGATTTGCCCATGGCCTTGGCCACCAAAGCCTGGCCCAGGGCGTTGTTGATCTTATGTGCGCCGGTGTGGGCAAGGTCTTCGCGTTTAAGGTAAATCCTGGCGCCACCAAGATGTTCGCTCAGACGTTTGGCATGAGTCAGCGGCGTCGGGCGTCCGGCGTAGGTTTTCAGCAGAATGTCGAGCTCACGCTTGAATGATTCGTCCACGCACAGGCGTTGATAGGCGCGCTCCAGTTCCTCCAGCGCGGGCATCAAGGTTTCCGGGACAAATTGTCCGCCGTAAGGGCCGAACTTGGCGGCATATGGTGTTGCTCTGCCATTCAGCATGGTTTTTTCTCCGTTTCTTGCCTGCGTATGCTTTGGATGAATGCTTTCATTTTATTACCATCTTTCTTGCCGGGTGTACTTTCCACACCGGAGGCCGCGTCCACGCCCCAGGGTTGAACCTGTTCGATCGCAGAAAGAACGTTCTGTGGTGTGAGTCCGCCGGCGAGCAGCAGCGGCGCCGACCGGGCCAGCTCCGCAGCGACTCCCCAATCTGCGACCTCGCCCGTACCACCGTAGCTTCCCAGTTTATATGCGTCCAGGAGTAGAGCGGGGGAGGATGTTCCTCGACCTGCGAATTGATCGAATTGTACTCTGGCTTCATCTTCCGATTTCGGCCGGATGGCTTTGTACGCCCGAGATGCAAGCGCCTCCACCTCGGACGGCGCTTCGTCGCCATGCAGCTGGGCTAACTGCAGATCACAGGCCGCAAGCGTATCCACGATCGTCTCGATCGATGTATTTACAAATACGCCTACCAAAACGACATCCGTGTTTCTGCGGCGAATTTTGGCCACGATCTCGGCACAGTCTTCGGTGGTAATCGAACGCGGGCTGGGGGGATAGAAGTTGAAACCCAGCATATCCGCACCAGCTTCGACGGCAGCCAGGGTATCTTCATAATTCGTTAGCCCGCAAATCTTGATCTTCAATTGCCTAGCCTCCTGCAAGCATACGGACTTGTGCGCCGATATCGTCTGCACGCACGAGGGATTCACCGACCAGAATGGCGTTTGCTCCGGCGGCAGTAACCCTGGCCACATCTTCAGGGGTATG
Organism: Anaerolineales bacterium; assembly: GCA_034430425.1. Taxonomy (GTDB): domain Bacteria; phylum Chloroflexota; class Anaerolineae; order Anaerolineales; family E44-bin32; genus WVZH01. The sequence goes on along the minus strand of DAOUEK010000008.1, from coordinate 51,710 downwards.
GATTCCGCTTTCGGCAACGACGCATATCTCTTCCGGGATCAGCGCCCGAAGTCGTACGGTAGTCTCCAGGCTGATCGTGAAGTCGTGCAGGTCCCGGTTGTTAATCCCGATCAACTCCGGGGACAATGCCAGCGCCCGTTCGAGTTCTTCTTCGTTGTGGACCTCGACCAGCGCAGCCATACCGCATTGGTGTATGCGTTTGTATAAACTGGAGAGTGTCTCTTGGGACAGCGCCGCGACGATCAACAGCACCGCCGCGGCGCCGGCTGCTCTTGCTTCGTAGACTTGATAGGGATCGCAGATGAAGTCTTTTCGCAGCAGGGGGATGCATTCAATTTGATCGCCGATGGATCGTAAATCGTCCAACTGTCCCTGAAAGTAGCGCTGGTCCGTGAGCACACTGATCGCCGATGCGCCGTTCTCGCTGTAGATCTCTGCAATCTGACGTGGATCGAGATCGGCACGGAGCACGCCTCGTGAGGGTGAGGCGCGCTTCACCTCCGCGATCAACGCGGGCTGATTCGGCGCATTACGCAGTGCGCCGACGAAATCCAACGCAGGAGGACGATTGTCCGCCAATTGGCGAACACCTTCTGGAGGCTGGACCGTTTTGCGTTCTGCAACTTCCTGGCGCTTGTGCGCCATGATCTCTTCCAGCAGGCTCACAGATATGGCTCCTTAATGCTTCACCATTTTCTGGCTGTATTCGATGAACTGTTCCAACTTCTCCAGGGCTTTACCGCTGTCCAGGGATTGGCGTGCCTCCTCTATTCCAGCCGCAATATCTCCGCTTTCGACCGCCAGGGCGGCACCAGCATTCAATAGGAGTACGTCGCGCTTGGGCCCCTTGTCTTCTCCTCGCAATAATTCGCGGAAGATCTTTGCGTTCTCCGGGGGATCGCCACCGCGCAGCGACTTAAGATCGGAGCGCGGCAGCCCCAGGGTTTCGGGGTCCAGATTGTACGTACGCACTTCGCCTTTGCACAGGTGGCTGATTCGATTCGGACCGCTGGTGGACAATTCGTCGATTCCGCCATGTCCGTTCAACACCATGGCAGCCTTTCCGCCCAGGGCGGAGAGAACATTGGCAATTGGCTCAGTCAGCTCGCGGTCGTAAACGCCGAGGAGTATATGGCTGGCGTCTGCCGGGTTGGTGAGTGGTCCGAGCAGATTGAAAATCGAGCGCTGGCCCAGTTCGCGGCGGGGACCGATGGCGTGCTTCATCGCCGGATGGAAGCGGGGCGCGAACATAAAGCCGATACCGACTTCCCGGATACATTCGGCCACCGCTTGTGGTTCCAGATCGACCTGTACACCCAGTTCATTGAGCACATCAGCGCTGCCGCAGCGAGATGAGGCGGCGCGGTTGCCGTGTTTGGCAACTTTGCGTCCCGTGCCGGCGATGATAAAAGCCCCGGCGGTGGAGATGTTAAACGTGTGGGCGCCGTCGCCGCCGGTTCCGACAATGTCGAAAATCGGTTCTTCTCCGTTATCAAGGGTTACTTTGCTGGCGTGCTCGCGCATGGAGCGGGCGCTGCCGGTGATTTCGTCGACACATTCCCCTTTCATGCGCAGCGCCATGAGGTATCCGCCGATCTGTGCGTCGGTGGCTTCGCCGCGCATGATGATCCCCATAGCCTCTTCCGCTTCTTCAGGGGACAGATCTTGACGATCCAATACTTTGGCGAGATATGGTTTTAACATGTCCTTCTCTCCTTTTTACCTATTCTTCCCTGGCTGCGGCACGCTGCTTTTCTACATTCTGCGTACCGTTTTGGCTGAGGGAAAGGAAATTTCGCAGGATTTGCATTCCGTGTTGGGTGAGAAATGATTCGGGGTGGAACTGCACACCGAAAATCGGGTATACACGATGACGCACGCCCATAATCTCGTCTGCATCCGTCCGAGCTGTGATTTCCAGACTCTGAGGCACAGGTTGATTGATGATCAGAGAATGGTAGCGTGTGGCTTCGAAGGGGCTGGGGATATTCTCGAACAATCCGTCGCCCTGGTGGTGGATTTGTGAGGTCTTCCCATGCATCAGACGCGGGGCGCGTACGATCTCGCCGCCGAAGACATGGCCGATGCATTGATGACCGAGACATACGCCCAAAATTGGAGTCGATGCTCCCATTCTTTCGATGAGCTGATTGGAAATGCCGGCGTCCAGTGGCGTACCGGGACCGGGTGAGATAACGATGCGGCTGGGTTGTATGGCTTCGATGTGATCAACCGTGATTTTATCGTTGCGAAATACTTCGATCTCGACCCCGAGTTCCCCGAAGTATTGGACCAGGTTGTAGGTGAAAGAATCGTAATTATCAATTACAACAATCATTAGATCTTTCCTTTCTCTGCCATTTCCAATCCGACAGCGAGGGCGCTGGCCTTGTCGATGGTCTCCTGTAACTCGCGTTCCGGAACTGAATCTGCCACGAGACCCGCACCTGCCTGGATGTGTACCTCGTCGCCCTGCATAACGAGCGTACGGATGGCGATGCAGGAGTCCAGCGATCCATCGTAGGAGAAATATCCAATAGCTCCGGCGTAGGGACCTCGCGCTTCGCCCTCCAGTTCCGCGATAATTTCCATGGCGCGGATTTTTGGCGCGCCGCTGACGGTGCCGGCGGGGAAGGTGGCAGCCATTAAATCGAAAGCGTCGTATCCTGGTTTTAGGTTTCCCTGCACCTGGGAGACGATGTGCATTACGTGCGAGTAGCGTTCGACGACCATTTTAATCGGGACGTGTACCGAGCCGTAGTCACATACTCGACCGAGATCGTTGCGGGCCAGGTCTACGAGCATCACATGTTCAGCGCGTTCTTTTGGATCGGCCAGCAATTCTTGCTCGAGACGTTTGTCTTCATCTTCGGTATCTCCACGAGGGCGCGTTCCCGCCAGCGGACGAATTGTAGCTTCATCGCCTTCCAGGCGAACATGCATCTCGGGAGATGCGCCGATAATGTGCAAAGCAGGGTCACCAGCGAAATCGCCGAAATTGAAGAAGAACATATATGGCGAGGGATTCAACGCCCGTAATGACCGATACACGGAAAATGCATCGGCGGTCGTTCGGCGGGAGAAACGCTGCGAGACGACGACCTGGAAAATATCGCCAGCCGCGATGTATTCTTTGGCCTGCTCGACGGCCTGACAGTATCGCTCGGGTAACATGTTCGATACCAATTCCTGGGGTTCACCCGATGCAGCCGAAGGGCTTTGCGGCTGCAAAGGGCTGGCAAGTTGTTCCTGCAGACGATCGAGGCGTTCATTGGCCTTCTGCAGTGCAGGTCCTTCTTCGCCATCCATTTCGGCATAGGTCAGCATCACCAGACGGCCGAAGGCATGATCGAAGGCAATGACCGTATCGGCTTGTAGGAAAATGGCGTCCGGCAGATCGCCCACAGGAAGCGATGCCAGGCTGGGTTCGAAGTAACGCATCATTTCGTATCCCAGGTATCCGACAAGGCCGCCCACGAAGCGCGGCAGACCTTCAGGGAGTTCCGGGCGGTACTGCTGGATCGTCGATCGCAGCGCATCCAGCGGATTGATCCCGACGGGAAGTGTGGTTTCGGACACACCATCGGCGCTGTGATGTTCCAGCGTTTGACCGCGCAGCACGTAGGCTTCGGAAAGCCCGGCGCCGAGGAAGGAATAGCGCGCCACCTGTTCGCCGCCTGTAACTGACTCAAGCAGAAACCCCGGACCCAGCTGGGACAGTTTCAGGTACACGGACACCGGTGTTTCCAGGTCGGCTGGAAGCTCCCGTACCACAGGGACGAGATTGGTGGGGCGGCTTTCATCGGTATGGTTTCGAGTCGTCGTTTTTTCCATCTGCTTCACTTCACTCTCAAATAAATAAACCCTCTCTCATCGTTGGGGACGAGAGAGGGTTCCCGTGGTGCCACCCCAGTTAGGCTCGATGCTCCTATTAAAAAACCCGTCGTGATGACAACGGGTGGGAACATGCCAGCCTCACTTATTCCGGTACGGCGATGGATCTTCGTCGATCGCTTATACCTTCTGCCTTGATAACGGTGGCTTTCCGGCGCGGACTACTCGGTTTCAACCTTTCGGCCGGCAGCTCTGGGGTCCATTCTCCACTGGCGTCTGGGCGGGATTCTCATCCATCTCCCGCTTTCTGTGCCTTCGTTTCAGCGGATACTCTTCCCCTTCTTCGCTTTTAATGAATATTATATTGCGCCGTTTATATCAAAATCCTGGTTGGGTGTCAAGAATGAATGTCGGATTGTGACGTGAAATTCAACTTGGGACTTGACAGCGAGGTTCTTTTTTGCTAATCTCAACCCAATCATGAGTATAAAAATTGTAGGTCTTTCCATTCGTTATGCTCGTAAGCCATTGCCAACCTGGAGGGGGAAGTCTGGCTAGTTGCTTGCGTGTATTGAAACACAATACCAACCCGCCAGACATATTGGCGGGTTTTTCTTTTTGAGGGATGTAATGCGGAATCTTGAACGTGGGATTTGTAAGCTGGGTGCCAAGGAGCCAGATCAAGGGCTCGGATGGTCGTGTATTCCCCTTTAATCAGGAGAATCGTCGGCGGTCCGAGTAAAAATGAGACCGCCGATTTTCTTAACTCGGAAGGGCAGCCGTGTGACGATGGAGTCGGATAGGTCGCCGGAAGAAAAAAGTAACACAGAAATATTGATGCAGGCTCAACGGACAGGACGTGGATAATCACATCAAAACAGGCCAGGGGATGGGACAATGAAAGCGACAGATGATATCAACCGAGTAGCGATAACTGAATTGGATGCATTAAAGAGTGATTGCGATTTAAACGCCCAGGGGTTTCCCAGCCCGTGCAATGTCTATTGGAATCTCTCGACGGAGTCGCTGTATGAGCAGTCCCTAAGCCGTGGCGAGGGGATCATCTCTCGCGACGGCGCTCTGGTGGTGAGATCCGGGGTGCATACTGCTCGGGCTGCCAGGGATAAATTCATCGTTCGTGAATCCAGTACCGAAAACGACGTGTGGTGGAGCGAACATAATCAAGCTTTCTCGCCACAGAAGTTTGATCAATTGCTGTGCAGGATGAAGCGCTACATGGCGAAGATGGATTTGTTCGTTCAAGATTGCTATGTCGGTGCCGATCCGCAGAATCGTATGGCAATTCGAAACATCACGGAATGGGCCTGGCACAGCATCTTTGCCCGCAACGCGTTCATTTTACCGTCCGATGAAGATGCGTATCGTAGTTTCGAACCCGAATTCACGATTGTGTGTATCCCCTCATTCGAAGCCATCCCTTCGATTGATGGCACATGGACAGGCACATTTATCCTGCTCAACTTCGAACGTCGATTGTGCCTGATTGGTGGCAGCGGATACGCCGGGGAGATCAAGAAATCCATTTTTACCGTGATGAACTATCTGCTTCCTCGCAAAGACGTGCTGCCGATGCATTGCTCGGCCAACATCGGTAAAAATGATGATGTCGCCCTGTTCTTTGGGTTGTCCGGGACTGGTAAAACTTCGTTGTCCGCCGATATCCGGCGTCGTTTGATTGGAGATGATGAACATGGATGGGGTGACAAAGGTATCTTCAACATGGAGGCAGGATGCTACGCAAAAGTCATTCGTCTTCGTCCGGAAGCAGAACCCCTGATTCATCGGACCACATCACAATTCGGCACGTTATTGGAAAACGTTATCTGCGCGTCAACGTCTCGCCAAATCGATCTGGATGATGATTCAATCACCGAAAACACACGCGCCTCCTATTCGCTTGGCAAGATCGACAACGCTTTCGACGGAACCGTTGCTGGCCATCCCCAGAACATTATTTTGCTGACCTGTGATGCCTCCGGCGTGATGCCGCCCATCGCCCGGCTTACACCCGAGCAAGCGGTATACCACTTCATCTCCGGGTATACGGCGAAGGTCGGTGGAACGGAAGCGGGACTGCGCGACGAGCCGGTGATCACCTTCAGTAACTGCTTCGGCGCGCCGTTCATGGTGCACCATCCGACGGTCTACGCAGATTTATTCAAGGAAAAAATCAAAGAGCAAGGTGTGAATTGTTGGTTGATCAACACCGGTTGGGTCGGAGGCCCTTACGGGGTAGGAGAACGTATTCGGATCGACTATACCCGAACGATGATCGAATCCGTATTGCGTGCAAAACTCCATGATGTGGCCTTTATTGAGGATCCGGTCTTTGGCTATGAAGTTCCCAGTGCATGTGAGGGCATCCCGGCGGGAATTCTCGATCCGGCTTCAAGCTGGCCTTCGAAAGATGGTTACCTGGCCAGATACAGACAATTGGCGGCGAAATTTGTCGAAAACTTCCGGCGCTTCGAACCACGCTGTCCTGTCGAAATCCGTGTTGCCGGGCCACGAATCGAATCATTAGGATCAATATCATGAATAGACTAACTGAATCAAGACAACGAATCTGGGGCAGGTTTCTTTCGTTAATTTCCATTTCATATCATATGGAGGGTAGTTCTATGACAACATCGAAGCTTCCTTCGACTTTTGAAGAGCTGCGGGCAACGGCAAGGGCGTTTGCCACGCGGCAAGGTATCAGTCAATATCATTCACCGAAGGATCTCAGCACGAGCATCGCGGTTGAGGCTGCGGATTTAATCCGCTTGTTCCAACGGCATTCAACCGAGGATAGCATTGCCATGTCCAACGATCCGGTTATGCGGGCGAGAGTGGTCACTGAGCTGGTGGATATCTTTATCTATACACTTTGCCTGGCGGATCAAATGGATATTGACTTATGCACCGCGATACAGTGCAAAGCCGAATACGATCAATAAACGCTTCGGGTAGAAGAGAATCCTTTATGACTTCGGTGTTCCTTGATATACCTTTGCCTGGAGCAGCCTTTTCAAATCGCCTCGTTTCAATGGATTTATTATCATGTTCAATTTTAGGTTTTGCTTGTTGTGTAAGCGACTGCGTGTCAACTTATAATCTTTCGAGTTTGTTGTTGACATTTCGGAAATGTGTGCTAGAGTTACATAAATACCTAAGGGTTGTGTTGAGTTTCATGATGAATATTTTCAACTTGGTCTTAGTTCTCAGCTCCTTGTTGCTTCTCATCCTGATTAAGAATGAGAAGTTGGTTCCGGTTGGAGCAGTGTAGCTTACACGCACACAATCATGTTGAGTGACAAGCGCCTCCCAGCCGGGAGGCGCTTTTTTTGAAGGATGTATGGTACATGAATGGGCTCACTGAAAAATTGGTTCTTATCGACATATTGTGCCTGTTGCTTATTATAAAGCAACAGCGATTGTCGGTTGAGCCCATCCTGGGTTCGTGAAGGCAGGCGCAGAAAATCGCCGAACGAAACCGGAAGGAACACCAGGGGCCGCCTCAATCGACGGAGGCGGTTTTGTTCGTATCGAATGACCATTGATGGAGTGATGCATGATGACAACAGCAGAATCGAATACCGAATCGAAATCAAAGCGCAAGGCAGTCTCAACATCATGGAACCGACCTTGGGCAAATGAATGGTGCCTGGATGCGGATTCTTACCAAGGCTCGGATCAAGCCCTCCAGGCCCGATTTACGAGATCGGATGAAAACAATCCATCTTCGGAAGGGGATCCGACGGATTTTCCCTCGAACGAAGTGAGATGAACGTATAATGCAATCTGCAACGAAGTACGGGACTCCATATGACACTTGTACCAAGCGGGGATGCCCATTCCGCGCGCATGCACAAACGTGCGGTATGGAAGCGTATGCTGCGACTCGTACAGCGTCCATGCGGACACAAGCGAATCGTCCAGATATCAACCGTGAGAAATTACATGAGGGCTAAAAGGCCCTCATGTCTATTTAAAAGGCGGAAACAATGAGATCAGATCTTGTTAAACGGGGTTTTGAACGAGCACCACACCGTTCGCTTCTGAAAGCAACCGGTGTGACCGACGAAGATATGGATAAGCCCTTCGTCGCAGTCGTCAATTCCTACATCGATATTATCCCTGGGCACAAGCATCTACAGCGCCTGGGAAAACTCGTCTCTCAGGCAGTGCGTGATGCGGGTGCCGTGCCTTTCGAATTCAACACCATCGGCATCTGCGATGGCATCGCCATGGGACACGAAGGGATGAATTTTTCCCTCCCGAGCCGGGAACTCATCGCCGACAGTGTGGAAACGATGATCACGGCGCACCGTTTCGATGGGATGGTATGCATCCCCAATTGTGACAAGATCATTCCCGGCATGTTGATGGCCGCAATGCGGCTCGATATACCTGCCATATTCGTCAGCGGGGGGCCGATGTATGCAGGACGCACGCCGGATGGCCGGGTGGTCGATCTGATCAGTGTCTTCGAGGGTGTGGGTGCCTACAAGGCAGGCAAGATCGATGATGACGAACTCAAGATCCTCGAGGATTATGGTTGCCCTTCCTGCGGTTCGTGCAGCGGCTTATTCACCGCCAACAGCATGAACTGCTTAATGGAAGCTCTGGGCATGGCACTGCCGTTTAACGGAACTGCGATGGCAGAATCTCCGGAACGCGATGAACTGGCAATCCGGGCTGCGGGAAAAATCATCGATTTGATCGAATCGGGTCTCACACCGCGTCAAATCGCCACGCTCGATGCTTTCGATGATGCCTTTGCCCTGGACATGGCGATGGGTGGCAGTACGAACACCGTGCTGCATGTTCTGGCGATCGCCAACGAAGCTGAAATCGAGTATCCCCTCGAGCGAATCAATCAGATCGCCGAGAAGGTGCCGCATCTCTGTAAGGTCAGTCCCTCAGGGCCGTGGCACATGGAGGACGTTCACCGTGCCGGCGGGGTGCCTGCGATCTTGAATGAAATCAGCTCGACAGGCAATACACTGCATCTTGATCGAAAGACGGTCACGGGCGGGACTTTTGGTGAGAGTATCGCGGGGGCGAAGATCACAGATGAGGAAGTGATTCGTCCGGTGAGTAAGGCGCACTCTGAAAAGGGCGGCCTGGCAATTCTCTTCGGAAATCTGGCGCCCGAAGGTGCGGTGATTAAAACCGGTGCGGTTGATCCTGCCATGCACGAGCACAGCGGCCCGGCGAGGGTCTACGAAAGCCACGATGAAGCCATTACGGGCATTCTTGCCGGGGAAGTTCAGGCGGGTGAGGTCGTCGTCATTCGCTACGAAGGACCCGCTGGCGGCCCAGGCATGCAGGAAATGCTCAGTCCTACCAGCGCCATTGTCGGTATGGGCCTGGGCGACAAAGTCGCCTTGATCACCGATGGCCGTTTCTCCGGTGGGACACGCGGCGCTTGCATCGGGCACGTCAGTCCAGAGGCAGCTGCGCGTGGACCGATCGCTGCGCTGCAGTCGGGTGATATTATCGAAATTTCTCTTCCCGAACGAAAGATTAGCGTCCAGCTCAGTGATAAGGAAATCGATCAGCGCATCCAGGCACTTCCGCCGTTCGAACCGAAAACTCGGAGCAAGTGGCTGCGGCGATATGCCCAGCAGGTTGCCAGTGCTTCCACGGGCGCCGTGTTCCATGATGTCTAAGAAAGAAAAAATATTGTTCGTATGTAGCTCCAGGGAATTATCAAAGGAGAAGAAGAAGCGATGAAATTATCCGGTGCAGAAATCATTTGGAGAGTATTAACGAAGTTAGGTGTCGAAACGATCTTCGGTTATCCGGGCGGTGCCGTGCTGCCGTTGTTCGACGCCATGTATGATTGTCCCATTCGCAACGTGCGGGTGCGTCACGAACAAGGCGCGGCGCATATGGCTGACGGATTCGCACGTGCATCAGGAAAAGCGGGTGTGGCGATCGCCACCTCGGGTCCGGGTGCAACGAACCTCGTTACGGGAATTGCCACGGCGATGTTGGATTCATCCCCCATTGTGTGCATCACAGGGCAGGTGAATTCATCCGTCATCGGCAGCGACGCCTTCCAGGAAACCGATGTAACCGGTGTCACACTTCCCATCACAAAACACAATTACCTGGTCACACGCGCGGAAGATATCAGCCCCATGCTGCGCGAGGCGTTTTATATCGCCACTTCGGGGCGTCCCGGACCGGTGCTCCTGGATATCACCAAGGATGCGCAGCAAGGCGTCATCGATTACGAGTGGGACGATACACCGGTGCGTTTGCCGGGCTATCGACCGGATCTGCGTGTGCTGCCAGAAGAGCTCGAACGCGCCAAGGAACTCATTCAAAGCGCCGAACGTCCACTGATCCTGGCAGGGCATGGCGTGACAATGTCCGGTGCCGTGCAGGAGTTAAGAGAATTCGTTGAAAAGACACAGATTCCGGTCACGTTGACCCTGCTCGGTCTTGGCTGTTTCCCCGCCAGTCATCCCCTCAATCTGGGAATGATGGGTATGCATGGTGAGGCCTATGCTAACTCGGCCATTCAGCAGGCCGATTTACTCCTGGCTTTCGGCATGCGATTCGATGACCGCGTAACCGGAAATTTGAAGACCTACGCGCCGAATGCACGCAAGATCCACATCGACATCGATCCTGCCGAGATCAACAAGAACGTGAAGGTCGATGTGGGCATCGTGGGCGATCTGGGAGAAACACTGCGAACGATCACCGGATCTCTCCCGAAATTGAACCACGATAATTGGCTGGAGACGATCGCCGAGTTCAAGAGCGACACCGCCATGCGTGACATACAAAACATTCCGACGGATGATGGTCGATTATATGCCGCACATGTCATCAATGACATTTGGCGTCTCACCAAAGGCAATGCCCTGCTGGTGACGGATGTAGGCCAGAATCAGATGTGGGCAGCACAGTATTACAAACAGGAAAAGCCGAATCGTCTGATCACTTCCGGGGGGTTGGGAACCATGGGATTCGCGCTGCCCGCTGCGATCGGCGCGCGCATGGCAAAACCGGAAGACGAAATCTGGGTGATCGTCGGAGATGGTGGTTTTCAGATGACCCAGGCTGAACTCTCGACCTGTCGGCAGGAAGGCATCAAGCTCAATGTTGCCATTCTCAACAACGGCTACCTGGGAATGGTGCGACAGTGGCAGGAATTTTTCTATGATCGTCGATATATGGGCACGCCGATCCAGAATCCGGATTTCGTCAAGATCGTAGAAGCGCATGGATTGACGGGAATGCGCGTAGAAAAGCGCGATGAAGTGGAGAAAGCAGTGCGTGCTGCACAGGCGGAAGAGGGAACCGTCATAATCGATTTCTGTGTGGAAGGGGAGGACAGCGTCTACCCGATGGTTCCTGCCGGGGCCGATCTGGATGCCATGATCCGCCGACCTGAACCGCAGAAGACTAAGCAGAAATAACCCATTGAGGAGTAAGGCTCATGATGATGAATAACAGCGGGAATCCGGCTGCCACGACACCCATCGAACGTACGTTTATCGCCTACGTCGAAGATAAACCCGGTGTGCTCAATCGCGTGGCTTCGCTTTTTCGATGTCGTGCTTTCAACATAAAATCGCTTGCCGTCGGACACACGGAAATTCCAGGCGTTTCTCGAATGACCATCGTCATCGACGCGGATGTCTACACCGCCAAGCGCGTCGAGGCGCTGATGTATAAGCTGGTCAACGTCTTACGCGTTCTCGAAGTCACCGAAACACCGGCCGTGATGCGTGATTTAGCGCTGATCAAAGTAGGAGCAGATTCAGAAGCGCGCGCCCAGGTGCTGCAGATTTGCGACGTGTTCCGTGCACGTGTAGTCGATGTGGCACAGGATGCCTTAATCGTCGAAATCACGGGCACGGAAGATAAAATCGAAGGTCTCATGGAAGTGTTGGAACCTTTCGGCATCATCGAGATGGTTCGCACGGGACGTGTGGCCATGACGAGAGGCTCACACGCACCAACGGCCGATCCGGAATTTGTGGAAGCGCGCATACCGGAATACAGTGGAAAATAACGGTCGTAATCGACCGCGATATTTAGGAGGAGTTATCTCATGGCAAAGATTTATTACGATAAGGACGCCGATCTATCCCTGATTCAGGCCAAAAAAGTGGCCATCATTGGTTATGGATCGCAGGGACACGCACATGCGCTCAATCTTATGGATAGCGGCGTGCAGGTCAGGGTCGCCGAACTGGAAGGCACGAGCAATTATGAAAAGGCCGTTGCCGATGGCGTCGATGTGATCAGTGCAGCCGAGGCAGCAGCCTGGGCGGATGTGATCATGATCCTTGTTCCCGATACAGTTGCACCGAAGGTTTATGAGGCATCCATTCTGGACAATCTTGCCGAGGGCAAGATGCTCATGTTCGCCCACGGTTTCAATATCCGCTTTGAGACGGTCAAGCCGCCGGATTTCGTGGATGTGAGCATGGTTGCACCCAAGGCGCCCGGGCATCGTGTCCGCGAAGTCTTCCAGCAAGGCGGCGGCACGCCGGCATTGTTCGCCGTGGAACAGAATCCGAGCGGCAAAGCACGCGAGTTGACACTGTCGTACGCCAAGGCGCTGGGCGCCACGCGTGCCGGTGTGCTCGAGACCACTTTCGCCGAGGAAACCGAGACGGACCTGTTCGGAGAACAGGCTGTGCTTTGTGGCGGTGTCAGCGCCCTGGTAAAAGCGGCTTTCGAGACTCTGGTTAAGGCCGGGTATCAGCCGGAACTGGCCTATTTTGAATGTATGCACGAATTGAAGTTGATTGTCGACTTAATTTATCGTGGCGGCTTGAATTACATGCGCTACTCGGTCAGCGATACCGCCGAACATGGTGACTATACCGCGGGACCGCGCATTATCACCGAAGAAACCCAGGGCGAGATGCGTAAGATCCTGGACGAGATTCAAGACGGCACGTATGCGAAAAAGTGGATCGCCGAGAATGAAGCCGGACGGCCCTGGTTCAACGAGCAACGTCGCAAGGAGCAAGAGCATCCAATCGAACAAGTGGGTGCGAAATTGCGCGAAATGATGCCGTTCTTGGATCCAGTAACTATCAAGCCCGGTGATTAAAGGAAAGAAGAACATAAGGTAGGGAAATGGCTGATCAAAAGAACAACTACGTCCATATTTTCGACACGACGCTGCGTGATGGTGAGCAATCACCCGGGGCGACGATGACGTCCGCCGAAAAATTGGAGTTGGCGCGTGCACTATCCCGCTTGGGCGTGGATATCATCGAGGCCGGATTCCCGGCAGCTTCACCGGACGATCTCGAAGCAGTGCGACGTATTGCCGATGAGGTTGGACAGGTAGCTGGTCCCCATGGGAAACCACCCATCATTTGTGGTCTGGCACGTGCAACCAAAGACGACATCGACAAAGCCTGGCAGGCGATTCAATACGCCGATAGACCGCGCATCCATACCTTCCTGGCTACATCCGAGATCCACATGAAGCACAAGCTGCGTATGAAGCCGGAGAAGGTGCTGGCCAAAGTGAAGGAAATGGTGGCGTATGCCAAGGCATACTGTGAAAACGTTGAATTCAGCCCTGAGGATGCGGGCCGCAGTGATCCTGAATTTCTCTATGTTGTGCTTGAAGCGGCGATCAAGGCTGGCGCGACAACCTTGAATATCCCCGATACCGTTGGCTACACCACGCCGGATGAATTCGGGGCCTTGATCGCAGGTATTGCGGCTAACGTCCCCGGTATCGAGGATGTGATCATCTCAGTGCATTGCCATGATGATTTGGGATTGGCGACAGCCAACACCCTGGCAGGTATCCGCGCCGGTGCGCGTCAGGCAGAAGTCACGATCAATGGCATCGGCGAACGAGCGGGGAACAGCTCACTCGAGGAAGTGGTGATGATCCTGCACACACGTCACCCGGTACTCGGTCTGGAGACCGGTATCGTTACGCCCCAGATCTCGCGGGTGAGCCGTATGGTGAGTAACTACACGGGCATGGTTGTACCCCCGAATAAAGCTGTCGTCGGCGCCAACGCCTTTGCCCACGAAGCGGGCATTCACCAGGACGGCATGCTCAAGGAAAAATCCACCTACGAGATCATGCGGCCGGAAACCGTTGGCCTCACGCAGAGTACGCTGGTGTTGGGTAAGCATTCCGGCAGGCACGCTTTTCGTGTGCGCATGGAAGAACTTGGATATCAACTCAGCGATGCAGAATTGGACGAGGCCTTCTATCGATTCAAGGATCTGGCCGACAAGAAGAAGACCGTCACGGATGCTGACCTGGAAGCATTGACGACCGATGTGATCTACCAGCCTACTGAAATTTACGGACTGGACGGTTTGCAGGTCGCCTGTGGCACGATGGGCCTGCCGACGGCTACAGTCCGCGTGCATGGTCCGGATGGAGAAATACACGTACAGGCTGCCGTCGGGACGGGTCCGGTTGATGCGGCTTTCGCCGCTATCGACCAGATCGTCAAGGTGCCGAATAAGTTACTTGAGTTCGCCGTGAATGCCGTGACCGAGGGCATTGACGCCCAGGGTGAGGTAACGGTACGCATTCAGGCGCATGATGGCGATCACTCGACCCATGCGCAGGGTGACGAAGAGCACCAACGTACTTATGGTGGCTATGGCGCGGACACGGACATCATCGTGGCCAGCGTCAAAGCCTACATGGCAGCCTTGAATAAGCTTATAAGTGTGCAAGGTGGATATTCGAATGAAAGCAAAGCCGCTCCTGTGCGCACTGCGGAATGAAGTGAGGCAATGACGAATTCCAAAACACTCTTCGATAAAGTCTGGGCTGCTCATGTTGTTGAACAAGAATTGGGCTATCCGGCCGTGCTCTACATCGACCGGCACCTGGTGCATGAGGTAACCTCGCCGCAGGCCTTCAGCAGTCTAAAAGCGCGAGGAATGGAAGTCCGTCGTGCGGACAAGACTTTTGCCACGATGGATCATTCCACGCCGACCTTGCCCGTAAACCAGATCGAGATTGAACCACAGGCAAAAGCGCAGCTTGATTTACTCGAGGACAATACAAATCACTTCGGGATAACGCTTTTCCCCCCGGGTTCGGAACGCAACGGCATCGTGCATGTGATCGGTCCCGAACTGGGATTGATTCTTCCAGGCATGACGGTCGTCTGCGGTGACAGCCATACGGCGACTCACGGCGCCTTCGGAGCTCTGGCGTTCGGAATCGGCACCAGTGAGGTGAGTCACGTGCTGGCTACACAGTGCCTGCTGCAGTACAAACCGCGCTCGCTGGAAGTGCGTTTCGAGGGCGAATTAGGAAGGGGAGTGACCGCCAAAGATCTCATTCTGGGATTAATCTCCCGGATTGGTATAGAGGGCGGCACTGGCTACGTGATCGAATACCGCGGTGAGGCGATTCGGACTTTGGACATGCAGGGCCGCATGACGGTCTGTAATATGAGTATCGAGGCGGGAGCTCGCGCAGGTATGATTGCCCCGGACGATACCACCTTCGAGTATCTTGCCGGGCGTGAATATGCGCCCAAAGGGAAAGCTTGGGATAGTGCCCTGGAAGAATGGCGTAAGCTGCCCTCTGACTCAGGTGCGACGTACGATGATTCGATAAAGGTCGATGTCTCCAAGCTGGAACCGATGATCACCTACGGCACCCATCCAGGCATGGGCATACCCATCAGCGCACCGATCCCCGATCCCGGTCAGATCCGTGATGCAAGTGAACGGGCTGCAGCGGAAAAGGCGTTGGCATACATGGATCTTCAGCCTGGCGCACCTTTACTGGGCCAGAAAATCGACGTGGTCTTCGTCGGCTCCTGCACCAACGCACGGTTGCCGGATTTACGCATGGCAGCATCGCTGCTTGATGGCCGCAAGGTGGCCGAGGGTGTGAGGATGCTGGTGGTTCCGGGTTCGCATCGAATCCGCCAGCAAGCCGAAGCCGAGGGGCTGGATCGGATTTTCACCCAGGCTGGGGCGGAATGGCGTCTCCCCGGTTGTTCGATGTGCATCGCCATGAATGGAGATCAACTCGAGCCTGGCCAATACGCAGTCAGCACGAGCAATCGTAATTTCGAGGGACGGCAGGGCAAGGGAGGGCGCACGTTTCTGGCGTCTCCCCTCACCGCGGCTGCGGCAGCCGTTACGGGGTGCGTAAGCGATCCGCGGCCTTTGATGGGAGGGGCTTAAGCGATGCCAGAATTTACACGACTGACCTCCCAGATGGCATTTTTACCCCAAGAGAACATCGATACGGACCAGATCATTCCGGCGCGTTACCTGAAACTAACCGATCGGGAAGGTTTTGGAAAACATCTCTTCGCAGACTGGCGCTATTTGTCGGATGGATCACCCGATCCGGATTTCTTACTCAATCAACTGCAGCCCGAGAAGACGAACGTGCTGCTGGCTGGCGACAATTTCGGCTGCGGTTCCTCCCGTGAGCATGCGCCCTGGGCGTTGTATGATTGGGGCTTTCGCGCTGTGATCTCGACCTCTTTTGCAGATATTTTCAAGAACAACTCCCTGAAGAATGGTCTGCTGCCGATAAGCGTTGAAGCTGACGATTATCAAAAGTTAGTGGCTTTGGCAGCCGATCAACCGGAAGCGGAAGTCACTATCGATCTAACTGAGCAAACGGTAACACTCCCTGACAGTACGAAGATTGATTTTCCTGTCGATCACTTCTCCAAGCATTGTTTATTGGAAGGGATCGACTCGCTTGATTATTTGATCTCCATGGTTGAGCTGATCAAGAAGTACGAGGCGAAACATGACGAAATCTAAACAGACAGAACCCCCGGTTGTTGAGGTATACGACACGACTCTGCGCGACGGATCACAGCGCGAGGGGCTATCTTTCTCCTGCGACGACAAAATCCGTATCGCACAGCGTCTCGATCAACTGGGCGTCGGCTACATCGAAGGCGGTTGGCCTGGATCGAATGTGAAGGATGCTGAATTTTTCGAACGCGCCAAGGATATGGAATGGAAAACGGCGAAGATCACCGCTTTCGGCGCAACCCGGCGGAAAAATAACCCAGTCGACGAGGATGAAAATATCATCGCTCTGTTAGAAGCGGAAACTCCTGTGTGTACCTTGGTGGGAAAAGCGTGGACACTGCACGTGGAAGAGGTACTGCGCACTACACCGGACGAGAATTTTCGTATGATCGAGGAGAGCGTTGCCTATTTACGGAGTAAGGGCCGTCGAGTCATTTTTGATGCGGAGCATTTCTTCGACGGTTACAAGGATGATCCTGAGTTTGCTTTGGAGATCTTGCGCGCGGCCGAACGGGGTGGGGCGGAGACGGTCGTGCTGTGCGATACCAACGGCGGTTCGACGCCCTGGTTCGTGGAAGAGGTCGTCACTGCAGTTGGGCAAAAAATCGACACCGCACTTGGCATCCACACCCACAACGACAGCGAACTTGCAGTGGCCAACACGCTCGTCGCTGTGCGGGTTGGGGCACAACAGGTCCAGGGGACAATCAACGGCTACGGCGAACGCTGCGGCAACGCCAATCTATGCACCGTCATCCCCGATCTTGAATTGAAGATGGGCTATCGTTGTTTGCCGGAAGGCAAATTGAAGGAAATGTACGACGTATCCGGGTTTGTATCCGAGGTCGCCAATCTCTCTCCCGACGAACATATGGCCTATGTCGGGCGCAGCGCCTTTGCCCACAAGGGTGGCATTCACGCTGCGGCCATGCGCCGAAACGTGCATTCTTATCAGCACATCGAACCGGAATTGGTCGGCAATCAAATGCGCGTGGTGGTCAGCGAGCTCTCGGGACGTGGCAATTTACTCAGCCATGCCGAGATGTTGGGCATCGAGGTGGGCGATATCGAAGATGTCGGTCAGATTGTCGAGCGGATTAAAGACCTCGAAGCGCAAGGATTTTCCTTCGAGGCCGCTGAGGCTTCGGTGGGTATCATGCTCAAACGCCAGGAGCCGGGTTACCGTCCGCCGTTTGATTTGATTGACTTTGTCGTTATGGTCGAACATCGACAAGGACGCGGAACGTTTGCTGAAGCCACGGTAAAAGTAACGGTAGATGGGGAAGTCTTGCATACGGCTGCGGAGGGCAACGGACCGGTCAATGCGCTCGACGCTGCGCTGCGGAAGGCACTCATCCCGGTCTATCCCGCGTTGGCCAAATTCCAGTTGATGGACTACAAGGTGCGTATCCTGAATGGCACGAGTGGCACGGCAGCCACCACGCGCGTATTAATCGACACGCGCAATGAACATTCCAGCTGGAGCACCGTGGGCGCCTCGGCGAACATCATCGAGGCTTCCTGGCTGGCGCTGGCGGACAGCGTCGAATATGGGTTAATGATTGCAGAACATCCGTCGGGGGGTTGATCGCCCGAGGGTTTGGGTTGAAAATTAAATAGAGGAGGTAAGAATACTCCGCATCCGGAAGCCTGATGGAGCGGATGATGTGGTGGTTTTATCGCGCCGCGGCGGAGTCAGTATCATGCATAAGAGAATTGTGGAACTGCCCGGAGACGGGATCGGTGTGGAAGTCGTTCGTGAAGGACGAAAAGTGTTGGAAGCAGTGGCCGAGCGCTTCGGGCACGACTTTGTATTCGAAGGACATTTGATCGGCGGCACGGCCATCGACGCCACAGGGATTGCGCTTCCGGATGAAACGATTAAGGCCTGCAAGGAAGCGGATGCCGTGCTGCTGGGTGCGGTGGGCGGACCCAAGTGGGACGATCCACTGGCCTCGGTGCGGCCTGAGCAGGGATTATTACAACTCCGCCATGTACTGCAACTGTTCGCAAACCTGCGCCCGGTGTATGCTATTCCGGCATTGATCGACGCCTCCCCGCTGCGCGAGGAGAAAGTGCGCGGCGTGGATCTACTCATCGTGCGCGAATTGACCGGTGGTTTGTATTTCGGCGAACCGCGCATGCGCAAGGAAATCGACGGTGTTACCCATGCTGTAGATACGTTGGCCTATAATGAAGTCGAAATTCGCCGCATCATTCAGCTGGCGTTCCGCCTGGCGGAAGGCCGTCGGGGAAAGGTGACCTCCGTGGATAAGGCCAATGTCCTGGAGACCTCGCGTTTATGGCGCCAGATCGCCCACGAGGTCGCTGCGGAATTCCCCGGTGTGGAATTCGAGGACCAGTTGGTCGATTCCGCAGCGATGCGGTTAATCGCCAATGCAGCCAGCTTCGATGTGATCGTCACGGAAAATATGTTTGGTGATATTCTCAGCGACGAGGCTTCCGTTCTCACGGGCTCTCTGGGTATGCTGCCCAGCGCTTCACTGGGGGAGGGCAGCCTGGGTGTTTATGAGCCGATCCACGGTTCTGCGCCGGATATCGCCGGGAAAGGCATCGCCAATCCGCTGGGGACGATCCTCAGCGTGGCCATGCTGCTGCGTCACTCGCTTGGAATGGAAGAAGCGGCGCAGGCTGTCGAATCCGCCGTCACTGCGGCGATCGAAGCCGGGGAACGCACGGCCGATTTGGGTGGCAATTTATCCACGCAGGCTATGGGGGACTCGATCTGTATCCGATTGGTATCATGAGGCACAGGAAGATGCGGATTTGTGAAAGTAGAGGTTAAGAAACCATGATGACATCGATTGCATTTCAAGGTGAACTGGGTGCCTATAGTGAGGAAGCTGCGCTGGCTCTTTTTGGACCCGAGATTGAACCTGTGCCCTGTTGTGCTTTTGAAAAAGTGTTCACCGCTGTTGAAGAAGGCAAAGTCGATCAAGGCTTGATCCCAATCGAAAATACGTTGGCGGGGAGTGTCCACCGCAATTACGACCTGCTGCTGCAATACCAACTGCACATCGTGGCCGAGTATCACCTGCGTGTGCGTCATTGTCTGCTTGCATTGCCGGGCGTGGAGGTGAAAGATCTGCGCCAGATTCTCTCCCATCCACAGGCGCTGGCGCAGTGTCGGCAGTGGCTGGAGCAGCATCCGAAGTTAGAGATCGTCTCCACCTACGACACTGCCGGAAGCGCGCGCATCATCGCTGAGGAGGGACGTCGTGATGCAGCAGCCATCGCATCCCGACGGGCGGCGGAAGTATATGAGATGCATATTCTCGCCGAAGGCATCGAAAGCGATACAGCCAACTACACTCGTTTCCTGGGATTGAAGAAAGCAGCAATCGATCCAGGTGACGATGCCAAAACGTCCATCGCCTTCGCCTTGCGCAACCGGCCGGGCGCTTTGTATGAAGGACTGCATACCTTCGCCGCGAGAGGCATCGACTTGACCAAGATCGAATCGCGGCCCATCGTGGGCAAGCCCTGGGAATATCTTTTTTATCTGGACTTCGCTGGTTCGCCGCAGCAGAAAGCTGTGGCTGATGGGCTTGAAGAACTGGAAAAGATCTCTACGATGTTCCGTGTACTCGGTGCCTACCCCCGGCATCACTGGAAAACTTCATCCGAGAAAGAGTAAAACCGGAGGATCAACCTCATACTGGGGTGGTCAGTAAATAGATCAAAATTTCATCTACGAGGAAACACGATGGCAACACGAGCTTTGCGGGGCGCGGTGCGCGTCCCGGAAAATACGAAGGAATCCATTTTCGCAGCCACGCAGGACTTGCTGCGGGCGTTGATCGAGCGTAACGAACTTGTCGAGGAGAACGTGGTTGCAATCATGTTCTCGGCGACGCCGGATTTGAACGTTGCATTTCCGGCAGAAGCTGCGCGTCTGATTGGTTGGACCCAACCCGGTTTGCTTTGCTTTCAGGAAATGGCCGTGCCAGGCAGCATGGCCATGGTGCTGCGCATCATGCTGCTTTGGGATACGGACAAATCGCAGGCGGAGATGAAGCACTGTTACCTGGGGGAGACACACAGTTTGCGCGACGATCTCGATTGACGAATAACACACGGGGATTTGCTTGCTGGTGCGAGAGTCGACAACGATCCGTAAAGGACTTTGTTTTTATTGTTTAAAGATGAGGAGGAAGTCATGGAATTAAAGCGTATTGGACCTCTGTCGGCTGGTAAAGTCCTGGGCGCCATGTACTTCGTGCTGGGTCTGGTTATGGGTTTGATTGGTGTGGTTTTTTCTCTGGCAACCAGTGCATATCTTGGCGATGTTTTCGGTGATTCATCAACGCTATCGATAATGTTCGGTTTTGGTTCCATCATAATCCTGCCTTTTATTTACGCCATACTGGGATTTATCCAGGGACTAATCACCGCCTGGCTTTACAATTTGATCGCCGGGATCTTGGGCGGGATTAAACTGGAGATTAAATAGTCGGCCGCTCAAAGTCGTATTTACAGACCGAATAGCATCCTCTTTATCATCGAAGGAGGATTGTTCATTGTTCGTGAGACAGTTTTCTCCGGATGATGCTGAGCGATTAAGCCGCTTGATCGTTCGGAATTTGCAGCTCGTGAATATCCATGATTATTCACTTGAAGTAATCGATGCCTTAATCCCCTCATACTCTCCTGAGAGTATCATCCATCTGGCGACAAATTCCTACACCATCGTTTGCCTTGACGGGGTTGACATTGTGGGTACAGCATCGTTGGATGGGGAGCGAGTCCGAAATGTGTTCGTCGATGTCGATCAGCACGGCAAGGGAATCGGCCGATTGCTAATGAACGAAATTGAAGCTTATGCGCGCGACCATCAGCTGCAGCGAATGTATCTTCATACGGGATTAACAGGTGAGGGTTTTTATCATAAGCTGGGATATACAACGATTGGTTACACCGAACATGATCTGGATGGAGTGCCTTTTCCGTTGATCGAAATGGAAAAGGAATTGCCGATAACGAAATAGTATCCAATTTTACTATCTTGGGCGGCATAATTATCGAATGGCTTGAAAGAAGATCGTTTACCTGGAGGAAGTCTTCAGCATGGAACGATATAAGGTTATCGTAATTGTAGAAGGAGCCATCTTCAAAGATGGGCGCTATCTACTGGTAGTTCGTGGGGAACAGGAAGATCACGCTCCCGGCATCCTTGCTCTGGTTGGTGGAAAGGTTGAGGTGTTCGAAGATCCCGCCCAGGATAACGTTCTGGAGAATACCTTGCGTCGAGAAATTCTGGAAGAAGTAACCATCGAGATCGAGGACGAGATGGCGTATGTCGAGAGCGATGCATTTCCTACAGATGCCGGCGACCCAGTCGTCGATGTCATTTTTCTGTGTAAATATAAAAGCGGAACCCCCAGTATCGGCGATGAGGAAGAGGTGGCTGGTTTGAACTGGATGACGGCGCAAGAAATCATCCATTCGACGAAGATACCCGAATGGACGCGCCGCAGCATCGAAAAAGCCGAGAAGAAACGTATCGAATTGGGATGGTGAGGGAGGCCTAGTACCGTAATCGTTGAATAATGGGTGGCATCGCATGAATATCAAACACGAGATCGAGATATCGAAACCTCCTGAGGAAGTCTTTCCATGGATCGCCAATCAGGATAAAGCCATGCAATGGCAGAAGAACGTCAAAGGGGGAGAGATCCTCGTTGAGACGCCAGAAAGAATTGGCACGACGTTCAAAGAGATCATCGAAGAGGGGGGTAACGAGCTTGAAATGCATGGATATATTACAGAGTATATTGAGGGGGAGACGATCGGGTTTCATATCGAGAGCAGGGTCCATTCATTCGAGGTGCGTTATTCTGTCGATGGGATCGAGGATGGGAGTAAAGTAGCTGCCGAAATTGATATTCGCTGGAAATTCCCCCTGAACATCATGAGTCTGTTCATTGGAAAGAAGATGGCATCAAATTTGCGAGCGAGTTTGGAATCTGAATTTCTTGCATTGAAGATAATCTGCGAGACGGAATAGTCTTGCATAGCAGCAGGAGGATGCTGAAGATGTGCGTTTTGCGGATAGTATGGGAGGGTACATGATCGAAAAAGCCAGAGTGGAGGATGTTCCTGCGATTTTGAACATCATCGTTGAATATCGTGAAGAGGGAAAATCATCCGAGGAGTGGCGTGCGATGTCCGCTGCGGTCACGCAGCAGCTGCATGCATGTCTCGTGGATCGTGATAACCACAGTGTGTATGTCGCACGAGGTGCAAGCGGTGAAGTTCAGGGGTATCTCGCCATTCACTGGATTCCTTTCCCGGCACTTCCCGGACTTGAAGGGTACATTTCGGATCTGATCGTCGCTTCGAAGGCTCGCGGCCAGGGGTTCGGTCATAAGCTGATCCTGGCTGCAGAAGAGGAGGCGAAGTCCAAGGATGCGAAGCGCTTGATGCTCAACAATCGTAAAGGTGCCGAGTCGTATGATCGGCAATTTTATGCCAAGAAGGGGTTCACGGAGCGGATCGAGTTTGCTAATTTCGTTGTGGCGTTGGATCGCAAATAAAAAAAGCGACTCTGCGTATTCAGGCAGCATTGTCGTTTTAAGATAAATGGAGATTGAGTACCTCGAATCGATATAAAGGTGTTAAATCACTGAAGAGTATCAATTCATATTGGAGGAAAATGCGCATGAAAGAGAACCAAACTCAATACAATGCACCACTGGCCAATTATCCCCGGCCAGCCATTGCGTTAACCGCAATCGTATACCTGCTGCTGGGGTTATTGGAGACACGTCCGGGGACGTATGTGCCCGCTCTACTCTACTTTATCGCCCTGGGTATCCTGGCACTGATCCTCATGCCTTACGTCTTGGGGCTACCGAACGGCCGCAAGTCGCTGCGGGAATACTGCTACGATATTCGCTTGCTGCCGATGAAACCTGTTGTGCGAAACGTTCTGCTCGGTCTGCTGCTGGCTGCACTCACCCTGGGCAGCATTCTCCTGGCCTCGTTGATCACGAAGCACTTCGTACTCGACTGGAGTACCGTACCCGCTTTACGCTGGGTCAAAGGACTCACGCGTGGCATCTGGGAAGAGGTTTTCTTCCGGGGCATCATTCTGGTACTTTTCCTGCGCATGTTCACGGAACGCAGGGCCATATTCCTGGCTGCCTTCCTTTTTGCCATCATCCATCTGGATCCGTTAAATATTGACGTTTACATGATCGTTGATGTCATCAGTATTTTCTTCATAGGACTTCTTTTTACCTACGTGGTTCTGAAAACAGGTTCTTTGCTGCCGGCGATCATCTTTCACTACGTACACGATATTTTCATCAATCTGGTGCAGAACACACCGGGTGCAGATGAAACCATGGCAAAAGCCCTCTTGTTTGGGCTGCTGTGGATTTCGCTGATCATCGGCGCTTTACTTACGAAGTACATTGTGGAACGTTGGCCCAACGAAGAACCAGCAACGGCGGCTGTGTAGGTTTTTACAAAAAACTTGCATAACTACGAAGAAAATCCAAAATCAGACCTGGAAAATTCGTCGACAGTGTCGCAATTATCCAGGTTTTGTATTATTGCAGCTCTTTCCTCGCCGCTTTCAACTGCGCCTTCAGAGCTTTCATAGATGTCCCTCCACTCACGTTCCTGCGGTTGAGTGAGGCTTGAAAATCGAATATTTCGGCGATATCGGCATCGAAGTGCGCAGTGATGGATCGATAATCATCGAGGCTTAAATCCTTCAATGTAGATTTGTTATCGGCCGCCAGGCGCACCGCTTTCCCGACCAATGCATGCGCCTCCCGGAAAGGCACTCCTACTCCCACCAGGTAATCCGCCAGATCGGTGGCAAACAGATCGGCGCTCAGCTTGTCCTGCATGCGTTCCGGATGCAGCTGCAGGGTCTGGATCAATCCCGTGAGCACAGGGAGCAGCAGGCTGAGCGTATCGTATGAATCGAAGACCGCTTCCTTGTCCTCCTGCAAGTCCTTGTCATATGCGGACGGCAGGCCTTTCAAGGTTGTCAGCAAACCGGTCAGGCTGCCGATCAGTCGCCCTGTTTTGCCCCGGGCCAGTTCGAGGGGATCGGGGTTTTTCTTCTGCGGCATGAGGCTCGATCCGGTGGCATAGGCGTCGTCGATCTCGATGAAGCCGAATTCGGGACTGTTGAAAAGGATCAGCGTCTCCGCCAGACGGCTGAGATGGACGCCCACTGCCGCGCAGGCGTAGACGAAATCAAGGGCGAAGTCTCGGTCAGATACGGCGTCGATGCTGTTCTCGGAGACGCTTGCAAAGCCCAGATCTTTCGCCAGTGCTGCCCGGTCGATGGGGAAGGATGTACCCGCCAGGGCACCCGATCCCAGAGGAAGAACGGCGGCGGATGTTTGCGCGTTTGCCAACCGTTCCCGGTCGCGGAGTAAAGGCCAGAAGTGGGAAAGCAGCCAGTGTCCCCAGGTGACCACCTGTGCATGCTGCAGATGGGTGTAGCCGGGCATGGGTGTGTGCAGATCTCGTTCGGCGTTTTCCAACATCGCCTGGCAGAGGTCCGTGGCCGCTTGTTCGAGTTGCTCACACGCATTCATGATCCACAGGCGAAAATCGGTTGCCACCTGGTCGTTGCGACTGCGACCGCTGTGCAGTTTGCCGCCTACAGGACCAACGATCTCGGTCAATCTCCGTTCGACTGCAGTATGAATGTCTTCGTCGCTTTCCGCAGCCTGGAAGTCACCCGATTCGAATTCTTGCAAGACGGCATCGAGCCCGTCGATCAGTCCCTCGGATTCCTTGGTGCTGATGACTCCCGCTTTAGCCAGGGCGCGCGCCCAGGCCTGACTACCGAGGATGTCCTCGTGGTTCAGACGCACGTCTTAAGAGAGACTGGCATTGAGCTCATGCACAAGCTGATCGGTTGGCTTGGACATTCGTCCGCCCCATAATTTCATACTGAAGTATCCTTTTCGCGTGAATGGCCCTTGCTCGATAGCGTCGACGTCAGAAACGGCGAGCGCTGTGTTGTTCTCAGGATCGGTAATCGGCGTTGATCGATATGTATTCGTGAGTCAAATCACAGGTCCAGATCGTCGTATCGACCTCTCCCAGTCCCAAATTCAGGCGTACGAGGATCTCGTCTTCGGCGAAGATCGCCTTAGCTTGATTTTCATCATACTCGAGCGGGATGCCCTTGTCGACCAATTGTAAATCATCGCGCTTGCCGTTGCCGATCCACAAGTCCATACGTTCGGAGTTTAGCGCTACATTCGCTCTACCGGCAGCCATAAAGATACGTCCCCAATTGGGATCTCCGCCCGCGAAGGCGGTTTTTACCAGTGGGGAGGTGGCGATCGTGCGGGCTACCGACAGGGCTTCATCCGGTGTACGAGCGCCGCATACCTGCAGGGTGATGAACTTCGAGGCGCCCTCGCCATCACGAACGATGTCGTGGGCCAATTCAACACATACCGCTTCGAGGGCTTCTTCGAACGCTGCTTTCGCAGCATCATCCTGCAGGGTCACGCCACTGGCGCCGTTGGCCAGGAGGAGCACGGTGTCGTTGGTGCTGGTATCGCCATCGATGGAAATCCGGTTGAAGGAGCGATCCATCACTTTCCTCAACATACTGTCGAGGGCTTCTACCGGTACGACAGCATCTGTGGTGAGTACAGCAAGCATGGTGGCCATGTCCGGATGGATCATACCCGACCCCTTGGCGATGCCGCCGATCGTCACCTCTCCCGCCTCCAACGAGATACGTACCGCCGTATGTTTGGGGCGTGTATCGGTGGTCATAATGGCGCGAGCGGTGTCCTTGCCATTGTTCGCAGAAAGGTGCCGACAGGCGTGTTCGATCCCAACGGCGATTTTGCCGAGATCCAGCTGCACGCCAATCACGCCGGTCGAGAGAACCAGAATCTGTTCGGGTGCGCATCCTGCGCATCCTGCGGCCAGTTCCTGCATTCGTTTGCAAGCCTGCAGTCCTTCCGGCCCGGTACAGGCATTGGCGATGCCTGCGTTGGCAACGACGCCGCGCAGTTTCGTGGGATTGTCTGCCAGCACCTGTCGATCGACGATCACCGGTGCGGCGACGACTTCGTTGCGTGTGAACACGCCCGCGCCATTGCAGTCGTGTTCAGAGAGAATCAAGGCCACATCCATGGCGCCCTTGTCTTTCAACCCACATGTGGCGGCGCCGGATAAAAAACCCTTCGGTGAAGTGATCGTGCCGTCTGTAATACGCTGCATTTAATCCCTCTTGAACTTGGTGTAATCCGGTTTGGTGAGGTGTGTCTTGTCATCATGGGGGATGCCCAGCATCGCCTGCACTTTCATCTGCAAGCCGAAGAGGTTGATGAACCCTTCGGCATCCATCTGATTGTAAACATCATCCTCGCCAAAGGTGGCGAAATCCTCCCGATAGAGGCTGTTCTCGCTGTAGCGGCCCATGGTGGTGACGTTCCCTTTATAAAGCTTCAAGCGCGTCCAACCTGTGACGTTGCGCTGCGTTTCGGTGATGAAGGCCTGGATCGCCTGGCGCAAGTTGGTGAACCATTTACCATAATAAACCAGTTCAGCGTAGCGCAGAGCGATCTGCTGTTTGAAGTGCAGCATATCACGATCCAAACACAGGGATTCCAATTCTCGATGAGCGCTGTAGAGGAGCGTGCCGCCCGGCGTCTCGTACACGCCGCGTGATTTCATGCCAACCAGGCGGTTTTCGACCAGATCCACCCGTCCGACACCGTGGCGAGCTCCCAGCTCGTTGAGCTGCTCGATCAGCGCCGCCGGAGTAAGCGACTCGCCGTTCACGGAGACTGGAACGCCGGCCTCGAAGCCGATCTCGACTTCTTCCGCCTCATCGGGAGCCTGCTCCGGTGCGGTGGTCCATTGGAAGATGTCTTCCTCGGCCGCATTTGCCGGATTTTCAAGCAAGCCGCCCTCGTGGGAGACGTGCCACAAGTTGCGGTCTCGGCTGTACATCGATCCGGATTTCGCCGCCACGGGAACGTTGTGTTTCTTGGCATACGCAAGTGCATCTTCCCGCGAGTGAATGTCCCATTCACGCCAGGGCGCGATCACTTTCAAAGTAGGATTGAGTGATTTATAAGTGAGTTCGAAACGTACTTGATCGTTCCCTTTGCCCGTGCAGCCGTGTGCCACGGCCTCCGCACCCTCCGCTTCGGCAATGGCGACCTGCCATTTGGCGATCAGTGGGCGGGCGATCGAGGTTCCCAGCAAGTACTGTGATTCGTAGATCGCTCCAGATTGGATCATGGGCACGAGGAAATCGCTGGCGAATTCTTCGCGTAAATCCTCTTTAACCAGTTTGCTGGCGCCGGAAGCGATGCTTTTTTCCTCCAGGCCAGAGAGTTCTTCACCCTGACCGACATCGGCACAGAAGCAAATCACTTCGCAACCATAGTTCTCACGCAACCAGGGTACGATCACCGAAGTATCCAAGCCGCCGGAATAGGCCAATACGGCTTTGTTAATTTTTGGTTTGGACATTTGGACCTCCATTTTGAATTTCGATGGCCCCATAGGCAGGTGCGTGTTTATCACTCAGGCGCATAACAACAGCGTTCTCATCACACCGATCCCGCACCGGGCAGTTCGAACAGTCGTGCCAGACCTTTTCGGGAAACCATTCCTTAATTCCGAGTTTAAATCCAAGGCGTTCAAAAAACGGGACCACGCGTGTCAATGCGAAGATGGTATGAACGCCGCGGTTTTGGGCTTCATCGATCAGCGCTTTGACGATGGCCGATCCCAGGCCGGTTCTTTCCGTCCGTTCATCGACGGCCAGGGAGCGTATTTCTGCCAGGTATGGGGTGTGGAAAAATAATGATCCGCAGGCGACGATCGATTCGTCGCCGTTGACCACGATCCAATTGTCAATACTCTCCTGGATCGCTTCAACGGAGCGCGGCAATATTTTCCCATTACTAGCGTGCGCTTCCACCAGTTGTGCAATACCGGCGATATCCGATTGCTTCCCCGTTCGGGTGGTTCTCATGCAACATCTCCTGTACATTATAGATTAGATATACACTCGCTTAAAATACCCAACCCCTCTTCGAGTTCCTGCTCGCTGATGATTAACGGCGGGCAAATTCGCAGTACGTTTTCTCCGGCGTTTATAACCAGCAGCCCCTGTTGGCGAGCTGCTTCAATCAAGGGTTTGACCGATTGGTCCAATTCGATGCCGATCAGCAATCCGGCGCCGCGTACCTCTGTAATGTGGTTTGTGGGCATTTCCTTCAATTGACGCATTGCTTTTTCGCCCTTGGTGCGGATATCATGCAGGAATTCCGTCTGGGCGATGCGATCGAAGACCACCTGGGCGGCGCGGCAGACGAGCGGCCCGGCGGCGAAGGTGCTGCCATGGTCCCCCACACCCATCGCCTGAGCGATCCCCTCCGTTACCAGTGTGGCGCCAATGGGCAGACCACCGGCGAGCGGCTTGGCCAGGGTCATGATATCCGGGTAGACGCCATGGGCCTCATGCGCCCACAGGTAACCGGTTCGGCCCAATCCGCACTGCACTTCGTCGAATACGAGGATGGCATTGTGTGCATCGCAGCATTCGCGCAGTGCGCGCAGGAAATCACCCTGCGCCGGGTTTACGCCGCCTTCACCCTGCAGCGGTTCGACGAAGACGGCGCAGGTATTGTCGTCGACCGCATCTTGGGCGGCTTGAATGTTATTAAAAGGAAGAAATGAGATATCGGGCAGCAAGGGAGCGAAGGGCTCTCGATATTTGGCTTTGTGGGTGAGTGAAAGCGCACCATAGGTGCGGCCGTGAAAACCGTGTTCGAATGCAATGACCTGCTTTTTCTTCGTTCCGTGGTATTTTCCTGCCCATTTTCGGGCGAATTTGAGTGCAGCTTCGTTCGCCTCCGCACCCGAATTGCAGTAATAAACACGATCGGCGAAGGATGAGTCCACCAGTCGTTTGGCGAGTTCGATGTGGGGTGTAGTGTGATACAAGTTGCTGACGTGGGTCAGTTTGCCGGCCTGGGCTGCGACTGCCTGCGCCCACTCGGGATCACTATGGCCCAATGCCGCGACAGCGATGCCGCTGACCATATCCAGATAACGCTTGCCTTCACTGTCGAATAAGTACACCCCTTCACCGTGGGTGAAAACCATCTCGGGGCGAGAATAGGTAGGGACGATGAGTTGGGCTTCGGCTTGTGGAATTTCACTCGGGTTCATGGGGCACCTTCATTGGTTAACTTGGTATCGGATGGGATGACTGGGATTCGGGCAGGGTGAACGTCGTGCCGCCACCCTGCTTGAGTCCGGCGAGATCGACGATGCGCACGTTGGGAATACCCTTTTTCGACACTTCCATGGCGGCCAGTACTTTGGGGACCATACCGCCGTTGATCGCGCCGCTGCCGATTAATACACCAGCCTCACTTTGGGTGAGGCTGGCAAGTATGTCTTCATCGACGAGTACACCGGGTACGTTGGAGACGAAGTCGATATAGTCGGCCTGGATGGCCACGGCGATAGCGCTCGCAGCTTGGTCGGCGTTGACATTGTAGATCTGCCCGTCCATGCCGAGTGAAATCGGCGAGATTACCGGAGTGATGCCCTGCTGGAGCCAATTCGTCAACAGATCGTCCCGCACGGAGGTTATCTCGCCTACAAAAGCCAGATCGCCCTCGGGGATCTCCAGTTTCTTCACCCGCAAAAGTCCACCGTCAACACCACACATGCTGACGGCATCCACTCCGGCATTTATTAACGCGGCAGCGAGCTGCTTTCCGACGAGACCGCAGAGCACCATCAGCGCGGTGCGCAGCGTATCGGCATCGGTGCGGCGCATGCCCTGGATCTTGACCGTTTTCTGTCCCAATTGGTGCTGTAGTTCATCGACCGCCTTGCCGCCGCCGTGTACGACGACCGTAGGCTCTGCCATGTCGTGCAGCACTTTGGCAAAAGTGGGCATGAAATCCAGTTTATCGAGTTCATTTCCGCCGATCTTGATCACACGCATGGTTACAGACCTCGTTTCACAGCGGCAGCCCAACGGTCTCGTCGATGCCGAACATGGCGTTCATGTTCTGAATCGCCTGACCGGAGGCGCCCTTAATAAGATTGTCGATCGCGGAGGTGATGATGAGTGTTTCCTCAGCCAATGCCAGGCCGATGGCGCAGCGGTTGGTATAGTTGACATGGGCGTAGGTTGCGTTTTCACCCTCGGCCAATACGTGAATAAAGGCTTCGTTGCCATAGGCCTGGTTGTAGAGATCGTGCACCTTTGCATCACTCCAACCCGCATCAAGCCGGACGTAGATCGTGGAAAGCAAGCCGCGAGGAGCGGGGACGAGATGGGGTGAGAAGATCATCGCCGGTGCTTTCTTCGACCACCAGGCTGCGACCTGTTCCATCTCGGGCAGGTGGCGATGCAGGCGACCCAGACTGTAGGGTGAGAGATTGCCTTCCACCTCGACGTAGTGAGTCATCAGTTTCGGTTTGCGGCCTGCACCGGAGACTCCCGATTTCGAGTCCACAATGATCGTATCGTTGATGGCGTCCTGGTCGAGAAGCGGCTTGAGCGCCAGCAGCACGCTGGTCGGATAGCAGCCCGGATTGGCGACCAGGCGCGCTTCGGGCAAGTCAGCGCGTGTTACTTCCGTCAGCCCGTAGACTGCTTCGCCTAATAACTCGGGGGCGGGGTGCTCCACCTTGTACCATTTCTGGTAGATGGCCGCATCCCGCAGGCGAAAGTCAGCGCTGAGATCGATGACGCGGACACTGGCATCCAGCGCCTCCACAGCCACACTCGCCGATTCGGCGTGCGGCAGGCAGAGGAAAACGACGTCTGTGCCTTTCATGGCCGCTTTTTCAGGATCGATCAGTGGGATGTCCGGAGCGGAAGGAAACACCGCGCCCAGGCTCTCCCCGGCCCGTGACTTCGAGGTGGCAAAACGCAAATTGACCTGTGGGTGGTTGACGAGCAGCCGGATCAGTTCCCATCCGGTGTAGCCCGTGGCGCCGATTACGCCGACTTCGATCATCAGACCTCCAAAAAAAAACCGCCAGACCCATGGTGCGGTCTGGCGGGGCATGACGCGAGATGAATTTAATGCCGTTCAGCAACCCCAAATACCAGACCATTGGTCCGGCACGGACGACGATAACGTGGGGCAGGGACGATATAGGTTAACATATTAGCATATGTATATGATAAATGTTCGCGTTTGTCAAGGTTGTTTTTAGGGATGAAGCGTTGAAGAGAAATACATCGGTTTACGACTTTTATTCAGAATAGCAGAGATGTTGCCGTTGAAAGAGCCAATGAAGTCAGATCTCGATAAAATTTGGTGCTGGGCTTCGATACCGACGGACTTCTGTCGTTTTAATGCTTGGCTTTCCGGGGGGTGAAATCGGTGCATTTCCGTCTTCACAAAGCAAGTCAGTTCTGATATGATTCTCCACAGCAATGAACCGACCTCGGCGATTCAAAGCCGGGGTCTTTATTTGCGTAGGTACATAGATAGAGGTTATATCGAGAGATGAATGTAGAACGGAAAGAATTACGTAATATCGCCATCATCGCACACGTTGACCACGGCAAGACCACGCTGGTCGATGGGATGTTAAAACAAGCCAAAACATTCCGTGAGAATCAGCAAGTTGTCGAGCGGGTGATGGATTCAAACGAGCTCGAACGTGAGCGGGGAATCACCATTTTGGCCAAGAACACGTCGATTTCCATTTTCGATGAAGCGATCGGCGAGATGGTGAAGATCAATATCGTCGATACCCCGGGCCATGCCGATTTCGGTGGAGAGGTCGAGCGAGTGTTGAACATGGTCGATGGTGTGCTGCTCTTGGTAGATGCGGCAGAAGGACCGATGCCGCAGACGCGTTTCGTTTTACGAAAAGCGTTGGAGATGGGACTTCGCGCCGTGGTGGTGATCAACAAGGTGGATCGCAGAGGGGCAGATCCGAATCGGGCGTTGGATCAGACCTTCGATCTTTTTATCCAATTGGGCGCTTCGGATGAGCAAGCCGATTTCCCGGTAATCTATACCAATGCGATAGAAGGTCAGGCGGGCACTACATACGAACTGGGATCGAACCTGCAGCCGCTGTTCGAAGCCATCTTGCGCCGCATCCCTGCTCCGCTGGTTGACCCCCAGGCACCTTTCCAGATGCTGGTTACTACGCTGGGCTATGATTCCTACCGCGGGGTGACGGCATCGGGCCGAATTGCCGCAGGTACGCTAAATGTTGGCGCGCTTTTGGCTCGCATTACCCATACCGGTGAGATCATCCCGATTGAGGCGCGGTATCTTCATCTGTATCAGGGGCTGGATCTCGTCGAGGTGGAAACTGCCAGTGCCGGAGAAATCGTTGTGTTGGCGGGCTTGGAGGATGTAAGAATCGGAGAAACGCTGACCGACTCCGAACATCCGGTCCCGTTACCCACCATTCAGGTAGAGGAACCGACGGTGCGCATGACTTTCGCCGTCAACACGTCTCCCTTCAACGGTCGTGAGGGTCGCTGGAGCACTTCCCGCAAGCTGCGGGAAAGGTTGTTCGATGAAATTCGCACCAACGTTGCCTTGAGAGTAGAAGAGGGCGATTCGGCGGAATCTTTCACGGTATCCGGAAGGGGAGAACTGCATTTGGCGATCTTGATCGAAACCATGCGCCGCGAGGGATATGAATTCCAGGTTTCGCGCCCCGAAGTAATCCTGCGCAACAATGATGGGATTGTGCTCGAACCTTGGGAAGAGGTCGACATTGAGACCGTGACGGAGTCTGTTGGAACTGTGGTGGAGATGCTTGGCAAGCGGCGGGGTAAGATGCTGGATCTACAGGAAGAGCTGGAAGACGCCGTGAGATTGCACTACCTGGTGCCCACACGCGGCCTGCTGGGGTTCCGCCATCATTTCATGACCGCCACGCGTGGTGCAGGGTTCATGCACAGCGTGTTCCACGATTATCTCCCCATCTCCGGTGGGGATCTTGGGAGATCCCAGGGATCGTTGGTCGCATGGGAGCATGGTATCACTACGACGTATGGATTGAAGAATGCGGAGGAGCGAGGGGTGCTGTTCATCGGACCCGGCGTCGAAGTATATGAGGGTATGGTGATCGGCGAGAATCAACGTCCCGAAGATCTTGTTGTTAATGTGTGTAAAAAGCGACACGTTACCAACGTGCGTTCGTCGTTTCGCGAGATCGATGAGCGCCTCACTCCGCCCCGCGAGATGAGCCTTGACCAGGCCATCGAGTATCTGGGGGATGACGAACTGCTCGAAGTTACCCCCAAGAGCTTACGCATCCGCAAGCGCATCCTCGATTCCAATCTGCGCGGCAGGGAAGTCAAGCGCTCCAAGGAAGCGGTCGGCGCTTGATCTATTGGTTTTCCACGATTTTGATTCGCGGAATATTAGTGGGATGGGCTGTTGCGAACGGGGAAATTTTCATTTCGGAGGGGTATAAGCCCTTTCCTTCTGCTGAAAAATGTTATACAATCCTGCACAGTATGAACGACGCAAGTTTTTCCCTGATCCACCACCATCATTACCGACCCTGTGATCGGTCAGGAGTGCTTTAAAGCGCGTCGTGGTCTTCAACTGAAAACCCATGCAGCCCTCCTGAATTGAGAGGGCTATTTTTTTTGGAGGATTTGATGAGTGTGCAACGCAGTGATGTTCGTCTGGCGCTACCCAGTAAAGGACGCATGGAAGGCGAGACGATGGCTTTCCTCAGCGAGGCGGGACTGAGCGTCTCCAAGCCCAATCCGCGCCAGTTCGAAGCGACCATCCCGGTCATGCCGGATCTCACCGTGCTTTTCCAGCGGGCCGGTGACATCGTGGTCAGCGTGCGCGACGGCAGTGTCGATTTCGGCATTACCGGCATGGACACAGTGATGGAGAGCAAGGGCGAGAATGGTGAGATTCTGGTCATGCTGGAAGCGTTGGGCTTCGGCGGCTGTACGCTGAATGTGATCGTACCCGAAAGCTGGGCGCAGATTCGCACGATGGCCGATCTCGCCAAGAAGCGCGCCGAACTCGATCGGCCCCTGCGCGTAGCCACAAAGTATTCCAACGTGTCCGCTGATTTTTTCGCACGTTACGATTTGGATGACACACGCCTGATCCGAGCGGAGGGCACGCTGGAGGTCGCCCCGGCAATCGGTTACGCGGATTTGATCGTCGATCTGGTATCGACGGGCACAACGCTGCGCGATAACCGACTGCGTTCGCTGGACGACGGCCTGGTGCTGGATTCACAGGCTTGTTTAATTGCCAATCGAAATTCGTTAAAAACG
Organism: Anaerolineales bacterium; assembly: GCA_034430425.1. Classification (GTDB taxonomy): domain Bacteria; phylum Chloroflexota; class Anaerolineae; order Anaerolineales; family E44-bin32; genus WVZH01. The sequence goes on along the minus strand of DAOUEK010000008.1, from coordinate 16,795 downwards.
AGACCTGAGGTGCTCGCCCGAGCCCAGCAGCTGCTGGAATTTGTGGTGGCGCACATGCGTGCGGCGGGCAATGTCTCGATTTTCGCCAACATCCGCGGCGAATCACCGGAGGTTATTGCCGAGCGCATGTTTGATCAGTCCGTAATCGGTGGTCTGCAGGGACCGACGATTTCACCTGTGATCACGAAACGGAGTGGGGATTGGTACGCGGTGCATATCGTCGTAGCCCGCGACGACCTGGCACAGGTCATCCAGGAATTGCGCGCCATCGGCGGCAGCGGCGTGGTGGTCACACCGGTAACCTATATTTTCGAGGAGCAGCCGGAAGCCTGTATGGCCATGCTGCAGGCGCTTGAAGACTGAAGTCAGAATTCTTTGCATGTATAGGAGTTAAAAACATCATGCTCAAGATACTCGATATCGACAAGGCAAAAGAGACAATCCTGCGCCGCGACCCTGCAGCGTTGGAAGATTATCCGCAGGCGCTCCTGGATAGCGTGGCGAAGATATTTGGCGAAGGCGTAGGACCAGCGGAGGCGGTAACCCGCATTCTCAAATCGGTGCGCAAAGATGGCGATGCTGCCGTCCAGCGATGGACAGAAACATTGGACAGAGTCAGCTTGGATGACCTGCGTATTCCGGAAGAAAAGCTTGCAGCGGCCTATAATTCCTTACCGCAGGCGCTTTCTGAGGCGATGCGTCTTTCCGCGCAACGGATTCGTGATTTTCACGAGCGCCAACCGAAAGCATCCTGGACCACAGAAGAAATGGGGGGCAAATTAGGCCAGCGAGTCGCAGCGATAGAACGCGCGGGTGTCTATGTGCCGGGGGGGTCGGCGCCGCTGCCTTCCTCGCTGCTCATGTCCGTCATTCCGGCGCAGGTTGCCGGTGTGGGTGAGATCGTGATCTGTACGCCGCCGCAGCCCCACGCAACCATTCTGGCGGCGGCGTATATCTGCGGATTGAAACAGGTCTATACCATCGGTGGAGCGCAGGCGATCGCTGCCATGGCTTACGGCACCGAAAGCGTGCCGCGCGTCGACAAGATCGTCGGCGCCGGGAATCTATTCGTCACGCTGGCCAAGCAGCAGGTTTTCGGCGTGGTCGGGATCGAAGGACTGGCGGGCCCCACCGAGACGATGATCATCGCCGATGAGACGGCCAATCCGGAATGGGTGGCTGCGGATATGCTGGCCCAGGCTGAGCACGATCCCCTGGCAAGCGCAATCCTGCTGACGCCCGATCGAAATCTAGCTGAAGCTGTAAGGGCGGCTGTGGCAGGGCAGTTGGAGACTCTTTCCCGAGCGGAGATCATCACCGCCTCTTTGGAGAATAATGGCGGGATTGTGATCACGCCGGATTTGGACTCGGCGGCCGCGCTGGCCAATGATTATGCCGCCGAGCATCTCTGTCTCTGCGTGGCGGATGTCGAAGGTCTGGCAGCCAAGATACGAAATGCGGGTGGGATATTCATGGGCGAACGTTCTTTCGAGGTGCTCGGGGATTACGTCGCCGGGCCGAGCCACATCATGCCCACCGGCGGGACGGCGCGCTTCGCCTCCCCGTTGAACGTATGGGATTTCGTGAAGATCACCAGTTTGATCGCCCTGGATGAGGTAACCAGCGAGGCGCTCAGTGCAATGGCGGCGCAGATCGCGCGAGTCGAAACTCTCACCGCCCACGCCGCCGCGGCCGAGAAACGCATGGAGGGGGAGAAATGACCGACACAGCGAACCTGATCCGCGCCCACATTCGGGACATGGAGGCGTATCAGCCCGTTTATCCTTTCGAAGTGGTCGCGCAGCAGTTGGGCAGGGATCCGGCGGAGATCGTGAAACTCAATGCCAATGAGAATCCCTACGGCCCGGATCCGGCGGCACTCATGGTGCTGCAGGATCTGCAGTATGCGCACATTTATCCCGATCCGGAGAGTAGATTGCTGCGCAAAGCGCTCGCAAAACAACTTGATCTACCCATCGAAAACTTGCTGATGGGCGCCGGCGCAGACGAGCTGATCGACTTGATCATGCGCTTGTTTCTCGATCCTGGTGACGTGCTGCTCAACTGCCCGCCTACGTTCGGTATGTATGCCTTCGGAGCGGGTGTAAACAACGCGCGTTTGGTGGAAGTGCCTCGCAAGCCGGATTTCCGCCTCGACATGGAGGGGGTTGAGCAGGCTGCCGCAGAGCACAAACCGAAACTGCTTTTCCTGGCCTCGCCCAACAACCCGGACGGCGGCGTGCTGCCGCAAGATGTGCTGGATCGAATTCTGGCGATGCCGCTTGTGGTGGTCGTTGACGAGGCTTATGTGCAGTTTGCCGAACCCAATTCCAGTCGTTTATACAAGGTATTCGATCACCAAAACCTGATCGTGCTGCAGACCTTCAGCAAGTGGGCGGGGTTGGCCGGAATGCGCGTGGGCTACGGCGTTTTCCCAGATGAGCTGATGCCGTACTTATGGAAGATCAAACAACCCTATAACGTCACTGTAGCGGGTGCTGCGGCTGCGTTGGCATCCTTGGAGAATATCGAGGCTTTGCAGGAGAATGTCCGTAAACTCGTGACCGAACGCCAGCGCTTGTTTGAAATGCTGGAAGAAATAACATATTTACGGCCGTATCCCTCGCAGACGAATTTTATTCTATGCCAGGTTATCGGCCGACCGGCGAAGGATTTGAAGCAGGCTCTGGAGGGTGCAGGGATCCTGGTGCGCTATTTCGACAAGCCGGGATTGCGAGATCACATCCGCATCAGCACCGGAACACCGGCGCAAAGTGATGCCTTGTTGGCTGCCCTGGCAGCGATGGAGTAAACCATGCGAAAAGCGAAAATTGAGCGAAAGACAACGGAGACCGACATCCAGATTCAACTCAACCTGGATGGCGCCGGAAAATGCGATATCAATACCGGGGTTGGCTTTTTCGATCACATGCTGCGACACGTCGCCGTGCACGGCATGTTCGATTTGACAGTGAAAGCTAAAGGCGATCTGGAGATCGATGCCCATCACACCGTTGAAGATTGCGCCCTGGTCCTGGGGCAGGCTTTCGACCAGGCTCTGGGCGATCGTAAAGGTATCGTGCGCATGGGTTCGGCATATGTGCCCATGGATGAGTCCCTGGCGCGCGTCGTGGTCGATCTCTCGGGCCGTCCCTACGCGGTCTTTCAGGCCGATTGGCAGGGTTATTCCCTGGGAAAGATGCCGGTGAGTATGGTGCGTCACTGCTTCGTCTCGCTGGCCACAACTGCACGCGCCAACCTGCACGCCGTGTTGTTCTACAGCGAGGACGATCACCACGGCGCGGAAGCGTTGTTTAAAGCCCTGGGACGCGCCCTGGGAGAAGCGACGCGCCTCGATCCGTGCCGCACGGGCGTGCCGAGTACCAAGGGCGTGTTGTAATCATGTCAGCATTCAATAATTTGGAGAAAGATGTGTAATGGGTATGATCGCATTGGTCGACTCTGGCATCGGCAACCTGCGGTCGGTGGAGAAAGCCTTGACAACCGTCGGTGCGGAGGTGATCCGGACTTCGGATCCACAAGTGGTTCTGGAGGCCGGGAAAGTCGTCCTGCCCGGTGTGGGCGCTTTTGGAGACGGCATGGCAGGGCTCGAATCGCGTGGATTGATCGAACCGATCAAGACAGTTGTGGCGCGGGGCACGCCGTTGTTGGGCATCTGTGTCGGCATGCAGGTGTTCTTTGCGGAAAGCGAAGAGTACGGGCGTCACGCCGGCCTGGGATTCTTGCCGGGCACGGTCAGACGCTTCGAAACACCTGAATTGACCGTCCCCCAAACCGGGTGGAATCAAGTAAAACCCTGTCGGGAAAGTCCCTTGCTCGACGGGCTCCCGCCCGGTGTGTATGCCTATTTCAATCACAGCTACTACTGTGATGCGCAGCCCGAGGACATATTGGGGGAGACGGAGTATGGTGTGCGCTACTGTTCCGTCGCGGGGCGCGGAGCCCTGTATGGCGTGCAGTTCCACCCCGAGAAGAGCCAACGAGTAGGTCTAGCCATCCTGCGGAATTTTGTGGAGAAGTGCTGATGGATGAATTCATCGTCTATCCGGCGATCGATCTGCGTGAGGGCCAGGTCGTTCGCCTGAAACAGGGAGATCCCGCTCGCAAGACGGTTTTCGATGACAATCCTGCTGGAGTGGCAAACCGTTGGATGGCGGCGGGGGCAGATTGGCTGCATGTGGTCAACTTGGATGGTGCTTTTGGCGAGGCGGATGATGCCAATCGTGTCGCGCTTCAGGCCATTCTCGGAGCGGGAGCGCAAGTGCAGCTTGGCGGTGGACTGCGTTCCTTGGAAACAGTAAGCACGGTGTTGAATCTGGGAGTGCGGCGCGTTGTGATTGGCACCGCCGCGGTCGAGAACCCGGAGTTGATCGGTGAAATTGTGGCGAAATTCGGTTCCGAGCATCTGGCGGTTGGGGTAGATGTGCGCGAAGGGCGTGTGCATACACGGGGTTGGGTGGATGACACGAGTATCGATGTCTTTTCCTTGGCGCGCGAACTCCACAAAGAAGGCGTGGAAACGATTATTGTCACCGACATCAGCCGGGATGGCATGGGAAGCGGTGTAAACGTCGATCTATCTCAACAATTGGCGGAAGCGACGAGTATGCGGGTGATCGCTTCTGGCGGTGTCGACTCACTTGAAGATATCCGTCGTGTGCGTCAGGCGGGTCTGCCGGGTGTGATCGTAGGCCGCGCCCTGTACGATGGCAAATTCTCCCTGGAGGAGGCGCTGCAATGTTAGCCAAACGCATCATTCCCTGCCTGGATGTCAAAGACGGACGCGTAGTCAAGGGCGTGAACTTCGTCAACCTGCGCGACGCGGGTGATCCGGTGGAACAGGCGCGAATCTACGACGAAATGGGCGCCGACGAGTTGGTGTTTTTGGACATCTCCGCCACACCGGAGGGCAAGGAGACCACAGTGACGATGGTGCGCAGCGTGGCAGACCAGGTCTTTCTGCCGCTCACCGTCGGCGGCGGCATCCGCAGCCTGGAGGATATGCGCAAGCTGCTTCTGGCGGGTGCGGATAAGGTGAGTGTCAATTCTGCCGCAGTCAAGCGGCCGGAGATGCTGTCGGAAGGCGCCGAGCGTTTCGGCAGCCAATGCATCGTGCTGGCGGTGGACGCCAAACGGATTTCCCCCGGATCGTGGGAGGTTTACGTGAGTGGTGGGCGCACACCGACAGGCATCGACGCGCTGGAATGGATCCGCAAGGCGGTGGATCTGGGCGCAGGCGAAATATTGCTTACCAGCATGGATGGCGACGGCACGCTCGCCGGCTACGATATCGAACTCACGCGAGCCGTTGCGGACGCTGTCCAGGTGCCGTTGATCGCCAGTGGCGGTGCGGGGACTCTGCAGCACTTCGCCGATGTACTCACGCAGGGAAAAGCCGATGCTGCGCTGGCCGCCTCGCTGTTCCACGACAAGGAGCTCACGGTCGGGGAAGTGAAAGCGTTTCTGCTGGAGCAGGGGTTGCCCATCCGGCCGGAGCGAGATGGCTGGCAGATCGGCGAAGAAGAGAGATGAGGAATATCATGGATTTGAAATATAACGAGCGCGGGTTGATCCCTGCCATCGTGCAGGACGAAGCCAGCGGCGAGGTGTTGATGATGGCCTGGATGAACGCCGAATCGCTGCGATTGACGCAGCAAACCGGGGAGGTGCATTTCTGGAGCCGCAGCCGCCAGGAACTCTGGCGCAAGGGGGAAACCTCCGGCAACGTACTCTACCTGCGCCAGATCCGGGCCGACTGCGACGCCGACGTGCTGCTGCTGCAGGTGGAGGCATCCGGGCCGGCCTGCCACACCGGCGCGCGATCCTGTTTCTTTCAGGAGCTGGAGGACATCGATGAAGCTTGATGATCTGCTGGCCATTCTCGAAGAGCGCAAGAATAATGCGCCCGAAGGCTCGTATACAGCCCGCTTACTGGATGCCGGGGAGGATGAGATCCTCAAGAAAGTCGGGGAGGAAACCATGGAGGTCATCCTGGCCGCCAAAGGGCAGGGCGATCAACGTTTGATCGAGGAGATCGCCGACCTGTTCTACCACACACTCGTCCTGCTCGCGGCGCGCGACATGAGTCTTGCGGATGTGGAAGAGGAACTTGCCCGGCGCCACGAAACCTCCGGGTAGATCGCAGTATGAAGATTTTACTTTTCGACATGGATGGTGTGCTGCTCGAGGCGCGGGCCTATCATCAGGCTTTACGGGAGGTGGTTGAGCGTATCGGCCGCGCATTGGGGTTCCGCCAGGTGGGCCTCACGCTGGAAGACGTGCATTTCTTCGAATCCATCGGGGTGACCAGTGAATGGGATTCATCAGCCATCTGCCATGCGCTGCTGCTCGAGCGGGTGTGGGAGCTCGATCCCGAACGCAGTTTACCAAATCAACCACCACTTCCAGAAGTCGAGCTGCACGATCTGGTGTCACCCGATTTTCGAGCCTTTTTCAGATCCCTTTCTACGCCGGGTTCCGCTGTGGTTCCTTCTTTGGGCGATGCGGAACGATTGCTGTTAAGCCAGGATGATCTCTCCTCAGCGCAAGTCGAAATTCTTCAGGGGATCCTGCGCAATGCCAGACAGCTCAAAGACTCGCTCACGCATCGCATGTTTCAAGAATTGATACTTGGCAGTCAGGTCTTCCGTGAGTTGTATGGCCTGGATGCCAGTAAACCTTCCAATGGGTATTTACTCACCCTGGACGTCCCGGCCCTCGATGAAGATCAAACGAAGCAGTTACATGCTTGGCTTGCCGAGAAGGATCATTATGCCGCCGTCTTCACCAACCGACCTTCGCAACCACCCGGTGATTTCTTCGATACACCTGAGGCGGAACTTGGTCTGAGACTTGTGGGGCTGGAAGATGTTCCCATTGTTGGACACGGGAGTTTAGCCTGGATGACGGAGAAACGCAGGCTGCAGATGGATGCGTTGCTCAAACCATCTCCCGTGCATGTTCTGGCAGCGTTACGCTGTGCAATGGGGGATGATGTTGATATCGCACTGCAATCGGCGGTTTCCCTGGTCCTGGATGGGGACATGGACGAAGGTTGGTTTCGCCTGGAAGGTGCGCAGGTAACCGTTTTTGAAGACGCGGTTAAAGGACTTCAGAGCGCACTCGCCGCGCAGGAGAGATTAAATCAGCAGGCCATCTCGATCGATCTCCAGCTTCGCGGGGTGAGTTCCAATGAGAACAAGGCTTCTGCCTTACGGGCGGCGGGCGCGCAGGTCTTTGAAAGTCTCCCCACAGCACTTCTTCCAGAATTAACCCCGGCCCAGCCGTAGGTGTAGCTGCAGGATGGAAATACAGTAGGAGCCTGATTTGGAAAGTCAAAAGCTGCTCTTGGTGGACGACGAAACTACAATCACGAACAATCTGGCGCCGTTTCTGAGGCGCTCGGGTTTCGACGTCGAGGTTGCAGCGGACGGCAAACAGGTCCTGGATCAAATTACCAATTTCCAGCCAGATCCAGCGTACGAGATCAGTACCTGCAGAACGAATAAACTGCGAATGTATTTCATCAAGACCTGGGGGATGAAATTCTCATGCGGGTGCCAGATTATATCGCTAAGCAAAGTGAACAACCGATCGCACTTGCGATTACCTTTACAACCCCATCCGATGAGTGACTGATATGCGTTATGATGATAACGAAACGCTGGTTTTGGTATTTCCATCCATGTGTTCCACTTACGGATTTGCCCCTGTGTCTATCTCTGGTAATACTGCCAATCGTCTCGGTGGGTGAAGGATATTAGCATCATTTGACGGTCTGTTTTTAATCCTGGATTGCTGCATGATGTCGCCGAATTGTGACACCGCTGCCACATGGGCATTACGTCTGCCATCTATCATTGGATTGTGATATGAAGCTTAGAAAGTGAGCAAAGCGCCTAGAAAATGGGGGAGAAGGAAAAAACCGGATCGAGTGTTGTGTCTTTCAACATTCAATCCGGGAGGTTTATCGGTTTCGTTCGAATGTGTCAGCATGTCACTTTTGCCCGTAGATGTTCTTGTAGCGTTCGTGCAGTTTGGCGACGGCTTCCGGGGGAATTTCGTCCGGTGTGCCCATTCCCAGGGCGATGGATACTGTCTTGGCTACGTCCTCCACCATGACTGCCGCTTTGAGCGCCGCTTCGGCCGTGGGTCCCACGGTGAAAACGCCATGGTTCTTCAGCAGCACCGCCGGGGATTTCCCGATCGTTTCCACGACCACCTTGCCAATTTCCTCGCCGCCGATCAGGGCGAAGCCGCCGCAGGGGATCTCGCCGCCGAACTCGTCGCCAATGGCGGTGAGGTAGACGGGAATCGGTTTTCCCAACGCGGCAAAGGCGCTGGCGTAATTGGAGTGGGTGTGTACGATGCCGTTTACGTTTTCCATGTGGCGGTAGATGTACAGGTGGCTGGCGCAGTCGGAGGAGGGTTTCAACTTACCTTCGATGACTTTCCCCTCCAGATCGACGACAACCATGTCCGCCGCCTGCATGACCTCATATTTAACACCCGAGGGCTTAATCACCACCAGGCCGCTTTCCTCGTCCCGGGCGCTGACGTTGCCGCTGGTCCAGACGACGAGTTGATTGCGTGGTAATTCCAGATGGAGCTGAAATACTTCTTCTTTTAATGCCTCAAGCATGGATCTCTCCGGGATTAGTTGGTACGAATCTCGTTGCGCAGTTCCTTCAAGCGCTTCATCACGTCGTTCTCGCCGCGGCCGAAGTAATCATGCAGGGTGCTGTACTCGGCATACAAACGATCATAGATCGCTTTATTATCCATGTTAGGCTGATAGTTCTGCTCCCGCAAGCGGGCCATCTTCTCGCTGGCTTCGATGATCGAATCGTAGCCTCCGGCTGCAGCGCCCGCGGCTACAGCACCGTGCATCGCCGACCCCATGGCCGGGATTTGAGTCGATTCGGGTACGTAGATGGGCAGACCGGTGACATCGGAATAGATCTGCATGAGTAGTCGATTGCGCTCCGGCAGGCCGCCGGTGGCGATGAGTTCATTAATGGGTACGCCGTTTTCGCTGAAGGTCTCGATGATCTTGCGCGTACCGTATGCCGTGGCCTCGATCAAGGCGCGGTATATTTCTTCGGGTTTGGTCGCCAGTGTAGCGCCGAGTAACAGCCCGGTCAGGTCAACGTCGACCAGCACGCTGCGGTTGCCATTCCACCAGTCAAGCGCCAGCAAACCGCTTTCGCCGGGTTGATATTGACTCGCTTTCTCCTCCAGCAGCTGGTGGATATCTACTCCTCTTTCGCTGGCTTCTTTTTCGAGAGCTGCTGGAACGCAGTTTTCCACAAACCACTGGAAGTGATCGCCGACGCATGATTGGCCGGCTTCGAAACCCGGCATGTTGGGCAGGATTCCATCTTCTACCACACCGCACATGCCCGGGACGATTTCCTCCTCCTCACCCAACACCATGTGGCAGATGCTGGTACCCATGATCATCACCATACGTCCCGCTTGCGTAACGCTGGAAGCGGGTACGGCGACATGGGCATCAACGTTAGCCACAGCGACAGCAGTGCCGGGGTTCAAGCCTGTCCACTGTGCCGCTTGTTCCGTAAGTTCACCGGCTTTCTCCCCCAGGGGCGAAATCGTGCGCATCATCTTTTCATCGACGATGTTTTCCAGCCCCGGATCGAGAGCGCGGAAGAATTCCTTGGGCGGGAAGCCCTCTCGTTTCGACCACATCGCTTTGTATCCTGCCGTGCAGGAATTGCGTGTCTCGATGCCGGTCAGCTGCCAGACGACCCAATCGGCCGCCTCGATCAGGCGGTCAGCTGCTTCATAGACCTCGGGGGCTTCGTCCAGGATTTGCCAGGCCTTGGGGAAGAACCACTCCGAGCTGATCTTGCCGCCATAGCGGTCGAGGATCTTCCCGAATCCTTTCTCTCTGGCGATGATGTTGAGTTTGTTGGCCTCTGGTTGAGCGGCGTGGTGTTTCCAGAGTTTGATCCAGGCGTGCGGGTTGCTGCGCCACTCGGGCAGGAAACACAGTGGTGTGCCGTCGGATTTGGTGGGCAGCATGGTGCAGGCGGTGAAGTCGATTCCGATGCCGATCACATCATCGGGGTTTACACCACTTTCTTTTAGTACCGCCGGGATGGTTTGTTTGAAGACCTCGATGTAATCGTTGGGATCCTGCAGCGACCAATCCGGTTCGAGGCGCATCTTGCTCTCGGGCAGATATTCATCGATGACGCCATTGACGTAGTTGTGTACTGCGGTGGCGATCTCTTTACCGTCTTCGACGCGTACGAGGATGGCGCGGCCGGAAAGCGTGCCGAAATCGACACCGATCGCATACTTCGAGCTGCTCATTCGTCTCCTCCGAAGTGTTTTATGTGCCTCTCGGCGGGAATGTTCACGACCGATTGTGGAAGTAAACCTCCCAGCCCAGGTATTTGTCGAGCGCCTCGTAAACGGCGTCGGCGACTTCCGTCAGGTTGACGGAGACGTGATGCTCAAAACCGTTGTTGCAAATGTGAGCCAGCAGTCCCTGTAAATCGGGGATCTTGAAGACGCCATAACCGCCGAAGGTTTGCAGTTTATCATTGGTGAGCTCACCCTCGCCGATGTAGGCTGCGATCTTCCCATTCAGGTCATCTGTGGAGACACGCAGGTAGGTGAATGGGCCAGTTTTCACACGCCCAACGACCGTGCCAAAAGTGTTCTCTTTGCCAACGGTACCAGCGATGATTTCCTGATAATCCATCACGGCATCGTCCTTGACGAAAATATCGCCCGGCAGGTTGGAGCAGTGGAAGATCACGCCCTTGTTGGGGTCATCGCCATAGTTGTTATTCCAATCCACGATGGCGCTGGGCTGCTCGGCGGCAAGCGCCAGAGCGTACATGGCTACCACACCGGCGGTGTCCGTTTCACAGGCGGAAGGCACCAATTTATTGGACATCATACTCATCAACGTGCAGGGAACGACACCGAAGAATTCCTGCATCGAGGTCCAGCACTGGATCGCACTGGCGACCAACTCGGTGTCCTTCATCCAACCGTCGATCACGGCGCCCAATTTGGCCATTTTCAGCAGTGCATCTTCGGGGATGCCCTTGGTGGGGACGTAATCCTGGACGGCTTTGAGCTTGGCTTTCACGGCTGGATCGTCGTCCGCCAGGCGTTCAACGCGTCCGAAGGCTTCCGAGAGATCCAGGGTCTCGATGGAGATACCGGAATTTTCAAGCAGTTTTTCGGAGTAACGCACGGTGTTGAACGCTGTCGGTCGGGCGCCCAGGGCGCCGATACGCGCGTTATTCAGACCTCTCACCACCCGGCAGGTTGCGGTGAACTTGCGTAAGTCTGTGCGGAAACTCTCACTCTGTGGATCGACGGTGTGAAGGGACGGCAAGGTGAATTTGATGCCGTACTGCCGCAGGTTGTTGCAGAGGGACATCTTGCCGCAGAACGAGTCGCGGCGATCGGCGATGGTCATACGTTGCGCATCGTCGGGATAGGCATGGATCAACACGGGCACATTCAGGCCGGACCAGCGCAGTGTGTTGGCGATGGCGCGTTCGTCACCGAAGTTGGGCAGGGTGACCAGCACACCGTCGATCTCATCTGTGTGGGCTTTGAACAGGTCGGCTAATTTGTGAGCCTCGCCGAGGCTCTCAACGGAACCGTAAGGGGTCTCTTCGGGGGAGATGGCGATCGGTATAATGCCTTCCTCCTCAAGCACCTTCAATATGGTTTCTCGTCCGGCTTCACATAGATGGCTGGGAAAGAAACCACGATTGCCGACGATTACGCCAAGGGTCATCTTATTTTTGGACATCTGCATTTATCTCCTTCTTTTGGTAACTGCAAGGTCGTTTTTGTATCATCATTCAAATAACGAGCATCCAATCCTGTGCTTTTTACAGATGATATTCTCTCTTTGATTCTATTGCATGTTATCAGAGTTATATATAAGCTTCCCTCATAGGTCAATCCATTGTATGGAGAAACCGCTTATTTTATTGATAATACCCATCCCATGACTGAGACGGGTATTATCATAAGATAAAGAAGGAAGAGTCAGGTGTTGATCCATTCAGGTGTGTTGACGATCTGCGCTTGTGCTTTGGATTTACCTGTACGAGTAAATTACTCGCTGCCTCCAATGGACTGCATGATTTCTCTCTCGCTAACTTCACCCGTGAATTCACTGACCTTTTTCTTTTCCCGCAAAACAACGACGCGATGACTGGTTCGCAACACCTCTTCTAGTTCTGAAGAGATGAACAGGCAGGATTTGCCCTCTTCGGCCAGTAAGAGCACTAGTCTTTGAATTTCTGCTTTCGCTCCCACGTCAATTCCTCGGGTGGGTTCGTCCAGTATAAGAAGTTGTGGATTTGTTGCCAGCCATCGGGCGAGAATCACTTTCTGTTGGTTGCCGCCACTTAAATTCTTGACTGGCTGATCTGCGGAGGGTGTGGTGATGTTCAGTAAATTGATGTACTTCTCGGAAATTTCATGTTGTTTCTGGAGAGGTATATACTTGAACCAGCCTTGGTGAGCCTGCAATGCAAGGATAATATTCTCTCGAACAGTCAAATCCTCGGCAATACCTTCGGCTTTCCGATCTTCTGGGCAGAGTGCGACACCGCGCTCGATAGAATCGAGTGGTGAGTGATCTTCGACCAATTTGCCTTCCATGGTCATCGTGCCATTATCTGGTTGATCGATCCCAAAAAGTAGTTTCGCCATTTCCGTACGCCCTGATCCAAGCAGCCCGGCTAAGCCGACGACTTCCCCGGCGTGCATTTCCAGATCAAATGGTTCAATCGAACCAGAAAGAGCCAGATCGTCTGTGGTGAGCAAAGCTTCCTGCTTAATATTCTTGCTGGTCTCTAACTTGATTGCCGTCATGTCGTCATAATCGGCAAGACTGCGGCCAATCATCTTGGCGATTAGTTCCATGCGAACTATGGATGTTGTATCAAAAGTCCCGACCAGCTTGCCGTTACGCAAGACTGTAATCCGGTCAGATACTTCGTATACCTGGTCGATAAAGTGCGTGATAAAGATGATCCCGACTCCAGATTGTTTGAGTGTCCGCATCACTCGGAAGATCTGCTCTGTTTCATGGGCATCGAGGCTTGAAGTGGGTTCATCCAGGATTAAAACCTTGGCTGAAGAGATCTCAAGCGCTCGGGCAATGGCAGTAATCTGTTGGATGGCGGTGGAATATGAGCCCAAGGGTTGGGTTACATCGATATCGATATTAAGCTGCTGAAGGACTTGCCGGGCGCGGTTATTCATCCCTTTCCAATCGATCCGACCTAACTTGTGTGGTTCCCGACCGATCAAGATGTTCTCAGCTACCGTCAGATAGTTGCACAGGTTAACTTCCTGATAGACGGTGCTGATTCCCATCGTTTGTGCATGCAGGGGGGATTTGATGAAGGTCTCTTTTCCTTCAAGAATAACAGTGCCCTGATCCTGTCGTTCAACACCGGTCATAACTTTAATCAGGGTGGATTTGCCCGCACCATTTTCCCCAACAAGAGCGTGGATCTCCCCAGTTCTGAGTGTAAAGTCCACGTTTTCCAGGGCTTGTACACCCGGAAAGGATTTATAGATGCCTTCCATTACAACGATTTCTTTCCCATTCACGGATTTCATCAATTCCGACATAGATCTTGTCTCCGTTCTGGAAAACCCAGGTTATGAGTGTCTTTGTCGCATATAGAACAGGCTCTGGATGCCGATGAAGATAAGCGTGAGTACACCGACCATTATGCGTGTCCACCACGAACTCAAGGTGCCATTGAATTGGAGGATGGTCACAATCGTACCGTTGATCAACACCCCAAACAAGGTGCCGATGATGTTGCCCACACCTCCGGTTAACAGGGTACCGCCGATAACTACAGAGGCGATAGCATCCAATTCCATACCCGGAGCATAACCGCCGTAACCTGAAAGCAAGTTTATACTGAATACAATACCACCAAGGGCAGAACAAAAGCCGCCGAAGGAATATACGATCAGTTTTGTGCGGCCAACTGGCAAACCCATCAGCCTGGCCGATTCTTCATTGTTGCCCACGGCATAGACTGTACGACCGAAGCGCGTGTACTTCATAATGTAGAAAGTAATCAGTAACAGAATTGGTCCGATCAGAGTTGCGAGATATATATAGTTCTTATTAAACAAGTAGATCTTTGTGAGCGCCAGATGGCGGTACACGTCGTCTTTAATTGTCAGAGATGTCAGGGTGATGATGTATGCCATACCTCGGGCGAACCATAATCCCATCAGGGTCACAATGAAAGGTTGGACTTTGAAGTAGTGGATGATCCAGCCCATGATGAAGCCCAGTACGATTCCCATCAATAACATCAAGGGGATGACGATGTAGGCACTCATACCACCCTGTAACAAAGCGGCTGATGCAGCCGAGGTTAAGGCGATCATGCCCGCTACTGATAGATCGATCCCTTTCGAGATAATCACCATAGTCAATCCAATGGAAACTATCAGCAGGCTGGCGTTATTGGTAAACAGGTTAAAGAACACCTGCGGTTTCTGCATGGCTGGATAAAGCAGCCCACCGACAACGTACACGATGCTGAATATTAAAATGGTTGTCAGCAGAGGACCATTGTTGATCAGGAATGTTTTATATCTCTGTGCCATGCTGTGGCCCTTTCCGCTCCGAGAATCGATTGATGAGCCGGCGGAAGTAATCTGAATAAAGCAAAATAACGACCAGAACGAGTATGGCCCTGCCAGCCAGGAGCGCATTGGCTGGGACACCGAATGTATACATCGTGATTGTGAAGGTCCAGATGAGAAGTGCACCGATCATGCTGGCGAGCAGTGAAAAACGCCCGCCCGACATCAGGGTGCCGCCGATGACGACGGCCAGGATGGCGTCCAACTCGTATGACAACCCAATGTTGTTGGCGTCACATCCGTGAATGTAGGAACTGAGGATTAGACCTGCGATTGCGCTGCAAAATCCACAGAAGGTGTAGGCGAACAGTTTGACGTTCTTTTCGCTGATGCCGGAATAGTAGCTGGCTTTTGCATTGATGCCCACAGATTCGACGAAGAGGCCGATAGATGTTTTCCGAACCAGCACCCAGGCCAAAATCGCCACTGCCGCCACGATGTATATGGATACTGGCAGCTTTAAAACATAACCATTCCCAAACCACCAGTAGGGTTTGTAATAAACGGTCATGATTTGCCCATTGGTTATCAATTGGGCAATGCCGCGACCGGCCACCATGAGAATGAGGGTTGCGACCATTGGCTGGATATTACCCCTCGAGACTAAAAAGCCGTTCCATAAACCACACAATGTACCCGCAACTAAAATCACCAGCACTACGATCCATAATGGGGTGTTCGTTGTGTTGGCCGCCAGGATTTCATTCAGGATCAGCTCATTGCCCACAGCGGGATTGATCAGCACCGTACCCATGGCGGCAGAAATGGCGATCACCGCGCCTACGGAGAGATCGACGCCTTCAGTGGCGATCACCAACGTCATGCCGATGGCCACCAGCATCAACGGGGCTGAGTTGTTAACCACATTGATCAGGTTTCCATAGAAATGGCCATCCACGATACCAATTCGGAAGAAAGTTGGGGCGAAGATCGCATCCACAACGAGAAGCAAAAACAACGCAATCACTGGCCAGAAGAGCTGGCTTTCACGAAATCGTTTCGAGAGAGTAGGCTTATGGTTCATGTGCATCCTTTCTGTGAACGATTGGCTCTTTGTCAGTTTTGTATATTGTATAAATGAATAATTCCGGAAGAGAAGCGGTGTTTATCACACCGCTTCTCTTCTACGTGTTCTTTTTAGTACTGGCGAGAGGGCAGTAGTTCCTCAGCCTCCTCAGGATAGTAGACGGTCTCGTCGGTGAGAACTTCGCGATCAATCGTTTCACCGTTCATGAGTTGTAGTGCCATATCATAAACCTGTGGTCCAAGCAGGGGGTTACATTCTACGTCTGCCTGTACCCAACCGTCAATCATGAGTTGGAAGCCACCGCGGGTGCCATCAACTGACACAATTACGATGTCGCCCGGTTGTAGACCTGCAGCCTTCATGGCTTCCACGGCACCGATGGCCATGTTGTCGTTGTGGATGAAGGCACCATCAATCTCATCGCCGTATTTGGTCAGGAAGGCTTCCATTACAGGTTTACCTTCCGCGGTGGTGAAGTTGCCGGTCTGGGAGTCAATGATCTCGATGTTGTCATTGAGATTCATGCGGAAGCCTTCTGCGCGGCCAACCGCTGCACCTGAGCCTGTCGTGCCGCTCAATTCGACGATTTTGCCGCCGTCGGGGAGTAGCCTGTTCATTTCATCCGCAGATCGTTGGCCTTCGAGCACCATGTTGGAGCCGATGTGTGAGGCATACAATGATTCATCTGCTGTGACGGAGCGATCGACGATGATGACGGGGATACCGGCATCCTGGGCTTCTGTTAACACAGCTTCCCAACCATCTTCAACGACCGGGGGTAGACCGATCACGTCGACTTCCTGCTGAATGCAGGCGCGCATGGCTGAAATCTGGTTTTCCTGTTTCTGTTGGGCATCAGAGAAAATCAAGCGAATGCCTAAATCTCCAGCATTTTCCTTGAATGACGCCGTGTTGGCTGTGCGCCAGTCACTTTCCGCACCCAATTGTGGGTAGCAGAATACCATGTCGGTGTATTCACAGTTTGGAGCGCAACTTGCTTCTTCAGCTGGTGCTTCACCATCGCCGCAAGCCGCTAGGGCCAGGGAAGCGATC
>DAOUEK010000007.1:0-70079 GCA_034430425.1 Anaerolineales bacterium | reverse complement strand
CCTATGCCCCTGCCGAAAGCGAGAAGGATGGCGGTTAGAATCACCGGTGCAGTCTGGCGAATGACCACTTTTACCGCCGTCTCGATCTTGGTCGCACCGAGGCCGTACGAAGCCTCTGTCAGGGCCGTAGGCACCATCGTAAAGGCTTCGTCTATCCCTCGGGTCAGTATAGGCAATTCGAGGAAGGCAAGTGCCAGGATGCCTCCCAGTAGCGACGCTCGGACGCCCAGCCAAAGCATCAGTATAAAGGCAAAGGCACCGTAGACGATGCTGGGAATCCCCCAAAGCACGTCCATGACAAGCCGCACGATTTCGGCGATTCGCTTGCGTTTGGCGTAGAAATGCAAGTAGATGGCGATCGGGAAACCCACGAGGAAGGCAATTAAAGTAGCTCCACCTGCGAGACAAAGGGAGCCGACGATTGCGTTGAGGATGCCTCCTTCCTTGCCGAGATAATATCCACCTTTGGGTGTTTGGGTCAGCATCGCCAGGTTCAACGCCGGTAATCCGTTTGTAAAAACCGTAAGAAAAATCAAGCCGAGGCTGCCGAGTACGATCAGCAACGATACGAGCATCATACATTTAAATAAAATTTCTTCTATCATTCGTCTATTCATACTCATTGCCTCAGTCAGTAACGGCGCAAACGCAGCAAGACCAGCCGGGAGAGAATATTAAAGATCAATACGACGATCAACAGGATCAGGGCCGCGGTGAGAAGTGCTGAGTCGTACAAGGGGACGGAAAGCATCTCTCCGTAATTGTTGGCAATCAGCGCCGTGAGGGGATAGGCAGCATCGAAGAGCGAATCTGGAATCTGGGGAATGTTCCCCACCACCATCATCACGGCCATGGTTTCACCGAAGGCTCGCGAGAAACCCAGAATCACTGCGGCTGCGACACCGGGAAGTGCCTGGCGCATAACGATGTACTTGGTCGTCTCCCAGTGCGTCGCGCCCAGCGCCAGAGATGCTTCACGCAACCCCTGTGGAACGACGTGTATCACATCTTCGGCGACTGAGATGATGATGGGAAAAACCATAACAGCCAGTACCAATCCCCCCGATAGTACTCCAAATCCCGTGGGATTTTCGCTGCTTAAGAATGGAAGCCAACCGAGATACGAAGTGCAGAACGGAACGATTTTGTGCTCGACGATCGGCACCAGCGTAAGCACACCCCAGACGCCATAGACTACGGAAGGGATCCCGGCAAGTAAATCGATGAGTGGCTTGAATAATGAACGCACCCGTGATGGTGTGTATTCTGCAAGATATATCGCTGTCAGCAAGGAGGGGAGAATGGTGATGCACATAGCCAGGAGCGTTACCCAGAGCGTGCCGATAATGAATGGCAAAAAGCCGAAGATGCCTTGATACGGCGACCATTCTGTACCAAGCAGAAGATCGTGAAGCGGCTTGGAAGATAGAATCGGCCAAGCTCGCAGCAGAAGAACGATGGCGATGATCGGCACCAGGAGGCTCGCAAGCAGTGTGATCAGCCCGGTTGACCTCTTCGCCAAGCCATCGGCATCATGCCGGTTGAACTTGATCAAGCGCCGGGGTACTCGATATTCTTCTTTAGATGGTGTCAGTTCAAGTTTTTCCTGCATTGGCCGGCCTTCGTCATGAACTGCTTGCTGCATCGTCTTGTTGGGATTCCGGTCTGCAGTCGAATGTAGGCAGAAGTGAGGGTCTCTCAATGATCGATTGGTTTATTCATCGCTTGATTGAGTTGTGGTCACTCGATTGCGTCGATCGCTTCCTCAAGTATGCTCGGCATCAGCGGAACATATCCTGCCTCATCTATGTAGCGTTGTCCCTCTTCTAAAATCCACATAATGAAGAAGCGCGTCAGGCCGGATGGTTTGTTGAGTGTCACGAGATTCAACTCGCGTGCCGGTGGGGACGGATACACTCCGGAAGCAGCGGCAGCCACGGCTTGTTCCTTTGTATCGATGAGTTCTTGATCATCGACGATTCCGTTCTGATCAAGATCCAGTGGAACCACATGAGCACCGTCAACAGGCAGTCCGGTGTTGGGATCGAAGGCGTAATTTAAATTGTTATAGCCTACGCCGAGCGGATCCTGGATGACGGCTTCGATTAACCCCGGATCTCCATAGACACCGATTCCCAACAAATCCTCCTGTCTGCCATCGAGATACTTTGCGAATGTTGCCGGTGCACCAGCGGCATCGGAGCGTGTGAAGACATGGATCGAATCCGTGATTTCGGTTTTGTCCACGACTTGTCCCCAATTGGTGACCGTTCCTGTGATGTATATCCCGACCAGGTTGTCCCGTGTGATGCCCATCTGATGTAAATCCTGCCAGACGGGATTCTCCTCGCTGACGGTGAGGAAAACGGCGTCTTTCGTGACCGGGACCCAGAATGCACCTTTCTTGATCTCTTCAGGGTAGATATCACGCGAAACCATGCCAATGTCAACGACGCCGGTCAGCACATCCGAAATACCTTTTCCCGCACCACCCGCGGAGACATCGATGCGTACATCCGGATAGGGAATTTGGAACTCCTCACTCCAACGTATCATTAAAGGATACAATGCCCAAGCGCCAGAGATGGTGATGGTGCCCTTCACAGCGTCTTCGTCGAATTTCTGGGGCGGCTGAGAGGCGCAGCCGACAACTAATAAACTGCAAGCGAAACATAGACATACCCAGTGTCTCTTTAGTGATGTGATCATTGTTGTATTTTCCTCTTCGAATGCCTTTTCCAGAGCGCTCACACACATATACCGGGATAATTCCGTCAGTTGATCATTCAAACGTCTAAACCTTCAGTTTCAACAGCGTGCGGCATTGGCCACTTGCATTAACGGAAATTTACCTGCATGTGTTGAAAACAAAGCCGACTTGTCTGTCGGCTGGATTCCCCCATATTTTCCTGTGGGTAGATAACAGGAAAGGTGATAGGGCTGTAACAAAAGCGTAACAAGAACTTGCCACGCTCCATGGGAAGCAATAGATTTGATCCTATGAACAGTGTTGTTCATCGAAAAGGGACGAAGACCACGTAGAAAACATGAAGAATCGATTGGTCAAGGCGTTGTACAATGGAAAGTGTCTTCTCGAATTCTCAGGAGGTGGTAATGGAGACGGTGATGAATTTGGAGGCAGTCAAGGCCGCCCATCGCACACTTGTCAAGTACCAGTATGAATTGCGGCCAGTAGAACGCGGATACGCCAATCGTACCCTGGCGATCGACCTTACGGAGAATGTCATTTCTGAAAAACCAGTAACGCAGCAGATGAAGGAAGTGTTTACCGGCGGCCGCGGCTTTGCGCTGTGGCTGCTGTGGAACGCGGTGGAAGCAGGCGCACGCTGGGACGATCCCGAAAACGCGCTGGTCATCGCCGGCGGACCGATCGGCGGTATCACTGCATACCCGGGATCGGGTAAATCGACGGTGGTCACGATATCTCCGCTGACCCATTCCGTAATCGACAGCAACGTCGGCGGCCATTTTGGGCCCTATCTAAAATTCTCCGGTTTCGACGCGCTGGAAATTCAGGGGAAAGCCGAGAAGGATGTCATCGTGGTCATCGACGGCGATGCCGGTACGGTGACGATTGAAGAGGCGCCTCTCGAAGATCTGAACACCCATATCCTGGGAGAACAACTTGCGGCGATGTATGCCCGCGACGATCGCGACAAGAGGAATTTATCGGTCATATCGGCCGGCCAGGCCGCCGATCACATTCGTTACGCCTGCCTGAACGTCAGTTGGTACGACCCGCAGCGGAACGCAATGCGCATCAAGCAAGCCGGGCGCGGGGGCGCAGGCCGTGTATTTCGGAACAAGAGACTCAAGGGAATAGTCATCCGTTTCAGCGATCTGACCAGTGAAAGCAACAATCCGGTTGATAAGAACCTGATTCAGAAAGCGGGCGAGCGCATCAACAAGGAAATCATCGACCTCGATGATTCGCAAAATCAGATGCGCAAGATCGGCACGCCCTATCTTGTCGAGATCATGGATCACTTCGACCTGCTGCCGGTGCATAATTTCCGTTTCGGTGCGCATCCTGATTCTCCGAAAATCGATTCCAGCATCTGGAAGTCCAAGTTCACCCAGGACATGTTTGATGGCTGCTGGGTGGGATGCACCATGTCCTGCGCGCACGCTGTGGATCATTTCCATTTGCGCACGGGACCTTATGTTGGGGATGCGGTGCTGGTAGACGGTCCGGAGTACGAGACCGTAGCCGGGTTAGGCTCCAACATCGGCGTCTTCGACCCGCTGGCGATCATCGAGATGAATTTCTACGCCGACACCTACGGCATCGACACGATCAGTCTGGCCGATTCGATCGCCTTTGCCATGGAGTGTTACGCGGCAGGGGTACTCACGCAGGAGCACACCGGCGGTTTGGCTCTGGAGTGGGGGGACGCCGAAGCGGCGCTCGAGCTGATCCACCAGATGGCCAACGGAGAAGGGTTCGGGGTTGTCGTCGGCCAGGGCGTACGCTATATGAAGGGGTATTTCGCCGATAACTTCGGCGCCGATTCCGACTATCTGCAGGACATCGGCATGGAGAACAAGGGCATGGAGTTCTCGGAGTATGTCACCAAAGAATCACTGGCACAGCAGGGCGGCTACGCCATGACTCTGAAAGGCGCCCAACACGACGAAGCCTGGCTGATCTTCATGGACCAGATTCACAAGCTCTTTCCAAGCTTTGAAGACAAAGCTGAAGCGCTGCATTATTTCCCCATGTGGCGCACCTGGTTCAGCCTGCACGGCTTGTGCAAGCTGCCCTGGAACGACATCACACCTGAGAACAACGCCGAAGCGGACGAACCCGGCAAGGTCCCCGAACATGTCGAGAACTACACCTGGCTCTACGAGGGGCTCACCGGCACGCCGGTGACGGGCGACGATCTCGTGCGTCAGTCCGAGCGGGTGTACAACTTCCAGCGTATCTTCAATTTGAAACTGGGTTTCGGGACGCGCCAGCATGATTATCCGCCCTACCGCGCCATGGGCCCGGTGACGGTCGAGGAGTATGAATCGCGTATCGAGCGCTACGACGGGCAATTACAGGAACTGGGGATCGATATCGAAGGGCTCTCGACCGAGGAGAAGATGGCCAAGCTGCGAGCGCAGCGAGAGGAACGCTATGAGCGGCTGATGGACGCCGTCTATGAGCGCCGCGGCTGGGACAAGGACGGCGTGCCGACACTGGAGACCGTCAGGCAGCTGGGCATCGATTTCCCGGACGTGGCGGAATTGATCGAGAAACGAAAGTAGGTATTTGTATATTAGGCTCTTGTAGGGGCAGGTTTCAAACCTGCCCCTATTCGCGCGGAGAATAACGATGAATATCAGACCGTCGATGAAATCAGATTTGGATGCATTGCTGCACGTTGAGGCAAAGGCATTTGGGAAAGAAGAGGAAGCAGAAATTATTGAGTTAGTGAACGCGTTGTTAGGAGATCCGAGCGCAAAGCTGTTGCTCTCACTGCTTGCTGTCCACGACGATAGAGTAGTGGGACATGTCCTCTTCACAAAGGCGCAGCTTTCAGGTTCAGATGAATCTTTGTCTGTATCAATCCTCGCCCCGCTGGCAGTCCTTCCTGAATCCCGGTCCCAGGGGATTGGTAGTCAACTTGTCCGTGAGGGACTGCGGTTGCTGTCAGAATCGGGCGTCGAGTTGGTGTTCGTTCTGGGCCATCCAACGTACTATCCTCGCTGTGGTTTTCGACCCGCGGGCGTACTCGGTTTTGAAGCGCCCTACCCCATCCCCGAGGAAGCCGCAGGAGCGTGGATGGTCCTGGAGCTTCGTCCTGGCCTGATCGGTCGTGTGCGTGGCAAAGTCATTTGTGCGGATGCGCTGGATCGACCTGAATACTGGCGGGAGTAAGAACAACAGGACGGCTGGCCGGTCACCCCAAGGAATCTCAGATGAGGGCATTTAATAAAGGCAGTTTTTAGTCCTCGCGCTTCGCTTCCAACGCCTGCATAATGGCCTGTGTGGCTTTCGCCATCTCAGGTGCCAGATCATAGAGCGCCGCGCCGTCCCGATCGGCCTGGCGCACATGCGGATCGTGCGGCAGGTGCCCGATCACCGGCAGCCCGGGGCTGTTGCTTTCGATGAAGGCCCGATCTTCTTCCCCCTGTACCTTGCTGCCCACGATGTATAGGTTCTTCAGTTTGATGTCCTCCGCCAGCGATTTGATCTGTTCGGCGGTGGTCAGGCTGCGTTTGGTCGGTTCGACCACAATCAGCATGGCGTCGACGGCGGCCGCCGTGGCGCGGCCGAGATGTTCCACGCCGGCGTACATGTCGAGCAGGATGACTTCGTTGCGCTGCAGGAGAATGTGGGTGGTCAGGGCGCGCAGGATGGCGCTCTCGGGACAGATGCAGCCCGATCCACCCATCTCTACGGCGCCCATCTCCAGTAAACGGATGCCGCGATGCACGGCCGAGAATTGATCCGGGATGTCGTCCACGCGCGGGTTGAGCTTGAAGTAGCCTCCGGTTGCACCCGGCTTGGCGCCGGTGCG
This sequence comes from Anaerolineales bacterium, assembly GCA_034430425.1. Classification (GTDB taxonomy): domain Bacteria; phylum Chloroflexota; class Anaerolineae; order Anaerolineales; family E44-bin32; genus WVZH01. The sequence continues at coordinate 63,546 of DAOUEK010000007.1, read as the reverse complement.
TTCGTAGATCAGGTCGTCCATGCGGGCGATGGGGGTCAATCCCTCCAGTAGTTTTTTGGGGAAGGCCAGCGCTTCGGCCAGACAGGGGGCGGGATCGGCGTCGATCGCCAGAACTTGAAAGCCTTTTTCGGCGTAGGCATAGGCTAGTAGGGAAGTGAGCGTGGTTTTGCCCACACCACCTTTTCCGGTGATGGCGAGTTTCATTGGTTTCCTCGGGTTTAGCTATGATTTGAAGCGGTTGATGTTTTCCAGCTTCCTACGCAGGGATTCTATCCGTTCTCGGTCGATTCGGGGAGATCGTATCGGTGGTCTCCAATTGGGGATCCGCGAGTGCAGGGCGCGCAGCCGATAAATGCGCTTGTGGTAGCCGCGCAGTTTCGCCTCACGACGCAGCGTACGGATCACGGCCGGGATGTCGAAGCCTTGATGGCAATGGATCGTGTTTGTGAACACATCGTCGCAGTTCCACAGGGACTGATTCTGCAGCGCGATGGGGTCGTTCCGCGCCGCGGCGCGCAGAATCTCTCCAAAGTTGAGATCCATACCGGGAGTTGTCCAGTCCTCGCAGTTGCGGCAGTTGGCGCAGTGGCGCACGTCCTGGCCGGTCTCGGCCAGAATGATGAACGGCAGCGGACCGCGCTCGACCGCTTCGGATTGAAACGGTGATATGCGCTGGATGAAGTGGTTCAACTGCCAACGGTCGACCCAATGGCCAACGGTCTCGCGAATCGGGGGCAGCTCTCGACCTTGCAGCGGATGACGGGTTCTCAACTCGCATAGTCGTGAGTGCATTTGACTCTTGCGTTCCCTTGCCGCCCGAATCATTTTAGTATGCGCTTTACGCAAGGAGCGCTCCGTTGTGCGCAGGTATTCTATAGGAAACCTCGTTCCTTCAGCAGTGGTCGCGCATCAACCATGTTGAATTTCAACGCAGCTTCCTCCGGCATGCCGAAGGCCAGGGCCATCAGCTGGGTAAAATACAGCGCCGGGACCGGTTGTGTGATGTCCATTTGTACCTGGCGTCCGTCGATATTGGCGTGGCACATCGGGCAGGCCACGGCCACGAGATCGGCGCCGCGGGCGTGTGCGTTTTCGATGATATCAGCGCTCATTTCGAGTACGATGCCGGTCGCCGTAAGGGACAGGGACGCGCCGCAGCAGGACACTTTACGGTCCCAGTCGATTGGCTCTGCCCCCAGCGCCTTCATCAAACGGTCCATGGACATGGGGTATTCCGGTTCTTTCGATCCGGTGATTTCGGGTGGACGGGTTAGCAGGCAGCCGTAATAGCAGGCAATTTTCAACCCTGCGAGCGGCTTTTTGACCTTCTCGGCTACGGCTTCCAGGCCAATGTTCTCGACGACGTAATCCAGCAGCGATGATATCGCCAGGCTGTCTTGATACGCATAGCCCAACTCCTGGTCCATTTCCTGTTTCAATTCGGGATCGAGGCGCACTTCTCTCGCCGCGGCCCTGAAGCGGTTGAAGCACATGGCGCAGGGCAGGGTAACCTCGCTAACGCCTTCCATTTCATAAAGTGCCAGGCTTTCGAGCGGCATCTGCACCGCAAGCTCGTGGTCCACGCGGTGGGCGGGCGAAGAACCGCAGCAAATCCAGTTTTTCGGCTCCACGGGCTTGCGATCGAGCGCTTCCAGCGTCGCCAATGCCGAGAGGTTAAACTCCCTGGCCAAGGAATGTAACGAACAGCCGGGATAATAACCAACCTCTTTAGACTCCCGTTCTGGAGGTGGTTTTTCCGCCTTCGGCTTGCGTTTGCGGATCACGGAGGGCAGGAAGGCGATCTTGCCGTGCTTGATCATGTCTAGCCCCAGGCCGACGTCCTTGAAGGGCTGCCTGGTGCGTATGTTCATCTCGACCATCAACCCCAGCTCGTAGGAGCGGCCCAGTATGTCGATGTCGCGTAAAAAGACCTTGTTAAACAGGGCGACTTCGGGCACCTTGGGTTTGATGCCTTTGGCCATCGCCTCGCCGACGATAAAGTCCATCACACGGGCGATGTCGATGCCCTGCGGGCAGCGAGTGGTGCAGGTCTGGCAGGAGGCGCACAGCCAGGGCGATTTGCTCTCGAAGATCATGTCTTCCATACCCAACTGAGCGGCGCGCATCACCTGGTTGGGCGCCAGGTCGAAATGCTCCATCAGGGGGCAACCGGAGGTGCACTTCACGCAGTGATAACAGAGGAACACGTTCTCACCGGTGGCTTCCCGGATGCGTTCGGCCAGATCGGTGCTGAGTTTTGTCTCCATAGACATCTCCTTACGCCGCCGGTTCCGGACGCGGCAGCAATCCGGCGCCCTCGACGATCGGTTTGACTGCCTCTTCCCATTCAATTGCCATCACGTGCACACCGGCGACGCCTTCGATCTCGCGCATCTGCTTGATCTGCTCGATGGTGATTTTCATGCCTTCCTCACGCCAGGCCTGGGAACGGGCTTTCTTGTCTTCTTTATCGATGCCCTTGGCGGCTTCGATCATGCGGTCGACGTAGATATCGGGTACGTCCAGGCCCGGCACCTGATCGCGCATGTAACGCGCCATGCCCGGAGACTTCAGCGGACCCAAGCCGGCCAAAATGTATACCTTCTCGTGCAGGCCGAGTTCGCGCACTTTCTGCATGTATTCGGCGAAGCGTTCGATGTTGTAGATCAACTGTGTCTGGATGAAATCCACGCCGGCGGCGACTTTCTTTGCCAGACGGAGTGGGCGGAATTCGAAAGGATCGCCGAAGGGATTGGCCGCTGCGCCGACGAAGAAGCGCGGTTCGATCCCTTTCATTTCATCTCCACATTCAAACTTGCCTTCATCTCGCATCTTCACTACCATCTGGATCAACGTCACCGAGTCCAGATCATGGACGTTCTTGGCGGTAGGGTGGTTGCCGAAGGATTGGTGATCGCCGGTCAGGCAGAGCACGTTGCGCATGCCCAGGGCGTAGGCGCCCAGTAGATCGGATTGGATCGCCAGACGGTTGCGGTCGCGGCAGGTCATCTGGATGATCGGTTCCACACCCTCCTGCACGGTGATCGTACCGGCGCCAATCGAGGACATGCGTACGATGGCAGTCTGATTATCGGTGATATTTACCGCATCGACTACGCCTTTTAACAGGACAGCTTTCTCACGGATGACGTCCCCGCCAGCACCCTGCGGCGGGCCCAACTCGCCGGTGACCACGAATTCGCCGGTGCGCAGCAGGCGTTCCAGGCGAGAGCCGGATTTGTATCCATTGCTCGATGTTTTTGTCATGGCTTCGCTCCTTTTCGCCTACTCAGATTCTTCCGCCGCCAGACGTAAATCCTGACGGGTGATTTTTCGAGGACCGCCGTCGCGGCTGCTGGACCAGTTCTTCGGCGCTTGAATTTCCGTCAGCAGGTGCAGACGATTTTGTGATTTCAGTTTGTCGTAGATCAACTGCCAGGCGCAGGGCGTATCCGGGTCGATTTCACAAACACCGTTTTGCGACCCGCCGCAAGGTCCATTGAGCAGCTGTTTGGCGCAGCGAGCAATGGGGCAGATTCCACCCGTCAATCCGAGGATGCACTCGCCGCAAGCGGCGCAGCGTTCTTCCCAAACACCTTGTTCCGTAGGCAAGCCCAAGAAGGAGGTATTTAACCCGGGAACGACAATGGCATCCGGGAAGCGTTCGGCGAGCGCCTGCACACCGATACCGCATCCAATCGAAAGCACCATATCTGCCTCAGCGACACGATCCCCGATGGGGTCGATATACTCCCATTCGCACTGGCGCTGCACGGTAACATGCTCCACAGCTTTGGGGCCGCCGTCGAGTTTGGTCGACATGCGCAGGCTGCTGGCCAGGATGCCGGCCTCCTTCTCCCCGCCGGCAAAGCATACCGTCACGCAGGTGCCGCAGCCAACGACCAATACATTTTCGGCATCCGCGATCAAAGCCTTGATCTCCTCCAGTGGTTTTTGTTCTGCAATGATCATACTTCGCTCTCCTTGAATACCGGATGGGTATTGATTGTATCCGGAATCCTGTTACCAATAATTTTATGGTTCGGTTATTCCCTCAGCAGCGAGCCGCAAGGGACTCGGGCCAACACTTTGAATCTGCGCTACCATGTTCCTCACCGTTTCGGCGAATTGTGCAGCCATTGCCGAGGAGAGATTGAACATCTCCACGCGCTCGGGTTCCAGCCCGATCGAGTCCAATAGTTGTTTGAGTTTCTCCACGCGACGTTTGGCGTTAACATTACCTTCCAGGTAATGACAGTCACCGGGCAGTCAACCGGCGACCATTACACCGTCAGCACCGCGTTCGAAGGCATGCAGCACCTCGAGCACATCCAAACGTCCGGAGCAGGGAATTTCGACGACCTTGGTCTGCGCCGGATACTGGATGCGTAACACACCAGCCAGATCTGCGGCAGCGTAAGCGCAATGATGGCAGCAGTAGGCGACGATCTGCAGGTCTTTTCCATTTTCGGCCATTTTCGCCTTCACCCTTCACGTACTTCAATCTTCGTTTCGAATAAGGCACCCACCTCATCCTCCAACTGGTCGTGGCGATAATGCAGCAGTTCGATGGCGTAGGCGGGGCACTCGGCAACGCATGTCCCGCATCCCTGGCAAACAGCGGGTTCGATGTAGGCCGCGCCCACGATGCCACCAACCCCGGTAAGATTAATTTGCATCTGCGGCACACCATATGGGCAGATGCGCACGCACGTCAGGCAGCCAACGCAGGCTTCAGGATCAACGCGGGCGACGGAACCGCCGGCATCTAAGGTCTGGCGGGACAGGATGGTTGCAGCCCGCGAAGCGGCCGCCTGGGCTTGTACGATACTCTCGTCGAGCAGTTTGGGGTAGTGGGCAGCCCCAGCCAGGAAAATGCCCTCGTTGGAGAAATCCACCGGCCGTAGTTTGACGTGCGCCTCCAGGAACCAACCATCCAAATCGACGGGCACCTTTAGCTTCGTGGCCAACGTCTGATTTTCTTTCGCCGGGATGAGAGGTGTGGAAAGCACGAGTAAGTCGGGTTTGAAGTTCAACGGCGTACCGAGTACGGGATCCTGCACGTTCACGTGGACTTGGCCGTCAGCCTTGATAGATACCTGGGGTTTATGCGTCGGGTCGTAGCGCACGAAAAGCACGCCTTGCTCGAGCGCCTGCTTGTAAAGACGCTCCTTGAATCCATACGTACGCATGTCGCGATGCAGCATGACGACGCGCGCCTCGGGATGCAGGGCTTTTAGCTGCAGAGCCTGTTTCAAGGCGGTGGTGCAGCATGTGCGGGCGCATGTCTCCTCCGCCGGGCCGATGCATTGGATCATCAGCACCTGATCCGGCGGTTTTTTATCTAACAACTTCCAGGTCGCACTCGTTTTCTCGTCGAGTTTCACCCGTTTGCGGCCAGTTTTGGCCAACAGAGCCTCGAACTGCAGTCCAGTGACCACGCACGGGCTTTCCGCAAAACCATATTCCTCCCCGCGATACTCCTGGCCGCCCGTGGCGACGATTGTGGCACCGTGCTGGATTTCCGCCTGGCTGCCGTTTTCCTTCTGCAGCATGGTGATGAAATTGCCGACGAAGCCTGTGGTGTGAAGCACCTGGCTCGATAGGTGCGTCGTTATCGCAGGATGAGTTGCAATCTCTTTGATCAACGTCCGTAAATAATTCTGGGGATCGCGCCCGGCGTTCGAATCACCAGGATCATGATTGAAATAGACCCCGCGCAAATTGCCGCCCAGGGTTTTTTCTTTCTCGACCAGGTGGACGGGGAAACCCTGTTCTGCCAGCGCAAGCGCGGCGTTCATGCCTGCCACACCGCCGCCGATGACCAGCGCCTGCTGGCACACCGGAACCGGCTGCGTGTGCAGCGGCTCGAGGCCCACCACGCGGGAGACGGACATGCGGATTAAATCCTGCGCCTTTTCTGTGGCGATATCGGGTTCATGCGAGTGTACCCACGAGCAGTGGTTGCGGATGTTGGCCATTGTGAACAGGTACTCGTTCAAACCCGCCTGACGCACCACGTCACGGAAGAGCGAGCCGTGCGTGCGCGGTGTGCAGGAAGCCACCACGACGCGGTTCAAATCGTGTTCGACGATGCAAGCCTGGATCTGCGCCGTGCTGTCCTGCGAGCACGTGTAAAGCATGTGGTCGGCATGGACCACATGCGGCAGATTGGCGGCGTAATCCGTGACGGCTTCGATATCCATGTAACCGGCGATGTTGGAGCCGCAGTGACAAACGAAGACGCCTACACGTGGTTCGCCGACCGTTTTTTCGGGCGGATAACTGGCCTGGCGTGTCAGTTGGTCACGAGCCGAGGCGAGCAGCGTTGCAGCTTGACCCGCTGCGCCGCTGGCGTCGACCACGGATTCGGGAATGTCTTTAGGCTCACGGAAAGGTCCCGCAGCGTAGATTCCCGGCTGTGAGGTTTCAACGGGATTGAAGAAAGCCGTTTTGCAAAAACCGTAGTCGTCGAGCTCGATGCCCAATCTCTGGCCGAGCTCTTTAACGGATTGTGAAATTTCCATGCCCACCGACAGCACGACGAGGTCGTATTCCGCTTCGGTTATGCGTGTTTCGGGCAAATCGGAATCAGGCTGGTTTCGAACCCCGACACCTTGTTCTTCTGTATATCGGATCGTAATGTTCTTGGTGTCCGGGGCTTCCTTGAATTCAGATGCTCGGCAGCGGGTGTACTGGATGTCGAATTGTTCCCGGGCACGCTGGTAATAGGCATCGTAGCCTTTACTGAAGGCGCGGATGTCCATCATGAAGATATCCACTTCGGCTTCGGGATCATGGTCTCGGACCAGAATGGCTTCCTTGGTGGCGTACATGCAGCATACGGCCGAGCAGTAATCGTGATTCTGATCTCGGGAGCCGACACACTGCAGGAAGGCGATTTTCTTCGCCGGGCGCCCGTCCGAAGGGCGCACTACGTGCCCTGTGGTCGGTCCGGAGGCGGAGAGCAAACGCTCGAGCTGCAGTGCGGTGATCACATTGGGATAGCGGCCCAAACCGTATTCCGCGGAGAGTTCAGCCTGATAGGTCTGGTAACCGGGAGCCAGGATGATGGCGCCGACCTTTACATCCTGGATGGTCTCGACCATCTCGTGATCGATGGCGTCCGCGCCACAAGCATAGACGCAGGCCAGGCATTCCGAACAGTTCCCGCACTGCAGGCAGCGCTTGGCTTCGGCGCGCGCCTGGCGTTCGGTCAACCCCAAAACCACTTCACGAAAACTTGTCACGCGCTCGTCCATGTGCAGCAGCCTGGATTCGTTGCGCGGCAGCAGTTCGATCTCCCCCGTTTTAACGCGGCGCTCGATGTCCTCGCGTGTGACTTTGACCACCGGTGGTGTGATTTTTTCCATTTTGTCGAATGTGCCCTGTAGATAATGATGAATCGATTTCGCCACGCGATGTCCCAGGGCAATGGCTTCGACGATGAAGCTGGCGCCGGTCTTGCGCCCACCGACGACGAACAATCCGGGGGCGTCTTCACAAGCCAGCGTTCTGCTGTCGCCGTTTAGATCCTCGAACGCAGGGTGCAGGTAGTTCAAGTCGGACTGCTGACCGATGGTACCGATCACGGTATCGACTTCGAGGGTGAATTCGCTGCCGGCTTCGATCTTGGGGCGTCGGCGGCCATGTTTGTCTTTAGTCGTACCGCGGCCGGTGCGGGCCAGTTCGACACCGACCACCCTGTCGTTTTTGGTCAGGATGCGCGTCAGTGTTGTGTGTTCGAGCTGGCGGATGCCTTCAGCTTCGACGGCGTCCATTTCCCACTGGTAGGCGGGTAGCTCGCCGCGTGGGCGGTCGTAGGCCAGGATAACTTCTTCCGCGCCCAGACGTCGGGCAACGGTGGCTGCGTCGAGGGCGGTCACGCCGCCGCCGATCACAGCTACGCGCTCGCCGACGGTGATCGGTTCTCCCAGGTTGACTTTGCGCAGGAAGGTCGCTGCGGAGAGTACACCCTCGGCGTCCTCGCCTTCCACGGTCAACGAATGATCGCGGGTGGAAATCCCCGTCGCCAGACAAACGGCGTCGTAACCTTCCTTAAGCAACTTCGTGGGATCGGAAATCGGCGAGTTGGTTTTCAGCACCACGCCCAGCGCGAGGATGTCGTCGATGTCGTCCTGTAAAACGCCCTTGGGCAGACGATGAGCGGGGATGCCGACGCGCATCATCCCGCCGGCGACGGGAAGCGCTTCGTAGACCGTCACGCCGTACCCCATTCTCACCAGGTCGTGGGCGGCGGTTAATCCGGCTGGCCCAGCACCGACCACGGCGATCCACTCCGGTCGTGTGCGGGGTACGGGTTCGACTTTCTCGCGCCCGTAGGCCAGGGCGTAATCCATCACGAAGCGTTTCAGGGCCATGATGCTCACCGGCTCGTCGACTAGGGCGCGAGCGCAGTGGCCTTCGCAAGGGTGATGGCAGGTGCGTCCACACACACTGGGGAAGGGATTGTCTTCCTTGATCACACGGTAGGCCTCGCGGTAGCGGCCTTCTGCAATGAATGCGATGTAACCCTCGGCGCGTTGATCGACGGGACAGGCGTTGCGGCAAGGGGCAATGCCCAACTTGTCGATCGTGTAGGCATTGGGGACCGCCTGTGGATAGAGTTTGTAGACCGCCTTGCGCGGTGCCAAACCTTCGTTGAACCTATCGGTGAGCACGACCGGACACACTTCAGCGCAATCTCCGCATCCAACGCATTTCTCGATGTCGATGTAGCGCGGTTTACGCCGCACGGTAACGGTGAAGTCTCCCGCTTGCCCATCGACCTTATCGACTTCACTGTCAACCATCAAGTCGATGTTGAGGTGACGACCGGTTTCAACCAGCTTGGGGCTGATGATGCACATGGCACAGTCGTTGGTGGGGAATGTCTTGTCCAGTTTGGCCATGTGACCGCCGATGGCGGACTGGCTTTCCACCAGGAATACCCGGAATCCCTGCTCGGCCAGATCGAGACTGGCCTGCATGCCGGCGACACCGCCGCCTACGACCATCACTGCGCCGGTGACCTTGTCCGCGCTCATTTTTTCAACACCTCATTCACTTGCTTGAGCAGCATCTTGGGTGGCACGGGTTTCTGCATGTATCGTGTAACAGCCATGTCCTGACCCGTCTCGAGTTCGTAACGCCGGCGGCTGGCATCTTCAACCACGGTAGTGAGGATGATGATGGGTAGATCGGTAAATTGGGGTTCGCTGCGCAGCTCGCGAATCACGGCAAAACCATCCATGTGCGGCATGAGTAAATCCAGGATGAGTAGATCGGGTTTGCGCTTGCGCACCAGTTCGATGCAGCTCTGACCGTTGGCGGCCGAGCTGACCCGATAGGGCCTGGATTCAAGGACCGTGGTAAGCGCGGCAACGATATCCGGGTCGTCATCGGCGACAATAATATAGGGCAGATCGACTACCGCTGTGACGTGGCGCAGCAACACATCCGGCGGTGCCGGTTTCTCGATATAGGCTTGCACATCCATAGCCAGCCCTGTCTCAAGTTCATAGCGGCGGTAGGCGGCATCTTCAATGACCGTGGTGAGAATAATGATGGGCAGACCAACATACTTCGGATCGCCGCGAAGCTCGCGGATGACGGCGAAACCGTCCATGCGCGGCATCATCATGTCCAGGATCAATAAATCTGGGGTCTTCTCCCGGATAAGTTTCATGCAGGCAATGCCATCGCCAGCGCTGGCAAGGCGGTAGTCTCGCGTTTCCAGCACGGCGGTAATCCCCTCGACGATATCCGGATCGTCGTCCACGATCAAAATATATGGTTGCTCACGCATGTGATCCCCCCCTCTCCTCATGGGTTCCGGGCTCAGACTTCCTACTCTGACCAGGCAGAGGGAGCGTCCGAGGGATGGTGATGGTGAACTTGGTTCCGGGTTTCGCTTTTTCGTAGGGGCTCTTGACTTCGATCGAGCCCTCATGGGCTTCGATGATTTTATATGCGATGGAGAGACCCAGGCCGGCGCCCCTGAATTCGCCCACGTTGCTGGCGCGGAAGAAATCATCGAATATGTGTTCCTGCTCATCATCAGGGATGCCGATACCCTCGTCCATCACTTCGATTACCAGGGCTTTAGGTGTGTCATGGGCGGTTAGGGTGACGGTGCTCCCCTCGGGGGAAAACTTGACTGCGTTGGCCAGGATATTGGCGATGACTTGCCGCAGCCGGCGTCGAGCGACGACGATGGGCCGATATTCAGTTGGCCCGATGACTTTGAGCTGCACGTTCTTCTCTGACGCCGCCAAGCGTACTTCCTCGATCGCTTCGGCGCCGAGCTCAGTCGGATCGAGACTTTCGAAGTCTGCGCGAATCTGCTCGGGCTGCATGCGGGCGAAATCGAGAATGTCGCTGATCAGGTTGCGCAGGTCGGCGATGCGCAGCGTACTACGTTCGATCAGGTGGGTTTGTTTGGGACTGAGTTCGCCGGCATAACCGCCGGACAGTATTTGCAGGTAGTTTTCCACAGCGGCCAGGGGTCGTTTCAATTCATGGGAGACGATGAAGAGGAAGTACATCAGCATCGATGTGGCATTACTCATTCGTCCGCGGATCAAGGATGCCGTACGCTGGTAAATTGCACATCCGATGTCGGGATGTTCTGTAATATAGCTGCGTATATCTTCGCCGGGAAGTGTCAGCAGGTTGACATCTTCAATACACACACCGGAGGATGTGTAGAGATAGGGAGGGACAATACTCGACCAGCCGACGGCGTTGCCTGGGCCGGCGATATTAAGCGCCGCGCGACGGGGTGTGCCTGTGCTGCCCAATTGCACGAGCATCTCGAGTGAGATCTTGCCATCCAATATCAGGTAGAGTTGATGCGCTGTGGCACCTTCCTGAAAAAGAACCGTTCCTTCAGGATGTTCTTCCTGTTTGGCCAGGCGCGAAATTTCCATCAGAGCATCCTCGGGAAGCTCTGCGAAAACATCGAAGCGTTTGAGGGAATCAACTTTCGCCATCCGCTTTCGCTATCTCAACGGCGGGTGCATTACCGTCGGATTGTCCGGCGCCGTTGATACGTAGTGGATTGGGTCCCAGACGTTGAATCTCTGCCGTTATCTCTGCCGCGGCAAAGGAAAATTCGCCAGCCATGGCGGCGGATATGTTGATCATCTGCAGCCGCTGGCTTTCGAGACCGATTTCTTCCAAAAGTTTGCGGGCGAATTCCACCCGTCGTCTTGCGTTTGTATTACCTTCCAGGTAATGACAGTCGCCGGGCATTCAACCCGCAACCATTACGCCGTCGGCGCCGCCTTCGAAAGCATGGAGCATGTGTTCGATATCTACACGCCCGGTGCACTGCACTTCGATGATTTTTATCGACGCCGGGTACTGAATACGCAGGCTGCCGGCGAGATCGGCAGCGTTGTAGGCGCAGTGGCTGCAGCAAAAAGCGACGACTTGCGACTCGAATTCGGCCATATTCCCTTCCTGATCCTGTTCAATGATCTATTAATCTTTTTCCGCAACCGCTAATAAATCAAGCGATCTCTATTCATCCTAAGTGGAACCGAAGGTGAAGTCGAAGGATGGTAATAAGAACCTACACCTTCTCCTTGACCTTATCATCAAATGTCTCCGACAGTAAAGCATCCAATTTGATTGTAATCTGGTTGTCACGATAGTGGATGACGCTGATGGCCTTGGCGGGGCACTCGGAAGCGCACGATCCGCAGCCGTGGCAAACCGTGGGTTCGATATACGCTGCCCCGCTGATCTCCCCCACGCCGGTTGTATTGGGTATCACCCTGGGCACACCATAAGGACAGACGCGAACGCATGTCAGGCAGCCGACACATTTCGTTGGGTCGACCTGGGCAACCACGCCACCTGCCGTCAGCGTGGGGCGAGAGATGATACGCGCGGCACGCGAGGCGGCCGCCTGAGCCTGGACGATGCTCTCGTCGACGAACTTGGGATAATGTGCCATGCCGGCCATGAAATAGCCGTCGGAGGCAAAATCCACCGGGCGCAGTTTAATGTGCGCTTCCATGAAGAATCCGTCCTGATCGAGTGAGACTTTGAATTTGGAGGCCAACTCACGCGAGCCCTCGGCCGGCACGGCCGGTGTGCTTAACATGAGCAAGCCCGGATACAAGGTTAGGTTTTCACCCAAGACGTGATCCCGGATTTCGATTTCCAATCCTGCCTCAACACTTCGTACGACAGGTCGGTTGTCGTCGTCGTAGCGAACGAAGCGAACCCCGGCCCCACGCGCCTCGGTGTAGAGCGATTCCTTGAAGCCATACGTGCGGATGTCTTTGTAAAGTACCGTGATGACCGCCTCGGGTTTGAGACGCTTGATCGTCAAGGCTTGTTTCAAGGCCGTGGTGCAGCACAGGCGTGCACAGAAGCGCTCTGCCGGACCTACGCACAAGATCATCGCCACTTCAGCGGGAAGCTGTCTGCCAATCGCTTCCCAGGCTTCGGCAGCGCGATCTTCGAGATCGATGTTGGATCCATGCGCTCTGGCAAGCAGCGCTTCCAATTCCAGACCGGTGACCACACGCGGGTTGTTCTCGTAATCGTATTCTGATCCGTGATACTCTTGGGCGCCGGTGGCGATGATGGTCACGCCGTGTGCGACCTGCGTTTCCCCTTTTCGATCTCGCAGTGTGGTGGTGAATTTTCCCATGAATCCGTCGGTGTGGACTACTTCATGGTTTAGATAGGTTTTAATCCGGGTTTCCGCCTCGACATCGGCAATCAGGGTTTCCAAAAGTTCGCGCGGCTCATCGCCGCTTACGGTATAGTGCACCTTGTTGAAATTGCCGCCCAGCTGTCCTTCCCGCTCGACCAGATGGACATCGAAGCCGTTCTCGGCGAGGGAAAGGGCAGCCGTCATGCCCGAGACCCCTCCGCCGACCACCAGCGCGCTGTGTTCGATTTCAACTTCGCTGGTGTGGATCGGTTCCAGTGTGATCACACGGCCCACGGCCATTCGAACGAGGCTACGCGCCTTGCTCGTGGCGGCTTGCTTGTCGTGGGAGTGCACCCAGGAGCATTGATTGCGGATGTTGGCCATATCGAACAATGCCGGATTAAGCCCACCCGCGCGGATGCAGTCTTGGAAGAGCAGGCCGTGGGTGTGCGGCGTACAGGAGGCAACGACGACACGATTGAGATTCATTTCTTTTACCGTCTCGGTAATATGCGCCACAGTGTCCTGCGAACAGGTGTACAAGTTGTCCTCGGCGTGGACCACGCCGGGCAGCGATTTGGCGTATTCGGCTACGCTGGGCACGTCCAGAAAACCGCCGATGTTTGAGCCGCAGTGACAGACGAAGACGCCTACGCGCGCATCTTCTCCTGTTACGTCTCGCTCGGGTGGGTATTCCGGTGAGCTGGTAAGCGAGTGGCGTGCGGAGGCGAGCAAGCCGGCAGCCCGCGCTGCGGCGCCGCTGGCGTCCACCACCGATTCAGGGATGTCCTTCGGTTCGCGAAAGGGCCCGACGGCGTAGATCCCCGGGCGGGTGGTTTCCAATGGGTTGAAGAATGCCGTATGGCAAAAGCCGTATTCATCCAGCTGGATACCGAGATCTCGACCCAGGGCCTTCACGTTTTCGGATATTTCCATGCCGACGGAGAGCACGACCAGGTCGAAGTGTTCTTCGCTGATCAATAACCCAGGGGTCAGCGACTTGGAGCCAGTTACTCCGTTTCCATTTGTGGGAGATTGACTCGCGTATCGAACCACGATGTCCTGGCTGTCCGGGTCTTCTTTGAATTCGGAGACCCTGCAGCGGGTGTATTGGATGTCGTATTGCTGCTGGGCGCGGCGGTAGTAGCTTTCGTATCCCTTGCTGAAGGCGCGCATGTCCATCATGAACACGTGCACTTCGGCTTCGGGATCGTGCTCTTTGATCATGATCGCTTCTTTGGCGGCGTACATGCAGCATACTGAGGAACAGTAGTCATGACTTTTGTCGCGCGAGCCGACGCACTGCAGGAAAGCCACCTTCTTCGCCGGTGATCCATCGGAGGGCCGGTTGACATGCCCTGCTGTAGGACCGGAGGCAGAAAGCAAACGCTCAAGCTGCAAGGCGGTAATCACGTTGGGGTAGCGTCCCAGGCCGTACTCGGCTGAAAGCTCGGCGTTGTAGATTTCATAGCCGGGGGCCAGGATCACCGCACCCACACGCAGCTGCTCGATCGATGCTACTTCGTCGTGATTGATGGCGTCGCGCCCACAGATATACTGGCAGGAGAGACATTCGGAGCACAGCGCACAGGCCAGGCAGCGAGCTGCTTCGGCTTGCGCCGCTTCGTCGCTGTAGCCGCCTTCGACTTCGGCAAAGCAGCCCTTACGCTCTTCGACGGGAAGCTCGGGCAATGGGATCCGTCCCGTGGGCTTAATCTCACCGGAGCGAACACGCGCCTGAAGCTCGGTGTGGCTGAACTTCACCACCGGCAGTTCGGGTTTGGGCTCCGGCTCGAGTTCATCGCCGCGCAAATAGCGATGGATGCTTTCGGCCGCCTGATGGCCGGAGGCCACGGCTTCGATCACGAACGCTGTGCCAGAGACACTGTCACCGGCGGCGAAAACGCCCGGTCGTGTGGCAGCCATGGTGTTGGGGTTGATGGCTATAGTGCGTTGGGCGGTGACGCCCACACCGGCGTCATCGGGGATGAAAGCCAGACCAGCGCGCTGACCAACGGAAAAAATGATCGTGCCCGCTTCGATCACATGCTCCGAATCGGGAACTGTCTCAACCGATAAGCGACCTTCATGATCGAAATCAAAGTGGGCGACCTGTGCGCATTCCACGCCGGCCGCGTGCCCGCTGCCGTCATCGACGATGCGGATGAAAGTGCGGTCAGCATGAATGACCACGCCTTCCTCTTCGGCAGCATCAGCTTCCCAGGCATGGCCGGGCAAGTTGTCGCGCGGCTCGAGGCATGCCATGTGCACTTCGGCGCCCATGCGTACGGCGGTACGGGCGCAGTCGATAGCCACGTTACCGCCCCCGAGTACAAGAACACGATCGCCGATCGCCGGCGGGTTATCCAGGCGGACATCGCGCAGGAAGCGGGTATTGATCAGAACGCCCTCAAGGTCGGCGCCCGGGATCGGCAGACGGATCCCCTCATGGGCGCCGACCGCGACGAGCACCGCCTCATAGCCCTGGTCGAATAACTCATCCATGTCCTCAACCGTGGTGTTGAGTTTCAAATCAATGCCCAGGTCGAGGATGTCGGCGATCTCGCGTTCGATGATCTCAGTCGGCAGGCGATACTCAGGCACCCCGACGCGCAGCATTCCGCCGGCGACGGGCAGCGCCTCGAAAACAGTAACCGGATAACCCAGCATGGCCAGATCCTGTGCGGCGGTCAGGCCGCACGGTCCGGCGCCGATCACAGCTACCTTTGCTTTCCGGGTGATTTCGACGGGTTCGCGCACCTGGCGAGGATTCTGGTAGACCTTATCGGTCACGAAGCGTTTCAAAGCGCGGATATTAATCGGCTCGTCGATCAGGCCACGATTGCAGGCATCTTCGCAGCGGTGGTTGCATATGCGGCCGCATATACCGGGGAAGGGATTGTCCTCCTTGATCACGCGCAGGGCGTCATCGTAGCGGCCTTCGCGGATCAGGGCGATGTAACCCTGGGCTCGCTGGCCGGCAGGGCAGGCATCGCGGCAGGGAGAGATGCCCAATTTGGAGATGGCAAATGCGTTGGGAACGCCCTGTGGGTACAGCTTGTGCGCCGCGCGGCGCGAGGATAGCGATTCATTGAACGGGTCGGGCAGCACGACCGGGCAGACATCGACGCAATCACCACAACCGACGCATTTTAAGGGATCAATGTAGCGAGGTTTATGACGCAGGGTGACCGTGAAATCGCCGGGCTGGCCATCGACTTTGAGTACGTCGGTGTCGACGCGCAGATCGATGTTGAGGTGGCGGCCGATGTCGACGAGTTTCGGGCTGATGGTGCACATGGCGCAATCGTTCGTGGGGAACGTTTTATCGAGTTGTGCCATGTGTCCGCCAATGGCGGACTTCGTCTCCACCAGGTGGACCTTGTAGCCCTGGTCGGCCAGATCGAGGCTGGCCTGCATGCCGGCGATGCCACCGCCGACGACCAAGACCGCTCCGACGGGAGCGGGCGGGTCGTTTTGGGCCCGATCGAGGGGGTCTGCCTGCGCCCTTTGCTTTGATGACAAGGGCCCCTCCCGTGGGCTGGGAGCGCTTGATTTTCTTGCGCTCTGCGACGAGATTCGGTATGGAATAATGATAGGAGCAGGGGGGATTGTGGGGCAGTGCAGGATGTCACCTGCAGAGTGGATAAACCTCGTCCGATTTTGAAGGTAAGTTCGCTGATCTTGTTGTGTTGTGATGCATCCGGTTCGTCTTCGTCGTTTTTTTCACCATAAATTTGTCCAGACAATATGTAACGAATCTTACACGTATGGGTTTACTAAATCAGTAAAAGGGGGAAATCAATTCGCTGCTATGAAGGGAGGGGGAACTCATGAGGGAGAATAAAAATATCACACGGAAATTTCCATTCGGGCGATGGTTTCTGATCCATTTGGTGGTAAGTTTTTTCCTCTTTAGTCCTATGCTCTATGAAGGACATTGGCACTGGATACTCACTGCATATTCACTCATCATTGGGGGGATCGCGACTTTGATGCAATTCTGGCTACTCAGGGGTCGATTGCCCAGCTCCTGGTTTCTTTTAAGTGTGTGGGGTTATGTTCTTGTGTCGGTGATTTTGTCGTTAGGCGATTACGAGTCGGATGCGCGCGGGATGATCTGGTGTTACACCGTAGCCGGTTTGGTGCTTGGGGCTACTCAATCACTAGCTCTCTTCCGGCGCTACCGAAAAGCAGGTCTCTGGGTAGTGGCCAACACAGTTGGCTGGGGCCTGGGCGCTGTCGTTCCTGTGTATGTCCTCGGTTATACCGAAAGAGTCTTTGCCTATGATATCGGTGGGGCTCAACACCTCTGGGGGGGATTGTTCTTTATGTAGCGTTTATCCCTTCGTTGGTGATGATGTTGGGGTTGTTCCCAGCATTAATTTCTGGTTTTACGTTACGGATTATTTTGAGACAACAACGGCCGGGACCTCAAGCTGAAATCACAGAGCATGTCAGTGAGTTTGTGGATACATCCAGAGTGAAAGTGCGTATCGTCTCCGAGAAATTTACCGCCATAAAAGAGAAGCTCCTTCCTGCCGTGAAGATAAGGAAAAGTAGTTGGATCCTGGTAACCACACTTGGTGTCGCCATCGCCTCCGGCGCATCGGCTGTGGCGATGAAGAAAATCGATAGCATGGGCGCATTGACTTGGAGTGGCGTTCTCTATGGTTGCGTCCTGGGTTCGATGCAGTGGCTCGTGTTGCGAGATAGCATCGAACTCAGATGGTGGCTGCTGGCAACCGCACTCGGCTCTGCACCGGCATTGGCGATTTTATTGAACGTTCAATCGGTGATAAGCACGGCGCTCAAGAACGATGAGCCGGAGCGGCTCTTTTTAGTGATTTTTGGTGTTGTGGTCGGACTTATCTTCGCCGTTGGGATGGCCGTTATGCAGTGGCTTGTGCTGCGAGAGAGGGTTGAGAAGGCCAATCGATGGGTGGGAGATAATCTCACAGGCTGGTGGATTGGAAGTGTTGGTGGAGCAAGCACCGCGCTGGTAATATTTTATCTGGCGCAACGATACGTGGAAATGCTGGATAAGTCGGCGCAGGTAAGCCAGCTTGCGCTCGCCGTCTGGCCGGCCGCGATCGGTGGTTTGGTGGCGGGAGCGATCGCCGGGACGATCTCGTGGCGGGCTGTGCGTGGCTTGCTTCCAAGGATCGAATTGACAGATCAAGGGACCACGGAGGCCTGATCGATCTCAGCTCTGGAGTTTCATATTCCCGATGTTTCATTAAATCGATGAGGATGATCGTCGATGATCTGATGGTAACTGTGTTCAGGACGACGACTCCAATACCGCTTGTATGGTGTAAGCACGGCGAAGATAAGGTATGGGTTGGGAAATAAGATGGATTTCGTTACGCTGTTTATTTTTATTTTGGCAGTTACTTTGATCATTAGCGTCGTGCGTTCCATTCAGCCCACGGATGAGCGTGATGACGATTTCTCTTTCGGTGAGGAGAGCCAGGACCAGGATCTCCAAAGCGATGAGAATCTCGCAGGGATTCCGTTCGTGCCCGGAATCGGTCTTGAGCGGCTTGCGATCTTTGTTCCGGAAGAATATTGGGGATACTTTGAGCATTCACGTGATGAGCCATACATTATCCCCCCAATAAATTCCGCGGTTGGGAATGTGCGTATGATGTTTGTGTGGCAGGAAGTGATCGTGCAAATCGGAACACACACGGAGCTTCGATTTGACTCAGCTGATCTTGCCTATAAGTTCGTAGGCAAGGTGCTCAGGGACGAAATCGTCTTTCGGATCGGGGAGAAAGAAACCTTAATCTGCCCGATCGATGATTTCAAGGGCCCCGGTGAGGCCGATCGAAACGATTACGTCTGGTCCGGACCTTTGAAACATAAGCTGCTGTTTCGAGATTGAAAGCATCAGTATTGAGTAACACATCAATTGTATTCCTCCTATAATGAAGTTATGCGAAAAGTGTTATACATCGGGTTGTTGAGTTTGTTTGCTGCCTGCGCTTCTCCAAAGGTCGTTGCGACGGAGGCGGGTCCGAATCCCGATGGGGTTTCGCTGGGGGAATCCCGGCGGTACCTCGTACGGCAGCATCTGATTCTGTCAAACATCGGAACGGGACAACCCGAGAAACAAAATCTGTGGGTGGCGTTGATCCGCGATCTGCAGCCTTTTCAGCAGGTTCAGTGGCGTGAGATTTCACCCGACTCCTACGTGCTGCTCACAGACGAATATGGCAATTTGTATGCGGAGTTCGAGCTCTCCGAGCATGCTCCTGGTGAAACACTCGAAGTGACCATCGAAACAGAAGTTGAGGTATTCGAGGTGGTGTACTCCTGGTCGCAGTGCGAAGGCGACCTGCCGGATGAGTTCACGCATGCTGAGCTGCACATCGAATCTGCCAATCCACAAATCGTATCTTTATCGCGGGAACTGGCGGCGGGAAAGCAGACCGTATGCGAACAGGTACGTGCTTTCTATGATTATGTCGCCGAAAACCTGGTCTACAGCACCAATGCGGACGATTGGGGCGCGCAGGCCACTTTTGGTGTCATGGGGGCGGACTGCAGTGAATTCGCCTCGCTGATGATGGCACTCAGCCGGGCGGCGGGGATTCCAGCGCGCTATATAGCTGGTTTGCGATACCCGGAGGCGGATGAAGTGGCAAAAATGCCATTCGAACATGCCTGGCTGGAAGTGTACTTCCCTGCGGTTGGCTGGGTGTCGATGGATCCCACACTGGGGCGTTCGCCGATCAACCGAGATACGTACTTTGCGTATTTCAATCCCGATCGAATAATCGTTACGCTGGGGCGCAATCCCTCCACACTGCGAGGCGCAAATTATTGGAGCCACTTGTACTGGCCGGGAAACAGCACGACGATTAATGTGGCAAGTGCGGATTGGGAAATCGATCTTGTGCCTTGAAGGCGATCGATCAGTTTACTGAATTTCAATATTTGGAAAGGTGAGAACACCTGCGCCGGCAGCCGCTCGCACGGGGAAAACCCGCGCATCGATACCGGTGTATTCTTTATAAGTTCCGAGGACCTGGTCGGAGAAGGTTTCTGCGTGTTCGTCTTCCACGAGAGCCACCAGGCAGCCTCCGAAGCCGGCGCCTGCGCCGCGCGTGCCGAGTGCACCCGGAGCGGACATAATCGCATTCTTCATGGCGATCATTTCGCCGGATACGATCTCATACAAATCATGCGCACCCTGGAATGAATCCAGCATCATTTGTCCGGCGCGGGCATAATCTCCACAGGAGACTGCCTCGGCGACCGCCAATACACGCTGATTCTCCTCAATCACAAAGCGGCAGCGGTTGTAGACTACCGCATCCAAATCCGCCTTGTGTTCGTTGATCTGCTGCAGACTGACGTCACGCAGGGATTGAATTTCCGGATAGACGTTCGCAAGCACGGCGACTCCTTGTTCACATTGCGACCGGCGTTCGTGATATTCGGAATCGACAAGACTGCGTTCGGCGCGCGTGTCGCAAGCTATGACCTGTACCCCGGGCGCAAAGGGTTTTACCTGGCTGGTGATCGAACGACAATCGAGCAGCAGCACGGCATCCTCTTGCCCAACCGAGGAAGCGTATTGATCCATGATGCCGCAGTTCATACCGACGAATTCATTTTCGGCGCGCTGGCAAAGCAATGCTCGTTGAACAGGATCAAGGGACCAATCCGCCAGTTCTTTAAAAAGCACCGCCGTGGATACTTCCAGCGCGGCGGAGGAACTCAAACCGCTGCCGAAGGGAATCGTGCTGTGAATCAAGCCATCGAATCCCGTCAGCGCATACCCCTCTAGTTGAAGAATGTGTGCTACGCCTCGAACGTAATTCGTCCAGGTCATATCAGTGTCGAAGGAAATCTCAGCTAGTTTGAATTCCCGCATCCCTTCTGCGTTGAGCGAGGAAATTCGCACGATGCCATCACTGCGAGGGGCAGCGGCGATCCAGATGTCTCGATCGATGGCTTGAATGAGGACAAAGCCTTGATTGTAATCCGTGTGGCTGCCGATTAAGTCCACGCGTCCGGGAGCACGAACCCATTTGCTGGGGGCTGCCTTGTATCGTTTTTCGAATTCGTTTTCGAGTAATTCCCTGCGTTGTTGTCGTTGCATCATCGCACCAGAAGAAAATTCGTTTGGCTAAACGGTGTGGGAAGAGTCATCCGCGATAGTTAAATTGAATAAGCCAGGTTGTATCTACGCTACCCCAAACGCTTGCCGAGATAGGTGTGCATGATGACCGACAGCACAATGATTAAGCCGTAGATCAATTGGGTTAGGAACCCGGTCCAGCCGATGGCGACTGTGGCGGCCTCGATGGCGCCGATCATGAAAGCGCCGACGAAGGTGCCCAGGATCGTCCCGACACCGCCGAATACGGATGTGCCGCCGAGGAAGATCGATGCCAATGTTTTCAGTAAGTACCCCTCACCCTGGCTGGGCCAGAAGTAGGTCACGTGTAGGCTGGCGACGATGCCGGCGAAGGCTGCGATCAAACCAACGAGCATAAAACCCTGTATGCGCACGCGTCCGGTGTTTACACCCATCAACTCGGCACTGTTGGCGTTATCCCCGATCAGGTAGATGTGCGCTCCAAAACGATGCCGGTTGAGCAACACCCAGGATCCGACAGTAATGATGATTAGCCACAGCATCTGCATGGGGAAAACGTTACCGATTTTACCGACCAGTAGTGGACGTAGGAAGGTTTCTTTGGTGTAAACCAGGGTCCCGCTGTGTCCCTCAGAGAGGACCAACACTGCACCCCGCCAGAAGAATTGGGTGCCAATCGTAGCCACCAGGGAAGGGATGCCAAACTTGACCACGATAATCCCATTTAGCCAGCCGATGAACAAGCCGGTCACGAGCGCTGCGGCAAATGCCAGCCAAACATTCTGGACTTCATTGTAGGTCAGCAGAAAAGTCACCGTGCCCATAGCCATGATGGAAG
Organism: Anaerolineales bacterium; assembly: GCA_034430425.1. GTDB lineage: Bacteria > Chloroflexota > Anaerolineae > Anaerolineales > E44-bin32 > WVZH01. The sequence continues at coordinate 41,916 of DAOUEK010000007.1, read as the reverse complement.
GGAAGGACAAATCCATCTCCCCTGCAATCACAAGGACGGTAAGGGGCATGGCCATCATGGCGAAAAAGGGGATGGTAGACATGAAGGAATAATAGATATTGGGTGAGAGAAAGGTGTTCGGTGCCATAACGATAAAGAAGATCCACATGCCGAAGAAAACGCCCACGATACCGAGTTGGGTGCCATAGGACCGCACAAAGTTCACAAAATTGAAGCTTTCCTTGTAGGCCCGGCCGGCATCTACGGAAATTTCATTCGTTTTCGAGGTCATTGCTTAATCCTTTTGTATGAAAGTGGCTAGTCCAAAGTGCCCGTTTCGGCAACATGGATCATTTTTTCCATCAGGGTTTCCAGGGTGATGTCTTTGGTTAAGAACTCGCCCGCGATTTTGCCGCGGTCAACAACCACAATCCGATCGGAGACTGAGTAGACGTGGTAAATATTGTGGTCGATAAAAACGGCAGATTTACCAGCCGCTTTGATATCACGCACGAAACTTAGCAATTTTTCGGTTTCTTTAAGTGAGAGGCCCATTGTGGGTTCGTCGAGTACGATAATATCTGCGTCAAAGTAAAGTGCACGTACGATGGCGACGCCCTGTCGTTCGCCGCCCGAGAACTTCCCAACTTTTGAATTGGGAGTTATAGCTGTCGATGTAAATCCCATCGACTGCGTCATCAGGCGATGGGTTTCCGCCTTCATTTTCTTGACATCGAGAAAGCCCCACCGGTTATTTAGCTCGCGTCCCAAGAAAATATTGCGCCAGAGAGTTTGCAATTCAGCCAGGGCACGTTCCTGGTAAACAGTTTCCACCCCCATTTGACGGGCTCTGGGGACAGTTAGATTGTCAATCCGCTGGCCGCCGAAGAGAACTTGCCCAGCTGTCGGTCGAAAGTAACCGGTCATGATCTTGATCATGGTTGATTTTCCGGCACCGTTATCTCCCAGCAAGCCGACAACTTCGTTTTGTCCGAGTTGAAAATTAATATCTTGCAGCGCTTTCACTTTTCCAAATGACTTCGAAACATTATTCAATTCCAGGCGATAGTCCATAAAATCATCTCCCGTCAATGGTTTCACGCTCAGCGAGTAAGAGTGCTTTCACTCACATAGAGACGCCAGGGCGTAAAGCGTATCCGAGGGGTTTGTGGATTTGCCGCCCTTGCGTCTAGGTGTGAGAAAGTGATGAACCACGATTGTGTAAGTCATATTATACTGGTGGGGACTAGATGACTGTGTTAAAGCAATGATGGGATTTTGATCTGTCTCTATTTGTTGCAGTCATCTAGTCCTCATGATTTATGGTCGCAGACTCGTTTGATGACCGGTTTTTATACGTCTGCGACGCCAATGCATTGGATCAGCGAATCTGCTCTTCGACCAAAGCGGCCAACAGATCGACGTTTCCGGCGTGCAGGAAGCCGGCGCCGGTGTCAATTTGCAGGCCAGTGAATGCGTAGTTGTGGGTCAGGCAGATTTGCAGCACAGCCATGTAACCCTGCAGCCACTGCTGCTGATCGATCACCAGGTCGGTCCAACCACCGCGTACGGCTTCCACCGTGGCGGAGGAGAGGTCGAAGCCAATGGCGTAGACATCATCCGGGCCAAGGCCGGCGCTCGTCAGATACGTCTCCAGGGTAGCTGTCAGCGCACCGTGGTCGGTGACGACCAGCTTGATACCTGGATTGGCGGACATGATACCCGTGAAGGTGGGGACGCCAGCCGCGGCGTCGGCGTTGGTGGCGTCATCGATCTCCTGATAGATGACTTCCAGGCCGGCGTCTTCGAGTGCATCAACTACACCCTGTGTGCGTTCACCGCGCCCGGCTTGTGCCAGGAGGCCCCAGACGAACGCCTGGTCGCCTGCTACCAGACCGAAGCGGTTAACCGCCTCTGAACCGAGTGCATACCCGGCGTCATACAGGATGGCGCCGACATAGCCAAAGCCGTTGGAAGCGTACATCGCTTGTAGATTGGCCAGCTGGGTGTTCATGCTGGTGACGACGATGCCCTGTGCTTCAGCTTCTTCGACCAACGGGGCGAATGCATCATCACCTGGATGCCCCATAATGGCGATGCCATCGGGCGCTGTGGCGACGGCTTCTGAGAACTGGGTAATCATGTTCTCGGGATTCCAGTCGGACCAGACATATTCGACATTCGGGCCCAAGTCATCTTCGGCTTGAAGGGCGCCATTGTACACAACGGTGGCGAAGGGGCCACCTGGGGAACCGCCGGGGAAGAAGATGATATTTGTGCCTGAGCACCACTTGTCATCCGCCGCGGGTGCAGGACCCTCGGTGTCACCAGGTTCATCAACGGTGACATCTGATGGTTCTTCTGCGACACCTTCATCGGTGGGGGTTTCGGCTTTGCCGCAGGCAGTCAGTATTAGGCTGAAAACCAGCAGCGCGGCCAAGAGCCAGTGTAATTTCCTCATTCTATCCTCCTCATGTGATTTGGTTTACCCGTATCGTTTTCCAAAGTTGGACCTGATGTGATTGATCTATTGACACCTCCTCCCACGTTTACTGTATCGGGTTCATTGGCGCGATTGCTCACGGACTACACTTTGTGGCTTGTAATTGCTGCATGCTTGTTTCAGATTTTGGGGCTGCAACGATATCCTTGGTGTTCTTGAATGAATTCTCCATCGAGCCTCGCATTTACGGGATGTAAACAAAAATCTCGATAGTTGGTTCATGTTCGTGCGGAACTCTTGCGGATGATCAGGCGGGGTTTTACCCACGCGATCTCCGGCTCAAGAGCTTCATCACGTTGCTCGGCTTGGATGAGGGTATGGAGTTGCTGTACGGCCAGCGCCCCCAATTTCTGTGTGTCTTGGTGGACGGTGGTGAGGGATGGGTAGAAGTACGCCGCCTCCGGTATGTCGTCAAAACCGACGATGCCCAGATCTTCTGGCACATTTAAGCCCAGACGTCGTGCGGCTTGAAGCGCTCCAAGCGACATCTGATCGTTGGAGACGAAGACGGCGTCGATTTCCGGGCTTTGATCGAGCAGCGAGTGCAGCCCGACGTCTCCGCTGGCCGCGTTCCAATCGCCTTCGACGATCAGTCTGTCGATATCGGAATATCCTGCCGCTTCGACGGTTTCCTGCCAGCCCATTAATCGTTCCTGTGCTTCCCACCAGTGATATGGACCGGTGATGATACCAACACGTTGGTAACCGACCTGCAACAGATGTTCCGTGGCGAGTCGGCCGCCGAGGCGATTGTCCATTGCGGCAACGAAATCCGATCCATTGTGGCCCATGTTGATGTACATAACTGGAATGTGTACGTCGGAAAATTTTTCTGTCAGCCAGTCAGCGACATTGATATTTCCCGGCACCGCCCAGATAATGCCTTCCACACGGCGTGACAGGAAGTCATATATAATGCTTTCGACTCTGGAAGGTTCGACGCGGTCAATCAGGCTGAGGGTGAGGGAATAACCAAGTTCGTTGGCTTTATTCTCGATACCTGCAATAACGCCTGATGAGCCGAAATAGATCAGACCGTAACTGATGACGCCAAGTGTGCTGGTGCGCCCGCGGCTCAAGTTGCGAGCGACAACGTTAGGCGAGTATCCCAATTCGACGATCACCTGCTGCACACGCAAGCGCGTCTCGGAGGAGACATCTGGCCGCTCATTTAACACACGAGACACAGTTTGTGTGGAAACACCCGCTTCGCGGGCAACGTCTTTGATCGTGATTCTTGTTTTTAGGTCCATAATTGCCTATAATTGTTATCGATAACGTTATCGATAACATATGCTGTATTTATTAGCATGCCCTAACGAGTGATTTCGAATCAAGTGATTTTCGTCATATTACAGGGTAGTAGTACTGGTTTTGACGGAAGGGCAGGAGAAATAATTCAATCGATAAAGAGTACGGACCGTTATATTGTTACCGATAACGTTAGCGTAAACGGTTTTGTGATCTGGGTCGATGCAATTTGGATCGTATTCGGGAATGGATAATATGCAATCGTTTCGTGAACAGCCGCACAGACGTTATAATGCCCTGACCGGGGAATGGGTGCTCGTGTCCCCCCACCGTGCCAAACGACCGTGGCTGGGGGAGGTCGAGGATCGAGTTCGAGAGGACCGCCCCAAGTACGATCCGGATTGCTACCTTTGTCCGGGAAATCAAAGAGTGGGTGGTGTGGTCAATCCCATGTATGAACAAACGTATGTCTTTACCAACGATTTTCAGGCCTTGCTGCCGGAGGGCGTTGATTCATCGGATGAGGAAAACGGGCTGCTGCGTTCCGCAGGAGTTCGCGGGACGTGCCGGGTGGTTTGTTTCTCCCCGCGTCATGATCTAACGTTGGCGGAAATGAATCCAGAGATGATCCGACGTGTGATTGACTGTTGGGCGGAACAGGTCTCGGATTTGGGCCAGACATATCGTTGGGTGCAGGTCTTTGAGAATAAAGGCGCGATGATGGGGGCTTCGAATCCGCATCCCCATGGCCAGATCTGGGCGCTGGATACATTACCCAACGAGCCGATGAAAGAAGACCGTAGTCAGAGAGCGTACACCGAAGGCGAAGGGGGCGTGTTACTTCTGGATTACCTGCAGGAAGAGCGTGAGATTGGTGAGCGTGTGGTCGTTGAAAACGAGGGTTGGGTGGCATTGGTTCCCTTTTGGGCGATCTGGCCTTTTGAAACATTACTTCTGCCCAAACGCCATGTTCTCAGGTTGCCTGATTTACGTGATGAAGAGCGAAAACAACTTGCGCAGGTGATGAAAGAGTTGTTATTACGCTACGATGCACTCTTCGATGTTTCGTTTCCGTATTCGATGGGCTGGCACGGTGCGCCATGCGGTGAAGAACCAAATGATCATTGGCAGTTGCATGCCCATTATTACCCCCCGTTATTGCGTTCGGCGACGGTAAAGAAATTCCTGGTGGGATTCGAGATGTTGGCCGAAGCGCAGCGCGATCTGACTGCGGAAGATGTGGCGGAGCGTTTGCGTTCAATAAAGATAAACCTTTGAACTAAGAACAGCCACCAATATGATCTGGTTGACGGATCATTGAATTCCGCTCTGAAAATTTCATCTTTCCGGATAATTTTTAACTTAAAGCGTATGAGTTATTGAAAACCGGTCAGGCTTGCTCTTTTTGGGGTAGAGGCGAGTTCTTCTTAAGTGGATTGGGACCAAGTTCACGAATGCGTTCGGTCATGTCCCGGGCGATCTCGGCGAAGGTAGCTCCCATACCGCCTGAAACGAAGTACATCTCCAACCGCTCCGGTTCGATGCCGATTTGTTCCAACAGGCTCTTTGCCCGTTGCACTCTTGCGTATCCACGCTCGTTGCCCCGCTCATGGTGACAGTTACCCATGCTGCAGGCAACGATGTAAACGCCATCGGCGCCTTCTTCAAAGGCGTTGAGAAGGTATTGCACGTCGGTCTTGCCTGTGCAGGGCAGGCGGATGATCTTTATGTTGGCGGGATATTCGAGGCGTAATGCGCCGGCGGTATCGGCGGCCATAGATGCGCAGTATATGCATGAGAAGACAGTGATTTCGGGCGAGAAATCATCAGCAGGAGTCATTTGGAGCCTCTGGGTTGAAGTGTAAGTGCTTTTTGGGGACACACTGTCAGACAGGTCCCGCATCCAGTGCACGCCCAGGTGTCGATCAGCAGCTCATTATCGGCGCGCACCCAAGTTAATGCCCTAAAGCTGCATACAGGCAGGCATTTACGACATCCATCGCAGAGCGTTTCATCCAGCTCAACGAGATATTGCTGTCTGAGTTGTGTGTCTGCACTTTTCACTTCTCAAACTCGATGTTCTCTACCTTGAAGGAGGAAGGACAGGGCGAGAGTGGGATGGGAAGTCACGAAGCTTATCCTTCACTTTACTCCTCGAGCCTCAAGGATTGGGATTGTGTTTCATTCCCCACCGGCAGGTCGGGCACCCACTGTCCGAGGGCAGAATTGATTTGCTCGTCGCGATATTGTATGAGTTGAATGGCGCGGGCCGGACATTCCGCCGAGCAGGTTCCACAACCATGGCAGCGAGCCGGATCGATCCAGGCCGCTCCGCCGAGTTGTCCTACACCGCATTGGTCGTAACGCATTTCAGGGATGCCGAATGGGCAGGTGCGAACACAGGTGAGGCAGCCGGTGCAACGTTGAGGGTCGATCTCTGCCACAACACCGCCCAATTGGATACTGGGGCGGCTTAGAATTGTCAGTGCTCTTCCAACACAGGCCATAGCGTGCGTGATTGTTTCCTCGATGAATTTGGGATAATGTGCCATGCCGGCCAGGAAGATACCTTCATCATAAAATTCCATAGGCCGCATCTTCAAGTGGCTCTCGAGGAAGAAGCCTTCTTGTGATTTGGGGACGCCTAACACCTGCGCTAGTTTACTGGTGCCAACCGAGGGTTGAATCGACATACTCAATGCAATCATGTCGGGTTCGAACACCAGCGTTCGCCCGAAGATATGTTCGTCTACCTCGACGACGGTTTTCATGCCGTCGTTCCTCTTTTCGAGACGGACCCGAGGCGGAGTGGCATCGGTGTAACGCACGAAGAGCACACCTCTTTTACGCACATCCAGGTAGTATTTTTCTCGAAATCCGTAGGTGATGATGTTTTTGTAAAGGATGATTACCTGGCATTGTGGGTTGAGCATTTTCAAGCGCGAGGCATTTTTAATCGTATTGGTGCAACAAATTCGTGAACAATATTCTTCTTCACCCTTGGGCTGCACACACTGGATAAGCACCACGGACTTCAGACGCGTTATACGCTCGGGTTGGTGTGCGAGCATTTCCTCCAATTCCGACATACGCAGGATACTCGGATCCTGTCCAAGCAGGTAACGGTCCGCATTGGCCTCCTGGCCGCCCGTTGCTACGATAACCGCTGCGTGCCGAATTTCTCTCTCTTGATAAGTGTCATCGCCGTTAACTGTGCGAATGCGCGCGCGGAAATCGCCCACGCTTCCGGTGTGATGCACAATTTGACTGTGCAGGTGGAGGGTGATGCGCTTATGGCTCAGGATGCGGTTAACCAGATCTCGCAGAAGGCGTTGGGGATTGGCATTCTCGGCGACGAAGTAAATATGATGTAGATTGCCGCCTAATTCACCACTCTTCTCCACCAGGTGCACTTCGAAACCTGCGTCGGCGATGCCTAGAGCGGATGTCATTCCCGCCACCCCTCCGCCAATCACCAGGGCAGCCCGGTTGGGTTGGCGCTGGAATTTGTGAATGGTATCTGCTTGACGAACGCGCTCGACACCAATTCGGAGCAGTTCGCGTGCCTTGCGCGTGGCGCCTTTCGGATCGTTGCCATGTACCCAGGAACAGTGTTCGCGCAGGTTGACGATTTCGATCCAGTAGGGATTGAGCCCCGCTTCTGATGCAAGTCGCTGGAAAAGCGGTTCATGCATGCGGTGGCTGCAGGCTGCGATGACGATACGGTTGACTTTACCTTCGGTCACCATTCGCTGCAATTGAGCCTGTCCGTCTTCGAGACAGGCGAGGGGATGAATCTCGACTTGATCCACCGCCGGCAACGTCCTGGCGAAATCGGCGACTTTGTGCAGGTCGATGACTTGTGATATTTCGCCGGCGCACCCGCAGAGCAGGACACCTATCTTTGGGTCGAGGTGATCTGCTTCCATCTCCTGGACTGGATCAAGTGTTGTCAGAAAGGGCTGTGCCCGACTGAAGGTATTTTCCCCGAGATGGTCGTGCATGATACGCATGGCTTCGGCCGCTGCACCTGATGCATCCAGGATGGTTTCTGCGATCTCCTTGGGGGAAGCGAAAGCACCGCAGACGAAAACGCCCGGACGGGAAGTGGCCAGGGGCGAAAATTTATCTGTTTCACAGAAGCCATATTCATTGATGGCGATCCCCAGCTTCTTGGCAATATCGATGGCGCCCTTTGGAGGCCGAATACCCACGGCCAGGACGATAAGATCGAAGCGCGCTTCTTGCACTCTACCCTGGCCGGGAGAAGATTCACCGTGCATGCGCCCAGAGGGGTAGCGCAGGATGGCTTCTCCTGTCGATGGGTCTTCGTCGATAGATGAGATGCGGCAGCGTGTGTAATGGATGCCGAAATCATCTCGGGCTTGACGGTAGTATTGATTGTATTCCTTATTAAAAGCCCGCTCATCCATTGTGAAAATGTGACAGTCGATGCTGGAATCGCGTTGTTTGGCCAGCATGGCTTCTTTGGTGGCGTACATACAGCAGATGGATGAGCAGTATGGATTTACTTGATCGCGTGAGCCAATGCATTGCAGCCAGGCAATGCGTTTTGGGACTTCCCCATCCGATATGCGTCTGACGATACCTTCCGTGGGACCTGAACGGGAGGCCAGGCGCTCGTACTGCATCGAAGTGATCACATTCGGAATCCGGCCGTAGCCTAATTCTGGCATCGAGGATGGATCGAAGGGCTGGAATCCCATCGCCAGGATTACTGCGCCGACATGAATCTCGTGGTTTCTCGGTTGAGCATCGAGATCGATAGCCTGTGTAGGACAAACGGCCAGGCATTTTCGGCAGTCATCGCAGTAGTCGCTTTTCTCCAATATGTAATATGCATTCGGCAGGGAGCGAGGAGCCGATTTATCGATGGTCTTGCGAGTGCTCAATCCAAGTTGAAATTCGCTGGGACGGACTTGCGTGCATACTTCGGCACATCGACCGCAATTTATGCAAAGGCTTGGGTTGACGATTTTCGCTCGCTCGCCAAGTGTCACCCTGAAATCGCCAGCCTGCCCCTCGAAGCTGATCAGGTCGGTTGAAGTGAGGATGGTGATGTTGGGGTGTTTGTTTTGATCCAGTAAGGCGGGGGTGATTGAAGGCCGTGTACAACCGAATCCATGGTCGGAGGTACCCCGGCAGAGTACGCAGTCGTGTGTTGGAAACATGAAACCGAGTTGGGAGACGCGCCCACCCAGCGAGGGGGTATGTTCGAGTAAATAGGTGTGGATTCCGGCCTCAGCCAGATCGATGGCGGCACGCATACCACCAACGCCGCCTCCGATCACGAGGACGCTTTCGGCCTTCTCTCTTCCGTTACTGGGGAATGGACGACAATCTCCTGGCACCTTGTACCTTCACCAAAAACAACCCAAATGGCGCGATTGGCGCCAGGCAGGTGGGATATTTGCCTAATCTTGTCCAATATATTAGACCCGGAAGGTGGATGTGGATAGTGAAATATGTCACAGGGATATGGGGAGGTTCTTCAAAACATCAGAATCCCTATCCGCTGCTTTACAACAGCTAAATCAGGTGATGTCGATGTGAACTGGATTTCGTTCCAATTACCGGGAGGGCTTAGATGTGATTGGGTTCTTTGACTTTCGAAGCAGCCTGTTTCAACCGGCGTGCAAGTTGTAACGATGGTAGGTAGTTGTTACAGGATTTAAGCGAGCGGCTGAGCAGACTGGCGGCGGCATTGAGGTTGTTTCCGTAGAGATGTCCAAGACTGCGGTTGCGCAGCAGCGCGGGATGTTCGGGGTATGGTCCAGCAAATTGGACGTAGATTTCATCCGCTTCTTTGAATTTCCCTTTGCGGGCGAGGGCGTTGGCCTTGGCTAAGGCTCGCAGAGAAGGATCACGCCCGGTAATGGCTTTGATCCACATGTAGATTGCCGAGGGTACACCCAGGATGAAGACCAGGTTTCGCGGCAGCGCGAGTTTGGCTAGATGCACGGCACAGTTATCACAGACATGAACGCGGTGGTAGGAAAAACCGTAAACAACAAGTAGAAAATAGAAGTTGAAGTGGGTATACTCTCGGACGCGATCGAACATTCCGCATTCATCACAAATGCGGTATGAATCGCCGGGTGTGACAATCTCACCGCTTGATTTGATGATCGATTCACAGTATCGACAATAAACGTAAGACGTACGGTTGAAATCCGAGAGATCAATAGTTGCCTGACAATTTGAACATTGGATACTGTGGAAGCGGTTGGCTTTGCCAGCGTTGATCAGTTCCTGACGATGCTGCTCGGCTTGAATCGCCGAGGATGCACGATCAATGTGCCTCTCCAGGTCATTGGTTCTACCTTGGGAGACTTCCAGGACCAAAATCTGATCTGCCTGGAGGGCTTTGCGCGTATTTTCGCCTAAAGTTGCTTCCGGCGCGATTGAAAGAGCAATGCGTTGATCTCGGCAGGTGCTGTTAATGATGTCGGCGTAGTCGATTGGTTCTTTAGCGAGGATTAATTCCCGGTCTGTAGCGGTGGCTTTTTTGGCGAATAATCCAATGGCGTTTTTATTGCGAACGAAGCGAAACTTATAATTCAATTCCTTCGCTGCTGGCATGAAGTTACCTCCGTGTTCTCATGCCTGGAAGTTGGCGTTTGAGTCCTGCTCTCAGGCAGATCTTCGGCATGTGGCACACGAAGTGAATAATGCTCCCTATCTCGCGGCACCGAGAATTGTAGCAACGCGGCAATTTTAGCATGGGGGTGGCCGCTCGGCGATTGGATCGAGACGGCAGGTGGAATGTAACACACGGAAATATGCAAAGAGAGAATTCACAATTCGCAATTGATCTCGCAACTTGAACCTAATATTTTTTCAGGACGAACATTCAATCTTGTGGGTACATTTACTCCGGTTGGATGCTATCCTTCAGGCGAGCCTTCCTGTTCGGATAAGTATTGCTGATAAACTTTCCATCCGGGACACCAGGTGGTATGCCAGCGCCAGAAACGGGCAATCAGCGAGTTCGGCCTGGCCTCTGCACGTTTACGTAGAGGACATTCCCCACAGCGGATTTCTTTCCCATTGTATTCGACCATGATTGCATTCTCCTGGAGGATATCTCAAACCATCCTGTGTATATGCTCATTGTTGTTCTACAGATGCAAGGTTGAAGATCTGTAAATCCGAAAGAGCTACTGGTAGATCTGGAAACGACAATAAGCTCCATTACCCTACTGCACAATCAAATGGAAGCTTTTCGTTATTGTACAATAGTCCGATATCAGCTGAAACTCGTCTAATGGTTTTCTACGTTGACCTAGAACATTGATTGCGCAGCGGTAAAATGAATTCAGAAAGAGGATGCCGATGGAATACCGCAGTTGGGAAGTAAGTAAAGAAGATCAAATCCTTACGCTTGCCATCCAGGGCGTCGATCCACTCAATACCCTGAATTTCAATTCAATGATCGAGCTGCAGGAGATCACCACACAATTGCATGAAGACGACGATGCCAGAGTGGTCATCCTTCAGGGAGAAGGGCGCCATTTCTCAGCGGGTCTTGATATCCAGATGCTTTCGGAAAGGATGGATTTTTCTGCAGAAGATAACCGCCGGTTTATTGCCGAGATGCAGCGATGTGTGGATGATTTTGAATCTCTGGGGAAACCGACGATCGCCAAGCTGCATGGTTTTTGCCTCGGGGGCGGATTGATGCTGGCGCTGTGTTGTGATTTTCGGGTCGCCAGCAAACGTACGGTTTTCGGTCTACCGGAGATCAAAATGGGGCTTCCGATACTGTGGGGCACGAAACGCATCACGCGCCTGGCTGGCATGGCGGCAGCGAAGGAAATCCTTTATTTCGGTGGGCGCTTCAGGGCAGAAAAGGCGCTGCGGTATGGATTGATTCATCAGATTGTTGCGCCAGATGAACTGGATCAAACCGCATTGGATCTGGCCAGACGCTTGCTTGAAGTGCCTGCGAAAGCTTTGGAACTATCCAAACGGATCATCCATACCGGTTATGACCTGAGCTTGCGCGAAAGCCAGGATCTTGAACTCGAAATCGTGGCCGACTTGCTTGCCAGTTCAGAAACTAAGAATGCCTTTATGCAGTACATTAAGAATCAAGGTTTGATAGATTGATTCCGCAAGTATCGGGAAACTGAGTCACATTTTTATTTTCCAGATTGATACTTGACGTGAAGAGTAGTACTGGCTACCCTTGTGGCGTTTCAAGGTTGTGTAAATTGGAAGCTGTTCCTCGCAACACACTCGGTTGCCCTGCGAGATGAAAGGGATTGGTGATAATGGATATTTCGGTGAAACCGAAGAGAGTGGCGATGATATTTCTCACCGTCTCCCTCATTATGGTACTGGGTCATATCGGGGGACGAATTACTGATCATTTCTACGGCAGGACATTTGGATTCTATTTCTTTGATCTCAATCGTGAGGATAGTATCCCCACTTTCGTTTCTTCAATGGGGCTGGGGATTTGTAGTCTTTTGTTGTTCGTCGTCGCCCATCTTGTAAAACGAAATCGATCCTCGGGCTTTCTTTATTGGATCGGTCTCGCTATTCTTTTCTTGTACATGGCGGTGGATGAGACCGTCCGAATCCATGAGAAGTTGGGCGGACCGCTGCGGGGAGTATATAATCCTGAAGCGCTCTATGACATGGTATGGCTGATTCCGTACGGCGCACTCGCTATTTTGGTTGGAGTCATTTACTTGCGGTTTGTCCTGCGCCTACCTGGTGAGACAAAGGTGTTATTCATTGTTTCTGGACTGGTCTATCTTTCGGGTGTCGCTGGCTTCGAGTATCTAGGTGGGCGGCAGGATGCATTGTACGGCATTGGGAATTTTGCTTATCAGGCGTTCGTGGTCTTGGAAGAGGGGCTTGAACTGCTAGGTATGGGTATCTTCATGTATTCGATATTGAACCACATCCGAATTAATTTTGGCACGGTACGATTCATCGTATCGGCAAAGTCAACCCAGACTTCTCTCGATGGATGAACTTTGGAGGGGGCATCACCAGAGATGACACCCAGATACTTCCCGGTCAAAGGCGGTTTGTAAATCCCCTCTTTTTGGCGACCCTGTCCCCTTCAATCGTCCGCATACTCTAATAAGTATTCGTAGGCGGAGAGAGCGGCTTTTACACCTTCCCCAACGGCAATGAGGACCTGTTCGGCCATCACATTGGTAACATCACCTGCGGCGAAGACGCCTTCGACGGAGGTCTTATTGCTGCTGTCTACTTTAATACGGCCCAATTCATCACAATCCACCAGATCGGCGACAATCTGCGATTGGGGCTGCAATTCAAGTTCTACGAAGAACGCATCCGCTTCGAGCTCTCGTTCTTCGTCGTTCCTTTGAATGACGATTTTTCGCGCGTAGTCATCTCCCATTACAGCGTTGACTCTGAAGCCTTCCAGGATTTCCACGTTCGGTGCCGATCGCACTTTACGCCCCATGACGGAGTCCAGGTCGCCATGCGAAGGCGCGACCAGACTGACCTTCTTGGCGATGCGCGCCAACTCGGCCGTCGAACGGAGTGCCAGGTGCGTGTCGCCGATGACGACTGCATTACGGTCGATAAAAAGCGGCGCATACGACACCGCGCTGTAGCACAAGCCGCGCATCATATATTCTTTCTCGCCGGGGACATCGAGTAATCTACCCAATGCACCTGTGGCAATAATCAAAGACTTCGTTTGATGCTTCTTCCCCTCTCGGGTCGTGACTTCATAGCCGTGCTTGATCTTCTTGACCTTTTCAGCTTTGTCTATATCCCGGGCGAATTCCAGGTAATTGATTTCGCTGATGAAGCGGGTGACGATTTCCTCACCGGAGATGACGAGGTATTGATTCACGAAAGGAAGTTGGAGACGGTAATTGGTCTTGCCACCCAGATCGCGAGTGATTAATAACACGTTGAGACGTTTGCGCAGTGCATAAATCGTCGCAGTAAGACCAGCAGGTCCTCCACCCAAGATGATTAAATCGTACATCGTCTTTACTCCTCCCCGTTTGCCATGGCGATAAAGCCTTCGGCCATCATGGACGCAGTTAGATCTCGTGAGCGACGGATGATCGCTTCGGCGTTTCGAAGTTCTTCGTCGTACGTCATGGGGTTTTGGGCGATGCCCTCTTCGACTGCTTTTGTGGCAACCGCAGCGGCTTCTCTCGGAAATACTTCCCATTCATCCATGTTGGGTAGGATGTATTTGTTGTTTAATCCTTTTTTCTCGGCCATTGAGGCGAGTGCTTCGGCCGCTGCCATACACATTGAGTCGGTGATGGTTTGGGCGCGCACATCGAGTGTGCCGCGGAAAATGCCAGGAAAACCAAGAGAATTATTGACTTGATTGGGGAAGTCAGAGCGCCCAGTGGCGATCACGGCAGCACCCGCTTTCTGCGCCTCCCACGGCCATATTTCCGGAACGGGATTTGCACAGGCGAAGACGATCGCATCCTTGGCCATGGCGGAAACCCATTCGGGCAGGATGGTTCCGGGACCTGGTTTCGATAGTGCGATAACGACATCCGCTCCCCGCATGGCAGCAGCGGTATCGCCTTCTCGACCTTCCTCGTTCGTGATCTGGCAGAATTTCCACTTGTCGACGTATTCCGCCTTACGCATCTCCAGGTCTTTGCGGCCCTTGTGCAATATGCCTTTGCTGTCGACCATGTAGCAGATGGCCGGTGTGGCGCCTGAAGCGAATATCAGCCGCGCACAAGCCACATTTGCAGCTCCCGTCCCGATGAAGGCGATCTGGACTTCATCGATTTTTTTGCCAACGATTTTTAATGCATTCAGCAAGGCTGCCAATGTAACGGTCGCAGTTCCTTGTTGATCGTCGTGCCAGATGGGAATTTCCGCTTCAGCACGCAGGGTGTCGAGTATCCGAAAGCACTTGGGTTGAGAAATATCTTCTAGATTGACGCCGCCAAACCCGGGCTGCAGCAGCAATACGGTTTCGATGATTTTATCCGGATCTTTGGTGCCAAGCATGATCGGCCAGGCATCCACACCCCCCAGGTATTTGTACAGCAAGGCTTTGCCTTCCATGACCGGCAAACCGGCTTTTGGGCCGATGTCACCCAAACCGAGCACACGGGTACCGTCGGATACAACAGCTACGGTGTTACCTTTGTGTGTATGTTCATATACAAGATCGGGGTCTGCTTCAATTGCCCGGCAGGGAGCGGCAACTCCTGGTGTATACCAGATGGCGAAGTCATTAAAATCGCGTACGCGAGCCTTAATTGCTACTTCAACCTTTCCCTGGTAGAAGGGATGCAAACGCATCGCATCTTTGGATGGCTTTTCAGCTTTTGCCAGTAATTCTTCAATGTTGAGTGGAGATGTGTCTTCAGCCACACGAATACCCTCCTTTTGAAACGAACGATGAAGGCCGGGTCTTGAATGGTTGTTTTCAGCCTCGGGACAACCGATCCTGCTGGGTTGTCCCATTTCTCCCTGCCGGCGAGGTTGCGATCGACGTCACAGCCGTAAATACGAATCTGCGTAAATAACCTTGTTGAGTAGAATCTGGACCGTTTTCCAGATTTCAACCTGGTCAGGATCCGACATATCCACCAAGTCTTCGGTCGGTTCCTCCATGGCAGCTACTGCGTCGAAAATCTTCAGATTCAGGGCTTTGACCGGCGTGCTCTCATCGCGGACCTCGACGGCTTTGATGGTGTCGGTCAATTTCTTGTCAAGCGGATTGAGGATCGCCGAGTCGCAGCCGACGGCCATTAACATGACGACAAATACACGATCGATGAGTGGACGCATATCATTGGGAACCTGGTTGGATACGTTGGATAGTCCCACAGTCGTCATCGGCGGCGGATCCATGACCATCTTCAACATGCGAATGGTCTCAATCGATTCGGGCACGTATTCCTGGCATCCGGAAACGGTGAGGATCAATGGATCGACATACAGATTCTCCATCGGGATACCCACTTCCTGGGCACGAGGAATGAGCTTTTCCATGGCGATGCCAACGCGCTCATCTGCACTGACGGGAATGCCGCTCTTCTCCATGCACAGTGCGATCATTTTTGCGTCGTACTTCGCTGCCAGGGGTGGTACGTTCGCCAGGCGTTCTTCTTCGGCGGAGGTGGAGTTGACCATGGCGTTCGATCCCACTCGTTTCAGTCCTGTTTCAATAGCCGCCAGATTGGTGGTGTCGAAACTCAGGGTCATGCCCGGAACGGCTTCCTGCATGCAGTCTACCAGCCAATCAACGACTTCAGGGCCATCCTTCTTTCGCGGCCCGATGTTTAAGTCGATCACATCCGCACCGCTTTCTTTTTGCCGGCGGGCCAGGTCGACGAAGAATCCCCCATCGCGATCTTTGAGGGCTTCCTTCACCTTCGGTGAGACGATATGGATGTTCTCTCCGATTTTGTACATTAACCTTCTCCTGTCGTATGAAATACGTAGTTCGATTAGAGCTCGCTTACAATCCGTTCGATTAATTGCTCTACTGCTTGGGCGGCAGGTGAATCTCCATTAAGTTGCACGAGCGGCATCCCCAGTGCGTCGAGTCGGTTGATATTCTCGTCAGCAGGAATGAGTGCCGCGATCTCGAGACCTAACTCATCGATGGCATCCTGCAATGGCTGCGGCATTTCCCCTTTAACCCGATTTACGATCAATTGTGTGCGTTTGACGTTTACTTCAAGCGTTTCTGCCAATTGTGCCATTTCAGCTGCAGTGCGCACACCGCGCAAGGTGGGATCCGTGATGAGCAAGAGAAGATCGACATCGCGAGTCGTGCGTCGGCTGATGTGTTCCATACCGGCCTCGTTGTCGATGATGATGGTGTCGTATGTGCGGCCGATCTCGTCCACGATTTGCCGCAGCATGTGGTTAACGGCGCAGTAACAACCCTGGCCTTCCGGCCGCCCCATGGCGAGCAAATCGATGGTTTCTCCCTCTTCGATGGCCAGGCGCACCTCGCGATTTAGATAATCATGGCGGCTGATCGAAACGCCGAGCTCACCGGCCTGCGCTGTTTCGGACATCAATTCACGGATTTCTCCAACCGTTTCCGGCCTGGGCACTCCGAGTGCCATATGCAAATTCGTGGCCGGGTCTGCATCGATCGCCAGAAGCGGACCGGGCAGGCGTTGACTCAATGTTTGAATGAGCAGCGCAGCGAGCGTTGTTTTCCCCGTGCCGCCTTTGCCGGCGATTGCAATGATTTTTGTCATTTCTACCACCTAGTAAGCTTCAACAAATCCTTGTGTAATCGTCTTTATAAATCGATTCTACAACGAGTTTATTCGCTGCCAGATCCGTTTCTTGTCGTATGCCGCTCCCAAATTTCAGCCACACTGGGAAAACGATCGATCTCGGTGTGCGGCAGGAAAAGCGCGGCGGTAAAGGCATCGAAAAACGTGTTGTCCGCTGAGAGTTCCACGTACGTCATCTTTTCGGCAATGGAGAGAATTTGTGCGCGTGCCTCATGCGAGAGGAGCGCCATGTAACTTCCAAGAACGGAAGTGTTTCCGAGAAAGTGGAATCTGTCCCAGGGGAGATCGGGGAGCAAACCGATCTTGATGGCGTTCTCGACGTTGATATATTGACCAAATGAGCCGCCGATCAGCATTTGCTGTACGTCGTCCAGATCGACGCCGACGCTGCTGGCCAAGACGCTGAAGCCGGCATATATCGCCGCTTTGGCGCGCATGAGATTATCTACATCCACCTTTTTCAAGGTAATGTCGTTGCCATGCTGGGTGTCTTTGCCCCAGGCGACGACGTATTCCGGGCCGTATTTCCCTTTTCGTACACGCGGGGTGTCGATGTCCAGCTTGAAATTGCCGGCGCGGTCCACGACGCCGGTGACGAACATTTCCGCCAGGAGGGATATCAAGCCGGAGCCGCAAATCCCTGTCGGTTTTTCACCCCCGATCACGCGAATAGTGGGTTCGAAAGTGTGCGTGTTCACCCACACCTCTTCAATGGCGCCCAGTGTGGCCCGCATACCGTCGACAACGCCAGCGCCTTCAAAAGCCGGACCCGCCGAGCAAGCGCAGGTGACCATCCATTCATTGGTTCCCAGAACGGTTTCTCCGTTCGTTCCCACGTCGATGAAGAGAGTCAGGTCTACGGCGTCAGACAGTTTACTTGCCAGCACCCCGGCGGTGATGTCTGCACCGACGTACGAAGCAACGGCAGGCAGGCAGTCTACCGATGCCAGCGGGTAGATATTTAGGTCCAATTCCTGGGCGCGAAAGAAAGAAGGCTGGTTGGCGGTGGGAACGTAGGGCATGAGACGAATGGTTTCCGGCGGGATGCCGAGAAAAAGGTGCATCATCGTGGTGTTTCCCGATACACTGACCTTATAGATCTGTTGTGGGGAAACCCCGGTGCGTTTTTGCAGGCGGTCGAGCAAGGTGTCGATGGTCTCGCGTACCAAAGCGCTGAGTGTTTGCAGACCGTCTTCCTTGCCGGCGAATACGATGCGGGAGATCACGTCTTCGCCGCGGGCGATCTGCCCGTTGTACTCCGAGGCCGAGTTTTTTACTTCACCGCTGATCAGGTCGACGAGAAATGCCGTGACGGTTGTTGTGCCAATGTCGATAGCGAGGCCGAAGGGCTGAATGGGATCAGGCTGTATATCGATCAATTCCGCTGCTTCACTCCCTGGTGCATCGAAATCGACCACCACCCATGGCGACCAGGAAGCCTGACGCAGCGTTTCTCCCAAACGCTGCAGTACGGATAAGGGTGCGTCCAAATGAATCACGCCTTGTTCTTTGAGTGCCTGACGCAATCGGCTGAGGTCGTCCAGGCTGTCGTTGATCGAGGGCTGTGATAGTTCGAGTTGAAAAACACGTATGGTTTGATGTACGGCCGGATCGTATTCGAAGGGCAGCTCGACTTTTCGTGCAGATTTATCCGTCACCAGACGTCGCTCGATTTTTTCCTGTTCCGGAATCGTGACCGTAAGACCGCCTTCGATGACCGTCTGGCAAGCGAGTGCGTATCCGGCAGCGACGTCTTCCGCAGAGATGCGGATGGTAGAACGCCTTCGGGCGCCCTCGCCTTCGATGATGACAGCGCAGCGACCGCAGCGCCCCTGGCCGCCGCAAGGCTGCAGTATTTCAATTTTGGCTTGGTGGATGGCGTCCGTGATGAGTGCCCCGGTGGGCACCTCAACGCTTATATCCATCGGCAGAAAGTGCACTTTATGGGTTGCCACGTTGGTTTCTACCTGTGGTATATGTATCGAGACGTTGCGCGCAACGTCTCGATGCCTGCTTCATGTTCTCTCTCAAAGAACGAAACCTGCTGCGCATGTCGAAATCTACCATGCGGCGTTGGATCAGTCCGGGCGCGCAAGTTCAATTATGCCACATGCTGTCGAGGTACCCTTTAATATCAACAGCTTCGCGCGGCCCGACCATGATCTCCCAGCCTGGTAACTCCTCTTCTAACTCGCCTGAGATGGTGGCGACGTGACCTGGAATGACCAGCTTTTTATGTCCGACCTTATCAGCGACGTTGAAAGCGTTGATATCCTTTGCGATTCGCTCCGCATCGAATTTACCCGCCGCCCAGGCGGTAAGCACGCTCATTCCTTCCGAGTCGGCGACCAGCAACCATCCGGGATTTCCAGCACCCTCGACTTCATTTGCGACCGAGAAGTAGGTGATCGAGAAGTTGGTCGTCACCAGAAGCGGTGAGTCGGGTTTGGGATCGTTGATCTCGTACAAACCGGGTTGAACCTGGATCGGTTTCTGCGGGTCGGTGTAGATGTTCTGCCGCAGCACCAGCAAGGCGTACAGGCTGGCAGGATTGAAAGAATTGAGGACGATCAACCCGCCGTATTTTGCAATCTGTTCGGTGGCGAGCAGCGTTTCATCGGCTTCAGATACAGCTCCGGGGAAACTGATGATCGGGTATCCAAGGGGTCGAAATGTTTCCTTGAGTGCCAAACGTCGGATGGCGGTGAGTTTGTGGAGTGAATCATGATATCCACCAAGCAGAGGATCCAGCACGAGGTCTTCAACGCCGGCCGCTTTTAGCTGTTGGGTCAGTTCCGCCAGGCCATCAAGTGTTTCGGCGCGCACAGCCAGGGGAACACTTTTCTCTCTGGCGATTTCAGCCATGGCTTCCCAGTTGCTTGTATCGGCCGTGTAGAGTAGTGGCCGCGCACCTTCTGCTGCTTCCAGCCCTGCCTTTGCCAGTTCTGCTGAAGCGGCGATCAGGATTAGCGGCTTCTTGCCGGTTTCGTGTACGGCTTTCACTGCCGCAGCAAAGGTTGCCGGGTCCGCCGAAGAAGCCTCGACGGCAAAGCCGTCCAGGTAAAGGTCAATGCCAACGTAATCCACGTGGAAGGCGCATGCCTCCGTAACTTTGTCCTTGAGCGCATCAATGCCTTCATCGTCCTTTAGTCTTAAGAAGAGACCACTTCGGTTATAGAACGTTTTCTCATGCCGAAAGAGAACCGTCTCGTTCCCAACTTTCACTTCACCATCTGCATTCGTTAGTTCGATCAGGCGGATCGGTGGTGCGGAAGCTGATTCAAGTTTGGCTTTGGCTTCGTCGCTTACGTGAGGGCAGTCATCCAATGAGGCTTGCTTAGCTGCCAATTTCATGGCGAATGCCAAACAGGTGGGGAAACCGCAATCCTTGCAATTGGTTTGTGGTAGTAGTTTGTATATCTCTAGTCCGGTTAATGCCATCTTCTTCCTCCGCGCTTGTCAGGCCGCTTGGGTTTGGATCAGATCGTCGATCAGGTGACGAACGCGTGTGAGCGTTTCGGGATGTCGCAACACGACGAGATCGGCTCCCGAGTGAATGATTGCAGTGGCCGTAATGGCTTCCCAATCAAGCGCACGCTGCTTCCAGTCTCCCCATGTTTCCGGGACACCTTCTCCGACTTTGGCTTCCTTTACTTTCCAGGTTTCCTCACCTGGTGTAACGATCATCGGTTGTTGAGTCATCGCATCGCCCCCCAGTGCAGCCAGGCGAAGGCGCTCCATGACGGAATATCCGTATTCAATTCCGTATCCTAATGCGCCTGTGGTTGGATCCATGACGATGCGTTCGAGCGGCAATCCCATGTCGTGAATCAGGATAACCAACTGCTTGGAGAGATTGACGTCCATGGGGGTCTTTGATTGGACGAGGTGATCGTGCGCCAGGGCGGCGGCGACGATGGTGCGGTAATTGTTCTCCTCACAGAGACCGAGCAGCAAGCGTTCGCCCTTACCTTCTTCGGCAACGGCGACGATCAAGTCATTGTCCAGGTCGGCTTGCCCGGGTCCGATCACAGCCAGGGGTAGTCCTGTGGCTTCCAGGACTTGCCGCACAACCTTCTTTACGTTTTCCGGGGTATTTGGATTGCCATCGCTGGTCGTGGCGCTGAGTTTTAGATAGATCAAGTCGGCGCCAGCTTCTTCGGCTGCCCTGGCCCAGGCGGCCGGATCGTCGATCGCATCTCCCCAGATTTCATGGAGCAACTCGGACCAATCCTCCGGTTTGCGATCGCGAATTTCCAGCGCGAGGGCTGGACGGTTGGGCAGGTTGCCCTCATGCAGCATAAACGGCATAGTCGTCTCGCCGCCGATGGTTAACGTGCTTTTCCGCGTTCCGCCGTCGTCGGCTGTGGCGCCAAGGGTTACCTGGCGCACGCTGCCGGTGTACTTTACCTTAGGGATTTCAACTGTCATTGGAATTCGATCCTCCTGCGTAATGGACAAGAAAGGGCATAGAGACCGGTGATCTGGGCGCGGAATGCCGTTCGTTGATTGCGGTGGTGTGCATTCCGGTTTCGAATCCCGACCTCTGAACTCTCTTTCCCGGTTTTACATCATTGGTTCCATCTCGAGTGCTGGATGTCCCTTCTTTTGAAGGTGTTCCAGCAATCCTTCCACATCGGTGCAGACGGTTTCATCGGCGATCTTGTCGAGCAGACCCGGATCACCTTCTCGCTCAGCCACCTGGGTGAGTTCTTCCGCCATCTGTTCTTTCAGAACGGAGGACATCCAAACCACACGTTTGAATCCGCCGTCGGCGGAAATGAATTTGGGGCTGGTGATGTAGAACTTACCGTGTCCCATCACACCCGGTGTTTGCAGTCCGCCGCCGGCCACACCCGCCAGAGTCGAGAAGGTCATGCCTGCTGGCGTCATGCTGGTGTCCTCCCGGCTGACGATCATGATGCCGTTGGCTTCAGGGATGAGCATGGCGATGCATTCAAAGCAGCCACATGCCGTCATCGGGTTCTCCATGATGGAGTACATGGCGACTTCGTTGACACTGCCGTGTGATGCCTGAACGGCGTACTCGTTGATGCCGGTGAAATACCCTTTTTGCAGATCGAGGTCATTGCCTTTCTTGATGGGTTGGTTCGGGCCGGTGGGGTTGATCTGGTGGGAGGCCTTGCAGTCCAACCAGTTGTAGGCGCCGCACAGACCGAGCCGCTCGGGACTGACGATGCAGACGTGGTCCGGCGCGAAGGATTGGCAGAGTGTGCAGGAGTAGAATGTCTCCACACTCTCGTCGACCATTGCGCCGATGCGTTGATTGCGTTCGTCGTAGGCAGCGCGGGCTTTTTCCAGCCACTCAGCATACGCCTTGGGTTCGGTGACGATGGCGACTTCGACCTTGTCGACGATCGATCCGAAATCATCATGGAAGCGCGCGTGCAAGATGTCGCCGAAGTGCTTCAAGGTGAAGCCTTTTTCGGCAGCCGTATTGCTGATGCGGATCCAGGTGATGTCTCGCTGACCGATGTGCTGGATGCCGGATCCCCCATTCACGAAGTAGTGAATCTGGCGTTCGAGAACCGGCTCGAAGTCCTTCTCCATTTTGCGTCCGGCGACTTTAACCAGAATGCAAAGATCCATACTGCCCTGTTCTTCAAGTTTTTCAAAACCGTCTCCGATGATTTCGATCTTTCCATCTTCGACAGCGTCCATATCATCCATGTAGAGATATTCGAACGCACGGCTGTGTTTACCGCCGAACTCGACGCGCATGTCGGCCTTGCGTACCACTTCGCCTTCGAAGGCCGATCCGTAAGGAACGGGAACCGGGACCTCGCTGATCTTCACCTTAACACCGCGTATCTCGATGGCTTTTTGGACCAGCTTGGCGGCTTTCTCTTCTTCGGTATCACCTTCGATTTCGTTCCAGGGCATGGAAATAACATGTTCGTAGCGCGTCACGCCGGTGGGCAAAATTTCGGGGATCACCGTGTCGGCGATTACGGGGAATCCGTACGAAATCGCGCCGGCGGCTGTGGCGTACTTAAGATCGTCGACCTCGCCCAGGGCAATCACGAAAGCGAAGACTCGGAATTTATTGTAGAGCAGGATATCTCGCCATTGACCACCCTTCATGCCCCCGAAGGTGAGCGCGGATCGCGTGGCGAAGCCCAGCGGGTAGATGGCCCCGATGGTGTCGCGGCTGAAGGGAACGATATATGTGTCGTAGCCCATCTCCACGTCTTCTTCGACCAATTGATCGATGATCGAACGCCCATTGACGTTGCCCGCGAGAAAGGTGAGGATGTTCCTTTTTTGAAGCTCACGAACGATGGCGACGGCGGCCTCATTGGAATGCGCCGCGCCGGCGATGGCCGCGAAACCCGGCATGCGTCCATCAACCAATTGGATTCCCCAAGAACGCAGTTGGATATCGTCGATAGGTCCATTGAGATACCCATTTCCGTTAGGGCTGGAGCCATTGCCTCCAGCGTCGGGGCTGGTGAAGGATGTGGAGCCGGCCAATTCGAGCCCGGGGTAGGGCTGGGGTTCTTGTCCATAGACGAAACGGACACCCTCGATGATCTCTTCAGCGAGCAATGTGGCCATACCTGAGTCCAGTGTCTCGCCGAGGTACGGTGTCCAGAGCGATTCGTCGGGTATCGGGTGGAGTAAGCTTTTTGCGTGGTCCAGTGCAAATTCGAGGTCCGCCAATTTGCTGACCTCGTGTCCCAGCATTCCGAGAATCACGGGCAAATAATAGGCTGTGTTGGGGAAGGCAACGGGTGTATCGCCACCCTTCTCAGCAATCGCCTTGGTGAGTTCCTTCTCGGCTTCGTCTACGATGGCGTTAGCGCCTCGAATTGCGCGAGTTGCAATGTAACGTGACATAATTTTATCCCTCTCTACTTCGCCTGGTTGCCGTATGCGGCTTCAATACGTTCGGGCAACGGCATTTCCACAAGTTCATGGATTCTCCAATCACCACTCTTCCCCCATTTGCTTGGGTCATATTCGGGCAGTCCGAGGTCGGCGCGCTTTTTATCGATGTGCGCCAGACTTCGGCGAACGATTTCGTCGCTGGCGTTGCAGAATTCCAACCGGCCGCCGACTTTCTCTTCCCAACCGTCGGTGATCAGGCGTGTGACTTCTTCGATGCCCGAGACGGGACTGGAGTGTCCCAGGATGACATAGGCGCCAGAAGCAACGCAGTAGGTGGCGATGGAGATGGCCTTCTCGCTCATCCATTCCGGTGCCAGTCCCACGGCGGGGATGTCGCTGATGTCTTCTCCCAGGCCGCCTTCTGTGGCCATCTGGGCGAGTACGGTCAAGATCCGAGAGTTATCTACACAGGAACCCATGTGAAGCACGGGAGGGATCCCTACGGCTTCACAGACTTCCCGGAGACCCGGACCGGCGTGTTCGAGTGCCGCTTCGGGGGTCATGTACCCTTGCTTGGCGCTGGCGATGGCGCCGCAGCCGGTCTCGACCACGAGCACGTCGTTCTTGATGAACTCGGTGACAACTTCGCGGTGAAGTTTGTCGTGGCAGACGCGGGCGTTGTTGCAGCCGATATTGGCTACGACACCGCGAATGCGCCCGGAAGCGATCGCGTCGTTAAGCGGCCGGAGCGAACCGCGGTAGAGACCACCCAGGGCATAGTTGATGTATTCATGTGAAAAGCCAGGAATGAGGGGCGTATGCTCATCGGGGATTTTAGTTTCGCCTCGCTCGGGATAACGGTCGCAAGCAGTTCGCACGATTTCCTTGGCGATTTCCATGGCCCGGTGTTCATCGAATTCCATGTGCGTGGCGCCGGTGATTTTCGCTTTGGGTGATGTGGTGATCACCTCGGTGTGAAATTGTTCGGCGAGCTTCACGATGCCCTGCATGATGCATTGGATATCGACCACCATGGCTTCGACGGCTCCGGTTAGGATGGCCAATTCCTGCTGCAGGAAGTTGCCTGCCAGCGGTACGCCCTGACGCATCAATGTCTCGTTTGCCGTGCAGCAGATGCCGCCCAGGGTGATGCCTTTGGCGCCCTTGGTTTTCGCATACTCGATCAATTCCGGGTCCTGCGCGGCGGCCACGATCATCTCGGAGAGCGTGGGCTCGTGGCCGTGGATGACGATGTTGACTTCATCCGGCTGGAAAACTCCCAGGTTCGATTCGGTAAGGACCGGGCCGGGCGTGCCGAAGAGTACATCGGAAAGATCGGTGGCGAGCATCGATCCGCCCCATCCATCACCCAGTGCAGCACGCAAGGCTTGGTCAAGAATATGTTCTGCGTCCTGGTCGTTGCCGACGTGCGTGCGGTGCATGATCTCAACGATTTCACGATCGACATTGCGGGGTGTAATTCCCAGATCGTGCCAAATTTGTTGTCGTTTCTCAGGTGCGCGTTTGACGTAGGCGACCTCACCAGTTGGCTTGCCGAATTCTTCCAGTGCTTTTCGGGCGACTTCGAGAGTGAGTTCTTCCAATGATTTGCCATCTACCTCAACATCGAGATAATGGGCCATTTCTCTCAATTTAGCGGGGTCCCGCACCTGGTAATCCGGAGCGTGACCTTCGGCAGCCGCCAATAGTGTGTAGGCCAGATCACGGCCGTGGTCGGAGTGAGCTGCGGCGCCAGCGGCAACCATACGGGCGAAATTGCGTGCCCCGACGGTCTCAACGGTTGCACCGCAAATCCCGGTCTGGCCATCCTTCACCAGACGACATGGCCCCATTCCGCAAACCTTACAACAGATTCCATCACTGCCGATGGGGCAGGGGGCCATAGAATCTGCGCGGGAAAATGAAGTCTCGTATTCCATTTCCTGGGCAAACGCAAGCATGTTTATCGTGGCTTGATCTTGACTCGCTTCTTCAGGTGTTCTCATTTTCTTTGCCATCGCTGTCATCCTCCTGGGTTAATACCGACGAAATTCGCCTGACATCTTCAGATCCGCGATGTTTGTTTCCGTGGAGCGAGACCCGAGCTTTTGCCATTGCGGGTCTCGCTTGATATCGTTCGCGGTAACCAACGCTGCTGGTTCGGCACCGTCGACTGGGTACCCTGCTTCAATAATTGCTTCTTCGATCTTTGCTTGTTTGATTTTCTTGGGGTCAAAAGTAATCAGCAGTTGTTTCCATGCCGAACTGGCATAGAGATCTTCGATTCCCTCGAGGCCGTCGAGCGCGTTCCTGACAGATAGAACATGGTGATCCGCATACATGGATGGCACATTGATCACTATTTTTTCCATTGTGTCTTCCTCCTAAGGTCGAAGGTTAGGTTATGGGGGTGTTATGTCTTTATTATCCTGTCTTCTGCGCGTTTTCCCCTTCATTTTTACATTATCTTGAACGCCGGCCAGGGGAAACGCAATACAAATTTTCCCGCACTGGCGAGTTAATTCAGCTCCGCGCTGGCGGTTAGTATTCCATAGAATCATGAAGGTTACAATGTTGACCCGCCTAGTGGGGAAAGTCACCCAATTCTTGGTAAGTCATCCTGTGTAAAAATATCGAATGTGACCGCGCATGTTTTGCTTCTGAGAGGCAATCAGGCCTGCACGGATAGCTCCCGCGCAAAGCTGCTTTTCTATTCGTCATGATCCATTATATACAACTGTTTTTCGTCTTTCGGGTATCTAGTCAGTCGTCCTGGGGTTGAGGGATATTTAGCGCCTCGAGCAATCGAATGCAATGTAGTACGGAGCGGGTGATGGTTTCAATTTGTTTGTATGCGGGGTCCATGTCGATATCTGCGATGGGGATATTGGCTTCTGGCGACCCATCTGCCTGTAAGGTTAACGTGGTGAGGTGCTTGATTTGATTGAGATGTTTGGAGAGTTCTTCGGCAGAACGCGTTATCGTGTTCAGGGGTGTGTCCAATTCGTTGGCGATTCCGGATGTGATCGCTCCGATGACGCCGGTATTTTGGATGATTCTTTTAAAGCGTCGTTTCAAGCGGCCGATGGCCAGGGCGCGGGTAACTGCATCAAGCACGAGATCGGGTTCGAGTGGTTTGGTGATGTAATCATAGGCGCCGCCGGCCAGAGCGTAGGTGGCCGTGTGTGAATCGCCGTGTCCGGTGATGATGATGATGGGAATCTCCGGATCCAGCTTGACGACGCGCTCCATCAACTCCAGCCCGGACATATGGGGCATTTTGATGTCAAATATGAGAATATCGAACGGAGGCAGCTCATCTCGTTCGAGGGCTTTATGAAACAGGCCCAGGCCTTCCTGGCCATCGTTGGCGCAGGTGATGATATGGCCGCAAATGCAAAGCATATCGCTGAGTCCTTCACGAACGGAAGGCTCGTCATCTACAACCAGGATATGCGCTGTCTCTTGCATCAATCGTTTCCTGTTACATCTTCCGCGGCGGGTAATTTAATCCGGAATGTGGACCCTTTGTCAGGTTCACTTTCAACTTCGATTTCTCCGCCATGAAGTTCTACGATCCCGTGACTGATCGATAAGCCCAAACCTGTTCCTTTATCGACGGGTTTGGTAGTGAAGAATGGATCGAACACGTTCTCCAGAATATCAGGCGAGATTCCACTCCCAGAGTCAGTGACTTCAATGACGACCGACTCGTCGTCTTGGTATGTGCGCAGCGAGATTTTCTTGTCTTCAATTTTATCGAGAGAGTCACGGGCGTTGGTGATCAGGTTGAGTACGACTTGTTCGATCTGATTGATATCGCCGCGCACTTGAGGAAGGTTTTCTTCAAGTTGTAAAAGGACTTCGATGTTCTGCAGTTTCAATTGCTCGAGAAGCATACTGAGTGAGTCCTCAACGGCTTTATTTACGCCGATCAACTTCATGTCGCCGGAGGCTTGTCGGGAAAAGGTGCGCAGGTGTTCGATGATCTTTGCAGCTTTGTCAACGAGTGCGCTGATTTTTTCCATGTTTTCAAGCATTTTCTCGGTTTCGAGACGACCTTCGTTTTGGGCACGTCTGGTGTTTTGCGCGAAGAGTTTGATGCCGGCCAGGGGGTTGTTGATTTCATGTGCTATTCCTGCGGTAAGCGTACCCATGGAAGCCAATTTGCTGGCCTGAACGAGTTGCCGCTGTGTGGACTTCAACTCCTCGATGCTGGCTTCCAGTTCTTTCGAGCGTTGTTCCAATTCGGCGTTTGATTTTCGCAAGCTGTCGGTGATCTGGGCCTTGCGCAAGGCGATTGCGGCCTGGTTGCCGAGAGAGGTTAATTGACGGATCAAGTCTTCATCGAAGGCATCGATATGGGGGCTGGTCACACTGAGCGTGCCTTCCGGAATGTCCTCGATGATGAGCGGTACTACAACCAGGGACTTGAAATTCTCCTGCGTGTTGACAAAATCGGGTGCCTTGTTCACATCCGGCACATAGATGAGTTGCTTTTCTTGAACGGCGCGTCCGGCGATACCTTGACGGGGATCGAAGCCTACGGCCTGGGCGGGTTCACCGCTCGATTGGGAAACGGCGCGCGGCAGCAGACGCTGGCTGTCGTGGTCGATGAGGTGAATGGTCGCTTTGGCGGTAGGTGTATCTGTGGGACAGGCGTGTTTGACGACCAGCTGCAGGATGTCGTCCAGATTGGAGGCGCGCGCCAGGCTGATGCCGATCTCGAGCAGGGCGATTTGTTCGGCCAGACGCGCATTGATCGCTTTAAAAAGATGAGCGTTGTCTAAAGCGACAGAGACCTGATTGGCATAGGTTATATAGAGATCGATATCTTCGAGGCTGTACGTCTCATCGGATTTCTTTGGCCCGATCAGCAAGATTCCGCTAAGTCCGTCTTTTACACGCAAGGCGACGAAAAGATTGGGCGAGAGTCTTTCAAGCTGCTCCTTTTCTAAATTCCAAATACCGGTGAAATACGCATGGATACGTAACTGCTGCGCGGTTAAGATCCTGTTTTCTCGACCTAACCAACGGCAGATCGGGTGATCTGCACGCATGTGAAATTCGGATAGCGTTTCATCCAGACCTCTTGACGCTGTTGGGTGGAAATCACCCGTCGACGGGTCCTTGAGCAATAAGTCAACCCATTTTGGATGCAGGGTTTCGACGAGGCGATCCAGCATTGAGGAGACGATTTGATCGAAATCAAGTGTGCCTGTGATTTGCTCCCCCAGTTCTTGGATGACTTTGTAGGCATCATAGCGTTCACGAAAAAAAAACCGATCGATGCGTTCTCGAATCCTGCCGTAGAGGGCGTGTGAGGCAATGGCAACAAGGGAGGCAATGATGAACGATAGTGTAAATCTGGTCGCAGTTTGGCTGACCTCGAGTTCAATATGGAGGACATCATAGAAAATGACGGGAAGAACATAAGTGGCGGCCAGGATGAGAATCAATGTGCTGTACGACAATCCTCTGCGGATGACGATGTTGATGTCCAGCAATTCGTGGCGGATGATGGCGTACGAAATGAGCATCGCGTTGATGAGATTTGCTGCGATATCAATTGGGTATTTGGCCAGATCGGTGAAGTTGACCAGTGTTGTAAGGATCACGATTGTCGTGCCGGAGATCAGATAGCGCAGTCGGTTGTGTTCGATAGGATCTGTGGACTGTCGAAAACGTTGGATAAGCATGACCAGGCTGTATATGAACAATCCATACCCTGGAATGGCTACGACATAGACCAGCGAGCCGCGTGCAATCGTCAAATCCCCGTTTAAGATATCGGCCGAAGGCGCTACGAGATTCGTAAAGAGAGCGAGTGCGGCATTGATAATACCCACGAGGTAAGCCCAGTGGTCCCATTTGTGCGTAATATCCAGGGTGTTTTCGACGAAGTAGAAAATGGTGAGCGGCGCAGTAATCGCGGCTGTGGACAACAGGCGCGCCCAGTGGGAGGTGTTGCCAAAGCCGCTGTGGCTAACGAACGAGCCAAATGACCAGAAGAACATGGCCAGCAGGTAAACGCGGAATGCGCGTCTGGCATTGGTTAATGGCCTGGCGCGACTAACGATGGTGAGTAATGCGCCGTAGGCCAGCGCGGCAAGCAGAGGAATGACGGTGTTAATTCCCCAATACATATCTCGAATATTATCCTATGCTTTGCATCAGTCGGCGAATCGCCTCTTCGCCTGGCTGCATGCGTGATGGTTTGAGAATGCCCATATCGACGCCGGCTTGTTTTTGTTCTTCCATATAGTGGGCGAATGCGCCCGTTGGCAGCCTGGTTAATTTCAAGCGATCACCACCGAGCATGGTTATCAGATCCGCATATTCACTGCTTACTTTCATGAGTTCCTCGTTGATGGATGATTTGATCTCCTCCAACGATCGGTTGTTGGGACGACTTTCTTCGAAGTAAATATGCAGGAGTGGTTCACCATTCAACTCTTCTTTTCTGGCCGTCCAATCTTCGTAGTGAACACCTGAGGATTCCATGGCGTACCAGATCGTTTTTTCGGTTAGACGGACCATTCCGGCGAGGTCGATCACGTCGTCAGCGCGTGAGTAGAATCGGATTTGTGGAATATCGATATCGAGTTCATCGTCGCGCAGGGAAATCACTTCGATTAAATCAAATATCCGATAGCGAGTGAAGATTCCGCCGTGGAAATTGGTAAAGACCAGCTCGTAAATGCCGGGTTGTAGTTCGTCCAGGAGAATAGTTTTTGGGGTATAGGAAGGGTCCTTTTTGTTCTTGCTGTGTTCTTCGTAGGGGATGAACTCGTAGAAATTGGTGTCGGGATAGAGGGTCATTCCTTTGAAGTTCCACAATTGCATGGCAAGGGCAAAGCCCTCCGTCGAGCCATAACCCTCGAGTGGTTTTATTCCCCAATATTTTTCAATACGGTCCTTGTAAATATCGGTATCGGTTCCGCCGGTCATGATTCCCTTGAGTTTCCAGATGTCACTTGGCCGCAGCGCTCTGCGGTTGAATTTCCCTTTGAGGAATCCAGTTATAAGGCGTAGGAGCACGTTGGGTTTGAGCATGCTGCGGCTGAATGAGATGCTGCCCGAACCATGTTCGAAGCGCTCGCCGATTTTCACCAATAAACTCGCCAAACCGTAGAAATAGTCCATGCCTTCCACGATGGCGAGTTCAAAGCCCTTCTCGATGCGATCCTGGAAATCCATTTTTTCGCCCTCTGCGAGTGATGGAATGAATCTCACCGGTGCTTGCTCCTCTGCTGAACGACTTACAAAAGCGGAGATATAGGGAGGGGGTGCTGTGGTCATCAGCAGAATATCTCCGTTTTCGAGTCGTACTTCACCTTTGTTCTTGCATGAGCCGACGAGCATGGCACTTATTACCCGGCGACCGAACTGCTCATACATACTGCGCGAATACGGAACCCATTTGAACGTATCTCCGCCAGTTTTTCCAGATGTGCGCGCCCAAACGAATATCTCGCTCGGCATAACGTCTTCATTCTTTTCCGATAGATACGGTTCGTAATCTTCATATGTGGTCAAGGGTACGCTCTCGCGAAAAGCGGCTACGCTTTGGGGGATTTGGTTGCCGAGTAATTTTCTCCCCAACTCACACTGACTGAGCAATTGAATTTGTTCGAGCAGCAATTCCCGTTGGATTTCTATAAATTCAGGAAGCCGCAAATCGAGAAATCCACAATACATCTCCCATATTTCATCGCGCTTGCCTTGTTTCAGCAGTTCTCTGGCGGTGATCATTGAATGTCCTCCTCGATAAGAATGTTTACTCTTGAGTGCAGGTTATCGCTCATTATGTACATCGGAGCTTGCGTTTTCTCTTTCGTTGTCGGTTTTCCATGTGGCCAAGCATTGGAGCAAGCTTGACCGGTTGGGTATCAGGAAGGGAGTTCTCATCTTGTATTCAGTGTAGCCCGGAAATGTGTTTGGGAAAAAGAATCTATCCTCCACCCATACCAATAAAACGTCCAGGGCCGTCCATATAATACTTGCGCTGAGTGCCAGCACGGTGGGGTGAAGCAAGATCATGCAGACGGCAGCCCCGCCAAACCACAACACACCCGGGTGACGTGTGAGTGTATATGTGCCGGTATCAATGAGAATGCTATTGCTGCCTGTTTTGTGTTTGATGCGTTTTATTTTTAACGGAATCTCAATCAGGACGGAGTAAATCAGCAGCAGCAGGAATATCACCAGTCCGATCCCGGCTGCAACTCGGAGCCATAAGACGAACTCTTTTTCGGATGGTGCAGAGAGAACTCCGGCGATGCCGAAGACCAGGGCGGCCGCGCTCAGGAAGAAAAGCGGCTTGAGCCAGGTATGTTCGCGCATCTGAGCCCAGTCGTATATTGCGATGAGGGCGAATGCAGTGCTTCCTGTCAGGATGTATGCCATGGCGCTCGTAAGATAAGTCTAATGCTGGCAACCAAGCGCGTCTGCCCATGATCATACATGGGATGAGGGTTGCCTGTCAAAGAGTACTTTATGGCTGATAGGTGCCGGTGTGTTAAATGATGTCGCCAACTTGCCCCTTTGTGTCAAATGGATAGTGTGTTGTGAACGTGTTCGATCTAGCGTTTTTCGATCGGTACGTAAACCCGCTCGCCGGCGCCGGTGTAGATTTGTCGCGGGCGGGTGATGCGATGCTCGGGGTCAGCCAGCATCTCCTGCCATTGCGTCAGCCAACCGACCGTTCGTCCCATCGCAAAGAGGACGGTATACATCTCGACCGGTAAACCCATCGCCTGGTAGATCATCCCGGAGTAGAAGTCCACGTTGGGATACAGCTTGCGCGAGACGAAGTATTCGTCCTCCAGGGCGACGCGTTCGAGTTCGAGGGCAATGTCGAGCAGCGGATTCCGCCCGGTTACTTCGAATACCTGGTCGGCAGTCTTTTTGACGATGGCTGCACGCGGATCGTAATTCTTATACACGCGATGTCCAAATCCCATCAGACGGAATTCGCCTTTCTTTACGCGTTCGATGTAGGCAGGCACCTTGTCAACGCTTCCGATTTCTTCGAGCATCCTGAGAACAGCTTCATTTGCGCCGCCATGCAGCGGACCGGATAGGGATGCCGCCGCACCTGTTAAGGCGCAGAAGGGGTCGGCTTTTCCCGATCCGATAGCGCGCATCACACTGGCGCTGCAGTTTTGCTCGTGATCGGAATGAAGGATGAAGAGCACATCTATTGCACGCTCGAAAACGGGGTTGGGTGTGTATTTGGTCTCGGTCATCTTGAAGAGCATATTGAGGAAATTGCCGCAATAGGTGAGATCGTTGTCGGGCATCACGATCGGAAGACCCTGTAAGTGCCGATAGGAGTAGGCGAGGATCGTAGGGACTTTGGCGATAATGCGTCGAATTTGATGGTGACGCACTTCGGGATCGTCCACCTGCCGGGCATCCGGATAGTAGGAAGACATGGCAGCCAGGGTGCTGATGAACATGTGCATCGGATGCGCAAATTGACTGAAGGACTGGATCAGTCGCCGGAGATTCTCGTGGATGAAAGTGCGGTAGGTAACTTCGGAAACCCAGACATCGAGTTGTTCTTGCGTAGGAAGCTCTCCGTTGAGCAGCAGGTAGGCGACCTCCAGGTAGGTGCTTTTCTCCGCAAGCTGTTCGATCGGGTAGCCGCGGTAGCGCAGGATGCCTTTGGAGCCATCAATGTACGAGATGGTGCTCTTTGCAGATGCGGTGTTCATAAACGCCGGATCGTAACTCATCATACCGAAGTCACTTTCGTTGACCTTGATCTGGCGTAAATCCATGGCGCGGATCGTGTTGTGGTTGATGGGCAGCTCGTAAGTTCTGCCTGTGCGGTTGTCGGTGATGGTCAGTGTATCTTTCGGCATGAATGACTCCTTAACACTTGCAATTTCTTCCCAACCTTTCTGGGGCACTTGGTTCTAATATCCTACCATTGTACCGTGGAACCCCGTCTGATGTCCCTGGATTAAGGGTGATTATATTCCGCCATCGCTTGACTTGGTGGGAGGAGAATGATATTCTATCTGCGAAAATTTGCAACTGCAAGGAGCTGCACATGTCTTGTGGTGAGCGATTGGCAAACGAACTTCGATCGAAAGGGTACCGGGTCACGCCGCAGCGTGCAGTGATCCTGGAGACCATCGCACATAAAGATGGCCACCTCTGCGCACAAGATATCTACGCTGATGTGCAGAGAAAATTGCCTGGATTAAACCTGGCCACGGTATACCGCACGGTCGAAGTGCTGCATGAAGCCGAGATGGTCGATTTTTTTAACGATGGTTCCAACCCGGCCCTCTTTGCGATGCGCGACCCGCATCACCCACACGGACACCTGGTCTGCAGGCAGTGCCATGCGGTTTTCGACATCGATCCGAATATCATCGCCCAAATCGTACAAAGTGTTGCTTCTGAAACGAATTTCTACGTTGACCCCAATCACCTGACGTTGTTTGGTCTGTGTGCCGCTTGCCAGGATGAGGGCTAAATCGAAAAGTGGAGGGTTTTTCACATGTGGTTATCACCCGTTAAGCTTCACATTCCGGATGGATTTCTGTCTACACCAGTAGCCATCGCTGGCTGGGTGCTTGCATTGGTATTTATTGCCGTTGCGGTTCGCCAGACGAGGGATCAATTGGGAGATCGGCAGGTTCCCCTCATGGGTATCCTGGCGGCATTCATTTTCGCCGCACAGGCGATAAACTTCCCCATTGCGGCGGGCACTTCGGGGCACCTCCTGGGTGGCGCCCTGGCCGCCATCCTCTTGGGACCGTGGGCCGCGACATTGATCATGACGGCGGTGATCGCCATGCAGGGGCTCTTGTTCCAGGATGGGGGATTGCTGGTGATGGGTTGGAACATCATCAACATGGGAGTTATCACCGCTTTCGTCGGTATTGCCACCTATTCCTTGATACGTCGATTGACGGGAGAGGGAAAGCGTTCTCACCTGGCAGCGGCATTTACCGGCGCCTGGCTTTCCGTTGAAGTGGCTGCTTTGGCCACAGCGCTGCAATTGGCAGTTTCCGGTACCTCGCCGATCGAACTGGGATTACCGGCGATGGCGGGCGTGCATGCCTTGATTGGAATCGGTGAAGGCGTGATCACCGTCGGCGCGCTTGTCTTATTGGAAAACACATCGAGCGGTGTGCTTCGAGAAGGCGAAGGCGCCCCTGGTCGGCGTGGTGCAAACGCCATCGCCGCAGGTTTGCTCCTGGCGCTGGTCGTTGCCTTGTTTTCCCCGCTGGCTTCGTCGCATCCGGATGGCCTCGAATTCGTCGCTGAACAAAAAGGGTTTCTCGATCTGGCAGTCGATCCGTCGTACGAGATCTTGCCGGATTACACGGTGCCCATCATCTCAGATCCTGTCCTGACGACAATCGTTGCGGTTGTCCTGGGAACCCTGCTGGTGTTTGTGGTAGCATGGTTTGTGGGAAGGAACTCCACACGGAGTGAAGCCGCAGGGGATTGATCCTTGCATTACGATCTCACAGACCAATACCGACATCAGACCAGTATCCTGCACGGCCTTGATCCGCGCGTGAAGGTGTTAACGGCGGTAGGGTATATCCTCGCCGTCAGCCTGACACCCGAGGGCACCTGGTGGGCGTTCGCTTTTTTCTTCCTCGTTTTATGCTTGGTGGTGAATCTCTCACGATTGGGGCCGCTCTTCACAATCCGCAGATCGTTCATTGCCCTGCCCTTCATGCTCGCAGCGCTTGCTGTTCCATTTATCACACCTGGCCCTGTTATTTGGCGCATCCCGGGATTGGATTGGGCGGTTTCCGAGCCAGGGTTGATTCGTTTCCTGAGTATTTTATTGCGAAGTTGGTTGGCGGTTCAGGCGGCGATCCTGCTGACGGCGGTGACGCGTTTCCCGAATATACTCTGGGCTTTGGAGTCTTTTAAATTCCCGAGCGTTCTGGTATCCACGATTGGTTTCATGTACCGCTACCTTTTTGTGATGGCTGACGAGATGTCACGGATGGTGCGGGCGCGTGCCTCGCGCAGCGCGCGAATTACCGGCGCCCCCCGTCGATCTATTCTCTGGCAGGGGAAGGTTGCCGGCGCCATGGTTGGCAGTCTGTTCCTGCGGGCATTGGAACGCAGCGAGCGTGTCTATGCGGCCATGCTTTCTCGAGGCTACGACGGGTGTGTGCGTTCGCTCACACGCTTCCAGATGCGGCAGCGGGATTGGATCTCGCTCGGGTTGGCCGGCCTGCTCTTGATCGTTCCCCTGGGTTTGGATTGGATGGTATGAGGCATGCATCACACGATTGACGTACGCGATCTCACTTTTACGTATCCGGATGGCCGTGTCGCTTTGCGCGGTGTGAATTTATTCGTTGCCCCCGGAGAGAAGATCGCCCTGGTGGGTCCAAATGGTGCGGGAAAATCAACGCTCATGCTGCATCTCAACGGGATTCTGAAAGGGCAGGGGGAAGTCCGTGTGTGTGGTACGCGCATTGAAGAAGGATCGCTAGGCGAAATTCGCGCCGCTGTGGGTTTGGTATTTCAAGATCCGGACGATCAGCTTTTTTCAGCGACGGTGTTTGATGATATCGCTTTCGGACCGCTGTATATGGGCTTGCCCGAAGAAGATATTCGTTCTCGTGTACAACGCGCACTTGAGGCGGTGGAATTGAACGGTTACGGCGATCGGGTTTGCCATCATCTCAGCGGCGGTGAAAAGAAGCGCGTGGCCATCGCAACGGTGCTCTCCATGGATCCGGAAATCCTGGTGCTCGATGAACCCACGGCAGGGCTGGATCCACGAGCGCGACGTAGTTTGATTCATCTGCTGAGCGATTTACCGCAAACCATGCTGGTCTCGACGCATGATATCCCCATGGTGGCCGAGTTGTTCGAAAGAACGGTGGTGATCGACGAAGGTGAGATAGTCTTCGATGGTTCGACCCAGTCGCTGATGGCGGATCGCAGCTTGTTGGCACAGCATGGCATGGAAATCCCCTGATCCGGATTCAATTGCACCATGCATAGAAGTTGTTATCAACAAAGCCTTGTATCCCAGGTCGTAAAACGTTAGAGTCCATTTCACGATGCAACGAATGATCTCCTGGTTTCGAGACCGAAAACGCTGGATGGCAGTCACGGCAGTGGTGATGTCGCTGGGTATCGCCTGGGCAGCCGCGTCGAGGATCCCCGATGCAGAAATGTCAAGTGGGGAGATTACCAGTCCGCATGTAGGTTTCCTGGCGCCGGACTTCCGTCTCGAAACCATCGACGGCGGTGCGGTCACACTCTCTGCGTTGCGTGGACGGGTCGTCGTGGTCAATCTTTGGGCATCCTGGTGCCCACCTTGCCGCGCAGAGATGCCTGCCTTTCAGGCGGTCAACGAGGATTTTGGCTCGCAAGGTCTGGTTGTGCTCGCTGTGAATATGACCTACCAGGATTCTGCGGCAGAAGCGTCATCCTTTGCCGCTGAACTCGGCCTGACCTTCCCCATTGGACTGGATCACAGCGGTGAAATTGCCGAGTCGTACCGCATGCGTGCCTTGCCAACCACCTTTTTTATCGACGCGGAAGGCATCATTCGCCAGGTGCTGGTCGGAGGGCCGTTGAATGAAGCCACGCTTCGAAGTATCGTGAGAGACATGTTCGAGGAGTCGTCCTGATGCTTCCCATCATCAACATCGGACCCTTTGCCCTGCCGTTGCCCGGTCTGCTGCTCATTTTGGGCATCTGGCTGGCGATGATCACGCTCGACAGAGAGGCAAACCGGAGAGAGCTATCCGCCAATACGCTCAACAACCTGGTGGTGACCGGGTTGATTGGTGGGATCGTAGGGGCGAGGCTCGGATACGTCCTTCGCCATCTCGACGTATATCGTGATACGTTGCCGGATATGCTTGCACTCAACGCCCATGCATTATCGCCGGGGGATGGGTTGCTCTTCGGTTTGCTGGCGGCATTGATCTACGCCCAGCGCAAGGAGCTGCCCTTGTGGCCGACGCTCGACGCGCTTACGCCCGGCCTGGCGTTGTTTACGATTTTCATCGGATTATGCCACCTTGCCAGCGGCGATGCCTATGGCGCACCGACCTCGCTGCCCTGGTCGCTGGATATCTGGGGCGCCGAACGGCATCCGTCGCAACTTTATGAGATTGTGGCTGCCTTGCTGGTATTCTGGGTTAACCATCGAATAAAGTCCGCGCCCGTGTTTCCAGGTTTCTTGATTCTCACCTTCGCCGCATTATCCGCCGCGAGCCGGGTGTTCCTGGAAGCATTTCGCGGCGACAGCGAGATCGTCCTCGGTGGTTTACGCAGCATGCAGCTGGCGGGATTGTTTGTTCTGCTGCTCAGCCTCATCGGGATGCATCTCCTCGCAAACGATAACCCCGGGACGAAGTTGAATCGTTGATATCAAATTGAGGGCAATCTTTCTGGCTGCGTGACAACCGGCATGCGGCCTTGTAAACCTGACCTGATTTAATCAATATCATGTAGAAAATCTAATTCCTGGGAAG
This sequence comes from Anaerolineales bacterium, assembly GCA_034430425.1. Lineage (GTDB taxonomy): Bacteria > Chloroflexota > Anaerolineae > Anaerolineales > E44-bin32 > WVZH01. The sequence continues at coordinate 3,562 of DAOUEK010000007.1, read as the reverse complement.
CAAGCATATCGCCGCGTTGACCGGATTGCATTGCGCCAGTACAATGCAGCTGGAAGGACGCGTGGAGTAGAGATTATGTCGATGAAGCCGCTTTCCTCCGCCGTGGAGGACTATCTGAAAGCGATCTACGAGATCCAGCGCGAAGAAGGCAACGAGCGGGTGAGTACTTCTTCATTGGCAGACAAGATGAAGGTCACCCGGGCTTCGGCTACGGGCATGCTGAAGAAACTATCGACCTGGGATCCGCAGTTGATTCATTACGAACGCTACCGCGGGGTCAGGCTCACGCCAGCCGGTGAAAAGATCGCCCTGGAGGTCATCCGGCACCATCGCCTTCTCGAGCTCTACCTAACCGAGGCGCTCGGTTTTTCGTGGGACGAGGTGGATTCCGAAGCCGACCGTTTGGAACATGTGATTTCGGAGAATCTTGAAAAGCGAATCGCCGCCAAGCTTGGTGACCCCAAACTCGACCCTCATGGTTCTCCCATCCCGGACATGGAAGGCAACATACCGCAGCTTGAGGAGACCCGCCTGACCGAACTCAAGACTGGCCGGCGGGTGTGTGTCTCCCGAGTCCTGGATGATGATCCGATCGCTCTGCGCCATTTAAAGGAGATCGGTTTACATCTGGGTGCCTTGGTGGAAGTCGTTGAGCGACTGCCGCTTTCCGAAGGGATTGAGGTGCGCGTGATTGACACGAACGATATTCAGACGCTTAAGCGTGAACTAACGAACCGGGTTTTCGTTTCGATGGTCCGTCAGGGAGAGTAGTCGTCTTTGAGAAGCAAATGGACGCCGATGATTGCCCGGGGGTTTTGTAGGTTGATTGTAAACATGGTTCTGTGAGTATATAGTGCATACTTGTAGGATAGATTACACAAGCGAAATGGAGTAACACTGCGCCGAAATGAGAAAGACTGCCAAGATTGTTGGGGTTGTCACTTCTTCATTTGCATGAGCAATGTTGGTTAATATGTATCGGCTTGGGTATCTCCGGAGAGATCGAGAATGATTGATTGGAATCAATCACTGCAAACGATCATCACCGAGTTGTCATCTTATCTCGGGCAGCACACGGGTGCGTACTCGCTTCTGACCGTCCTTCCGGTAGTCGCTTTCCTGAACGATATCTTCGGGCGCGAGAGCTCCAAGGAAGAGAAAACGAATAAAATGTCGGCCTCCGACCGCGAGCAAATGTTACAGCGGCAGCTGCAGCAGTTACGCTCGCTCTTGAGTATGACAGCTTCACTCAGCGCTACATTGAATTACGAGCGTGTCTTGGAGATGACACTCGATCTAACCTACGGCGTGCTGGATGAGCCGAATTCGCCTGCCGGCAAGATCGTTGGTGCCTTGCTGCTCTTTACGGACGAAGCGCTCTACATTGCAGCCGCCAGAGGTCTCACGCATGCGGACATGCGGGTCGAATTTTCCGGTGAGCAGGGAATTCTGGAAGATTCTCTGTCGAGCGGGGCGCCGCGTGTGGTTTCCAATCCCAGCAACGATCCCGAGCTGCAGCGTCTTGTAGGTATGCGTCCGTGTAAGGTCGCGGTCTGTATGCCGTTGATCGTCGGTATCGAAGCGTATGGTTTGCTCTTGTTCGCCCATCCCAATGCAGATTATTTCACCTCGGATCGGTTGGAGATTATCGCTGCTGCAGCCAACCAGGCCATGGTGGCGCTGCAAAATGCACAGCTGTATCGTGAGCTCGAACAGGAAAAAGAACGCATTATGGAGATCCAGGAGGAAGCGCAGAAAAAGCTGGCGCGTGACTTACACGATGGGCCCACACAGTCGATCGGTGCCATCGCCATGCGGGTAAATTTCGCCCGCCGCCTTCTTTCTCGTGATCCCGATTCGGCCGCCGAGGAGCTTTTCAAGATTGAGGAGCTGGCGCGACGAACCACCAAGGAAATCCGTCAGATGCTCTTTACGCTGCGGCCTTTGGTTTTGGAATCGGAAGGATTGGTACCCGCAATCCAACAACTGGCGGAAAAGATACAGGAGGCGCACAACCAGAATGTGATCGTAGAAGCAAATGAGGGGGTTGGGAATGATATTGAGGTTGGGAAGCAAGGGGTAATTTTCTTCATAGTAGATGAAGCGGTCAACAATGCCCGTAAACACGCGCAGGCCGAGCATATCTATGTTCGGCTCAAGCGTAAAGGGGAAATGCTCTACCTGGAGATCAAAGATGACGGCGTGGGGTTTGATATGGCTGCCGTGGAGGAAAATTACGATCAACGCGGCTCTCTGGGCATGATCAATCTGCGTGAGCGAGCCGAGTTGGTTAATGGGCTCTTGCGCATCGAGAGCGTCAAAGGCAAGGGGACGCGGGTTTTGGTGACGATCCCGATCACGTCTGCCGCCGCTGAACATATCCACCGGGCGGGTTATTCCAAATAGGCACTTGCAAGTGGAATTGGTTGAGAACTTAAGACAGCCATGCATTGCATGGAAGTTGGTATTTCGATTCTTGCCGCTGCCTGGATTTGCAAGTACGCAATGCCTGTGTTTGGGGATGCCCTAGGTGCGGGCACTCAATTTGGCATCGATGAACTGCTTGTGGGTTACTTTCAGCACTTGAGCGATTAATCGAATTTCTTCAGTTTCCGCGTGGGACAGGTTGCCGTCGGAAGCGGCCACATGAAACAACCCGCGCAGGAAATCGATGCGTTCCTTCGCGTTCGTGGCAATGAAAAATTCTCTGGAGAGACGGTAGTAATCCAACCCATTTTCGAACGCGCTGAGGGCAGTCTCGGCAACCAGCATCGCCGTTTCGTGTGTCAGGTTCCAGCCGCTGCGCAGGATTTCCACGATCGATGATTTCTCTTCCGTCGTGATGTCTTTGTCGACAAAAGCAACACGCGAGAGCAGTCCGCTGGCCAAACAGAGTTTTCGGAATTCGCCATCGGATAATTGAATTTCGGATTCGCTTTGATCCAATTGCCGCTTTATTTTATAGTAAATCCTGTTGCGGATGAAGTCATCCAGGAACTCTTCGCGGTTGGCAGTCCCGGCGACGATTTGCGAGCGTTTTTTCGCCGAGGTGCGTACCATCTTTCCCATGCGGCTGAATATGTTGGTGCTGATCGAGTCGATCGCCGATTGGATTTCCGCTGCGACAGCGCGCTCTTCAGGCGTGACGGTGCCGTCCGCCTGAAGTAGTTGTTCCAATGTCTCCGAAGCGAGGGCTTTATCCTGACGCGTCCGAATGGCCTTACGCAGGTCTTGCAGCAAACGCTCCCTCTCTGATGTATCGATGGGTGAATCAATATATATTTCTAATTCTGCCCAATCTCGAGCCGACAGTTCTGGGATGCGAAAGAGAAGGTCTTTCAAGGCGTTGATTTCATCGTGGGCAATTTCTTCGTCGGCCCAGGCAGCGGCGACGAGGACTTTGGCGAGGGAGAGGATCAAATCGCTTTCTGACATTTCGTGCACCTGTTTATTACCCCTTGATTCGGAACTCACGTGGATTGTATCTCAAGATGATATCATGCAATCCGGCTCACATATATCGGGCTGCGATGTCCGGTACCAGCAATCCCTTCCATTTACA
>DAOUEK010000006.1:0-5422 GCA_034430425.1 Anaerolineales bacterium | reverse complement strand
GACATAATTATCAATTTACAGGGTATTTTCATGAAGATAGAGACTTAATTGCCCCCTCCCAGGGTTATGCCAAAATATATATCTCTATTCATACGATTAATTCAACTACAACTATATATAGCATACACCTTCAATAATGTGTATTCAAGCCACATGCGCGATACACATTCAACGAATCCCTGTTGACTTCCTCCCTCCAAATATGGCATAATGTCGCCTGACAACCGACAACGACAAACGTTGACCGGGACGAGTAGCGCCCAGGAAAGGTCCTAGAGAGAGCGGGGTCACCGGCTGAAAGCCCCCTCGACCGGAAGGACGCCAAAACCCCCCGGGAGTGGATCCCTGAAATCCACGCTGAGAGTATGGGGTCACGGGCCGGCCCGTTACAGCCGCAGAGTGTACCCGAGGACGCAGTCCGAGGGTGAACTTGGGTGGAACCACGTGGGTTAATCCCCGCGCCCCATGGCGCGGGCTTTCTGTTTTAAAGCGGGTTTCACGATGGCGAGATGAATTCCACCTCGTTGAGGTGTGCAGGAGGTAACAAATGGGTACGTTGGTGATGAAATTCGGCGGCACGTCGGTGGGCAGCGTGGAAGCGCTTGCTTCTGCCGTTGACATCGTGATGCACTACAAAAAAGACTGGGAGCGCCTGGCGGTGGTCGTTTCCGCCATGAGCGGGGTGACCAACTTGCTTATCGAAGGGGCGCGCACCGCCGAAAACGGCAACAACGCGCGCTACAAGGCGATCCACGCCGAGCTGATCGAGCGCCACACGGACGTGATCGAGACGCTGATCAAAGACGAAGGCACGCGTCAATCCTTACAGGCGCAGACCGAAGCGCTGCTGGACGAGTTCGCCACGCTGTGCCACAGCGTGCGCGTGCTCGGCGAAGCCACGCCGCGCGCCATGGACACGATTTCCTCGCTGGGCGAACGCATCAACGCCCGCGTGGTGGCGGCGCTGATCGGCGAGCGTGCCCAGCAAAGCGAAGTGGTCGAATCCTCGGAGTTGATCATCACCGATGACAAGTTCCAGGACGCCGTGCCGCAGATGGAGATCACCTGCAGGCGGGTGAAGGAACGCCTCGATCCGCTGCTGAAAAAGGGCGTGGTCCCTGTGGTGACCGGATTCATGGGCGCCACCGAAGACGGCGCCATCACCACCCTGGGCCGCGGCGGCAGCGATTTCTCCGCCGCCATCCTGGGAGTTTGTCTGGACGCCGATGAAGTCTGGACCTGGACCGATGTGGACGGGGTGATGAGCGCCGATCCGCGCCTGGTCTCCAACGCCGTGGTGATCCCCGAGCTGTCCTACAGCGAGGTGAGCGAGCTGGCCTACTACGGCGCCAAGGTGCTGCATCCCAAGACGATCCGACCGATCGTGGAGCGCGGCATTCCCTTGTGGGTGAAGAACACCTTCAACCCCGGGTATCCCGGGACTCTGATTATCCCCGATCCGAAGAACGGCAACGGCAACGTCAAGGCCATCTCCGCCATCCGCGATCTGAGCATGATCACGGTCGAAGGCATGGGTATGCTGGGCGTGCCGGGGATCGCGGCGCGCACTTTCTCCGCCGTCGCCCGGCAGGAGGTCAGCGTGCTGATGATCTCGCAGGCCTCCTCGGAGCAGTCGATCAGCTTCATCATCCCCATGGGAGCGGTGAAACAGGTGATCGCCGCCGTGGAAAATGAGATGGCCGTGGAGCTGGCGCGGCGCGACATCGACCGCATCTGGTCGATGGACGAGGTGGTGATCATCACCGCCGTGGGCGCCGGCCTGCGCAGCACACCCGGAATCGCGGCGCGCATCTTCGGCGCATTGGGCAAAGCAAAGATCAACGTGATCGCCATCGCGCAGGGTTCGTCCGAGTGCGGCCTGTCCTTACTGGTCGCCGCCGACGACGCTGCCAACGCGGTGCGCAGCATTCATGAGGAGGTCATCATCCATGGCTAAAATACCGGTATCCATCCTGGCCGCCACGGGGGCGGTCGGACAACGTTTCGTACAGCTGCTCAGCGATCATCCCGGCTTCGAGATCGTCTCATTGGCGGCATCAGAGCGCAGCGCCGGCAAGACCTACGCCGAAGCGGTGAACTGGGTCCTGGCGGGCGGTCCGCCGGAATCGGTCTCGAAAATGGAAGTCCAGGAGATCGATACCAATCTGGAAGGCCGGCTGGCCTTCTCGGCGCTGCCCTCCTCGGTGGCGCGTAAGGTCGAGCCGCAGTTCGCCGAAGCGGGCTACATCATCTGTTCCAACGCCTCGGCCTACCGCACCGCGCCGGACGTGCCGCTGCTCATTCCAGAGATCAACGGCGACCACATCGCCCTGCTGGAGAAGCAGAAAGCCGAGCGCGGCTGGGCGGGCCTGATCGTCACCAGTCCGAACTGCACCACCACGGGCGTCGCCATCCCGCTCAAACCACTCGATAACGAATTCGGCGTGAAACAGGTTTTCATCTCCTCCATGCAGGCCATCTCCGGCGCCGGCTACCCCGGCGTGGCCTCGCTGGACATCATGGACAACGTGGTCCCCTACATCGGTGGGGAGGAGGACAAGGTCGAGGAGGAAACCTGTTTGCTGCTGGGTTCGATCGTGGAGGGCGAGCGCCGTCCGCTGGAGGCGGTGGTCACGGCGCACTGCAACCGCGTGCCGGTGGTCGACGGCCACACGGTGTGCATCTCCGTGGGCTTCGAGAATCCGCCCTCGGTGGAGGAAGCGGTCGAGGCCATGGCCAAATTCCGTGGTACGAAGATCGTGCGCGATCTGCCCGGCGTACCGGAGTATCCCATCTGGGTCACGCCGGAACCCGACCGGCCGCAGCCGCGCCGCGATCGCGACAACGGCAAGGGCATGGTGATCACGGTGGGGCGCGTGCGGCCTTGTAATTTACTCGATCTGCGTATGGTCACCGTTTCACACAACACGCTGCGCGGCGCAGCCAGCGGCGCCATCCTCAACGCCGAGCTGCTCGCCGCCGAGGGGTATCTGCAATGAAAAACTACGGCCGCTGCTCGGTTTCGGAATTCCTGGGCGACTGGATCGTCTACCGCAACCTGGTGCCGGTCGATCCCGGTCTGCCCTCGCTGGCCGAATTGGGTCCGCGCGTCGGTCTGGCCCCGGGCGTGGTGCCGCGCAAGATCGAACCCGTGCACTCGCAGGTGATGGTGGCATTATTGAAACATGCCCGCGCCCTCGACGCGCCGGGGGCTGCGATCGAGCGGTTGCTCTATCTGGGCGACACGCGTTCCAGCGACGGCATGTGTTTCCACAACCTGTGCCAGGCCGGGGGTTGGCCCGGACTGGCTTTCATCGGCGCCGAGAAGGGTGAAACGGCGGAGATCGAAATCCTGGAAGGGGATGCTGGAACGCTGTATTTAAGCAACCGCTGGGCAGCGCTGCATGACTTCGACGTCTACTGCCCGGAGAACGGTTTCCCCATCGACGATGGCACGGCGGTGATTATCGACATCGACAAGACCGCGTTGGGGGCGCGCGGCCGCAACGACCAGGTCATCAACCGGGCGCGGGTCGAGGCGGTGCGCCTGACTGTGGGCGAGATGCTGGGCGAGCGCTTCGACGCCGCCGCTTTCCAGTACGCCTACGACACGCTCAACCAGGGCGCCTATCACGGCCTGACCGCCGATAACCAGGACTATCTGGCCTACATCTGTTTGATGCTGGGTTCAGGCCTGTACGATTTGGACTCACTCGTTGACGACGTGCAGTCGGGTGAGCTGGACTCCTTCCGGACGTTCATCGACGATGTAGAAGTGCGCTCGCAGGAACTGCCCGCCGATCTGTGTCCCATCCATGAATCGATTTACGCCTACGTCATCCAGGGCGATCCCACGCCCTTCAAAGCCTTCCGAACCAACGAATTCCGCACGACCGTGGCCCGCATGGGCAATCTGCCCGACGAGGCGCCGGTGGAGGCGCTGCTGCAGGACGAGATCGTGCTCACCCAGGAACTGCGCGAAATCGCTATTAAATGGAAGGCGCAGGGCGCCTTGCTCTTCGGATTGTCGGACAAGCCCGATGAGGCCTCGCTGCCTACGCCGGAGGGGAAAGCCGAGGGATTGGTCGCCATCCACCGGGCGGCGACGCACGCCGTCGGGATCTGAGCGCATTCCGGCGCAGGGAGTTGTATTTAATATGAAAACCATCATCATTCTCGGGGACGGCATGTCCGATTACCCCGTCGAGAGCCTGGGCGGGAAGACCCCGCTGCAGGCCGCCAACAAGCCCAACATCGACCGCATCGCCCGCCAAGGCCGCATGGGTCTCATGGAGACCCTGCCGGAAGGGCTGCCGCTGGGTTCGGCCGTGGCGAATTTAAGTGTGCTGGGCTACGATCCGTTTCAAGCCTTCCACGGCCGCGCCGTGCTCGAAGCTGCCAACATGGGCGTGGCGCTGGCAGACGACGATGTGGCTTTCCGCATGAATCTGCTCTGCATCGAGGACGGCAAGATCAAGAATCACTCCGCCGGGCACATCAGCACCGCGGAAGCCGACAGGATCATCGGCGATCTGCGGGCGGAATTGGGCGGAGAAGCCAGCGAGATACCGATCGCCATGCACACCGGTGTAAGCTACCGTCATTTGTTACTACTCCGCGGCGCGGGGGCATCGCCTGAAGTGCAATGCACCCCACCGCACGACCACGTGGGGGAACGCGCCGAAGATCTGCTGCCCGCGGCGACATCCGAGGAGGGGAAAGCCACCGAAGCCCGGCTGCGTTCGCTGATGGCGCGCGCGGCGAAGCTTCTGAGGGACCATCCTGACAACCAGAAACGGATCGCCGCGGGGGCGGATCCGGCGAATGCCATCTGGCCCTGGTCGCCGGGGCGAAAACCGCAGATGCAGACCCTGCAGGAGCGCTTTGGGATTAACGGCGCGGTGATCTCGGCCGTCGATCTGATCAACGGGCTGGGGCTCTACGCCGGTATGGATGTGATCCGCGTGGAGGGCGCCACCGGCCTGTGGGACACGAATTTCGAGGGCAAGGCCGCCGCCTGCCTGGAGGCAATCCGGGATCACGACCTGGTCTACGTGCACGTCGAAGCCACGGACGAAGCCGGCCACGCCAGAGACGCGGCATTGAAGGTCAACTGCATCGAGATGCTCGACAGCCGGCTGGTGGGCCCGATATTGGCGGGCGTGGAAAAACTGGCGGAACCGGTCAGCCTGGCCGTGCTGCCGGACCATCCCACGCCGGTCTCCACGGGCGTGCACGAGCGCGATCCTGTGCCCGTGGCGATCTGGCGGCCGGGGGATGCGCCGGACGCGACGACGCATTACGACGAGGAACAGGCTACAATGGGGGACATCCCCTTGATGCGCGGGGACGATTTCATCAAACTCGCCCTCGGTGTGGACTAACACCGGAAAGCAGGAGGTCGATCGATGCCGTATGACAG
>DAOUEK010000005.1:0-35961 GCA_034430425.1 Anaerolineales bacterium | reverse complement strand
GACTTGCGTTCTGGAATCATTCGGACAAACGAAGCCTATTCCGATTCGATCTCACTCGGTGATGCGCTGCCTTTCCTGAAGACGTATATCGAGAAAGGCCGTCCGCACCTCCTGCGCACACCGGAGGTGCGGGCGTTGTTTGTCAATCAACGCGGTCAAAGGCTTAGCCGGCAGGGATTGTGGTTGATCGTCAAGCGCTGGGCTGCGGAGGCTGGATTGAGCACTGAGATCTCACCACAAACGATCCGCCACTCCCTCGTTCGTCACCTGTTGGAACAAGGGAAGTCACGAAGCGAAGTCCAGGAGCTGCTGCGGCTTTCAAGTCCGAACACATTATGGCTTCACAAACAGTCTCATCGTGATTAAGTATTGGAGTATCGAAATGGATATGGTTACGACGGCAGATATCGACAATACGGCGGAATTCATCAGCGAAAGAACATCCCTTCAGCCTGAGATCGGTATGATTTTGGGCTCCGGATTGGGTGCGCTTGCCGATGCCGTGGATGCGGAAGTGATTATCCCCACAAGCGAGATACCCGGTTGGCCTGTGTCGACTGTCCATGGCCACGCGGGACGGGTTGTACTTGGCCATCTTGAAGATCGCTCCGTGTTCGTGCTGCAGGGAAGGGCGCATTACTACGAAGGTCACTCGATCTCACGGATCGGTTTGCCAATCCGGGTTATGCATCGTCTGGGAGTGCGAATGTTGATCGTCACAAATGCAGCCGGAGCCGTCAATCCGGATTTCGAACCTGGAGAATTGATGCTGATCAGCGATCATATCAATTTACTGGGTATGACCGGCAGCAATCCATTACGAGGTCCCAATCTGGATGAATTCGGCCCTCGCTTCCCCGATATGGGGAAGGTCTACGATCCTGAATTGGGGATGGCAGCGAAGGAAGTGGCTCTCGAAGCAGATATCCCCCTGCGCAAAGGTGTCTACGTTTGTGTATCCGGCCCTTCCTACGAGACGACGGCGGAGCTGTGTTTCTTGCGTACGATTGGTGTCGATGCCGTTGGCATGTCTACCGCTCCTGAAGTGACCGTCGCGAGACATTGCGGAATGAAGGTTCTCGGCATTTCGGGGTTAAGCAATAAAGCGAATCTGGATGGCGAAACCGAAACCACGCATGAAGAGGTTCTGGAAGCCGGAGAGATCATCACTCCCAGATTGAAGACGCTTGTTTGTGGCGTACTTCGCAAAGTCTAGTATAGAAGGCAAATGAATAGTTTCCTGCTCTTTTTCGAAGAGCGACAAACTTGGATTTATATAATCCTCATCTTCATCGGTGCGGTCTATCTGCGTTTATTCCTCGTTACTTATCGTGCTTCGCGCAGGGCTATATTTTCATTGGAGCGGGAACGCTGCTTGAGCCGTCTGAGAAGATCGATCGCCATGCTCTTGTTCGTTCTCGCAGGATTGACCGCCACGTTCGTAATCGTAAATTTCGCCAATCCCGCTATTCCGGTTTCACTTCGGCCGACCTCGTTGCCAACGGTTTCCTTGCTGTCAACTCCGGTGGATGCGGAGGGGCTTGTGGCCGAAGAACCGGGTAACCTGGTGGCAGAGATCCCTGTTGCATTGGATAGTGCGGGATGTCTGAACGAAAGCGCAACGATTATTCAACCCAAAGATGGCGAAACGATCAGCGGTACGATCGTTATCCTGGGCGTGGCAGATATTCCCAATTTTGCGTTCTACAAGGTGGAGTATCGGCGTTTGAATGGCGAATGGGTGACTATTACGGCCGGATCTCAACCGGTTTGTGAAAGCTGTAGTCCTGGCGGCGAAGAGAGTGCGGATAACCCGGATGATGAGCTTGTATTAGGGACCTGGGATACCCGTCTTGTCGAGCCTGGAACCTACGGTTTCCGACTTGTGGTGATGGACACGCAAGGCAACGCGCCGTCGCCTTGCGTGATCCAAATTCAGATCCTGCCTGCAGAATGAGTGTCTCCGTAGATCGCTGGTTCTTAGTGTTCAATTTGTGGGCAGGCGTGATATGGTGATCGTCCTGTAATCAAAATTCGCAGAAGGAGTCCGGGAACATTTTGTCATGGATATGATATCTATTCGACAAGCAATTTCGAGTGACATTCCCACGCTCATGGCTTTCGATCATGGCGTCGGGACCGATCATGTGTGGCAGATGTCCTTCGAACGTGAGCCCTCAGCGGTAGGCGCTACTTTTCGGGAGGTCCGCCTGCCTCGAGCCATGCGGGTAGGGTACCCTCGTGATGCCGAGAGACTCGCGGATGAGTGGACGCGACGGGCGGTGATCCTCGTAGCCGAAAGCGAAGAAAACCTGCATGGGTACCTGGCGATTATGGAAGGTCCTGCAGAGAACATGTTTTGGATTACGGACCTCGTAGTTAGCCTGCGCTATCGAAGGCAGGGGGTGGCCTCAAAGTTGATTCTCGCCGCCCGGGAATGGTGCCGCCAGCGTGACGCACTGCGGGTATTTCTGGAGATGCAAAGCAAGAACTACCCTGCGATCTGTCTGGCAAAAAAAATGGGGTTTGTGTTTAGTGGGTATAGCGATCATTATTACCCGGATCAGGACATCGCGTTGTTTTTCTCGATGCTGCTATAAGTGTAGATAGAGACAAATGGTAGATTCATTTAATTCCATTCTCATCACGCTCAATCAGATTCTCGACGCTGGCAACTCGATCACAGCTTTCTCGTTGCTTCTGTATACGCTGACCTTTAATATTCGAGAGCGTGTAGCGCAGTCGCTGGCGTTAATGCTTTCATGTGTGACGATCGTGTATTTTGGGGATGTGTTTAATATCACATCCACATCTTCCGCCGAAATGCAGATCTGGCTCCGCATTCAATGGGTGGGCATCGCCTTTATTCCCGCTACATACGTACAATTTTCGGATGCGCTGCTTGCAGCAACTGGAAGGCCCTCGCGGGGACGCAGACGGCGAGTGGTCTTGATCAGTTATCTAATCGGTTGTCTTGCCTTGCTCAGTGTGGGGACACGGCAGGACATCGCTGTGGGTCTCAGTCAAGTCGATTCGATTGTCTACCTCGTCCCAGGTCCGTGGTTTCTGGTTTTTACAGGTTTCTTGATCGTCATCGTTTCTTTTGCAGGGGTCAATCTCTGGCGTTCATATAAGCGCTGTTTGACGCGGACGAGCAAGCGGCGCATGCGTTACTTGATGGTCGGCTCATTCGGCCCATTGCTCGGATCGTTTCCTTTTATGATGGTGAGCCAATCGACGTTCGCTGAGCATACCTGGATACTCTGGGTGATGGTTACCTTGATCAATCTGGCGGTTGCCTTTCAGATGGTGATGATCACATACTCCGTGTCGTATTTCGGTGTGAGCTATCCGGATCGCGTGGTAAAGAGTCGTTTGGCACAATGGATTCTACGCGGCCCGTTTGTGGTTTCGACGGTTCTGGCCGTGACGGTGATTGTCAATCGCATTGGCGTGTCGCTGGGCTATGAAAACAGTCGAGCGGTTCAATTTGCGATGGTCGTCGTCTTACTGCTGCTGCAGTACGTGATTACCATCGTGCGCCCCAAGATTGAGCGATGGTTTCCCTACGGGCGAGATCGCGGGGATGTCGACCGATTGCAATTGCTCGAGGATCATCTCTTGACGACCGGGGATCTTCGCCAATTCCTGGAATCAGTCCTCAACGCCGGTTGTGATCTGCTCGGGGTGGGTTCGGCGTTCGTGGCCGTTGTCGGGCCGGAGGGATTGGAGCTGGAGGTTGCCGTTGGTCCTGAAAACCCCTTCCGCGGCACGGGAGAACCGTCTCCTTTGTTGATGACGCAGGATGAAAGATATCATTTCGAGCACCTGGGTGCTGTGTTCCTTTGGGACATCTATTGGTTGATTCCCATTGATCTTTTACGTTCCGAGGATGTGATCGGCCTGGTCGGTTTTCAAGCAAGAAGTGTTAAACCGGATTTCAGCGGCGATGAAGAAGTGAGTATCAAAGCGCTCGTTGATCGAGCAGCGGTCGCCCTGGCAGATAGTATCCTGCAGCGAGAAGTGTTCCGTGTTGTCGATCGTTTGGTGCCGGAGATGGAAGAAATCCAGCGTTTACGAGCAGAAACCAGTTACGGAAGCACGGAATCGCTCGTTACACCCATTGCGGACCTGCCATCGGATAAAGATGTGGTTGAATTGGTGCGCGATGCGCTGGGACATTATTGGGGCGGGCCGCGCCTTACGCTCAGTCCCTTGCTGGGATTGCGGATCGTCCGTCGCGAAGTGGAAGATCACGATAACAATCCAGTCAATGCGCTGCGGGCAATCTTGCGGCGCGCCATCGATAGAATTCGCCCAGAAGGCGATCGACGTTTTACAGCGGAATGGATGCTATACAATATTCTCGAGATGAAATTTCTCCAGGGCGGTAAGGTTCGAGATGTCGCCTTGCGGTTGGCCATGTCAGAAGCGGATTTGTACCGCAAACAGCGTATAGCCATCGAAGAAGTGGCGCGGGGTATCACGCAAATGGAGCGTGAAATTGTTGTTTCAGAATTAAGTGGGGAGGTGGATGATACCAAGGAATGACGTTTTGCACTTTTTTGGGAATGGAGTATCCTATTTTTGATTTTTACTGGAATACCCACGGGTGAAATTGTAGCGATTGAGGTCAAGCGATGGACGATGGTTTGCACGATGGAAAATCGGGGGGACCTCCGAGTATGGACGAATCTTGGTGGTCAGCTGTGCTGCAGGATGAAGGACGTTATCAATCGGCCGATCAAGAGCGTACACATCGAGTAAAGAATGATCGATTTGAAGCTGTAGGCGATCCGCAGGATTGGGTCTGGGCACAAGATCTATATGCGCGGGACGATACCGTAAAATTGAATGCCATTGGCTACAATCGCGGGGGACTGCTTGTTGAGGCTCGAAGTCTGCGAGGGTTTATTCCGGTATCTCATCTCGTAGACATACAACAAGAAGCCGAAAACGATGATTTTAGTATCCTCCTCGAAGGTATGGTCGGCAACGAATTGGAACTCAAAGTCATCGAAATCGAGCCGGATAGAGGACGGCTGGTTTTCTCCGAACGCGCCGCACTTGCCGGTCCCGGTAAGAGAATGGAGTTACTCGAAAACCTCAAGGCAGGCGAATGTGTGGAAGGGAAAGTCACTAACATAACCCGTTTTGGTGTGTTCGTGGACTTGGGCGGTGTGGAGGGCTTGATACATGTTTCGGAGTTGTCGTGGGGTCGAGTTCGACATCCATGTGACGTCGTCAGCTGCGGCCAATCGGTAAAAGTCCATGTTCTCTCAGTGGATCGTGAACAAGGCCGCGTGGCATTGAGCCTGAAGGACTTGCTGCCAGACCCATGGAATGCCGTAGATCATCGCTATCAGGTAGGCGAGATCGTCGAAGGAACGGTTACCAACGTGGTCAAATTCGGTGCTTTCGTCGGAATCGAGGAGGGTCTGGAGGGTTTGATTCACGTTTCTGAACTGGGGGATGGCAACCTGCTGCACCCGCGAAACGTCGTCCATGAAGGCGAGCAAGTTCGGGTTCGAATCATACACATCGACGCGGCGGATCGCCGTTTGGGTTTAAGTTTACGGCAGGTGTCCCAGCACGAAGCTGATGAAGTCGGAGGTGAAGGCGATCAAGACTCCTCCGAGGAGTATTCCTCTCTGTTTTAACGGGAGACCGGCGTGCATCGCCGGGCGTATCATGCTTACCCGTTCTTACCTCTTATACGGACAAGGGAATGCGCAGCACCGATTCGAAGGATGATCTTCGTAACTCGAGTAATGGATCACTTCCACCAGATACGGATGGCGGTATCGGGTGGTTGATCCTTGAACGCGCGCTGCGATACGCAGATGACATCGGCGGCGTCGCACTGATCGCGGCAGCCATACTGACCATTCTTGGAATCAGCGGTTGGACACATGGCGGTTTGATCGATCCATGGGCGACGTTTATCAAGCGTTGGTTCGGTCTCGGGTCGCTGTTGTTTCCGGTCGCTATGCTTTTTGGGACGTGGTTGCTTTTCAATCGCCGTAGAAGCCGGCCTATTGAAGTGAGGTGGTCTCAAATCGTCGCGCTCGAACTGGTGTTGTTCGGGCTTTTGGCTGTTTTCGCATTCATCGACGGTTTGGATCTACCTCGGGCAGAGAGCGGCTACGCCGGGGGAATCGTGGGTTGGGGTGTCGCGGTGCTGCTGGATTCTCTTCTCGGCGGTTTTATTAGCGTCGTTGCGTTGTTGCTCTTGGTCGGTGGCGCCGGTATATACGCGCTGCGAGGTGTGCTGGCAAATTACGCTGTCCATACCCAAAGAACTGCGGAGCAAAGAGCATCACAGACAACGGCTTATTCAGAAGCCGGGCTTCCCAAAGAGAGAAGCACGCCGGCACAGAAACCCCAAACGAGGACAACTTCCGTATCCCAGCTGCCGCGTGCATACCGAAAGCGTTTTAAAGTGCAGCCCGCTGCAGAAGACAAACCATCTCGGCCGGCGCGGCGCGATGAAAGATTGCCCCCATTAACTTTCCTGGAAGCCGGTAGCGCAATAAACGTCACGGAGAAGGAAATCAACCTCTCGGCGGGATTAATCGAGAAGACCCTGGCGGATTTTGGCATTCCTGTGCGGGTGGTAGGCTTTAAGGCCGGGCCTACGGTTACCCAATTCGCCGTCGAACCGGGCTATGTCGAGACTGCCGGTGTGGATGGGGAGATGCGGCGCAGCAAAATCAGGGTGTCTCAGATTTCTTCCCTGGCCAGCGATCTTGCTCTGGCGCTCTCCGCGCCGACACTGCGGGTCGAAGCGCCGGTTCCGGGCCGGGCTTATGTGGGTATTGAGGTGCCGAACCGCAGCCCGGCAGTTGTGCGCTTGCGAGGAATTCTCGAATCTGATGAGTTCAATTCCGCCAAATCACCACTGACGGTTGCATTGGGTCGAGACGTGTCGGGGAAGGCGATTGTTGCCGATCTGGCTTCGATGCCGCATTTGCTGATCGCCGGCACCACTGGTTCCGGGAAATCCGTGTGTATCACAACGTTGGCGACCACATTGGCTTTCGAAAATTCACCCGAAGATCTGCGTTTTGTAATGATCGATCCCAAGATGGTCGAGATGCTGCGTTTTAACGGATTGCCGCACCTGATCGGCAAAGTAGAAACCGAATTGGATCGCATCACAGGCGTTCTGCGCTGGTGTGTACTTGAAATGGATCGGAGATACCGCATGCTGGAAGAGGCCAAAGCACGCGATATCGATTCCTACAATCAAAAAATCAGGCGCAAGCGGGATGCGGAGCGTTTAGCTCGTATCGTGGTGCTGATCGATGAACTTGCGGATTTGATGATGATGGCGCCGGATCAAACCGAACAAACCCTGGTGCGTCTGGCGCAAATGGCACGTGCGGTGGGGATCCATCTGGTGCTGGCAACGCAGCGACCGAGCACCGATATCCTTACCGGTTTGATTAAGGCCAATTTCCCGGCGCGGATTTCCTTTGCTGTGGCTTCCGGCATCGATTCGCGCGTTATCTTGGACGGTTCTGGAGCGGAAACGCTTCTGGGGCGAGGCGATATGCTCTTTCTTTCCCCCGAAGCGGGCTCGCCGTTGCGTTTGCAGGGCGTTTTCATCAGCGACCGTGAAATCGAGGGTTTGCTGGCGTATTGGCGTAATGAAGTGGGGGAACATTACCACAGCGAAAAACCACCCTGGGATGATTTGATCGCTCGCATAGCTGTTGTGGAGGAACGCGATGAGATCATCGAAAAGGCGATCGCGCTCGTTAAAAATAAACGTGAAGCCAGCGCCTCCTTGCTGCAGCGCGGTTTACACATCGGATATCCGCGCGCGGCCAGATTGATGGATGAGCTCGAAGAATTGGGTGTCGTTGGACGTCCGCAATCGGGCGGTCGAACACGAGAGGTTCTTATCGGTCAGGATGATGATCCCTTGCTGGATTACTCCGAGGACGACGATGTTGCTTGACTGGACTGACAAGCGGCGTTAGCATTGCACCACTCGAGGGAGAAACTATGCAGGTTGATGATACCGCCCGGTCGGAGAAACCCACACTCACGGATGTGCTGCGTGTCCGTTCCAAAGGTGTAATTGATCCGGTCGCCGCGTTTATTAATCGACTTGGGATTACACCCAACATGCTCACACTGACCGGCTTGCTGGGCAACATCGTGGCTGCGGTTTTTCTGTCACAAGGTTCGTTCCTGGTCGGGGGGTTGATTGTTCTTCTCGTCGGTCCGTTGGATGCTCTGGATGGCGCACTGGCTCGCCTGCGCGGCGAACCATCACGTTTCGGTGCCTTCGTCGATTCTGTGACCGATCGATATTCCGAATTGTTCATCTTCGGCGGCTTGATGC
This sequence comes from Anaerolineales bacterium, assembly GCA_034430425.1. Taxonomy (GTDB): domain Bacteria; phylum Chloroflexota; class Anaerolineae; order Anaerolineales; family E44-bin32; genus WVZH01. The sequence goes on along the minus strand of DAOUEK010000005.1, from coordinate 27,605 downwards.
TGCATTATCTGCAGCACAGCGACTGGCTTTGGGCCGGCGTCGTCTACGCAGCGGCAGCAGGCTCGATACTCGTCTCCTATACTCGCGCCCGTGCGGAAGGCGTCGGTTTTTCCGCCAAATGTGGTCTCCTAACCCGGGCCGAGCGGTTCGCCATTCTGATCCCAAGTTTAGTATTCAACTTTGCAGAAATCGGTGTCGCACTGATTGCTGTTTTTGCCAACTTCACCGCGCTGCAGCGGATTTATCACGTTCGCGAACAAGCTCAGGAATGACAATCCGAAATACGAGGTTTTCATGATCAATATAGATCCACAAGGCATTCACATCGGTGTTTTCTATTTTCGTTATTATGGCATGCTCATTATGTTCGGAGCGGTCCTGGCGGCATGGCTCACACAACGCATGCTGCGCAAGATGGGCCAAGATCCGGAACTGGTCTGGGACGGCTTTTTCTGGGTGATTATCCTGGGCATCATCGGCGCCCGCATTTACCATGTGTTGACACCCTCCAAGTATTCTGGCATCACAACCGGGTATTATTTGCAGCATCCACTGCAGATTATACAGATGTGGGATGGCGGACTTGGCATGCCGGGGGCGCTTATTGGAGGGGCGCTTGGGTTATATTTTTTCGCCAAGCGGCACAACCTCACCTTCGCCTTGCTGTTGGATGCGGCTGCGCCGGGGGTTGCGCTGGCGCAAGCTATCGGCCGCTGGGGAAATTTCATCAACCAGGAACTCTACGGCCAACCGACAGATTTGCCCTGGTGTATTAAAATCGATCCAATGTATCGGGTTCCAGGGTTTGGCGATTTCGATTGCTTTCATCCGATCTTTCTCTATGAATCACTCTGGAATCTGTTGAATGCGGTTTTCCTCTTGTGGCTATTCCGCAGGTACAAGAAAAAACTCATGCCAGGGGATCTTTTCCTGGTCTACATGATCATGTACCCCATCGGGCGTTTCTTGCTTGAATTTCTGCGTCTGGATTACGTTCAAATCGGGGGAATCAATTTCAACCAGGCGCTCATGCTCATTGTGGCGCTTTGTGTAAGTGTTGTTGTGTTTATTCGTCATAGACCTGCCGCGAGAAAAACGTAGGGTAGACCGCTGATCCGCACACATTCTGGAGTTTACCTCGGAGATCGCGTTTCCTGGGATGGAGATCGATCTCCTTTGATTCTCGTGTCAACAAAGAACGAGATGCCCCAAAATGGGACGTTCTTACCGATTGTGAGCCGGTATCCATGCTGATATACTTCATCGAACAGGGTGTGATTCTAAGATGATTGAGACCTATCAGCTAACCAAACGATTTGGAGACCTTACGGCCGTCGACGATCTCAGTATTCGTGTCGAACCTGGAGAAGTGCTGGCATTGTTGGGCCCGAATGGCGCCGGCAAAACAACGGCCATTCGGATGATCGCCTCCATCCTGCAGCCTACGAGCGGACGAGTTGTCATCCTCGGATATGATTCAATCCACCAGGCGGTTGAAATTCGCCGTTCCATTGGATTACTCACGGAACATCATGGCCTTTACACGCGCATGCGCGTTGGCGAGTACTTGGATTTCTATGGCAGGATCTATTCTCTGCCAGTGGAAGTGATTAGCGAGCGAATCGACCATCTTTTGGAACGCTATGGTTTGGATGAAGCCCGTGAACTGCGCCTGGGACATTACTCCAAGGGGATGCGCCAGAAATTGGCGCTTGTACGAGCGATGCTGCACGACCCTCCTGTTTTACTGCTGGATGAGCCGACATCCGCGATGGACCCTTCCAGTGCCCATTTGGTCCGGGAGAGTATCCGCAGCTTGCGTTCCACCCGGCGTACAATCATTGTCTGTACCCACAATCTGCATGAGGCGGAACTGCTTGCGGATCGCATTGCAATTATTCGCAAGGGCAAGATCATCGCTGAAGGGAGTCCGGAGTATCTCAAGCGGTCATTTCTCGGATCTCCCGTGATGGAATTGCGCGTAGCCGAGTCGCTGGATGGTGCGGTAGATTATCTACCTGCGGATGTGGCCCAGATCGCGAGCGGCAAGGATTGGCTGCGCTATCAGACGGATCATCCCGAGCGGGATAATCCTCGCATACTTCGAGCGATGGTGGAAGCGGGACTATCCGTGGTCACACTGTCAGAGATCGAACGCAGCCTGGAAGATGTCTATCTTCAGGTCGTCGGTATAAATGGCAATCTCGAAGGGATTGGCAAATGACCCAACGGATTGGCTTCATGCGGCAGAATCTCTTTGGGGCATGGCTCATCGCCAAACGGGAAATTCGGGACCAGCTGCGGGATTGGCGTATTCTAACGCCGATTATCTTACTCACCGTATTTTTCCCACTGCTGATGAATTTCACGGCCGGACAGGCGGTCGACTTTGTTGCCCGCTACGGCGCGGACATCGTTGGCGAACGTCTGATACCATTTTTACTCATGGTCGTTGGTTTCTTCCCGATCTCGATTTCACTCGTCATTGCATTGGAAAGCTTCGCCGGAGAACGTGAGCGCCTATCTTTAGAACCTCTTTTGGCGACTCCGCTTACGGATGGCCAATTGTATCTGGGCAAGATCATCGCATCCTTAATCCCACCGCTGGCTGCGGCTTTTCTGGGCATAACCGTCTATTTGCTGGGCCTGGCGATGAGCATTGGCTGGACCCCGGATGCGTCCCTTCTGCTGCAGATTATCGCACTCACGACGGCACAGGCCTTTGTCATGGTAAGTGGTGCTGTTGTAATATCCACCCAGACCACGTCAGTCCGTGCGGCGAACTTGCTGGCTTCTTTCATCATCGTTCCCATGGCCGAATTGATTATCGGCGAGAGCCTGATCATGTTTTGGGGGATCTACAGTGCACTCTGGTGGATCGTGGTGGCGTTAATCCTGGTCGCCATCGTACTGAGCCGGATGGGATTGCGATTGTTCAATCGAGAAGAATTGCTGGGCAAGGAAATCGATGTCGTCGATGTGCGGCGTTTGATGGGGCACTTCCGGCGTTCCTTCATTGGTAACGCTGACTCGCTACGGGGCTGGTTCAAGGATGTTTATTCTACATCCCTGCGTGAATTGAAATGGCCCATTTTGATTACCGGAAGTCTGCTTATCCTTGGCTACATCCTGGGTTTGTCTTTCGCAGAGCGCTTCGTCCTGCCGCCGGATTTTATCAATCTTGATGCTGTGAGCGATGAGTTGGAAACGCACATGCGGCAATTTGGATTGCTCACGGAACGTGGATTGGTTTGGATTCTGTGGAATAATGTACGTGCGTTGGTTATTTCAACGCTGCTGGGCGCTTTTACACTGGGCATATTGGGGCAAATCCTGCTCATGGCGCCATATGGAATCACGGGATATCTTGCGGGCAACGTCCTGCTTGCTGGCGGAGAACCACTCCGTTTTTTCGCTGCGTTGATTCTGCCACACGCCATCTTTGAATTTCCTGCAGCACTCATAGCCGGTGCAGCGATATTAAAGCTTGGACTTGCTGCCCTGAGTATTCCCAAGGGGTTATCCCTCAGCGAAGGATTTGTCGCCGCATTCGCACAATTGGCCCGGGTTGCGCTTGGGATTGTGCTTCCGTTGCTTATCGTTGCTGCTGCTGTGGAGGTTTACGTGACTCCACGAATTGCATTGTGGTTATTGGGATGAGTGTCCGATGAGTCGACTGATCATCCTGGGAACTTCATGGGCCATACCCGTGGAAGACCACGCAAACACCCATATGGCCCTTGAAGGGGATCAAGGCGTCGTGCTAATCGATTGCCCGGGTTCGCCGAGTGTGCGTCTCGGGCATGCCGGGATACCCTTCGATCAAATTCATGACCTCATTCTGACGCATTTTCACCCCGACCATGTCGGTGGTGTACCGCTGCTGTTGATGAATATGTGGATCTTGGGCCGGGATGATCCGCTTAACATCTATGGATCGCATCACTGCCTGGAACGCGTCGAAGACATGATGGGTTTTTTCCATTGGGAGACTTGGCCGAATTTCTTCCCGGTGTCATTCCATCGATTGCCGGAGCGTGAGCGTGTGTTGATTCTTGAAAAGCAGGCGTTCCGAATCTACGCCTCCCCCGTACGACACGTTGTCCCTACGATTGGTTTGCGGATCGAAAGTACAGACAGTGGGCGTGTAATTTCGTATTCTTGTGACACGGAACCCTGTCCTTCGATGGCGCGGCTTGCCGCCGGATCGGATGTGCTCATTCATGAAGCGACAGGGGCGATCGTGGGGCACTCCTCCGCGTCACAGGCGGGTGCGATCGCCCGCGAAGCGGGTGTCGATCGATTGATCTTGATTCATTACAAAGCAGGGAAAATCCAGTTGGATAAACTCATCAGCCAGGCGCAAGAGACCTTCTCAGGGGATGTCGTTCTGGCAGAGGATTTTATGGAGATTGATCTCTAGTCGAGAATCTCCGTAACCGCCTTTTTCGTTCACCAAAATCAGGATTTCACAGGTTCCAGCGTAACGTGTAGATAATGAAAATCGCCTCGTGGTGGAATGAGGGGAATCACTTCGACGACCGTGTACTGCTTCTTCCCAAGTGTAACTTGATCGCCTGACTTGGGCTTGCTCTCCGTATTGGTGATGCCTCCCGGATGCGTCCCCCCCAGTACCACGTAACTCACCTTGTATACTTTCGCCACGGTTACCCCCTTCATCGATTCGAGAGATGACTATGTCGCAGTTTGAAGGAAAGATCAGCGGCAATATTCCGCATCACGGTGTATCCAAGATGATGATTGCTATCGCAAAGACGTTCAAAATCGTCTCTCTGAATGATTTGAACCATGGTTTCATCCGAAATCGCACGCACTGTCGCGGAACGTCGTCCTCGGTCCACAAGTGCCATCTCCCCGACGATTTGACCCCGGCCCAGGTTAACGATAGTCTTGGGTGTTGTGTCCGCCTGGGAATCACTATGGAGCACCTCGACAAATCCCTCTTGGATTACAAAGAGTTCATCTCCGGGTTGTCCTTGTTCGGTAATTAAATCGCCAGTTTTGTAGGCGCGGTGGTGACAGATTCCCAGTACGGAATCCAATTCTTCATCCGAGAGACCATCAAAGAGTTCGACACTTTTCAACACTGCAAGTGGGTCCATTACGATCTCCTCACTCATCGCATGGTCGATGAGCGCACTGCCTTGCCGTATATCTATTCTACTGTATGTTTTTCAGAGAACATAACATTTCCCGGCTGAAGGCGTGATAAAGGGGGGCATGTGGTAGAATCATGCAAATTGGATATTCTGCCGATTACTTGCACCGATTTGCATCTAAATTGGGCTTAAATCAATCGTTAAATTCGACTTGCCAACCTCGGATGGACTGGTTTATTGCCGAGGTACGGGGGCTTGACTGAGGGAAGCGTCAATGAGCCATCCACATGTCTGGCGACCACAAACGGACATATATGCAACAGAGGATACATACGTTGTTTTGGTCGAAATTGCCGGGATGCGAGGCGCGGATTTTTCCGTGACGTTCGACCGTCGGCATCTGGTGATCAAGGGCATGCGTTCCGATACCAGTAAGCGCAAGGCGTATCACCAGATGGAGATCGCCTACGGTGAGTTCGAAACAGAAGTCACGATCCCGAGTGCCATTGATGTCGCTTCGATCGAAGCAACATACAATGATGGCTTTTTACGGGTAGTCTTGCCGATCAGTAGACCGCAGAATATCAAGATCGAGTGAGCCAACAGTGTCGGTAGAAGAGGTTTCGAATCATGTGGCATGATTTCAATAAATGGATGTGGGAACAACCCTCACAACCTGATTATGACTGGCGGGATCCGTTCCAGATGGACGAAACGGAAACGGAGGAAAATTCAACGTCGGTTATTAAAGTAAGACAGTTGGACGACGGCGATTCGGTGACGAGTCCGGATTATTCCGATATTCCGGATGAGTTAGCCATTCTTCCGCTGCGTGGTGTTGTCGTCTACCCGCATACCTCACTGCCGCTGAACATTGGCCAGCCCCGTTCGATAAAATTGGTCGATGATGTCGTTAGTTCCAACCGTCTAATCGGATTGGTTGCATCAATGGATCCGGAGATGGAAACGCCGGGACCGGAAGATTTATTCCGCATTGGCACTGTGGCGGCTGTCCAGCGTTTGTTCCGGACATCCGAAGGCACGATTACGATGATCGTTCGGGGGGTTGCGCGCTTCGAGTTGAGTGTGTTTACCGAGCTCGAACCCTACCTGAAAGCCAAAATTCGCTTGTCGCCTGAGGTGATTGATGAAGGCGTTGAGATCGAAGCCCAGGTGCGCGCCGCCAAGGATCAGTTTCAACAGATCGCTGAAATTGCGCCTTCTTTACCGCAAGAAATCCTGGGAAGCATATTGATCCTCGACGACCCGTTACATGTGGCATACACCATCGTAAATTATCAACGCCTCGATCTCGAAGAAGCCCAGGCTATTTTGGAAGAAGACTCGACCATCACCAAACTGCAGCGAGTGAATTCGCTTCTCAGTCGGGAATTGGAAGTCTTGTCTCTGGGCCAACAAATTCAGCATGAAGCCCGTACGGAGATCGAAAAGGTCCAGCGGGAATATTTCCTGCGCGAGCAGTTGAAGGCCATCCAGCGCGAACTTGGAGAAGGCGACGAACAGATGGCGGAGGTCGAGGAACTGCGAGCGCGCATCGATGCCGCCCATCTTCCCGAGGAGGCCGAGAAACAAGCGCGTCGGGAACTCGATCGGATGGCGCGCTTGCCGACCGCAGCCGCAGAATATGGCGTGATCCGTACTTATCTCGATTGGCTCGTCTCCTTACCCTGGGACAAGACGACGAAAGATAATCTGGATCTCGAATTCAGCCGAGTAGTCCTGGATGAAGACCATTTTGGCTTGAAGGATATTAAAGAACGGATTCTCGAATACCTTGCAGTTCGCAAGCTCAAATTCGAGCGTACGGATGAGTTGGAAGCCATACCTGAGGACGAAATCCGCCGGCAACGCGAAGGCGTGATCTTGTGTTTCGTTGGGCCACCCGGAGTTGGAAAGACTTCCTTGGGCCGATCGATCGCACGTGCAATGGGCCGCAAGTTTATTCGCATGTCCCTGGGAGGGCTTCACGACGAAGCTGAAATCCGCGGTCACCGCAGAACGTATATCGGCGCCATGCCGGGTCGTATACTTCAAACCATGCGCCGTGTGGAATCCCGCAACCCCGTTTTTATGCTGGATGAAGTCGATAAGCTGGGCAGAGATTTTCGCGGTGATCCTGCCTCGGCGCTGCTGGAAGTCCTGGATCCCGAACAGAATCGAGAATTTCGAGATCACTATATCGATGTTCCATTCGATCTATCCCAGGTGATGTTCATCACCACGGGGAATTGGCTGGAGACCATTCCACCTCCGCTGCTGGATCGAATGGAAGTCATTCGCCTGTCGGGATATACCGATAATGAGAAACTGGCAATTGCCCGTGGGTATTTGATCCCGCGTCAGATCCGGGAAAATGGTTTGCGTGAGAACGAGATTTCATTTACGGATGAAGCCCTCGAAACGGTGATCCGTTTCTATACGCGCGAAGCAGGCGTTCGGAATCTGGAGCGTGAAATCGGGCGTTTGTGCCGAAAAGTGGCGACCAACGTCGCCGAAGGTACACTGGAAAAAGCAGACATTGGAAAAGACGAGGTCCGTACCTATCTTGGCAAACCGCATTATCTCGGAAGCGAAGAATTGGCGGACCGGACTTCGCTGCCGGGTGTGGCAACGGGTTTGGCATATACGCCGGTCGGCGGCGATGTCCTCTTCATCGAAGCCACCGCAATGCCCGGGAACAAACAGTTCTTGCTGACAGGTTCCCTGGGGCAGGTGATGCAGGAATCGGCCCGGGCAGCGCTTTCTTACGTGCGTTCCATTTCGGATGAATTATCATTAAACGAGGAGTTCTGGGAGAAACACGACATCCATCTTCACGTCCCTGCAGGCGCACAACCGAAAGACGGTCCATCTGCGGGCGTGACGATGGCAGTGGCGCTTGCCTCACTGGCAATGGGCATCCCGGTTCGCTCCGATGTCGGTATGACCGGTGAGGTTACACTGCGTGGAAAAATCCTCCCCATCGGTGGCGTGAAGGAAAAGGTGTTGGCTGCACACCGAGCCGGCTTAAAAACCGTATTGCTGCCGCCTCGCAACGAAATTGATCTGGAAGACGTTCCAGAAGAAGTGCGGGACGAGATAAAATTCGTCTTTACGGATACCGTCGCAGATGCAATCAAAGCGGCCTTGGTGGAAAAAAAGAAATCCAGCCCGCGGAAAACGACGAAGAAACCAGCATCAAAACCGAAAACGCAGAAAAGTGCGTCGAAAACCAAGCCAAAAACCACGAAACGGACATCAAAATCAAGAAGCAAAACTGCGTGATGCCGTTTTTACGATGGAGAAAGGTCAGTTTGTAATGCCCAATAAAGTGCTAATCGTCGATGACGATCGCACAATGGTCTCACTACTGCAAACGTTATTGGAAATGGATGGTTTCGAGGTGGCTGCCATTCGAGATTGGGGAGCTGTTCTCGAAACGGTTCGATCGGAAATGCCGGATTTGGTGATTATGGATTATTTTCTGCCTCAACAAGAGGGATTGGATATCGTAATTGCCATCCGGGATGATCCTCAACTGGCGGATGTTCGCATCATCATGACATCTGGAATGGACATGTCCGAGCAGTGTATTAGCGCCGGGGTAAATGATTTTCTACTCAAACCCTATACACCAGCACAATTATCGGCAAGTATTCAGGAAAATTTGCGCTCTTCCAGATAGCCTTGGATTGAAATAAATAATTCTGATTTAGGAGAAAGAAAGAATTGTGACGAAGATAAAAGGACGACGTTCTTCGCGGCAATGGCACCTCGTCGATTTGCATTTGCATACTCCGGCATCGAGTGATTATCAAGAACCGGAAATTACGAATCTGGACATCCTGCGCCGGGCAGTCGCCCGCGGTCTGGATATGATCGCATTTACCGATCACAACACCGTCGCCGGATACCGCAAGATGCAGGAAGAGATCGCTCAACTCGAGCTTCTCGAAGGTCTATCGCGACTAACGGATGTAGAACGAGAGACGTTAGGGGAGTATCGTGATTTATTGAAAAAGATCCTGGTACTTCCTGGATTCGAATTCACCGCAACGTTTGGTTTTCATATTTTAGGGATCTTTCCGCCGGAAAAACCCGTTCGAGAGCTGGAACACCTGCTCTTGAATTTAAATATCCCCGCCAATCAACTTGACATTGGTTCGGTGACGGTCGGTGCCAGCAGTGATGTTTTGACCGCCTATAAGCTGATCGACGAAGCAGGCGGAATCGCCATCGCGGCACACGCCAACTCCACAAATGGCGTTGCCATGCGGGGTTTCAGCTTCGGAGGCCAGACCAAGATCGCCTACACACAGGATCCTCATTTGATGGCGCTCGAGGTAACTGATCTGGCCAAAAAGGGTCGTCGAACCACCGCGGCGTTCTTTAGTGGGACCAAGCCGGAATACCCGCGGCGGATGCACTGTATCCAGGGGTCGGATGCGCACCGATTGCGGACCGATCCGCAAAATAGGAAGAACCTGGGTGTTGGTGACCGTGCCACGCGAATGCTGATGCCCGATGTGAATTTCGATGCCTTGAAGGAACTCTTCTTGAGTAACGACTTTGCGCGTACGCGCCCCCATTGGCCGACGGAAAAAGAAGAATACGATTTTGTTCGCCAGGCACAAGAAGAGGGGCCAAGCATCATCCAGGATTTTCACGAAAGCATGACCGTGCGCGGCGGCAGGTTGTATGCCGTCATCGCTGATGTTTGTGCTTTTTCGAACACCAACGGGGGGACGCTGTTCATCGGTGTTGGGGCGGATACCAAGAAAGAATCTCAGGGTATATCTCGGCCTTCCGTTGCCGTCTCGCAGCTGCAGCAAGAACTTGCGAAACGCATCCATCCTTCCCTTTCCTGTGATGTGGATGTCCAGGATAGCCAGGAGAAGAAGATCATCCGTATTCTGGTACCGCGCGGCGACGATCCGCCGTATGCCGTCGATGACAACAAGATTTACATCCGGGATGAAGCGGACACAGGGCTTGCAGTGCGGGATGAAATCGTGCAGTTGGTGTTGCGGGGGCAAGATCGCCGCGTGCAGGATCGAACCGCGGAACTGAAGGAAGCTGGTGAAAAAGACGACGAAGCAGGTATTTCTCCACCCAGGACGGGTGTTGAAGTTGTGGGTGTCGAAGAACGCAACGGCGTGCAGTATTACACGATGCGTGATCTACGCAACGGTAATGTGGTCAAGAATGTCACCCAATCCTCCGCGCGGCGGTTGTGGCACTACGCCATCAAGCAGGTCATGGATTTGCCCCAGGACATGAATAAAGCCCCTATTGCATGGCAGGGAGATATCGGCATTCTGCGTGAACAACATCGCGGCAAACGAAAACGGTACGATCTCGCACAACGTACACCGGATGGAATCCGCGTCTATTTTGGCGTCACAGAAGATGGTATCGAATACGAATGGAAGCGGCTGGTTGGCGTTGACGGCGAGTAAACAGCCGCCTCCAGGCGATGTACTGGAAATGCAATTTGAGTGATTCGGACGAGACCGCTCATCGTCTGGTTTGAAGACCGATGTTCGCACGGCTAGATCTTGTGTCGGGGAAGTCTTGCGTATGGATGTTGCTGTTCTTACGGTCTCGGATCGTGCTGCACGAAGCGAACGTGAAGATCGCTCCGGACCCGAGTTGAAAAAACGCATTGAAATCCAGGGGTGGCGTTTGGTCCATTCTCAAGTGATTGCGGACGATCGTGAAGACATCGAGCGAGTGCTTCGGGATTGGTCGGATTCGCAAGGTGTGGATCTGATTCTAACTACAGGTGGGACCGGATTTTCCCCTCGTGATCAAACGCCGGAAGCAACGCTGGCGGTGGTTGATCGTCTTGCACCCGGTATTGCGGAAGCGATGCGGGCTTACAGCATGAAACGCACACCACATGCCATGCTTTCACGCGCTGCAGCTGGAATTCGGGGCAAGACGCTTATTGTGAATTTGCCCGGCAGCCCGCGTGCGGCAATCGAGAATCTTGAAGTGATTCTGCCCGCTTTGCCGCACGCCATCGAGATTTTAAAAGGTTCGCCAGATTCCGAAGCTGGGCACCATTTTCCTGGTTCTCGTTTGCAAACATAGCTTCATACCTCTTGATTTACATGAAATTATTCTTCTACCGAAGTGGTAATTTGTTCGGATATAATATTACTAATAAGGTCTAATAAGAATGGATAACCGAAATAAGTCAGCACTTCAACACAACGACGTTGTAGGGACCAAACTGGAGGAGGTAAGATGACGAGCATAACCTATTCCGTGCCGAGTATTTCTTGCGAACACTGTGTCCATACGATCCAGACGGAGCTTTCCGATTTGGAAGGCGTATCCAAAGTCGAAGCGTCGCAATCGGAAAAACAGGTTTTTGTAGAATTTGGCGAGCCGGCGACGGCTGAAAAAATCAAGGCATTATTGAACGAAATCAATTACCCCGTGGCAGAATAACGGCGGATCTCATCAACGAATGGGAGATGATCGAGTGACCGAGAGAACGCGCTATGTGACCTTGCCGATCACAGGGATGACGTGTGCCAACTGTGTAGCGACGGTAGAGCGTAATATCAAGAAACTCGACGGCGTACGTTCGGCGAGCGTAAATCTGGCTACCGAACGCGCCAGCGTCGAATACGACGGCTCCAGGCTCCGCCAGGATGAGATCGTCACACGCATCCAACGGGCGGGTTATGATGTTGCCAGGGGAGAAATCGACCTCCTCCTGCGGCGAGTCACCGATGCCGCGGCGGCATCTCGACTGGAACAGGCTCTGCTGGAAAACGAGGGCATCCTCACTGCTTCCGTCAATCTCGCCAGCGAACGAGTCCATCTCGAATACATTCCCACGGTTATCGAACCGATCGAAATTCACAATCTGATCGAGAAGGTTGGGTTCGAGATCATCGAATCCTCAGGCGATTCTACGGACGCGGAACGCGAAGCGAGAGAGAAAGAAATCAGTCGACAGCGTCGTCTACTCGTGGTCGGTTTGGCCTTGACCGTACCGCTTTTCGTACTTTCCATGGTACGCGATCTCGGCCTCGTTCCCATGCGCATTGCTTCAGCAGCCTGGTACGATTGGCTGATATTCGTGCTGGCAACGCCGGTGCAGTTTTATGTCGGCTGGCAGTACTACGTCGGCGCTTTGAAATCACTACGCAACGCTGCGGCCAACATGGATGTCCTCATTGCCATGGGGTCCTCCGCCGCCTATTTCTATTCCCTTCCGATCCTTTTCGGCTGGCTGGATGGTCATCTGTTCTTCGAAACCGCATCTGTGATCATCACGCTGATCGTTCTCGGGAAGTACCTGGAGGCGCGCGCCAAGGGTCGTACGAGCGAGGCGATTCGAAAGCTGATGAATCTGCAAGCCAGGACAGCCACAGTCATTCGTGGTGACAGCGAAATTGAAATCCCGGTTGAGGAAGTCCGGATAGACGACGTGGTAATCGTGCGGCCCGGGGAAAAGATTCCTGTAGATGGAGTCGTCATCGAAGGGAAGACAGCGGTCGACGAAGCGATGCTGACCGGTGAATCGATGCCCGTTGATAAAGATCCCGGAGATGAAGTCGTCGGTGCCACGTACAATAAGATGGGTATGATTAAATTCAAAGCCCTGCGGGTTGGGAAAGATACAGTTTTGGCGCAGATCGTGCGTTTGGTGGAAGATGCGCAGGCCAGTAAAGCGCCGATACAGCATCTGGCTGATAATGTCTCGGCGATTTTCGTACCCGTGGTGATCGGGATTGCGTTTTTGACTTTTATTGGCTGGTTGATTATCGCGCCTCCGCCTTCGGGGGAGATTTCCTTTTTTACCCGTGCCCTGATCAACACGGTGGCTGTGTTGGTAGTTGCCTGTCCGTGTGCGATGGGGCTAGCCACGCCCACGGCCGTTATGGTTGGGACGGGAAAGGGGGCGGAGCAGGGGATTCTTTTTAAAACATCCGAAGCGCTTGAGCGGGCTGGCTCGATAACCACCATTGTGCTGGATAAAACCGGCACGATCACGCGCGCTCAACCCAGTGTCACGGATATCGAGGTCTTCGATGCGCGTGTGGATGAAAATGTTTTATTGACCATCGCTGCCAGCGCGGAACGCGGTTCCGAGCACCCCCTGGGCCAGGCGATCGTTGCCGCGGCCAGCGAAAGGGCATTACAGCTTGATACCCCGGAGGTTTTCAAAGCCATCGCAGGACACGGAATCGAGGCGCTCGTGGCCGGTCAGCGTGTGCTTGTAGGAACGCCAAAGCTCATGGCTGAAAATCGGATTTTGGTCAATGGAATCGCTCCGCAGCTGGAAGCAATGCAGCAGCAGGCGAAAACCGTGGTGCTCGTTGCCGTGGATGGCGATCTGATGGGAATGGTCGGAATCGCAGATAGTGTGAAGCAGGGCTCCCGGGAGGCCATTCGGGAGTTGCACCAGATGGGGCTCGAAGTCGTAATGGTGACCGGAGACAATCAGCAGACCGCTGAGGCCGTGGCTCTCAGTGTGGATTTGCCCATTTCCAAAGGAGGCCACACAGCTGTGTTTGCGGAAGTACTGCCGGGTGGTAAAGTATCGCATATCAAGACGCTTCAATCGCAGGGAAAGATCGTCGCCATGGTGGGCGATGGGATTAACGATGCCCCGGCACTGGCACAGGCGGATGTCGGTATTGCCATTGGAACGGGGACCGATATCGCCATGGCTGCCGCGTCGATCACATTGATCAGCGATAGTTTACTGAGTGTCCCCAAGGCAATCTCTCTCTCGCGGGGAACGCTGCGTACGATCAAACAGAATCTTTTCTGGGCGTTTATCTATAATATCCTCTTGATACCGAGTGCCGCATTGGGCGTGATGAATCCCATGCTCGCTGCTGGGGCTATGGCATTTAGCTCGATTTTTGTCGTCACCAACAGCCTTCGCCTGCGAGGCTTGAAACTATCCGAGTGACTTGCAAACAAGATTGACTTACAGGTTCACCTTGCGGTCGGGTGGCCTTTCGTTTATGCTTCTATCTTGTCAAGCATGGCCAGTAAAAGTTCCGATGCAATCAGGAGATAGAGGTTACTATGGTTGAAGGTATCGCCGTTACTCCCTACGGATTGGGAATCGCCGCGCTCGCCGGGATGCTGTCTTTTCTATCCCCATGTGTACTCGCGCTCGTTCCGGCTTACCTGGGTTATCTGGGAGGGCGATCCATAAGCGCTTCGGGGGAGATCGTTCATAACCGCAAGACCACATTTCTCCATGGCGTCGCATTTGTGATTGGATTTAGTCTGGTGTTTGTTGTTGGCGGAGCTGCGCTTGGCGCAGTGGGGAATTTACTCAGTGATTATGACGTACGTCTTTGGCTGTCACGTGCAGGCGGTGCCCTGGTGATTGTGTTCGGCTTGCACACGATGGGTGTGATCCGGATTCCCTTGTTGGATTATGACACACGTAAGCAGGTTGCCCCAGACCCTCGGCTGAGTTATCTCTCCTCGGCGTTGATGGGTGTATTCTTCTCTGCCGGCTGGGCGCCTTGTTTGGGGCCGATACTCGGTGCGATCTCTACCCTGGCGTTGTTCGGTGGGAAGGCGTTGGATGGGGCGATCTTGCTGCTGGCTTACTCAATCGGAATGGCTGTTCCCTTTCTCCTGGCGGCTCTCGGGATCGGCAGTGCAGCTGAGCTGCTGCGCAAGCATGGGAAAACCATTCGAGTGCTTTCGGTTGCGACCGGTTTCCTCCTCGTAATCCTGGGTGTTCTGCTGCTGACCGGCACTGTAGAGCAGTTCTTGGCCAATTATAATTCGATCCTTCCAACCTTCGAACTGGAAGAGAACCTGCTGCAGTAGTCGGCGAGATGCAGAGATTTTCAGCAAGACTCACCTGAAGGGTTTCTATACATAGGTGTATTTTCGTAATTCAGGTTTCGAAAAATGATGCGCGTTTCGTTATTTACAAGACAGGAATGTGAGCTTTGTGAAGCGGTAAAAAGCGAGCTTGAAGACCTGCAAGCGGAGTATCCGCACGAGTTAATCGAAATCGATATCGATAGCGACCCGATCCTGCAGCAGCACTACGCGGCGTTGGTGCCGGTATTGAAGGTGGGTGCCTATACCCTCGAAGCACCGATTGACAAGACGCAGTTGCGGGTGACACTCGGCGCTGCAATGGACGGGTGGAAGCATAAGTCAGGCGCCAAGGAAGACCGACGTCGACAGGCGGTTAACTTACATAAGGTCCTTCTCTTCCTTTCCAAACACTGGCTGGCGATTTTGAATTTTGTGTTTTTCCTGTATGTGGGCATCCCATTTGCCGCGCCGGTTTTAATGGAAAGCGGCGCGACCCGACCCGCCAGATTGATCTACACTCTTTATTCGCCGCTCTGCCATCAATTGGCCTATCGTTCCTGGTTCCTCTTTGGAGAACAAGCGGCATATCCATTGGAGAGCGCGAACACTGACCTTGCTTCGTACGGTGAGATGGCCGGATTGGACGAATACGATCAGTGGGAGGCGCGAGAATTCCTCGGTAATGACCGGCTGGGGTATAAAGTGGGACTATGCCAGCGGGATGTGGCAATATACGGAGGTATTCTCCTCAGCGGTCTGCTGTTTGCCGTTCTGCGGAAACGAGTCAAACCGCTCCCAATTGTGCTCTGGATTGTGATTGGAATCCTGCCGATGGCAATCGATGGTGGGTCGCAGCTTCTCGGTGCACTTCCGATCGACTTCCTACCCGCACGTGAAAGCACTCCGTTTTTACGCACGTTAACCGGCTTGTTCTTTGGCATCGCCAACACGTGGCTTGCTTATCCCTACCTGGAAGAGACGATGCAGGAACTGCGTGTGATGGTGTCGATGAAATTGGCCGGCGCCGGGGAATCCCTCTAACACCTAACCGTATTGGTGATCAATCACAGAAGGACCGTTCTTGGTATATCATCCCGGGCCATGATAGACTGAATCCATGCCAATCCATCAGGTCGAGTCATATCGTTTTTTCCAATTTGAAACTTTACCGAATCAGTATTTGGTCCATGCGATTTTTACCCGGCATGGCGGCGTCAGTCCCAAACCGTGGCAGTCGCTGAACGTGGGGAGTACCGTTGGAGATGATCGTAACCGGGTCGGTGAGAATCGACGACGCATATTCGAGGTGATGGACCGCGATCCCGATTCGCTTTTCGATGTCTGGCAGGTCCATTCGGCGCGATACGTGATCGCCCGAGCGCCGCGCAAGAACGAGCCTTATCACCAGGCCGACGTGATCCTCACGGATACACCGGGGGTCACATTGTTGATGCGTTTTGCGGATTGTGTCCCCATCATGCTTTTCGATCCAGGTCACCAGGCGATCGGGCTTGTCCACGCGGGATGGATGGGGACGGTCCGTCGTGTCGTACAATCGGCCGTTCGAGGCATGATCGAGAACTTCGATTCCGATCCGAGGGAGATTCGCGCAGGTTTGGGCCCTTCAGTTGGACCGGATCATTATGAGGTCGGGGAAGATGTCGTTGCCAAGGTGCGGGGGGAGTTTGCCCATGCGGACTCTCGCTATCTTCGTTCGAAGCAAGCTTCTTTTTACCTCGATCTCTGGTCCGCCAACCACGATCAACTCCGGGAACTGGGGGTTCGGCATATCGAGAGGGCCGGGATTTGCACCGCCTGCCGCATCGAAGATTGGTATTCCCATCGGGCTGAAAACGGTCGCACAGGGCGTTTCGGCGCGCTGATTGGCTTAAAGTGATCGTTGATACCCATTTCATAGTAACGATCGTAATGCTGCCTTCATCCCAATAATCCAGTTTTGTGAGATAATTCACGATTGACAGGTGTGAGAGTGCCATGCCAATTCTGGTTTACATTTTCGTTCAATTGATTGCCCTGTTGTCATGGATTGTGATTGTAGATGTGTTCCTTTCCTATTTTCTCGATCCCTATCATCCTGTGCGGATGGCACTCGATCGTCTGGTTGAACCGATGTTGACTCCGCTGAGAGGCGTGATCCCCCCCATAAGTGGGATTGATTTTAGCCCGCTAGCACTGATAATTATCTTGCAGATTTTACGGCAGCTGGTGATTGTACTGTTTTCGTAGAGGAAGGCGATTGTATGCGTAAGTTTAAGTTACACGATGGAAAACGCGGAGCGGCGCTGACCGTACGTGTGACTCCCCGTGCAAGCAAGACTTCGTTTGGTGGTGTTTTGGAAGACGGCACAGTGCGTATTCGCATCAGCGCTCCCCCTTTGGATGGGAGAGCGAATGCTGCGCTGATTAAATATATGGCCAAGGTGCTGGGCGTCAATCGAAGCAGAATCGAAATAGTCGCTGGAGAGAAGGGTCTGGATAAGATATTGTCGATTATCGACCTGAACGCCGAGGAAGTTGAGGAACGAATCCGAGGTTGGATGGAAGATAATCAGAAATCGAAGTAACCCAAATTCAAAACCCGGTTTCAAGTTATCGAACCATTAGGAGCATGTCGCTGCGACATGCTCTCTTTCTTCCTTGTGGCTACATGTTGTGAACTTGAATAGCTCAAGCCCCGCTTTGCGCGTAGGCGATCTCGTGCAGGCCGGAGGCGTTAATCCGCCAAAGGGCTTCGAATGCGGAATCGCGCAGGTAATCCTGATCGGATTTAAGCGCCTGCTGAAGTTCGAGGCTCATTTCTTCCGCCGCGTTGTTGCCAATGGCTTCGAGTGCGGCGATTTTCTCCTCATCCTTCCCCTTGTTCAGAGCCTGGCGCAGCAATTCGAGTGCCGCCTTCCCGGGGGCAATCGCCAGTCCTTCGCGCTTGGCGAATTCAACCAGCCAGGGTGTTGTAGATAATTCCGTGTGCAGGGCATATACTTTCCAGGGTGGATTTTTAATCCGCTCGAGGGCTTCGGCTGCTGCGCCGCGTACGATCCACTGTTCGTCTTCGAGGTGCATCGTTTCGAGCAATTCGGGAACCCATGGTTCGGGGATACGGGACAAGCCAAAGACTGCCGCTCGGCGTGTGAGCAGGTTGTCGAGTTCGATCGCATCCCGCAGCATGCCCGCGCTTTCGCCGGGTTTTAAAGCCAGCGCTTCCGCGACTGCCAGACGGATGGCTTCTTCGCCTTCCAATAGTATTTTACCCATGCCCTCGAGTGCGGCATTTGTTCCGATGGCCGCCAAAGCAAGACAAGCCGCTTGACGAACGTGCAACTCTCGATCTTGATCTATCGTTTCAAGCAGGCGTTCGATGGATTCCTCATCCTGAACGCCACCCAAACCCAGCGCGCCCAAAATGCGACTGATACGATCTTCCGAGGCCAGCAAACGACGGAAAAGGATCGCTGTCGAAGGATCTTCGGAGCGAGCGAGTGCATGAACGGCCCGCAAACGCAAGCCATAGGGTTTGTCGCTCGTATTGGCGACTGTGGCGAGGGAACGCAGGATTTGGGTTCTCCAGGGAGCTTTCGCTGGCGCTTCTCGCAGCCAGCGAGCGACAATCAGTAATTTGGAATAGAGAGGATCGTCTCCTGAATCGAGGTATTGGCCCACAACTTCCGAGATGTCCCCACCCAGCGCAGAGTAGTATCCCAGGGCTGTCTCTGCGGGTTCCCACCCAGGTTCGAGCGCGTGCTGCGTCGATCCTTCAGCGATCATCGCACGGGCGCCTAGAAAGGCACCCAACGCCGGTACGGTAAACGATACTTGGTTGTTCGCTCGGCGGATCAGAATGCCAGCGGCGATAAAGTCCTTGACGGGCACGCCACGTCCAGCGTTACGTTCCCTGAGCCAATTCAAGCCGGCTGTGAGTGCAAGCTGTCGTTCGTTGGGTGATAGCAGGCGGGCGAGATACGCGTCCATATTTTTGGTGATCGAAGTTTCTTCTGCATCGCCGACGTATGCGGACCAAACACGCAGGGTCATTTCCAGGGGGGTCAAACCACGAGCCAGGTTGAAGAGCCAGCCGGAGATGAGAGCCGGATCGATATCGTACATTCTTTTCTTGGGCAGCAGTGGTCGAATATGCTGCTGCCAGGCCTGCCCCCATTTCATCAGGAACAAGGCACGATCGTGTTCGCTCCAGGGTGCGATGGCGACGGGTACAAGGCCGGCATGCATTATGCCGTTATAATGGCTTGCGGGACCACTGGCAACGATGCGCACGTTGGGGAAGGTCTGCTGCAGGTTCCGGAGCCATTCCGCAACGGCCGAGATTTCAGCGATGGTGCACTCATCCAATCCATCCAGCAGGAGAAGCGCACGCCCTCTTCGAAACAGTGGGCGGATGTAGGTTGGCATCCGTGAAGACAGGTTGGAGGATACTGTTTTTTGAACTGCCGTAATGAGAACGTTGAGCGGATCTTTATCCGTTCGACGACGGGAATCGATATCAGTGGTATGAATGAAGATCGGCGTCATCTCTGCCGCGATGCCCGCTTCGGATGTCCTATTCAAAACTTGAATGGCAAAGTGCGCCAGGGCGCAAGTCTTTCCACTGCCGAGTTCTCCTGTAACCATGATGTTTACACCGTCGGAGAGTGCATTGGCGATGGAAATCGACGGGGCGTGATAGATTCCGGATAGATAATTCCAATCCGGGAGATTGGGAAGTACGGCCAATGTGTACTCGGGGATCGGATCGGTGCGAACCGGATCGGTGGGAATGGGTGGGGCGAGTAACCGTGGAGGAACGGCGATCTCGTCGAGTTTAAACAACGCCTTTGCTGCATGCAGCATTTGCATGCGCTCGAGCAGGTCGAGTTTGTACGGATCGCCAGATTTCCCTGATATCGCCCCGGCAAAGGATTGAAGGAATTGATATAGCTTTTCGAATACTTCGGAGAAGTTCGTGCCAAGCTTTTGCAACGCGAAAATCAAGAGGATGGCGAATACAAAGCCGGTGATGAATTCTGCATGGTCGAAACGAAAACCATATATTTTATTGATGAAATCAATCATACGATATCATCCCGCGTATAATATTCGGCCGCATTGATGACAGCGGATTAAAGTATCTCCGGTGTGAACTTCCTGGTGGACCGAGCGCGCCAATTCCATGCCGCAGGCGCTGCAGCTCGAATCGTGAGCCAGAGCGATAACCATACCTGCGAATCGATCCCGCAAGGATTCATACAGTTTGAGATCATCTTCGGTAACATCGGCTAGGGCGGCTTCTCGTTCTGCTTCGCAGCGTGATATTTCCATCGATAGTTGTTCGCGCTCTTCGATCAAAGCCTGGTGCATGGACGTTTTTGACGCTTCGGTTTGCGTCAGTTCGTCGCTTGCAGCACTGAAGGCTTTTTCAGCCTCGTCCAACTCGATCATAGCATCCAGCAGGCGATCTTCAAGGGTCACTAAGTACCGTTTCAGCGATTCGGCTTCTTGTTGTCGGTCTTGCAGTTCTTTGGGATTGCGTACGCTCCCCCCATACAGGGTGCGTTCGGTTTGCTCGATCTTGGTTCGCTGTGCGGCAACCTCGTCGTCGGCTTTGATATGCGACTTTCGGGCAGCTTCGAATTTCTTTTCTTTCGCTTCGAGGATTTTCTTCTTCTGGCGGATCTCTTCGTCGTCTGCAAGAATTCGATTGATTTCCTCGATGCGCTCATCTGCGCGATCGAGGATTCCGTCAATTTGTTGTAGGCGGTAGAGGCTTGAAGCGCGGCTCATGCGGGGATTATAGACGCGACTATGACTTTGGAGCAAGAATTTATATGCCCAACTCGGAACATCCATCGTGGCGCAAGTGGATCGCTCGACGTACAATTCGATCCATGAGTGACAGGGTGGAAAGATGGGTTGCATTCGGCCTCTGTGTGCTTGTTGTCCTGGCAACTGTCGCACCGTACTTCACCGCAGTCCGCCTGGCGCAGCCGAATGCTTTCACGGGTTTCTTGATCAACCCCATCGATGGTTTCAGCTATCTCGCCAAAATGCACCAGGGAAGCGAGGGAGAGTGGCTTTTCCGGCTTCCGTATGCTTCTGAGCCGGGAAGCGCCGTTTTTATTTTTGGCTATTACCTCTTCCTTGGGCACGCTGCGGATTTCCTCCACATCCCCCTGTTAACGCTCTTTCACCTGACAAGGGCGTTGGCTGCGGTTGGGATGTTCTGGCTGGGGTTTGTTTTCTTCAGGATGTTTCTGCGGGAACGCTTCGAAAGGTGGATTGCTTTTCTGTTTTCGTTGTTTGGAGCGGGAATGGGTTGGCTCTTTGGCCTTTTCGGTATGGAAACGAGCGATCTTTCGATCCCGGAATCCATACCTTTTCAAACGGCGTATACCAACGCGCATTTTCCGTTTGCCAATTTGCTCCTGCTGGCTGCCGTCATTGCGATTGTCCATGAGGGCAACCTTCGACGGAGAGCCGTCGGCGCCGGATTGTGCGGTTTGCTTCTTTCTCTCGTGCTTCCCTTTTCCCTGGCCAGCCTGGTTGTCTTCCTGGGTCTTTGGTTGGTTTGGGAAAGCGCCATTATTTTACGGACGCAAAACTGGAAAGTCATGTGGAGCCACAACAAAGCGCACATCATCCCATTTGCAGGACTTCTGGCAGGTGCCGGGCCGCTGCTCTTGTACGAATTCTGGCTTACCAATGCCCATCCCGTAATCGCATTATGGAACAGCCAGAACCAAACCCCATCCCCACCGGTCACCGCGTATCTGATCGGCTACAGCCCTGTGCTTTTGCTGGCCTTGGTGGCGATTTTTCAGCCTGACAGTCGGAAATCATCGCGGAACCGGTTACTGCTTATCTGGGTGATCAGCAATTTCCTGCTGCTCTATGCACCATTCAACCTGCAAAGAAGACTCACACTCGGGCTTTACTTTCCCATGGCATGTCTCGCGGCGATCGGATTGCGGAGATTACTCAAGAACTCCGCCCGCCAGCGTCTTGTCTTGATCGCTGTGATCATCGTCGTGATCCCTTCCAATCTGCTTCTTGTCCTCACGGGGATCGATCGCGTCAGACATGCAGACCCCGCTTTCATTCATTGGCATGGCGAGGTATTGGCATATGCGTGGCTATCCGAGCATGTCCCGGAAGGCTCATTGATCCTGGCTGCCGCAGATACCGGCAATCGTCTGCCGGCGTATGCGGACGTGCGGGTTCTCTACGGACATCCGTTCGAGACGCCCGATGCGGAACGGCAAGAAGCGCTGGTCAACAATTTGCTCCGCTGGGATGGCCGTGGTGACGAAGGCTTACAACGCTTGATCTCACTGGGTGTCGATTATGTGTTTTTCGGCAAACGGGAAATGGAGGTCGGAACACCGACCTGGTTGTCGATGTGCACGATCGTGTACGAGGCACAGGAAATACAGATTCTTCAGGTGACAGATTCATGAGGCGTCGAACCTTCCGGTCTTTTCTCATCCCCCTCGGTTTCCTTCTCGTTTCCGCACTCTGTTTAGTGAAGCTTGTCGCGCATTCGAGCCAACTTCTCGTTTGGCGGGGTGCGCTATATTCCGATATTCTAATTTCCCATTGGCCGAATGCGTATTACTTTAAACATAGTCTGCAAGCCTGGGGGCAAATCCCGTTGTGGAATTCGATGATTTTCAGCGGAATGCCCTTTGCCGCTGATCCGCTCTCCGGACTCTGCTACCCACCCAATTGGCTGGTGACGGTCATGCCAATCCAATTGGCCTTCAACATCTTATTCTGGTTTCACCTTGCCTGGGCAGGTTGGGGGTTGTATCGTTGGATGAAGGAGCTTGGTCTTGGGACGGCTGGTGCTTTCGTCGCCGGGTTGGCGTGGTGTGGAACATCGAAATGGTTCGCCCATATCGGCCTTGGGCACCTCACTTTCGTCTGTGCTGTGAGCTGGACGCCCTGGGCGCTGCAGTTGTTGGGGAGAACGTTGCACGTGTCAGAACACGGCTGGAAGAAGTGGCTGCGCTGGGCCGGATTGACGGGAGCGTTTTTTGGGGTTTCATTTCTTGCAGACCCCAGGTGGATTGTGCCTTTCTGTCTGCTCAGCCTGGCGTATACGATCCATCACATGATCCAGGCTCGCTCTGAAGGTTCCAATAAAAATGAGATCATCTCTGCATTACGCCCAGTGCTTGCATCTGGTGCTGTGTCGGCCATTATCGCGGTGGGGATGGCTGCAGCTTTGATGCTGCCGATGATCGAACTTGTAATGCATTCCTCGCGCGCAATGCTGACATCCCAGGATATGACAACAATGTCGATGCCGTTTTCCCATCTCGTTGGAATCCTTTTCCCATTTTTCGATCAACCGGAATGGCTGGCTTATGCGGGATTGGTAGTGCTTCAATTGGCAATCGTTGCCGTGATTGCGGGACGATTGAACGCCCGTTTCTGGTTTGGGGTGGTGCTTGTGTCATGGCTTTTAGCGCTCGGGGATCACTTCCCGCTGTATCGCATTCTGACCGCAATCATGCCTGGCATGAAATTCTTGCGGATTCCACCGCGGTTTATCTTTCTGGCCTCGTTCGGCCTTGCGGTTCTGGCCGGTATCGGCCTCGAGCAGCTCATGCGAGTGAAATGGCGCGGGAGAGATCTCTCCCTCATCCGGCTATCTTCTCTGGCACTATGCGCTCTGGTTGTATCGATTGGTGTTGGGGTATGGTCAATTACGCAGGAAGGGTTGGTGGCGCTGATCGGTGTCGGCTTGTTGGCAGTCGTAACGTTTCTCTTGATCCAAATCTCCACTCGCAGACCAATGCGGCCGCGGCTGTATCTTGTCCTGTGGGTACTTCTCATCGCCATCGATTCCAGCCTGATCAGTGGACAGGTACTTGAGCTGCAGTCGATGGATGAGAAATTGACCGAGCGATATGAAGTTATCGCGGCGGCTATGGGGGCCTCTCTTCAGAATCGGGTCTTTTCCCCTTCCTACAGCATCCCACAGCAGACTGCAGCAGGTTACAACGTGGAACTCGCCGATGGAGTGAATCCACTTCAACTTCAACGCTACAAGACGTTCCTGGCTTCAGCCGCAGGCTTTTCAGCGGGCGAATATTCCGTTTCGCTTCCGCCATTTCCTGACGGAGAGCCCGGAAAGGCCAGGGAGCTCGATCTCGACGCCGAGAAGTTGGGGTTATTGAATGTCGCTGCGATCGTTTCAGATTTCCCCATCGAAGCGGAACATATCTTGCTAGACAAAGTCGTCGACGGCGTGTATATCTACCGCAATGAGAAGCTTATGCCGCGCGCCTGGATGTTTAATGGTGATATCGACGCGGATGTTTCGGAGATTGAATTTTCTAGCTGGACGCCCAATAAAATTGAGCTCATCGTGCAGGGGCCTGGTCGTTTGATTCTGAGCGAAGTAGACTATCCCGGGTGGCAGGTGGATATCGACGAAAATGCCGTAAAACTTCAGCTAGCGTACGATTTGCTTCGCAGCGTCGAAATACCGGATGGTCAGCATAGTGTATGTTTTTCGTATAACCCTCTTTCCGTACGGTTGGGCGTAGTGCTGAGTATGCTCACTTTTCTTTCAGTGCTCGTGCTGTGGGTAAAACGATGAACCGGGATGATTTGAAGTGGATCTTGCGCTTTGCTGGAATTCTGGTCTTGATCACTTCATTTCCATACTTCCTTGGTTTCGCCAATCCGGATTCAGATTGGGTATTTTCGGGTTTTGTTTTTGGCGTGAATGATGGCAACTCCTATATCGCCAAGATGCTGAGCGGTTCCTACGGCGCATGGCTTTTCAAGACACCATATTCCAGTATGGATCAAAGCGGTGTGATCGCTTTTCTTCCCTATCTCCTGCTCGGGAAGCTTGCCTCTGGTGAAGCGCATCATCTTCAACTGCTGATGATCTTTCATCTCTTTCGGATTGTCTCCATTCCATTACTCATTGTGGCAACATATCAATTTGTCTCCTTATTCATCGAGTCCACTTCCTGGCGGAGATGGACAACGATCCTTGTGACCTGCGGTGGTGGATTGGGGTGGGTGTTGGTGCTTACGGGGAATGCCTCCTGGCAGGGAGACCTACCTCTCGATTTCTATTCACCGGAATCCTTTGGTTTTCTGTTGGTCTATGGTTTGCCGCATTTAATCCTGGCGAGGTTTTTGTTATTGACAGGCATGGTCAACTATTTAGGCGCAGCTGAATCACCTCAGCGTGGATGGATCGCAGGCATGTGTTTTCTCGTACTGCCCCTAATCCAGCCGCTATCGATCGTCACCGCGTTTGCCGTGATCGGTGTACATCAAGTAATCATCCTGGTGTTTTTCATCAAACGCCGTTCGGTGGAAGATTGGAAACCGTGGTTGAAGGCTGCCATGCGCAGTGGGGTGTTCGCCTTGCCACTTGTGATCTATCTCGGCATTTCCTTCACCCAAGACCCGTTTTTACAAAGGTGGACGGAACAAAATCGCATCCTTTCCCCGCATCCTGGTCATTACCTGATCGCCTATGGGATTCTGTTGATCCCAATGATTGCCGGTATTCGAAATCGGCTTCGATTTGAACGAATCTCCACACTCTTGCCGTTATCCTGGATCATCGCTTTCCCATTTCTTGCATATGCTCCGCATAACTTGCAAAGGCGCCTGCCTGAAGGGATATGGGTCGCTGTCGCTCTATTTGCTGCGATCGGTTTTTCAGGATGGAAGACCGAAAGACGAGCATTGAAGTTGTGGATCCCCCGTGTTGTTCTCATTTGTAGTCTGCTTTCATCCGTATTGTTAATCCTTGGTGGTGTTCGTGTAGCCACAGCGCCTGAGCTGCCGATCTTCCGGCCAGCAGAAGAGGTGGAAGCATTTAACCTGGCGGCAGAGATCATCGAACCGGGATCTGTAGTGTTAACTGGTTTCGATACTGGCAATGCCTTACCTGCATACGCTCCCGTGTTCGTTGTGATCGGACATGGTCCGGAAAGCGCTGACCTGGAACATCTCGAGCCGCAAGTTGAAGCTTTCTATCAGGGTGTGCTGGGTGAAGGCCGTGCGAATTCTCTCCTCAATGATTGGAATGTGAATTACATCTGGTTCGGTCCTCGGGAAAAACTGCTGGGAACATGGCACCCTTCGGTGGACCTCGGGTTTGTAATGGTGCTGGAAAGTGGTGAGTATATGCTCTATCGGTATCTACCGGAATCTATCATTCCGTAAATGGATATCTGCATTGGAGCGGTTGAATGAAATCTAACTTCATGCGCATTGTCGGTGAGTTCAATCGCCAATGGATGCAAAGGCGACTGGGATCGATCCTGGTAATACTCGGGCCGCTGATCCTGTTCGGTCCGATGTTAATCCGTGGGCAGGCGCTGTTCTGGGGAACGCCGGTTCTCCAGTTCGTTCCATGGCGAACGTACGCTTTCGAGACTGTAAGGCAGGGTTTTCTACCACTCTGGAATCCACTCTTGGGAATGGGTGCTCCGCTGTTCGCCAATTATCAAGTGGCGCTTCTCTATCCTCCGAATATTCTGCTTTATCTCGTGGGGCCAATTTGGGGCCACGGACTTCTCGTAACCCTGCATCTGATCTGGGCAGGGTTGGGTATGGTTGTCCTGGCCCGGCGCCTGGGATTGGGAATGCTTGCACGGGGGATCGCCGGGATGGCTTTCAGCCTTTCCGGCTATCTTGTCGCTCGAAGCGGGTTTTTATCGATTAACGCTGCAGCTGCCTGGCTGCCCTGGATTATTCTGGCTGCTGATCGATTCTTGCAGGCGAGTCGGGAAACAGCGGGCCGTCAGAAGATCCTTCAGGCAGGCTGTCTGCTGAGTATTGCACTCACTTTCCAGTGGCTGGCGGGACACGCACAAACTGCCTGGTACACGGTGGTCGTCCTCGTTGCCTGGGTTTTGTGGCGATTGGTTGGAAATGTGGAATGGAAGAGGGCGCTTAAAATCATCGCTTATTTCACACTCGCTGCGATATTCGCATTTGCGCTTTGCGCCGTTCAATTGCTTCCGACCATCGAGTACACGATGCATTCATACCGGGCGGACACGTTGGATGTTGAATTTGCATTGAACTACTCGTTTTGGCCCTGGCGGCTTCTAAGTCTCGTGCTGCCAGGTTTGTTTGGCAGTCCGGCAATGGGTGATTATTGGGGATACGGCAATTATTGGGAGGATGCAATCTACTTCGGTGTTTTTCCGTTCTTCCTGTCCGTTTATGCGATGATTTCTGGTTGGCGGCGCAGGAACGAGCATCAAGGGATGATTAAATTCCTGACCATACTGGGCGGCGCTGCAATGATCCTCGCACTGGGAAAGAATACGCCAATTTATCCCTTCTTGTTCGATAACATACCGACGTTTAATATATTTCAAGCCCCTTCACGCTGGAATATCATCTTCATCTTTACGTTTTCCCTGCTCGCCGCGATCGGTCTCGATCAATTGAGAAAACCGTCCGGGCGGGCGTTGTATTGGATTCGACTGGGGACTGCTGGTTCGGGAATCATCGGTGTGGCAGCGATAGTCGCGGCGGAATTGCTCGGTGATATCGAAGTCAGCTTCTTACGAACCTTTATCCTTGCCGGTATCTGGTTCGTGGCTTCCGGAATTCTGGCTCTTTTAAAACCCGATCGCCCATCGCTGCGCT
>DAOUEK010000004.1:0-24994 GCA_034430425.1 Anaerolineales bacterium | reverse complement strand
GGGTCCCTGCGCTCGTCAGCATCACACTGCCCAGCACACAATCCGAGATTGTGAGCCAATTGGCGGCTGCCTTTGTGGCGCCCAATGCAATATTCAATGCGGAAGCCACCGGAAATGCGAAAGCGGCAGCACAGGAAGCTATCCAATCGATGAGCAAATCCTACGCCAACGGAGAGACGATTGTCAACCGGGGTGACATCGTCACTGCACTCGACATCGAAGGATTACAAACCTATGGGTTGCTGGATGCGCCCAACACTGCTCGCACAGTTGTCATCCGCGCGCTTCTGGTCCTTATCCTGGGCAGCATGTGGACACTCTATGCATATCGTGTCCATCCTTCGCAGATCAAAAATGTACGACTGGCGACGGTTTTGAGTTTGATCTTCATCTTTATTGCTTTGGGTATGCAGCTCATGCTTCCCGACCACACCGTGCTGCCCTACATATTTCCCGCAGCCACCGTTCCAATGCTGCTTACGATTATTTTCAGCCCGGGGATGGGCATCATCACCGCAATGGTCATTGGTGCACTTGCGGGCTTCTTGACTCCTCGGGGCCTGGAAGTGAGCATGTATATGATGGTCAGCGCATCGTTGGCATGCCTGATCATTGGGCGCGCCGAGCGTCTGAGTGCTTTCTTCTGGTCCGGTTTGATTGTTGCCATTTCTGCTACCATAATAGTGGCGATCTTTCGTTTCCCCGATCCTGCCACCGACCTGCTCGGTAAGCTGACGCTCGTGGGCGCCTCGATTCTCTGCGGTTTACTTTCAGCAAGCTTGGCTTTCGGATTTCTTCTCCTGGTGGGCAGTCTGCTGGGTATGACGACCAGTCTGCAACTGATCGAACTCTCACGTCCAGACCACCCCTTGCTGCAAATGATTCTGAACAAAGCCCCAGGAACCTATCAACACAGCTTACAGGTCGCCAATCTCGCCGAGCAGGCTGCCAGAGCCATTGGTGCAAACGCGCTCTTGACACGTGTCGGTGCACTCTATCATGACGCCGGCAAAGCACTCCACCCCCAATACTTCATCGAGAATCAAATCCCCGGGCAAAACGTTCACGATCAACTCGACCCGGAAACCAGCGCTTCCGTGATTATCCAGCATGTCACCGATGGAGTTGATCTCGCTCGCAAATACCGTTTGCCACAACGGATTAAAGACTTCATCCTCGAACATCATGGCACGCTGGAAACGAGTTTTCAATACAACCAGGCCCTCAATGCCGCCAATGGTGTTACGGATCTCATCGATCATAAGGCATTTACCTATCCCGGACCAAGACCTCGATCAAGAGAGACAGCAATCTTGATGCTTGCAGATAGCATCGAAGCAAAAGCACGGGCTGATGTTCCCACCAATGAGAAGGAACTCGACAAACTCGTACGCTGGATTATCGACGATCGGCTCGCCCAAGAACAACTCTCGCGCACCGATCTCACGCTGCGGGATATCGACACCATCCGCCGCTCTTTCGTCAGCACCTTGAAGAATTTCTACCACCCGCGTCTGCGCTATCCCGAATCCCAGCAAGAAAACCAATCATCAACATCTTCCGATCAAAAGGTCGCCGCTGCCCCAGAAACATGACCTACCAAATTCAGATCATTCGCGATTATCCCTGTAAAGATCCGATTGGAGATCTCGAATCCGTTACGCAAGCCGTGTTGGAGCACGAAAATGCAGCTCCGGGCGGTTTGAGCATTGTATTGACCAGCGGCGAAAAGGTCCGGGAATTAAACCGTCGTTTCGCACACATCGATCAGGCGACGGATGTACTTACATTCAGCGATGGAAGCATAAGCCCAGAAACTGAAAGGGTGTATTACGGTGACATTACGATCGCACTGCCCATCGCGCAGCAGCATGCTGAGCAGGCCAAGCACACACTGGCAGCAGAATTAGCGCTTCTCAGTATACACGGCGTGCTTCATCTTCTCGGCCATGATCACCAGGAGACAGAAGAAAGAAAAGACATGTGGCGAATACAGACGAAGATCATGGACAAATTCGGTTACGCATTCGAGCCTTCGGAGTATGAAGTATGAATACACACCGGGGCATTTCCTTGTGGATCGTCGCATTTCGACACGCCTTTTCGGGATGGGGATTTGTGCTGCGCACGCAGCCTAACGCCTGGATTCACACAATTGCCTCAATCGTGGTGATCGCCGCTGGCTTGTGGTTACGAATCGAAAAGCAAGAGTGGCTGGTTCTCCTCCTGACAATCGCCATGGTTTGGATGGCCGAATGCTTCAATACAGCTTTAGAACAAACCGTCGATCTTGCAAGCCCGGATATCCATCCGCTGGCACGTCGGGCCAAAGATGTCGCTGCCACAGCAGTTCTGGTCGCGGCGATATTTTCCCTGATCATTGGCCTGATGATTTTCCTCCCATTGCTTCTCAATAAAATCTCAGCGTAGCATCAAATTGTATTTCTCAAATTCGTTCCGGAACCCTTTCCATGGAATAGGAGTATTGCGAGTATATCTGATCTATGCCATAATCCTTTTATTAAGGTAGGATATATATATAATCCCATTCTCGAGGTCTTAGGATATGTTATCGGAAGCAACCCGAGGATTACTATATCAGGCTTCAACGGCGACTTTCGATTTCAACAATCCCTCCAAGGCGTTGAATGAGCTGCTTGAGCTCGTATACAAGTTGCTCAATGTAGATCGTGTAGCACTCTATGAGTTTAACGAAGACCAATCTGCATTCTTGCCCCGCATGTCGATCGGCATATCCACCAGCGAACTTGGAAAAGTCACCTCATCCTCGGATAATCCCGTCCTTAAAGAAGCTCTCTCAAAACACCACGCGGCCTGCACAAAGGACGGAAAGGGCGCGCTTTCTCTTCCACTCAGCCCCGGCAGTATCGCCTGTGCGCCCAGTGTTTCAGGAGGACAAACCGTAGGTTTGGTTTTCACAGCTTCTGATTCGAAGAAGTCATACAATATTCAAGAACTTGCAGTTCTTGATATCCTCTCTACGAGAGCTGCAGAAATACTCACCCTGTCGAAGCAATCGGCAAGCCAGAGTTACCTGCTTCACAAACTTTCGCTTCTCTATCAAGCGAGTCATGCCATCACTGGCACAAAAGATGCTGATGAAGTAATACGGCAAACTGCTATTCACCTGCTCAGCGCGACTTCCGGAGACACCTGCGAGATCCTCATTCAGGACGAAACCGGAAACAATCAAACTTACCGGTACAGGCAACAACTGGCCAGAGGCATGCAACCGTCCGTAACCCTGATTTCGAACGATCCTATACCGGAATACCCCATATATGAGACCATTCTAGAAAATCTGCAGCCGGTGTTCCTCAGCGTCTCTCCTTCCCGGGGCTCCACACAGGACATCGCAATCATGCAATCGGAAAATATCGCGGCAGCTTCGATCTTTCCCCTCGCAACCGGAGCTAAAGCCTTGGGAATCGTGCGTATTGTTTACAATCAGCCCGGGAAACAATACACCCAGCAAGAAATGGAACTTGCCCATGCGATTGTAAATATCGGTGCGGTGGGTATCCAGGACGCTATCCACTTGGGTACGGCGAAAGCGCGCGCCAACCAGTTGCAGCTCCTCGGTGAGATCGGTCGAGAAATCACCTCCACGCTGGATCTGGAGGTCGCCCTTGAAAACGCCATGATCAACACCCAGAAGCTCCTCGACGTGGAGGCATGCGTCTTATTTTTACTCGACGAACACGGTGAGAAACTCGTCCTCAAAGCCAGCGGGGGAAGGCAAGTTCGTATTCGGGATGTGGCCATACGCCTGGAAGAAGGCATCGCAGGATGGGTAACGCGCAACCAGAAACCGCTTATCGTCAATGACGTACGAACGAATCCACTCTATCACAGTGCGATTGATGGTCAGACGGGGTTGCTCACCAACTCCGTGCTCTGCGTTCCCATGGCGCAAAGAGATGAAGTGCTTGGAGTGATCGAAGCGATCAACCATCCAAACGGCGCCTTTGGAGAGACGGACCAACAACTACTCTCTTCCGTGGCAGCGTGGGCTGCTGTAGCACTTGAAAATGCAAACCTTTTCCGGCGAGTAGCAGAGGAACGCAGCAAACTGGAGGCAACGCTGGTCGAGACCGCCGATGCCGTCGTGCTCACAGATTTATCCGGCAAGATCATGTTGATCAACCAGACGGCCTGCCAGGCGTTCCGTATCAACGCCGACGAGGCGATGGGCCAATCGGCTGCGACCGTGTTCGCGGAGAATCCACTGGGCGAATTGCTCGCCAACGACCGTATTGAACTACCCATGCGGCAAGAAGTGACCACGCCGGGCGACCGTGTTCTTCATGCAACAATCAGTGAAATCAGCGGTGTTGGTAGAGTTGTCGTTATGCAGGATATCACGGCGTTCAAACAGATCGACCGCATGCGATCTCATTTGTTGGGAACCGCTGCACACGATTTAAAGAACCCACTCAACGCTATCCGTTTGGGCGCAGATTTGCTTATGGAAGCGAACCTTACGGATCAACAACGCAAAGCGCTCAATATGATGCAGCGTGCCACAGACAGCATGGCGAATTTGATCACCTCGCTGCTCGAAACCATCCGGGTAGAATCCACGGCAACGCTGATAAACGAGCCTTGTCCGGTCAACGATCTGATCCGTCGGGCGATTGAAGATCTACGACCTTTGGCGAATGCAAAGGGGCATACCATTGTGTACGAAAATCCGGAAAAAGATCTGGTGATCATGGGAGATCCGGAACGATTGAATTCGGTGATGAACAACCTCCTCAGCAATGCAGTCAAATTCACGCAAGACGGCGGGAGAATCAAGATCGATGCGGCCTGGGATGATACCACCGTTACCATCAGCGTAGAGGACAACGGACCAGGCATACCGGAGGAAGAAATCCCTAGAGTCTTCGAGCATCTCTTCCGCGGCAGGATCACCGTGGAAGATCCGGAGAATCCCATCGATGGCACCGGTCTGGGCCTGGCCCTCACGAAAACCGTTATCGAACAACATGGCGGTGAGATCTGGGTGGAAAGTGCGGAAGGTAATGGCAGCGCTTTCTACTACACACTCCCCAGATTGACCGACAGCGAGATCGAAGCACTTAAGGAATAAACCCGCTGGAGCTTAGCAGCGGCAGTTGCTATATTATCCATCCTCCATTCTCGGCCATTTCATTTCCGCCTATTTGATTTGTAAACTCAGTACATTCCTGAGACTACGATCACCAACAGTTCAAATCATCGCTGCCTGTCCGCATAGGAGCCTGAAAGGCATGATATGATTCCTGTCGATATCGATGCCTGAGGGAACCAGCGCGCGGGAGGTGTTTCAATGTCGGATAGTAGATTTCGCTTCGGGACCGTAGGAACTCCGCGATCCACACCGAAAAAGCCGGGAGGCTCGGTAGGGACGATTCAGTATTTGGCCGATCGACAACTGACCTGCTTCGAACTCGGTTGGGTACGTTCCGTGCGCGTCTCTGAGAAGACCTGCGAAAAGATCAAGATCGCCGCTGCCCAAGTGGATATCGCCCTCAGCGTGCATGCACCCTACTACATTAACCTCAATGCCAATAAAGAAGAATGGCTGAAAAGCCGCAAGCGCTTGATGGACGCCGCACATTTCGGATACCTCGCAGGTGCGACAGACATTGTGTTCCACCCCGGATCTTACTTCGACAAACCCGCCAATCAAGCGCTGGAAACAGCTATTCCGCGGTTGAAGAACTGCATGGAGGAACTACGAGCAGCTGACAACCAGGTAATACTCCGTCCTGAAACCATGGGTAAAAGCGCACTGATTGGCAGCTTGGAGGATTTGCTGGAGATGTCCGCGCAAATCGAAGGTGTCGAACCATGCCTCGACTTCGCCCATCTGCATGCCCGACCCGGAGACGGCAGCTGTAATTCGTATGAAGAATGGGCAGACGTCTTCTCGGCGTATCGAGACGCGCTTGGTGAAGCTGCGCTGCAGCGTTTGCATTGTCACCTCTCGGGCATCCACTACGGTCCCAAGGGGGAACTACATCACCTCATGCTGCATGATTCGGATTTCGACCTGGAATGTCTCATGCGTGCCCTGGCCGATTTCGACTGTGGTGGAAGAATTCAATGCGAGAGCCCGGAAGACATGGACCGGGATGCCCTGGTAATTAAAGCCGCCTGGGAAAAATTCGGCGGAGTGAGCCACTAGCCATGCAGGATCTAGAGAATACTCTCCACCTGCTCCATCGACGTATGCGTGCCTGCCGCTTGTGTCTGGAACACGGCCATGTGGTTCAACCACCAGCTATCTTCTCTGGAGGCCTTGGCGCCAGGCTCATGCTCATCGGACAGGCACCCGGCATAACCGAAGTGGAAGCCGATCGTCCATTCAACGCCGGGAGCGGCAGCCGCCTGTTCCAATGGCTGGGCGAAGCCGGCCTGGAAGAAATGTGGTTCCGCAAAAAGCAATACATGACAGCGGTGACCAAGTGTTTTCCCGGGAAAGCAAAAAACGGCAGCGGCGATCGCGTGCCCACGCGCGCAGAACAAGGATTGTGCCGACCCTATCTGGATGAGGAAATCGCCTTGATCGACCCGATCTTGATCCTTCCGGTCGGACGTTTGGCGATCAACCTTTTCTTCCCTGCCAAGCAGGCTCTGAGTCAGCTTATCGGAGAGGAATTTCAGATAGACGACCACTGGGTGATTCCGCTGCCGCATCCCTCGGGTGCCAGCCGCTGGCACCAAAGTGAGGAGAACCGCCTTCTCATTCTAAAGGCGATTGCAGCTATCCGACGTCGTTGTGACAATCTGTCGATCTAACTCACGGGAAATTCGATCTCTTCTCTGCCCAACAGCTTGTCGTGGATGCGCTCAACCACGATTTCCAGGTGATTCGGCTTGTGAACGAAATCGAGATCGTCAGTGCGCAAGGTCAATACCGGGCAGAGATCAAAACCCTGCAGCCACTCCTGATAGAGCGATTCCAGCAGTTCCAGATATTCGGCTGTGATTCCGCTTTCCATCTCACGCCCGCGTTCGTGAATGCGCTCCAGCAGCACAGAAACCGGTGCACGCAGATAAATCAGCAGATCCGGTGACGGCAATTCATCCACCACGATGTCGAAGACGCGTTTATACGTATCGTAATCGCGTTCGCTGAGGGTGCCCAACCGCTGCGCCGCGCGAGCGAATATCTCGGCGTCTTCATAAATGGAACGATCGATGATCGCCGACTGCTTCGAACGGGCCAATTCGAGGTGCTGGTTCGCCCGATGACCGAGGAAGAAGACGTTCAAGTGAAAGGCCCAGGCGCCCATGTCGGCGTAAAAATCCGAGAGATAGGGATTGTCTACCACCGACTCGTACGCCGTATGCCAGCCCAGTCGTTCTCCGAGCCGTTCCGTGAGGGAGGTCTTACCGCAGCTGATGTTGCCTGCAATGAGTACGAAATGCTTTGCCATCGGATTCCAACCTTCGAAAAATAATAATATATTTGGGCAGCCACCTGTAGTTGAGAATCATTCTAGCACAGGACTTATAATGTTCCACAAGCAATGATAATATGACTTTGCAAAGCGAGAGCAATGCTGTGAAGGAACAAATTGAGATCTAAGCGATACGAAAAAGAGGATGATCATGTCAAAAACTGTTCTAATCGCCTACGCAAGCAAGTACGGAGCAACGGAAGAAATTGCCGAGAAGATCGGCGAGGTGCTGCGCCAGGCTGGATTGGCTGCCGAGGTCAAAGCAGCCGATAAGGTCAAAGACCTATCCCCATATCAAGCTGTGATCCTGGGCAGCGCGGTGTACGTGGGGAGATGGCGTAAGCAAGCTGTGAAATTCTTACAGGCCAACGAAAAAGTGTTGGCGGAAAAGCCTGTCTGGATCTTTTCCAGCGGTCCATCTGGAGAAGGCGATCCGGTTGAATTGTTGAATGGATGGCGCATGCCCGACAAAGTTGCACCACTTCTCGAAGCCATTCAGCCACGCGACGTTGCTGTCTTTCACGGCAATCTCGATCCGGACAAACTGAACTTAATCGAACGCCGCATGATCAAAATGGTAGAAGCGCAAACGGGGGATTTTCGGGATTGGGAAATGATCCAGGCGTGGGGAAAATCGATCGCGGACGACCTGCGTTAATCAATTTCTCACGCATCCAAAATCAAGAGACTCTGCCAACCCAGAGAAGCCAAAGAGGCACAGAGAGTCCGGGGAAATAACGAGATTTAACATTCCCCGTACACTCTGTACTTCAATAGCTTCTGTAAGATCTATAACTCCGCCGCCAGCAGACGGCTGAGTGTCTCGCGCGTATCCTGCTCGCCTTCGAGACGCGTCTCCCCCCGGATGGCGCCATCCCGCATTAAAAGGACTCGATCGGCGTAACTTGCGGCGCGGAAGTCGTGGGTGACCATGACCACCGTCTGACCATCTTCATCGCACAGGACGCGCACGAGTTCGAGCACGCCGGCTCCGGTTTTGGTGTCCAGGTTTCCCGTCGGTTCATCCGCCAACAGCAGCGCCGGTTTGTTCGCCAGCGCCCGGGCGATAGCGATGCGCTGACGTTCACCGCCGGAGAGCTGACGCGGCAGATGCGTGGCACGTTTGCCCAGGCCGACACGCTCGAGTAATTCTGTTACCCGGGCTTTCCGATCCGCCCGCCCGGCGCCAGCCAGGCGCATGGCGACATCCACATTGCCCGCAGCGCTGAGTGTGGGAAGCAGATTGAAGGTCTGAAAGACAAAACCCAGATGGCGTAAACGCAGATTAGCGCGTTGACCATCGTTCAATTCCGAGAGGGCTTGCTCCCCGAAAAACACATCACCTTTCGTCGGGTGGTCCATGGCGCCCAACAAGTGCAGCAAACTGGACTTCCCGCTTCCAGACGGACCGACGATGGCCACGAATTCCCCCGGCGTAACGGCCAGATCGATGCCGCGCACGGCTTCTACGGATACACCGTTCATCTGGAAGATCTTCCATACATCTTTGGTTGACACAATTGTTTCCATCTTTCACCTACCTGTTTTGGTTTACTCGTAACGTAATGCTTCTAATGGATCGACATGCGCCGCCCGCCATGCAGGCAGAAGAGCAGCTGCCAAGCCGGTGAATACCGCCAGCAAGCCGATGTTCAGCCAATGGGAAAGGATCACATCCGCAGCACTGACGATACCAACTTCTACAAAAATCCGGATCACCGCCCACAGGGGTCCCGCGAGCAATGTGCCTGTAACACTCAAAACGAGAGATTCGATCGCAATCATGCGAACAATTGTCCAACGACCGGCTCCGATTGCCCGCAGAACACCAATATCCCGCCGTCGTTCCATCACAGCAATGATCATCACAATCATCACAAACAAGAAAACAACCAGCGCAGCTACCGCATTAACCATATCCACCAGTTCATAGACAGAGGCATACATGGCGCGCACATTCTCTTCAACTTCTTCCTGCGTCGCCGCTGTCAGTTCCGGATAGCGCCTCTCGACTTCGCGCTTGATCCCCGCCAGGTCATCCAGGCGCTCCGCAGTCAGGATCACTGCGGAAACACTGCCGGGACGGTCGAAAAGCGCTTGCGCTGTGGCGAGATCCAACATCACCATTCCCTCATGTACGACTGATGCCGGTTCGAGAATGCCGCGGACCGTGAAAGCCTGACCGAGCACTTCGATCGTCTCGCCGACTTCAACGCGCTCTCCAGCTCGCTGGCCGTAATAATCGGCTGCACCTTGTCCCAGAATGACACTCTGCGAATCTCCCAGGCTTGCCTGACCCTCTTCAATTTGAAGTGGACCTAAAAAAGCGACCTCATGACCTGGTTGAATGCCCAGGGCACGCGTTGGAGGGGGTGCACCCGGCGCTGGGGGTTTGGTGAGCGGCACATACAGAATGGCCGAGCTTTTCGCCTCATCCACGCCCTGGATATCCAAGAGTGCCTCTGCAACCTGCGAATTGATACTGCTGCTGGGTGAAGGAAATTCCTCTACCAGGGATGAATCCGCCATCAGCCGCTGGATAAACACCCTCCCCGCCAGGGCGTTAACTTGATCCTGCAAATCGGACTCGGCACTGGCCATCACCGTGGTCATCGCCAGATATAACTGCACCCCTACAGCTACTCCGAGTATCGTCAGCAAGGAACGCATCCGACGCTGCCATAGATTTCTGACCGCCAATTGCAACATACCCATTCTCCTCGAGCTCAGCCCTTCATCAACTATGAATACTGCATTGCTTCAAGTGGATCAACTTGCACCGCCCGCCAGGCGGGGATCAGAGATGCCCCGACACCCACAACAATGGCCAGCATACCCATATCCAGCCAGGCGGAGATGATTACATCTCCGGGACTGATGAAGTCACCCACGAAGATGGCCCCAATCAATCCCCATATCGGCCAGGCCAGCAGCACCCCGGACACACTCAACACCAGCGACTCACTGACCACGATGCCGAAGATCGTCCTGCGAGGTGCTCCGATCGCACGAAGCACACCAATGTCTCGACGCCGCTCCATTACGGCCACGATCATGACGATCGTTACGAAGAGGAAAACAACAACAACGACGACGCTGTTGATCATCCCGGTGTAATCTGCCGTAATGCTCATCATCTCCAGCGCGGCTTCCGTGATTTCCTCCTGGCTTCCGGTTTGCAGCCGGGGATCCATCGCCTCAGCGGCGGTTCGAACCGTGTCGACAATCTCAGCATCCGCCACGGAGAGAATAACGGCCGACACACTACCAGGCCGTTCGAATAGCACCTGTGCTGTGTCCAGATCCATCATCACCATGCCATCGAATAAACCCGGCGCTGACTCCAAAATCCCAGCGACAGTAAACCGTTGACCCAGTAATTCGATCGACCCACCGGGTTTCACCGATTGATCGGCTGCTGGTCCATAATGCGCTGCCGCATCCTGTCCCAGAATGACGCTGTGCGCTTCCTGCAGCTCCCCCAAACCGTCAGCGATGACGAGATCTCCCAGAAATGCTGTCTCATGGCCTGGCTCGATACCCACCGCACTTACCGCAGGTGGCAGACCGGTCATGGGTGGACTGGCGAGGGGGATGTAAAGAATCGCTGAACTCGCCGAGGCATCGATTCCTTCAAGATTCAACAGCGCATCCGCCAGGTCGTGTGTAATACTGCTTGCTGCGGATGGGAATTCCTCCATTCCGGAGCCATCCCTCGTCGGCCGCTGCACGAACACTCTACCCGCCAAAGCACTCATCTGACCCTTAATATCGGCTTCGTATCCCGAAATAACGCCGTTCACGGTCAGGTTGACCTGTACAGCTACGGCGATACCGAGTATCGTCAACAGGGAGCGTAACCGACGTTGCCAGATGTTGCGAATTACCATTTGCCACATACCATGTCTCCTTCGACCATAGCAATCAAGATTACTCGTAGCGCAGCGCTTCCAGCGGATCGATGCGCACAGCACGCCAGGCGGGGATCAGGGAAGCTCCGATACCGATGATGATCACCAGCAATCCCATCTTCAGCCAACCGGAGAAGATTACTTCAGGCGAACTGGCGAACTCACCGATGAAGTAACTGCCGATGAGGGCCCAAATCGGCCAGGCGAGGATCGCCCCACCCAGGCTCAGTATGAGCGATTCACTGGCGATCATCCCGAAGATGGTCATCCGACTGGCGCCGATGGCGCGCAGCACACCGATGTCGCGGCGGCGTTCCATCACGGCCACGAACATAACGATGGAAACGAACATGAAGACCACAGCCGCGACTGTGCCGTTGATCATGCTGAAGAAACCTTCCATCGTATCAAGTCGGGAACGGAACTCTGCCACGATATCCGCCTGACCGGAAGCCTTCAAATCCGGGTAGTTGATTCCAATTGTTGTTTGTAACTGTGCCAGTTGCTCCAAGGATTTCGCGGACAGAATTACAGCGGATACATTACCCTGGCGGTTGAAGATCTGCTGGGCGGTGTTGATCTCCATCAAGACCATGCCACGGTACAGATTTGGTGACTTGCCGAGTACGCCAACAACCGTGAGTTTCTGGCCAAGAATCTCGATCGAGTCGCCTGGTCCGACCGGCGGCTGACCTTCCACACTGTAGAGTTCCGCCGCTGCTTGACCGAGGATCACTGCACTGGGGACATCCAAAACCCCTACCCCATACTCCACATCGATTTCCCCCAAAAACGCTTTTTCATGTCCCGCTTCAATTCCCAGGGCAAGTTTGGTAGGCGGCAAACCGGGCGCCGGCGCCATGGTCAGCGGCATGTAGAGAACCGCTGAACTGGCTTCCCGATCCACACTGTCCATCATCAACAACT
Organism: Anaerolineales bacterium; assembly: GCA_034430425.1. Lineage (GTDB taxonomy): Bacteria > Chloroflexota > Anaerolineae > Anaerolineales > E44-bin32 > WVZH01. Next base: position 12,681 of record DAOUEK010000004.1, on the reverse strand, counting down.
CGTTGGCAACCTCCTCCTCGATGCTGCTGCTGGGCGAGGGAAACTCTTCAGTTTCGGCTTCTTCGGCTGTCGGCCGCTGTACGTAGACCTTGCCGGCCATGGCAGTGAGTTGATTTTCCAGATCGAGATCGAAACTGACCATGATGCTGGACATGGTGAGATACAGCTGGACAGCAACGGCGACACCAAGCATCGTCAGCAGCGATCGCATTCGCCGTTGTAACAGATTACGAAATGCAACGTTCCACATAATTAGTTCTCCCAAATTTAACTATTCTCATTCAAATTTCAGCGCGTCCAACGGATCGACACGCACCGCTTGCCAGGCAGGCAGCAAAGAGGCAAGCACGCCAATTGGAATCGCCACACCCAGGATCGGCAACCAGGCTTGGACAACCGTTGCATCTATCGCCATGCTCCATAAAAGCCGCGAGAATCCGATCGAGATGGGTAACGCAGTCAAGGCACCTAATAAAGAAATTATCAGCGATTCGGTCAACACCATGAAAAAGATCGTGCGCCGTTTGGCCCCGATCGCCCGTAAAATACCGATCTCGCGCCGACGCTCCATTACAGCCACGACCATGACGATCGTTACCACAACGATCACAAATACGATCACTGAATTGTTGATCATGCCAAAGAAGGTGTTCTGTACATCCATCCATTGACGGGCCTTGGCTACAAGACCTTCTTCGGAAAACGCAGCCAGCCCTTCGAATTTCTCAACAACTGCAGCCTGGATTGAATCGACTTCAGCGACTGAATCTACGGTCAGAATGACCGCCGAGACGACCCCCGGCCGGTTGAATAGCTCCTGTGCGGCGGTTATGTCCATCATGACGATACCGTCGAAGAATTGTGTATTCCCCGTCAATACACCGGTAACGTTACAAACGCGACCTTGTATATCGATCTTGTCGCCGGTCGATGCAGCCTCACCTTCCCCTTCAATGCTGTAAAGCGTATCGGCACCCAGAACCGCGTCGACTCCCGTGCCCCTTCCAAAGTAGGCTGCAGCTCCGTGCCCGAGAATGACACTCTCTTGATCACTTAGAGTTATCGCTCCCGATTCGAGTTCAATTGAACCCAAAAGCGCTTGCTCGCGGCCGGAGTCAATGCCAACCACCAAGACATACGGTGGGTTGTTGGGAATAGTACTTGGGACGAGAGGTACAAACACGACCGCAGAACTTTCTGCACGGTTCACACCATCCAGAGTCAGAACCTCGGAAGCTGTGTCCATGACGATGCTGCTGGCTGTGGAAGGAAAGCCTTGCCATCCTTCACCGCTGGGCAACGACTGCTCGACATAAATTTTGCCAGCGAAGGCACGATATTGACGCAGCATATCGTTTTCGAAGGTCACCATCAGGTTGTTCATCGTTAGATAGAGCTGCAGTGCTCCAGCCACCCCAAAAATGGTTAGCAATACCCGTAATCGACGATGTTTTAAGTTTTGAATAGCGATTTCCCACATCTCTACTGTTCCTCCTGCCGTTCATCTTTCAGGCGCTCGAGACGCTCGTCGCAAAGATCGAGCCAGCGTAAATCGGCCTGTAAATGTAAGATGGCACCTTCGATGAGCAGTGAAACGAAAGGATCTTCCTGTCCCTCCGCGGCCAGGCGGGTCAGATCTCGTACTCGCTGCAGATAAGCCTGCCGCTGTTTGGCGATCATATCCAGTGCATCGCCGTAGCCGGCCAGATGCCGTACGACCAGCTTGACGAAAAACTCATCGCGCAATCTCTGCGACTTCTCGACCGGTTGATCGAACCAGCTTTCCAGTTCTTCTCGTCCCTGCGCCGTTAACTCGTAGGTCTTCTTGCCACGCCGGTCGGATTCGTCGACGACAGCGCTGACCAGGCCATCTCGCTCCAGGCGTTGAAGCGTGGCATAAATCTGACCGAAGTTGATATCCCAGCTTCCTCCCAGCGCCTGCTCCAGAGCGTTCTTCAGCTCGTAGCCGTGTCGTACATCGCGCGCCAGGAGGCCGAGAAGTGCGTGACGCAGCATAAGATATCCTTTTGTTTATGTGCGCAGTATATATACTCGGTATATATTATACAAATCCGGAGACTTTGTCAAGGAGGGATCAAGATTTCACTAGATCAAAACGAGAGAATTGGATCGAGGTAACTTACCGAAGTGCTTATAATTCGCCGAGTATCTGATCCAGTGGCCATGGCGGACCATGCCCTGGATAAACACGCCGGGCGCCCCGCTCCCACAACAAACGCCAACTGGCCGAGACGACAGCCGGATCTTCCAATCCAACACGATCAGGCGGAGTTAAATCCCCCGTGAAAACAGATCCATCGTCAAGCAATAGAGAAACACTGTCTGGAGAATGACCCGGGGTGTGCAAGACCTCACCCGGGATTCCACTCGCTTCGAGCAGCGCACGACTTTCGGCGCAAGAGATCACAACGTTTCCTTCCGCGATAATTTCGGTGTAATTGTCGGCCGGCTTTATCCAGGTTTTCATACGCGGGATCGCCTCGGTCTGAACGTCAATCACCAGCAGCGGAATGCCCGCCTGTTTAAAATCCTGGGCCAAACCAGCGTGATCGATGTGGTAGTGCGTGGCAAGAGCGTAGCGGATTTCCTCCAGAGGCACATCCATGCGCTTGAGAATGGACCGCATTTTGCCCATGCTGCCTGGCCAACCGATATCCACCAGCAAGCGCGATCTACCTGCACTGATAAGCCAGAAATTTGTCGAACGGTAGCCTACGTTGACAATGGTTGTCGATTCTGCCGGCATGTTTGCCCTCAAACACTTCGAGATTCCACAATCCGTCACCAATGGTGGCAAGGGCGGATCGCGAACTGCCCCCACGTGGATTTTCTTTATGGGGATTGGTTTGAAGAATGGCAGACCTAGTGCATGCCTTCTTCGCCAATTTCGCCGCACCCGTTTGACTTACCGTCTGGCGGCGGGATTTCCAATTCCAGCGAACACTCGCGGTATCCCATGGCTACATAGAAAGCTCGGGCAGTATGGTTGTCGACGAGCACATCAACTGTAAGCCGCATATCCTCAGGCCAGATTTCTTCACGCAGGATGCGGATCGCCTCTCGCCCGATCCCCTGCCTGCGGCGAGCCCGATCGACGAAGAGCTGCCGTAGATAGATGCTGTCTTTATCATCGCGATGCTTCGTGTATAAAGCGTAAGCTACAACCTTCCCTTCGAGTTCGAAGAGTACGGCTTCGTATTCTCCGTTTAGGAAATCCCGCATACGCGCCGCAAACCAGGCGTCTGATTTGGACCGATTCCGATGACCCTCGTCCTCGACAAGCTGTCGATTCATGGCGCTGAGCATCGCCACATCATCCAGCGTGGCAATTCGGTATCGCATATTCCTCATCCGGTCAACTTACACGCTTGACTTCGATTCAGTACAACGGGTCAACCATGCGGGAAAAAAAGTCTCGGGGACATCAGGCTCATCATCGATCGGCTCGTAGACTTTCCAGGCAACGACCAACGAGATGATGACGATCAGCACTGTAATGACTGTTTCGGAAATCCACGCGTAGATCTGGCCATCTTCACCGCATACCATCTGCAGGAAAAGCGCCGCGATAAGCGAAAGCGGGAATGGGGATATGAGCATCAAACCATATAATTTTCTCTGGTCCGGTCTGAACGGAAACCGTTCCTTCAACTTGAAACCGGATATCCCATCCGGCAATACACCTGCATAGATGAGCCAGATTCCAGGAATGGCCAAACCGATTTGAAGTGCACGCACACACATATTCACTCCTCTTCTTTGATTGCCAAAGCATACCACTTCAGAAGTGATCCTTCAAAGAAGCCGCGCAAAGCTCAAGTTTCATCCCTTTCCACCGAATTCGATTTTTTCCACCGAACGGATCGCGGGAAGTTGCGCAGTTCACCAATTGTGAAGGCACCAATTTCTCGTATGAAACCGGTCAGACTATCCCATTCCTTCCGCCACCCCTGCCAGCGAAATGCCTCACGCAGGGATATCGCCGGGTTATCCAATATCTCGGCGAAAAACGCCGCCAGACCGATCGCCAGGGTAATATCCTTGAGATCGGCAGCCACGATGTGCGGTAGACGAATATAATCAAGCACATAGCCCCGCACGTTTATGTCGTACAGGAATCCGGCATACCCTGAAAAAAATCCCAGGAAAGCGACATCTGCCCAGAGGCTCTTGCGCCGGGTAGCCACATAAAACCGATGAAATAGAATCAAGCCCAGAAATAAAACAATCCCTACAGCGATATTCGCGAACGGACGAGCGATCTCCCATTGCACGTCGAAAAAACTTTGAATCCAAGATCCGCGATCGTTGTGCAAGTTGGCGAGTTGCAGCCAGTCATCGAGAACGGGAATGAACGCGTCCTCTTTGATTGTGACTGCAACAATCTGTTTCATGGCTTGATCCAGGAGAAACAGACCGCTGGCGAAAATAGCCATCGCCCATTTCCCAGCCAACCACTGTCTACGCTGGCTGATCGACGCCAGGATACAGGCAATGAGGTAAAAGAAGAGCAAGGGATAAACGGCGACAAGAAGTTGCTGATACCCTTCCAACGTCCCGCTTGTAAAACAAATGAGGATAAACAGTACCCACTCCATCAAAAAAAGCGTTTTAATGAAAGTGGGCTTAAAGAACTCGAGAGCCGCAGGCATTCACTTCCCGCCAACGAAATTTCTTAATCCAGTATTGGATCGAAATCCTTTTTACGTAATGCAGCTCAACCCCGCGAAGCGAAATGTCGATCTGCTCTCCATTCCGTCCCTGTATGGAGATGAGCTGGTTACCCTTCTGATTCAGTATCCTCCGGCACCGCTTTTATACCAAAGAACTGGCGTACCAGGACTACTGCGCCGATGATCATCAGCGCTACGGGGAGAATATATTCGGCCTCCACCGTAGCTATCAAAAAGCCCAATCCCATGATGGTCATGACTCCTGCAGGAATAAGTGCCCACCACAGCTTTCTATTGAGCGTATAAACCACGTAAAAAGGCAGTGCAATCACGAAGAAGACGTACGCCGGGACGAGTTCATCATCAAGAATGCCACCATCGAGCATTGGCACCATGATCCCGATGGCGACGAGGACATACGCCGGGACGAGAAACCACCATTGGGTGCGTCCGGTGCTTAAGTATACATACAGGAAGGGGAGCGCGATGGACCCGAGTACGAATGCTGCGACCCAGGAATCACCCAGGACTTCAAGCTCCAGCAGCGCCAGCATTAAGGCAATGGCCAAAAAGACATAGGAGACGATCAACATCCACTTCTCCTTACGCTCCATGGCATAGACGGCGTAAACGGCGAGCCCAAATCCCCCCAAAACCGCAGCCCAGATCCACACTCCGATATCTGTCAGTGTTTGCACAAAGAGCAGAGCGCCCAAAATTACCAACAACCCACCCCAAACCAATGATTGCCGGTCCATTTGCCGATTCATCATCTTTCCTCCTCACAAGCGCAGTCAACGAAAGAATATAAACATATCATACACCGACTGCGCATCGATTCATTACTCCAATTCGACTCGATCCATACGCATGGGTATGTAGCGAATCCCGTGCTCGATACGTTCAGGTCCTTCAGGTAGAAAGCCTACCTTTCGATAGAATCCAACCGAGTTCAGCGAAGCATGGACCTTAATCGACGCGGCCGCCTCATCAACAGGGCCACAACACTGAACAGCCCGTGACACCAATTCACGACCGATTCCCCTGCCCTGCTGCGCCTCACGCACGAAAAGCAGCGAAATGTGGTTTCCCTGGCGCATTTCGATCATCCCCAGGAGCGCATCATTCTCTACAGCCAATAGAACGATGTGTCCTTCGCCTGCTCGACGTTCAAGCGCCCCGGCTCGAACGTAATCTCGAAATTCATCGATCCCCTCTTGCGAAAATTGAGGCGCCACGAAACGATCGAACACCTCCCGCACCAAACCGCTTACTTTCGTTTCTTCGCCGGCACGCATCTCCCGGAGTATGACACTTCCATCATCCAACAAAGACACTCTCTCCTTCAGGTGAGAAAATGGATCACCAGACCACTAGTGCACAGCCTGATTGAAACGGATCAATTTCCAGCGGCCCGCGCTTTCCTCCCATTCGATCTCCATGACGCTTGCCGTATCGACCTTGAAGTTGAATCGTCGATAGGCGGGCAATCCGAGTACATGGCACAACAATAAACGGATGAGGCCATCGTGGGCGACGAGGAGGATATGCTCCGCTTCACTCTTCTTCTCGTCGACGAAGCTGGCGATGCGCGCCATCGCCTCAGACCCGGTTTCCCCCTCCGGCCAGCGGAAGTCTCGATCTTGATCGACGAGCACCCGCCACACCTCCGGATACTGCCCTTGAATCTCTTCTTCGGATAACGTCTCGATGATACCGATGTCGATTTCGTTGAGACGAGAATCGACGAGCGGAGTGATCTTGCGTTTTCTCGCCAACGACCGAATCGTTTGCTCGGTGCGGATATACGCGCTCACATAAACAGCATCGAGGGGACGTGCTCGAAAATATCGCTTTAGCTGCGACGCCTGCCGACGACCGATCGCGCTGATCGGCTGGTCGTTATGCCTCAGCTGCGGATTGTAGAACTCGCCTTTGGCTTTATCGGCATGCCGTACGATGTAGAATCTCATCTCTCTCCGCCGGATTGAAGCGACAGCAAAGGCATCGCATGATCTTGCCTATGCAAACACCTGTTCTTTTTGACGGCCACTCACTCAATATGACTCTACCGAGGAGCAGCCACTGCTTCAAGCAAGAGTCTCGATCAACGCACACGCTTCCGCCAACGCATTCTTGCCCTTAAACCGTGCAGCCACATCCTGGCAGCGCGCCCGTAAATCGCCGGATTGTGTGAGCATACCCAGTTTTTCCACCAGATCCCGCACCTGAATACGCGACGGATCGATCGAGTCTCCCACGCCCAATTGTTTGAGACGCCAGGCGTTGTCAAATTGATCGTAGGCCATGGGATGGATCAACTGCGGAACGCCAGCTTTCATTGCCTGCGCACAGGTTCCAATCCCGCCGTGATGGACGAGCGCGCCCGCACGCTTGAGGATCCGCTCGAGGGGAACATATTCGAAATGACGCACGCCTTCCGGAAGCGGTTGGGGAATCTGATGCTTGTAACGAGAGAGCAGGATTGCCCGGACACCCATTTGCTGGCAGGACCGGACCGCCGTCTCGAAAATCGATTCCGCATGCTGCATCAACGATCCGGGCATGAAAACGATCGGTGGTTCTCCCTGATCCAAGAAGGTCTCAACTACCGGGGTGAGATCATCCTCTTCGCCCTCGTCGAACAACGGGAATCCCGTCAGATGTGTACTTGATGGCCAATCAGGTTTCGGCGCAGCATACCAATCGGGAAACAAGCCGATCACCATTTCGGGTGAATGTCCCCAGCGCGTCATAATGCGTTCAACCGGCGCAAGCCCGATCTCCTTGCGAAAGGCATTTAACGCCGGACCGATCATGCGATCGACAACGAACTTATCCGCCACCCACCAATAGAAACGCTTCAGTGCCAGCGGCAGCCAATCCGGAAACGGGAAGAAGGCGTTTTGCGGCATCTCATAGGCGGATTTAAACGCCATAGGCGCCAAATGCACCGTTACGTTCGGGATCTGATACTTCTCCTGTATCATTCGTGCGGAGAATACCGTGATCGAACTTACGATCACCGTGTCGTCGCCTTGACAACGTTCGAGAAGCCGTTCGTAGGCGACATCGATATTCGGGATGATCAAGTTGTCGAAAAAGACGGAAACGCTCTTACGTGGATCGAACAACGCCGGGTGATTGGCGAAACGCACATACTGTTCCATTGTGCCGATCGGCACGAAATCCAATTGATACTTCCCGGCCAGATTCTCAAAGAAGGGGTTGGTGCAGAATGTGACCCGATGCCCGCGCTGCTTGAGTGCTAGGGCCAGCCCGATCTTCGGATAGACATCTCCATAACTGCCAAGGGTTGTGACCAATACGTTCATTGAATCAGATACCTTTCGAATTCATCTCTTCGAGGTTCACTACATTGTAAGAATCCCGATCTTGAATATAGCCGTATTCCTGCCACCTCGCAATCACATAAGCACATCCAATCTGAGCTGCTCGATCAAATCGCGGCTGGAGTTGGGGCGGTCTATGCACCAATCTGGTATATCTGGGTGGGGCTACATATTTTCAAGGCGACCGGAAAATATTCTTCAATCCTGCTTGTAGAAGTGTTAACAAGGGAATCATGCTAGCGAAACAACATATGCAGTTTTCGAATCACATCGATTAAAAAGAATACCTGACGCACAGCATAACCGGAATGATTGAAGGCGCCGACGATATAGATATCGTAGGCTGGATTGTAAAACATGTAGGAGCCGAAGGAGCCGAAATTTCCCCACATGTTGAGTGCTGGCGGCATGATCACAGTCATTTTACCCACGTTCAAATACAGAATCCCGTAACCGTAATCCATGCCGAATCCAAATCGACCTACATCCCGCATGCACCGTTCGAGGGACTCCTTTTTAATCAACTCATTTTGAACCACCGCCTTATGAAAGCGAAGCAAATCTTCTGCCGTTGAGACGATCCCGCCGCCAGCCCAGTCGATGCTGAAACTCTGAAAGCTCGATACTTCGTGCTTGCCCAGATAGACATCCAGCATGGGGTAACTGCTGTGATCCTTCGCTTCGCTGTAGAGATGGAAGCAGCTGTGTTCCATGCCCAATGGATCGAAAATCTCGGCGTTGAGGCTCTCATGAAAGGGACGATCGCTCACCTTTTCGACGATCTTTCCCAGCAGATTGTAGCCTGTGTCTGAGTAATGGAATCGTTTTCCCGGTGCTGAAACCGCCTTTTGGTTTTCACGAGAATACGCGATGGTGTCATCCGGCGTCCAGAAACGATCCGGTTCCTCGACCGCCAGAACCTTCATCGACTTTCCCTGCAAGGGTTTGTCTTCGTAGTAATCGGCGACGCCGGAGGTGTGGTTCAAGAGCTGCCGGATGAGAACCTGATTGGCGTAATCGACTCCCTTGTAGACGAACAACCCGCGCAGCATCTCCGCTGAGAGATATTTTTCGATCGGATCGTCATACTGCACTGCGCCGCGCTCGTGCAGCCTGGTGACGAGCGCCGAAGTGAACGTTTTCCCGATGCTGGCGACGTGGTAGGCACGATCGGCGTGAATGCGATCATTCTGCGGCCCCGTCGTCCCTGCGGCGAATTTCCAATGAAGGTCGTGCTTGTTGGAATGAATCAAGCAGAGGGCATGTTTGAGATCCTTCTTCCTGGCGACCATGTTCTCAAGCTGCTGCTCGATGGCTTCCAGCGTACGCTCTTCGTTGTGTATTGGCACGACTTTCTCCTTCGGATTAATCGGATCTCACCCACCCTCACGCCGGTACGCTGCCCGCGACATATCGCCCACGTATTCGGGTAAATCCGTATGACCCAATATCTCCCGGATCGTGCGCGCTTCGCCGGTGTGCATCCAATAATGGTAGATGTTGCGCTGCAGCATCGTGCCGATGCTCTCGGGGCAATCTTTTCCCTGATAGACGAAGTGCCCTTCGAGAATCTCCGTTGTGAGTGTGTCCAGATACTTATCCGCTTCCGCTGTCACCGTACGCCAGACTTCCCACATTTCCTTCAGCGGCGGCGTACTGGATGGTTTGCCGTATCCGACCCGATCGTTGAGGTCCGGGTACAGCGTTACTCCCTGGGCAGATTCCACCCAATAGCGATGCTCCTGATTGGCCAGATGCCCGATCGTCCAGCTGAGACAGTTCATTGAGTCGATGCGTCTGAGCGCATCTTCTGCGGAAATTGGTTCCAGGCAGCGCCTGAACTCGGCGCGGGCGAAACGCAGCTGGGTGACGAGTGGGTGACAGGACATCGTAATACTCCTTATACAATACGCATTGGAAACGAAAATAGTTGCGGAGATTTCCGTTATTTTATCAAAACTGGGAAGTTGAATGATCGTTCTCTCTTCCTTAGGCGAGATTGTTCAGCAAATGAGCCAAAATGCCACCCAGGAGTGAATCGCTGCACTTGACCGCATATCCAAAAAGTAAACCAACCAGGAAGATCGACAGTGCGCCACCGACCGGCTTGGTCAGATTTTCGATCATAGTGTCCATAAAGAACCAGCCGGGAAGATGCAAAATGACGAAGAACAAAGATGTGACGATATTGGCGAACCAAAACGAATGATACTGCATGAAATTGCCAAGTATCGCCCCGCGCAGCAGGAATTCCTCGAAGACGGGCGCGATGAATAATACATTGAGCAGTGCAAAACTGGGCTGGAATTGGATTAGCGGTTTAATCACCAGGACTTTCGGAATCCAGCCGGTTAAGGCAATCAACAACCCGATGCCGCCGCCCCAAAACAACCAACCCTTTACATTGACGAAGTTGAATACCAGCCTCAAATCTCGTCCGCTATGTAGGATCAGCCAATAGGCTGGCAGAACCCAGAGCAGAAGCTTCGCCGAAGTCCAGTAGATGAAGCTTCCCCCGCTGGATGTTATCCAGGGCAAGCTTCCGTCGAGGTGGATTTTTACCACCCAGGCTGTTATCCAGGCAGCCATGATGCCTGTAAATGTGAGGCAGGTTGTGAGGGCTGGATGCCGATCCGTTTTTGCCATCCTATTGAATCCCGCAAGCCGATAGATCATACTGCGTAACATCGAATTTCCCAAGAAGGTGATCCAGATTGATGTCGAAATAGCTGTTACTCACCGGCAGCTGAAATGATCGACCGCCGCGGTAATCTTCACTCACGCTGGCACGGATATACTGCAGCCAGCATAAATTCCAGGGATCACTACCCGGCCAATGTGAGCGGTAAGCAATAAGCTAATCGCAACACAGCGTACCAGATCCAAACTTATATATCTCATGATGAATTCCTTGGCTTACGGCTCTGAGCGACCGAAGGCGAACACACTCATTGACGATATTTAACTAACATTGGGTAAACCAGTCTGAACCTCGGGCTCCCAAACTCTCTTTTCGATTCGATATCGGAAGGCTAAAAGTCGTGTAAAAATAGCGTCGACTCTCGCATCTGATGATTATATGTCGTCAGGAAATATTTCACAGAACATTTTTCGTACGCAGCGCCTGCGGTGTTCGTGCGAAATGGGATTTATCCCAGGAAACGAGGGGTATCGAATCGAGGCAACGGTTCTCGTTGCCTCAACGGAACGTCCAGGATCCCGTCCTACAACTACGCCAGAAATTTTATCGATTTCCCCACTCTATCCGGCATATCATTGCATTTCAAAGGTTCGAACTTCACCCAGAGATACTTCTCGGGGGAATAATTACCTATTCTTTCGCTCCACCACGCAGACGGGGCCCATTAAACGGAAGACCGAACAGCGGCGCGAAGACGCAGAAATCAAACAAGCCCGCCGCCAGCGGCACCAAGCCAACCACCGCCAGCACATAGCCCCACGTTCCGCCGACCGACACCAGTCCCAGGACTATCAAAACCACCCCGGCCACAATCCGTGCAATCCGTCCCCAGGTCGAAGCCATAAATCCAAAAAAGCTGTTCATATCACTCTCCTAGTAAATGTCGTTTATAAATGAGATTCTATCAGGTCTACCGCACATTTGATGCTTCTCGAAGGTGACTTCTTCCATTTTCAACCCCCCGGAAGGAGTAATCCACGCAACTACTTTGAGTTGCGGGATTGCTTGCAGCGCGGAGGAATAGTTATATCTAGCCGAAGATACGACGCGACAGCCAACATTGAAGGCCGACATTTTTCAGACCGTAGACCGTTCGTTCAGAAAATCAGCGGCAATAAACGTTGTCTAAAACAGCATTGGTGATGAGATGTAAGGATTCGAAGTCCTCGTCCAGTACAGAGACTTGTAGGCTGAATAGAATCGATCCGCAGATCCACACAGCCTGGGAACTGGCGTTGGTGTTGTAGGCTCCCTCAGGCATGTAGGAGAACTCCTGAATGAGAATGAAGTCCTCAGAATAGGATTAATGGCAGTTATTTGGAAGTATCTATCATTTCTTAATGTAGCAAAACCAATGGTTATTTACAATCTCATCCCGCGCAATAAACGAATCGATTACACGCCACATCTATTCTTGACAATTCACGAACTTACGGTATATTAGTGCTTTAGTAATTTACTAAACTAGCCAGGAGATATACTCAATGAAGATTCCAACTGATTTGAAGCATGCCCCCGTTATCGTTTCAGAAGAATATGACCGAATAGATGGCAAGTTTGCGAATAACTCGGACGCAAAGGGATTGTCATTGGGTCTTGCCCAATGGAATGAAAGAGGAAATGTAGATATATCTGCAAAAATATGGCGTCACACTGGTAAAAAATGGTCCAGACAATCAGAAGAAATGCCTTTACATAGAGTTCTTGATCTGGCTATATTGGTTTGTAAAGCAAGATTATTTTTCCTAGAGCGGTATCGTAAAGACGAAAATGATTATCCACAATACCCACTGCTGGATCGGGTTGGTTTGCAAGGCGGCGCTATGAATGTATCAGTTTGCATAGACAATGAACATATCGAAGGTGATATCGAATTATTTGATCAGGTCTTGCATAAGGATGATGAGATTATTAGTGAAAGACTGAAGATCTT
>DAOUEK010000003.1:0-3485 GCA_034430425.1 Anaerolineales bacterium | reverse complement strand
CTGTATCCAGAACCATGGTGGGATGAGTATGAGTATCGGGAAGCTGGGGAGTAACAAAAATCGGCAAATGTGCGGCAGAGCCTGGCCGATTGCGACCACCCTCCTAGGAGCAATCGAGACAGGCGAAGCCGATAGTAGTTAATAGTTAATTAATTAACAAGTTAAATATATTAGGGGTTTATCTTTTAAGCAAAAAAGGGTACGTGTGACAAGTGCCGAGATATGTAAGTCAGATGCAGGAGCATGCACAAGTAGCGATGATGGAGCTAACGGAAATAATTCAAGCTGCAAGTGATGATGAGTTGGCGGGTATTGTGACGCTCACCCACTGGTTGCGAAGATGGCATACGCTGGCCGGGTATCAGCGAATACTACACGCAAAATATGGCGGACTGTTTTATATCATCAAAGGCAGAAGATGAGAGATAGTAATAGCGATTCACTTGACAATATCAAAACCCATGAGAAGCTCGGAGAGGAACCCAAGTGCTTACGATCGGTATCATTAGCATAATCATTATTACAGAAGAGTTTATTCTGCTGTTTATCTTCAATAAGGAACGTGAATGACCACGAAATCCATTCTTTACACAATGGAATCCTACTTGGAAAGCGTTTCATTGTCTCGCAGCCCCAATACAGCTCGCACATATCGCAACGCGCTGGCCGCATTCGCTATTACACTTGAAAGCGCAGGACTCGATATCGAATTACAGCCCGCTTCGACTGCAACAGAAGATTGGATCGCCGATTTTACTACCGATCTCAAAAATTATGCCCCCGCAAGCGAGCGCCTATACCTAACAGCCGTTACCGGTTGGTTCGAATTCCTGGCCGCAGAGCGCACTGCTGAAATTAATCTTCCGAGGCTTCGCTTGATAATTCGCCGTCGAGCGAGAAGACCGGGTAAACGTTTGCCGCAATTCCCTCGCATAGAAATCGAACATATTATCGATCACGTCGAACGGCTCAATGGCGCAGCGTACGAAGATGAGCGAGAACGATTGCGCCATTTACGTGATCGTGCCTTTATTCTCACACTGGCCGACACAGGTCTTCGCGTGCATGAAATTTGCAATCTGCGCCGCGGCGATATGGACTGGAATGAGGGTCGTGCGATTCTAATCGGTAAAGGAGATCGTGAAGCCGTCGTCCGATTTTCCAGTCGATCGTTGGCTACGCTAAAAGATTACCTAGCCCTGCGCGCCAGGCTTGACGGCCAAAGCGGTAGACCGTTATATTCCTTGCCAATATTCTCTCGTCACGACCTCGGTGCCGGATCCAAAATCCTTCCGATCTCTACGACCACCGGTCGCGCTATCGTTCACCAGCGCACCCAAGAGGCCCTCGGTCCTGATGCTCACGGCGCGATCACGCCGCACTCCTTTCGACATTATTTCGTCACAACCGTTCTGCGTGCATCTGGCGGCAATCTCAAACTCGCTCAAGAACTCGCTCGCCATCGCAACATCGCCGTCACGCAACGCTACGCCCATCTTTCGGATGATGAACTCGATCGCGGCTATCACGAGATCTTCGATCAAAGATAATAACGAGCATTATGGGAATGATGACGAATAACAACGAAACGGCTATGCGCAGTCCCTCCCGTGCGTTTAAAGGAATAAGGCATTTCTGCACCGCACCTGAATACGATTCATCGTGTAGCAAGTTCCCTTCTTAACGACGGAATTACACTCGATAGGAGCAGAATGTCATTACCTGGATTCAACTACCAAGTGCAACAGCGGGTGAGTGATTGAAGAATACCTGATTCGGTGATTTGAAGCCAAGACATTTTCTGGGTCGGTTGTTGAGTCTCTCCGTGACGAATTCGATTTCTTGCTTCGTGATGGTGGTGAAATTGCGTTTCTTCGGAAAGTATTGGCGAATGAGACCATTCATGTTTTCGTTGGTAGCTCGCTCCCAGGATGAGTAGGGATGAGCAAAATAGACATCAGCATTCAACTCTTTCGCGATCCGCTCATGCTCCGCAAACTCTCTGCCATTATCCGCTGTGATCGTATAGGTTCGGATCGGCAGCGACTGCATGAGCTCGATAACAGCATCGGCCACCGCTTGAGCTGTCTTGCGCTCGACCTTTCTCAAGAGGGCCAGACGAGACTTCCGCTCGGTCAGTGAGACAATCGCATGACGATGTCCTTTTCCGATAATCGTATCCACTTCCCAATCACCCAGACGCTGGCGGGCATCCACGATAGCAGGCCGCTGGTCGATACTCACCCTGTTTTTGAGTTTTCCACGCCGATTGTAGCTCCCGTAGCGCTTCCTGCGCTTTTTCTGGCATCGTAGGTGGCGATGGAGATGCCCTCCGGCATGTTTATCCATGAGAATGTACTGGTAGATCCACTCATGACTGATTTGAAGACAGTAGTTCTGCTTAAGCCAATCCGATACTTGCTCCGGGCTCCATTCCTGGCGGATCAACGCTTCGATCAGGATCCAGGTGGAGGCTTCAATGCGATATCTGGCTTTCTTACGTCTGTTCAAAGCAAACTGATGGGCTTGCTTGGGTCGATAACCTTTCAGCCCACGATTGCGTCGAAGCTCTCTGCTGACCGTGGACTTATGAACCCTGATAAAGTGTGCAATCTCCGTTTGGTTGTGTCCTGCTTTCAGAAGAGCATAAATCTGGTATCTTTGCTCTTGGGTAAGCTGCGCGTAGGTTCTCATCAGTGCTCCTTTGACTTGGTTGGTCTAAGAAGCATAGATGCTACTGCAGCTTACCTCTTATTCCAACCTTCAAAGTTGCACTTCGGAGTTGAATCTACGAAATACTTGTTTCGGCGATCTGAAGTCAAGGCATTTTCTTGGTCGATTGTTGAGTCTCTCCATGACAAACTCGATATCCTCATCCGTGATCTTGCCGAAATCGCATTTCTTCGGGAAATACTGGCGAACGAGACCATTCATATTTTCGTTCGAAGCCCGCTCCCAAGATGAGTAGGGATGTGCAAAATAGACATCTGTACGAATTTCTCGAGCAATCCGTTCGTGGTCGGCGAATTCTCTTCCGTTATCCGAAGTGATCGTGTGGACGCGTACCGGCAATGACTTCAGGAGTTCGATCACAGCATCTCCTACAGCTTGAGCGGTCTTTCGCTCCACCTTTTTCAGAAGGGCAAAGCGGGATTTCCGCTCCGTTAGAGAGACAAGGGCATGTCGATGACCTTTGCCGATGATCGTATCCACTTCCCAATCGCCCAATCGCTGGCGGGTATCCACGATCACAGGCCGCAGGTCGATGCTCACCCTGTTTTTGAGCTTCCCCCGCCTGTCGTAGCTCCCGTAGCGCTTCCTGCGCCTTTTCTGGCAGCGCAGATGTCGATGGAGCTCTCCTCCAGCGCGTTCGTCGGCGAGAATGTATTGGTAAATCCATTCGTGACTGATATGAAGACTGCAATTCTCATTGAGCCAACCAGATACTTGCTCTGGGCTCCATTCCTTGCGGATCATGGATTCGA
>DAOUEK010000002.1:0-74809 GCA_034430425.1 Anaerolineales bacterium | reverse complement strand
GACACACGATCTCCGAAATAAGCACGATTGTCAATACTTCCACCAGGGAAAGTCCACGATTCGGCATACAAACGAGCATTGGAGAGAAATGGAATCTCGGGTAAGAAATAACGTAAAGCCACCTTTGAAGCCTCGGCACGTTCCACACTATGTCCGAGCAAGCTATAACCCGTCACGTCGGTCGCAGCCCGTACGCCGTGCCGCCTCGCCAGTGCCGCTGCAGGCCCGTTTAATCGAGACATCCAATTGACAGCTTGCTGCACATCATCCTCATTTGCCCTGTCATTTTTTAATGCCGTTGTTGTCACACCAATGCCCAATGGTTTCGTCAAAACAAGGACATCCCCCGATCTGGCTTTCGCTTTGGTCATCAACTCTTCTATGCGGCCGAGGCCGACAACGACGAGACCATACTTGGGTTCGGCATCTTGAATACTGTGCCCGCCTGCAATTACGGCGCCTGATTCCCGCACCTTTTCTGCACCGCCTCGCAAGACTTCTGAAAGGACTTCGCGGGGTAGATTTGCGGGAAAGGCGGAAATGTTCAGCGCTAAAATCGGGTCCGCACCCATGGCATACACATCGGAGAGGGCATTTGCAGCTGCGATTGCGCCGTAATTGTAGGCATCATCTACGATCGGCGTAAAGAAGTCCGTGGTAATGACCAGCACTCGTTCATCGTCCAGACGCCATACAGCCGCGTCGTCAGGTTCACCCAAGCCGACGATCAGATCCGGGTATGCCTCGGATTGAAAAATTGCTTGTAGTGGCTGCAGAACCTGCGCCAGCGTCTCTGCGCTTAGCTTAGACGCTCAACCTGCGCATGAAGAAAGGCTGGTCAAACGAATTTGACGACCAGAACTTCCACGTTCGCGAGCCGGTTTTTCTTCCATCATCAACGGCATTCGTCCTTGGCTTATATCGTTACAGAATTCTGACGATATCAGAGTCTTTCAGTCGAATTTTAGGTTTTGGCACTGGGGATTTCAACATTCCGCATCACCTGCAAGCTTTTCGGCAGCATGGCTGAGGATGACCGGCAATTCGGCGATTGCCTTCGCCAATCTCGTTCCATGCCACGTGATCAATCGCCCATCGATTCGCACGACATTTCCTGTTCGTACGGCAGACGTCGAAGCCAACATCTCCTCGATTTCATTAACATCTGCACTGGAAAATTCGTAGGGTTCGCTGGGTATCAAAACGATTTCAGGATCATGCTCGACAACCTCATGCGGAAGGATGCGCGGATAGCGGGTATCACGTTCGCCTGGATCTTCGCTTTCTACCTTTCCCAAATCCGCCAATAGCGGATATTGACGTTCCCGGGTTTCAAAGATATTCAATCCACCACAATGCCGGAGCACGCTGTGACTGTAGGTATCCCAATTGAACGTCATCCAATAAGTGCCCACGGGACCGATTTGTTCCCGCCAAATTGGGCAAAAGACACGAATTGCAGTTTGATCCCAGGCGGCTCGTGAGACCCAATCCAGCGATCTCTCCATCACGCGAATACGCTCACCACTCTGCTCTTCGACGTCAAACAACCGTACCAACTTCCAGAGGATTTTGATCGAATCTTCAACACAGCGCGTGAACGTCACCCATACACGAATACCTGCAGCCTGGATTTCTTCCACGGTAGATCGGTCGTTCTCCTCTTGATCGGCGATCACCAAATCCGGTTTCAAGGCTGCAATGGTGCTCACATCACTGTGCAGAATTCCCCCAACGCGCTCGACTTTCGCTGTAATAGTATCCGGCACGTGGCAGTAATCGGTTACGCCAACCAGCGTCCCGCCGACGCCCAGATCGATCATGCTTTCGGTAAGTGATGGCACCAAACTCACCACGCGAGTGGGTGCCTGTGTATCATCCAGCGGCTGAAAAGGTTCGGAAGACCTCACGCTTCAAACCAGCCTTTCCCCAGGGCGATCACGGGTTGTACGACGCTCCACACTTCGATCTGACCTTGCGAGCCGAGTGCGAAAATGGCATCATGAGGTAAGCCAACGGCATAGGCTCGTCCATGTTCTCGGAGCCACGCACGAATATATTCGTCCTCCATCGGTGCGTCTTGATCGGGCAACACCATCGCATCGGGAATCCAATTCAAACCGGGCTTTATATCTCCTTCCAACGGAGAATACATCCAAGATCCCAAACTTGCCGTTATCGAACCGATGACCATGATCAAACGGTCTTTATGTAAAAAATCGGAAGCAGACTGTCCCAAACCATCGGGATCGATCTGCATAACCCAATCCAAAGCCAAGCCACCAGCCAAGATTACGAATCCTGCTTTCGAAACCGACTCGATTGTCTCCTGGTAGTTAAAATCCCATAAATCGATAATGGTTACGTCCACGCCGGTTAGTGTTTTGTAATCATCGAGGAAATCATCCATATCGTCCGATGAGATCGAGCCCAGGGTTAAGCAAAGCGGTGGATAGGATAAATCGATTAGCGCAAGCATGCGCTCTATGAGCATTGGCGTTTCGTTTCCCAATCTGGGAATGCGATTGCTGAGAACCAACCAGCCTTCAGAATCGGGGGGTCGAAATGCAGGGACAGCGTCACTCATTTTCATCCAACAACGACCATGCAGTCGCTGCAAGCAGTGCCGCCGCTTGCGGCAATACTTTCTCATCGAAGTCGAACTGGGGATTGTGATGCGATTTATCGAGACCTTTCTTCTGGTTGTTGCTGCCCAAAAGCATATAACAACCAGGGACGGCCTGCATCATGAATGCCATATCCTCGGATGTCATCGAGGTCTCGGATGTACACAAAGTTGCCTTCGGGAACATCTCTTGTGCCACAGAAATGATCGTTTCAGTCAATTCCGGATGATTAACAACTGGCGGTGTAAGCTGCTGCAGTTTGATTTCTGCAGAACATCCCATGGCGGCGGAAATCCCGGAGGCTATTTCTTCCACACGCTGTAAAACCCGGCTGCGCACTTCCGGCATAAAGGTTCGAATGGTTCCGCAGATACTGGCCTGTTCGGGAATCACATTGAACGTTTCTCCGGCCCGTATCTTCGTCACGCTCAATACGGCTGATTGCAAGGGGTCGACATTTCTCGATATCACCGACTGCAGGCCAACTATCACATGTGCGGCAGCGAGGATCGGATCGGTAGCTTCGTGCGGTATCGCGCCGTGCCCTCCCACGCCGGTAATTGTGATTTCAAACAGCTCCGCTCCCGCCATCAACGGTCCTGGAGTCAAGCCAATCCACCCGACAGGTTTCTTGTTCCATAAATGAAACGCCAAAACATAATCTGGTTCGGGATTGGCGAGTACCCCATCATTGACCATACTTTCAGCGCCACCCAGGCCTTCTTCCGCAGGCTGGAAAACGAATTTAATACTGCCGGCCATTTGGTCACGCAGCGAGGCGAGGATTTTCGCTACAGTCATTCCAACAGCGGTATGGCCATCATGTCCACAGGCATGCATCACGCCGGGTTTCGTTGAGGCATAAGGCACGTCGTTTGCCTCCTGAATGGGTAAAGCATCCATATCGAAACGCATGAGAACTACCGGGCCAGGGCGTACGCCATCCAATCTCGCGACCACACCTGTTTGAGCCACTTCCGTTTCAACGTTCAACGCCAATGCGCGCATCGCATCAGCAACGATCTTCGATGTGCGATGTTCCTGGAATCCCAATTCCGGATGACGGTGAAAGTCACGACGCTGCGCGATGGTCTCTTCCTTCAAGGATTGCGCGAGTTTGAGCAGTTTAAAAATCACGTCTCGTTTCCTATCGTCGCAGGTCGATACGCTTGAACGTTTCGATGTAACGCGGAATTTCAGGCGGACTGTCGCGATCCAGCATCCGTTCACGAACTCGCCGCGCGAGTTCTTCCATATCTGCAATCTGGCTTTTATGCTCCCGCAGCGCTTTGAGCTTCAGTTCGACAAAGCTTGTGACATCAATCACAGTATCGGGCAATTGTGCCAATGCAACGTAGACTTGCTCGACCTTGTGCGGCTGCAAACCCTCCGTATTGACCATTTCTGGAAAGAACAGCCCTGAACCAGCTGCCGGGAATACGGCATCGATGGTGGCCTGGCCTGCTGCTCGATGGTCCGGATGATTGATATACCGAGCACCCGGGAAGTAATTCGTTGGATCACAAGTTACCACAATTTGTGGTCGTTTGATCCGGATCGCCCGTACCAGGCCTTGCCGCAACTTCAGATCTGGGACCAACAAACCATCAGGGTAATCCAAAAACTCGACTTCCTTTACTCCCAGAACCTTTGCTGCAGCTTGCTGTTCTTTCATGCGAAGCTTTGCCAGGGTTTCCGGGTTGGTGCCAACATCATCATTGCCCTTGTCGCCACGCGTAAACAAAAGATATCTCACGTCCCAGCCAAGCGAAACCCATCGAGCGATAGTTCCACCGCAGAAAAATTCCGGATCGTCAGGATGTGCTAACATCACGAGGACCCGGACATTATCGCCTTTCTCTTTATACTGATCGTCCATCATTGCCCTGATTCGTTAATAAAAGTTCATTCACTGTTATTAAAATCCTCACCCGCTTGTTTGGCCTTCGCCTGCAGCGCCTTGGCCTCGTCGTAGGGCTCGACCTCGTCTGCCGAGAACTCTACGTTACGTCCATCCTCCATCTGTACGATGAGCGACCTTTTTAAAGCAAATACATCAACCACTTTGCCTTCGCCCATCGGGGTTATCACGCGTTTCTTTCGCTTTGGCAGATTTTTCCTTGCTTCAATATATTGCTTATGTTCATACAACAGGCAGCACCGCAATCTTCCACACATACCCGTGATTTCCTGAGGATTTAATGAAATACTCTGTGCTTTCGCCATGCGAATGGAAATGGGATTGAATTCGTTGATAAAAAGAGAACAACATCGTTGTTCTAACCCACAGGCGCCCAATCCCCCCAAAATCTTGGCCATATCACGCGGCCCAATTTGCCGCAGTTCGATTCGAGAATCTCGATTGGATTTTTGCAAATTGGAATGCAGCTGCTTCAGATTGACCTTCTCTTCACCTTCGATATGATACAAGAACGTCAGCCGCGATCCGTCGAAAGAATATTCCGCCTTGGCCATTTTGACCAATTTCAAGCCCAACTTCGATACTTCTTCTCGGCAAGCTTCCAACTCAGCTTGCTCGCGCTTCTGCCAGGTGCGCTGCATAACAAGTTCCCGCGCCGTTGCCCTTCGCTCCACCTGCTTCCAGGAGCCTTCGGAGGGCTGAGGCGGATTTTCCGGCTCGTTCACAATCTGGCCCAGCTCACGACCGCGACTGGTCGAGACAATGACATAATCACCGGATTTTATATCTGGCATGTTACCCGCATCGAAATGATATAATTTCCCGATTTTATTAAACCGTACGCCCACAACCTTCTGAGCGTTCTTCTTTTTCGTCATTACATACCTCTTAACGTCATTCTTCCGTCAATAAGAAACCCATTCAACATATAATAAGGATTGTAATCAATTCAATCGACTGCGTACATAGATAGTTACCGATACCTTCACTCAACGATCTCTAATGGTATATGCTTTTTCCCTTCCATGGCAAGTACACTGATTTTCGCAGCAATTTTTTCGGCTACGTCGATAAAAGCCTTTGCTGCATCTGATTCCGGGTTTTCTAACACAACCGGTTTGCCTGAGTCACCCGAAACTCGAACGATGGGGTCCATCGGAATCTCTCCAATCAAATCGACACCGGTTTCCCCGGCAAGCTTCTTTCCACCGCCGTGCCCGAATACATCCACTCGACTGCCATCTGGCATTTCCAGGTAACTCATGTTTTCGACGATACCTAAAAGCGGGATGTCCATTGTTCGGAACATTTCCAGACCTCGACGAGCGTCCTCCAGAGATACATTCTGAGGTAACGTAACGATCACACCTCCCGAGAGTGGAACCGACTGTGCAAGACTCAACTGCGCATCCCCTGTACCCGGAGGCAGGTCTACGATCAGGTAATCGAGGTCTCCCCAGGCAACATCGTTAATAAATTGCTGGATGGCGCTGTGAAGCATCGGCCCTCGCCAGATGATCGGTTGATCCGGTGGGACGAGGAAGCCAATCGAGATTACTTTCACACCATACGATTCGGCAGGGATCATTTTCCCGCCCTGGGGCGCGGGCATATTTTCTACTCCCATCATCGTGGGAATATTGGGTCCATAGATATCCGCATCAAGCAATCCGACCTTAGCGCCCTTTTTTGCCAATGCGACGGCGATATTCACGGCCACGGTCGATTTACCGACGCCTCCCTTCCCTGATGCAATTGCGATTGTATTCCGCATCGATTTGATGCCCTTTTCGCCAATGCGACTGTCTACCGGCACATTGGCGGAAAATTCAATTTCGACTTCCGAAACCCCCGCGAGCGATTCGACTGCCTTGCGAGCCTCCGCCTCGATTTGGCTGCGCAAGGGACAGGCGGGCGTTGTCAATTGGATTTGAAATTGAACCTTTTCTTCTTTGATCTGTAACTCTTTGATCATGTCCAAACTGACGAGATCTTTCTTTAATTCCGGGTCGAGTACTTTACTCAACGCAGCCAGGACGTTTTCTTTTGTTACTTTTGCTTTCTTACTCATTTTAATCTCCAAAGCATGGCTTGTAGGTCCCATCAATTAGCGCCTGTGCATTTTGCATGAATTCTCTCACGTCTCGATAAGCACAATCATAACACTTCACCAAATTCGAATCGTTCTCCCGGAATCGCGAAACAGCATGTTTCGCACAGATAGTGCAGCCTCGTAAAGCACGATACGAATTCGTATGACAATTGACACAGTTACACATGCGGATGATGAGAAGGCTGAAGGCAAGATGATCGATTGAGCCTTCTGGCGAAGCAAGCACGCGATCAATCAGATTGCGCCATAATTCTCCGCGCAGATCACGCAAAAACGGCGTAACCCGCATCGGGTAGATGATCTCGGTATCACTGTGGTACACAAATCATCCTATTTATTCGTTGTATTGGAGGGCCTTACGAGGAACCTCCGTCCCTTCTGGCAGCCTTCGCTGCCTCATTATCTGCACGAGCTGCTTCTTCAAGCGCGTAATCTGAAGGGCGGATCGAACGGTAGTACTCGACAGATCGCGACAAGCGCGCTTTGTCGAAGATATGGGTTTTGCGACGATCATACGAAGCAAGTTCGTAATCGTGATCCATTTTTATCGCATCGAAAGGACAAAACTCCGCACACAAGCCACAGTTCATACAGATATCGATGTCAATGAAAAAGTTCGTTGGTGCAGGTATCGGCCTTCCTGTCTCAGGATCATGCGACCGCTGGATCCAAATACACTGCGGTGGACATACTTTTGCGCAGATACCGCAGGACGTACATCGAACTTCGATCGTGCCGCCTTCTGCTTCCTCGTAAATCAAGAAGGGAATAAACCGAAATGCTTCTGGAACTGGAAGCTTCTCTTCCGGATACTGTACAGTAAATACGCCACGCGCTTTCGGGCTCTGCCGCCTCTGAAGCGCATCATCCCGATAATAACGCCTGCCAAGCCAACGAATGTCGTCAATGTAGGTGCCAATAAAGTGCTTCAATGTTACATAAAGCCCTTTAACCAGCCCACTACCCACCATGGGGAATTCCACCACCCTTCTAATCAGACTGCTAACGATCTGTCTCGCCCAGAACGATATCAATCGAGCCTAACACGGCGACGACATCCGCGATTTTCTGCCCTTTACACATTTCACCCAGTGCCGTCAAATTGATAAAAGATGGCGCGCGTATATGATAACGCCACGGATTGGGTTGTCCATCGGATACGACATAAAAACCCAACTCGCCCTTTGGATTCTCTACTCGTCCATAGGCATCGCCTGCAGGTACACGTGCCTGATACAGCGATTTGCCCGCCTGGATTTCCCCTTCAGGAATATCGCGAATTACCTGCTCCAAGATCTTCAGGCTTTGCCAGATCTCGTCCAGGCGGATGAGATACCGGTCGTAAACATCACCATTGTAACGTATAGCCACATCGAAATCGAACCGATCATAAATCGAATACGGATCTGCACGTCGTACATCGTAAGCAACACCCGAGGCGCGCAATATCGGACCCGCCGCAGAGTACGCTAGAGCCTGCTGGCGCGTCAGCACACCAACCCCGATGCTTCGTGCTCGAACGATCTCATTCGAGGTGATATAGAGATCCAATTCCTCGACCTTGCGCGGCAAGCGATCCTGCACCAACTCCTTTACTTTTTCAAAAGCGTCATCGGGTAGATCGCGCGCCAGGCCTCCAAATCGCATGTAATTACACATCATACGAGAACCGGATACGGCCTCGAACACATCCAGGATGAGTTCCCGTTCGTTGATCGCATACAACGCAGGCGTGAAAAAAGCACCGAGATCATTAAGCAAAAAACCTATCGCCCACAGGTGATTCACGATGCGCGTCAGCTCCGCCATCATCACGCGGATATATTCCGCACGCTCGGGCACTTCCACACCGATCAACTTCTCTACAGCCAGTGCATAGCCCAGATTGTTGCTCATCGAACAGATGTAATCGAGTCGATCGGTGAAGGGCATATTCATCAGATAAGTGTTGCGTTCCCCGATCTTCTCGTGATTGCGATGCAAATATCCCATCACTGGCTGCAAATCGACAATCGACTCGCCATCCAGGGTTGCAACCATTCGGAAGACCCCGTGGGTGGAGGGATGCTGTGGACCTAAATTTACGACGATCTTATCCGTTTGCAGCGGGCGACCATTGCCAGCCGCCTTTTCGGGTACACGGGCTAATCCGGCGTACAACCCGGCATCCCCTTCAGGAGTCCATGTCTCGGCCGAAAAATCTTGTGGATACTGGACGTTTTTATGATACGGAAGATTATCTTCGACGTGCAGGACATCGCCGTCCGGCCAGCGACTCTTGAAAGGCTTCTGGTCTGCTTCGTAATACGCCTCACGCCAGTCCTTCCGCAGAGGATGTCCTTCGAAACCTTCCCACATGAGAATTCGTTTTAGATTGGGATGGCCTTCGAACTTAATTCCCAGCAAATCCCAGGCTTCACGCTCCTGGAAATCTGCGCCCGGATATACCGGAACCAGGGAAGGTACAACCGGATTTTCCCGCGATGTCTGTGCTTTGATTACCAGCGCGGGGCCACCCTGCGACCGGTAGAGATGGTAGACAACTTCCATCTTATTCTCTGGCAAATAGTCCACACCTGTGACGGAAGAAAGGTAATCGTAGCCAAGCGTGTCTCGAGCGACCAAGGCAAAATCCACCAATTGATCCGGTCTAACGAGATAGCCAACATGTCCCTCGCGTTCATCGACAAGGAACTCACCAGAAAAATGATCCGGGATTTGTTCTGCAATCTTGTTCGTGGTTTCTTTGGACATGCTAGAAAACTCTTCACCACACCTTATAGAAAATCATGTATCGACACTGCTCCGTGCTGCACGCTCGCTTTGCTTGCCGTCATCATGCACGGGAAAATCGCGCGGATCGATCAGATCCGGTCCAAGAATGGGCACGGGGATCGGCGGGATGGCCTCTTTGCGATACCAGCGCACTTTACGGATCGACTGCCGCTCGATCTTTTTCTGAAGCGTTATTAGCCCATGCATCAACGCCTGCGGTGTGGGGGGACAGCCCGGCACATAAACGTCCACAGGGATGAATTTATCCACACCGGAAATAACGTTATAGCCTTCTTTAAACGGCCCGCCGCCTGAAGCACAAGCCCCCATCGCCAACACATATTTGGGCTCCGGCATTTGATTGTAAAGCCGAACGATTTGCGGGATCATCTTCTTCGTAACTGTCCCTGAAACAATCATCAAATCCGATTGTCGCGGCGTGGGACGCATTACTTCCATCCCGAATCGAGAGAAATCATAACGGCTGGCTGCAACACAAATCATTTCAATGGCACAGCACGCCAGGCCAAACATCATCGGCCAGACTGAGTTTTTACGGCCCCAATTGTAGATTCTGTCCAGCGATGTTACGGATACCAACCCTTGAAGATCATCGGGGATGGGGATTTCGGGATCGCCAATCTCTTCCGTCATTCATCCCTCCACGCGCGGAGGGCCTGTAGCACCTTCGTCTTCAGGCCCCCGCAACGAAAATTATACTTCCCAGATAAAGGGTGTCAAGGAAAGGGGTAATTTAACCATCGATTCAATAGCAACCAATGCGATTTCTCGAGTTAATTATCCGCGATCAAGAAAGGATTCGTGCAAACCATTCTCCTCGTCATACCTAAAAAAAAAATAACCGACGCGGGTGGTCTTTACGAATCAGCAAGATTACCAGGGTTGCTATCGGTTTCTCAGGACAGAAATCACCATGCCGAACATTCCCACAACGAGCAAACCCAAAATCGCTAAAATCGGTGGGACGCCACGGGATTGCGTCACAATAGATGGAGCTATCGTGGGTTGGGCGACAGGTTGTGCAGGGGTAAATGTTGGCATACGTGTTGCCGGGGCTTCACCCAGACTGAACTGAGCCGCGTAGGTGGGATTGATTGTTGCCGTCACTCGCGGCGTCGGTGTTGGTGGCGGCTCGATAATGGGAAGAAGTTGATTCGGTTCGAGGACAACGTAGCGTGAATATACCCAGGCGTATTCATCGAATTGGTTCGGGTAAACAATCATTATCCAATCCCCGCCCGCAGAGCGCCCTACTGCCGGCGCTTGTTGCCCGGCGATCAGTACCCCGATTTTGTCGTACTCTACGCCCGGTCCGAGACGTACATTGACCAAGTCAGGAACGATGATAATCGGGCCTTCCGGTGTTCCGGTGACGGTAAGAATTACTGTAGCTTGGGCGACCTCAGAGATGACGGATGCGCCGGTCGATAAAAGCAACAACATTACAACACAAGCGGCAATCCCCATCCATACTATGATTCTCATGCGAGCATCATTTTTCATTGCTACCCTGCCCCGGCGCATTATACTACAGTGCGGAGAGATAGCCTGCCAAGTACACACATAAGCTCGTTTGCGTTGGCTGTAATTTTGGCTTTTCCTGTGAAAATCCCGGAGGAATAACGCACTTCGTTTTCCTCATTTAGGTCGATTCTACTTCCACATCAGCCACGAGTTGGGCACCGCGAGTCAATGCTTCGATGTTCGCTTCGAGAAGATTGCGGCGATATTCCGGAATATGTCTATGCAGTGATTTTTCCGCTGTATCGATAGTGAGAGCACCCAGGCTTCTAATAAATGCTCCCAGCAATACAATATTCGCCAGCCTCTTATCCCCAACCTGTTCAGCGATCTCGTTGGCCGGCACCGGGATAATTTCGATATCACTTCGTTGTGGACTTCGATCGATCAGCGACGTATTCACAACCAGGACTCCCCCTTCTTTGATCAACGGCTCATACCTATCCATGGAGGGGATATTCATAACGATGGCGCCGGATGGATTACGGATAAACGGCGATCCAATTTCTTCATCGCTGAGGATCACCGTGCAATGCGCCGTTCCACCCCGCATCTCTGGACCATAGGAAGGAAAATAGACAACGTTCAATCCGGTTTCCAGCCCTGTATAGGCCAATAATTTCCCTGCAAATAAAATTCCCTGTCCACCAAAGCCGGAGATAATAATCTCTTCTCGCATGTTTCCCTCCGGAAAATGATAGGTGTCAAGCTGCCGCTTCGGGAATCTTATAGTCACCCAATGGAAATGCCGGGATCATATGATCTTCCACCCACTGCATTGCTTCGATTGCGCTCATACCCCAATTGGTCGGGCAGGTCGACAACAACTCAACCAGGGAAAGCCCGAGGCATCTCTGCTGAACTTCGAATGCTTTCCGTATCGCCTTCTTTGCCATTCGGATATGCCTGACATCATGCATACTCTGCCGGCTGACGAACGCCGCTCCGTCCATTTGAGCAACGAGTTCGCACATACGGATCGGAAAGCCATGCAATGCAGCTTCTCGGCCCATCGGAGTTGAAGAAGTATGCTGTCCTGGCAGTGACGTAGGGGCCATCTGTCCACCCGTCATGCCGTAAATGGCGTTATTGATAAAAATCACAGTGATATTTTCGCCACGAGTTGCCGCGTGCAGGATTTCTGCAATCCCGATCGAAGCAAGATCCCCATCGCCTTGATAGGTAAAAACGAACTGCTCCGGATTGATGCGTTTGATCCCTGTGGCCATCGCTGGCGCTCTTCCATGCGCCGCTTCCGCGAAATCCATGTCGAAATAGTTGTAGGCAAAAACGGCACATCCCACCGGCGCAACACCGATTGTCTCTTCGCGAATCCCCAGCTCGTCGATGACTTCAGCAATGAGTCGATGCGCCACACCGTGTGTACAACCCGGACAATAATGTGTGCCCATCGTGGTCAGGCATTCTGGTTTTGTATACACGAGCATCTCGACCATTTTATCCGTGGTCATCACTACCTCCTCCGCATAGCCTGCGCGGTCTTCTGCGTATGGACCACACGGATCTCGTCAAGGATTTCATCCGGGAACGGAACTACACCTCCCATTTTTCCGTAAAAAGAGATCGGCACTTTCGCTTCCACCGCCAAATGGACATCTTCAAGCATCTGGCCGCTGTTCATCTCAACGACGAGGATGGCATGGACTTGATCCGCCAGTTCCCGTACCCGGGCATAGGGATACGGATACAGCGAAATCGGACGCAGTAATCCGACTTTGATTCCTTCCTCACGGGCTGCTTGAATAGCAGATTGAGCTACCCGGCCCGCGGTGCCGAAAGCCACGATGCCTATCTCTGCATCTTCAAGCATGTATTCATGATAACGCTCCTCATTCTGTTCGATCAGTGCCATTTTCTCTTGAAGATGCTGGTTAAATCTCTCAGCTTCAAGTGGATCGAGATAAATGGAGGTAATGATATTCGCATCCCGCTTCTTTGCGCCTGTCAATGCCCAAGCCGGGCGCGCTTTTTTCGATCGAACCTCGCGCATCGGCGGCAATTCAGCCGGCTCCATCATCTGGCCCAGGCATCCATCGGCGAGTATGACAACAATCCATCGATATTTCTCAGCCAGATCAAATGCTTCACCGGTTAAGTCTATTAATTCCTGAACAGTAGCTGGGGCAAGTACCAGCGGCCGGTAATCACCATGTCCCCCGCCTTTGACGATTTGAAAGTAATCCCCTTGTGAGGGTGCGATATTCCCCAGGCCGGGACCGCCACGCATGATGTCTACCAAAACGATCGGCACTTCGGATGCAGCGATGTAGGATATCCCCTCCATCATCAGGCTTACGCCTGGGCTTGAAGAAGATGTCATCACGCGTGCGCCGGCACACGCGGCGCCATAGACCATGTTAATAGCAGCGATTTCACTTTCGGCCTGAATGAAGACACGTCCGAGTTCAAGCATGCATTTGGACATATGTTCAAGCGCTTCCGTCTGCGGGGTGATGGGATAACCGAAATACGCCTCACACCCAGCGCGCACAGCCGCTTCCGCAAAAGCAACATTGCCCTTCAGAAGTTCCTTTGCCACGTCAACTCCCTCCCCTACCAGGGTTTGACAGCTCAGGTATTCACTTTATCTACAGCAACAAATCGGTATACGCTTATCGCCGCATCAGGACAGATGACGGCGCATATCGCACATCCCGTACAGGCTTCCTCGGGATCTATAAGTTCAGCGGGACGATACCCTTTTGGTGTAAAGCGGTTCGACGCCATTTGGATGAGGTCTTTGGGGCAAACGGTAGTGCACAGTTCACAACCTTTACAGAGCGATTCATCAATTACGATACGCCCCTTTGCCATAGGTATACCTCCTACGGGCATGATCCGGGCACATTCTTAGCATACGCTCCGAGAGCAGTGTAAGCCCAGTGTGAACCGTCCCGACTTGCCATGTACGAATATCATTATTAGAAAACTCCTTCAAAAACACCATTACGATCAGCTTTCCAGCAATCCTGGTAATTGGCAAAATACTCTCCGCCGTCGCGGCGGTAGTGTGTAGATATTTAATTATTCCAGATGTAATAAAGAGAAAACAGCGATAGTTATTGGGGAAAGGGTTTAGTCTTTAAGCCCATAGGCATCAATCAGGTTTTCAATCACACGAATATCTTCGGAGGTGACTTCTTCAAAGCTGAAACCCGTCGCGTAGAAATCGGGGCTATTATCGGGTTTGCACCAGATACTGCGGGCAGTAAACGTGACGTGCGCACTCGATCGAATTTCCGTCGGAAGTGTCATGCGGAAGTAAAATACACGATCGATTTCGATCGGTTCCTCACTAAGCAGCATCAAACCTTCAGTGGATATATCGACCAGATGTCCCACGAGGCGCCCGGTGCCGCGCTCGAATACACGCAGATAATAGATCAAATGCCGCCGTTCAAGTTTCCTTCTTTCTGCCAACCGTAAACTCCGAAACCGATGCTTTTTAGAATGATCGATGTGCTTAAACAGAGAGTGCCCATTCCCGTACTATCTATATACCATAATTATTGTCATCTTAACCAGTATAGCTTTCATCACCTTCTTCAATTAATGCGATGACTTCAATTCCCGTCGAAGATGCGATCTCCTTCGCCAGAGATCGCAATGCATCGCGTTTAAACAAACTGCCGTGTTCTTTGGGATTTCCCAATATGGTAATATTGACACTTTCTTCGTCGACAATTGCAGTGATTTGCTCGATCAAACTACCGGCACGCACTATCACCTGCGAGCGAACGCCCGCCTGGCAGGCACTTTCAACAGCAGTTCTTTGAAGGAATCGACGCATGTGTCGGATTTGAGCTTCGACGTTAATAACCAGCGGTGTTGCTTCTCGAGGCAATGCGTTTTTATCGAAGACGTACAAGAAAATGATCTCCGCATTCATTTCCTTTGCAATCTGAATCGCTCTTGCATGAGTAGGCTGGCTCGCTCGACCACCGCGTGTTGCACAAAGGATCTTGCAGCTGGCCGCTGTAATGCCATTTTTCGTCCTGAATTGCAGCAATTTCGGAATTCCCCATCGATAGACCCCAAATACACTTGTACTTAAAATCGACATTGCTGCAACGATCAACAACCATACCGAAATATCACCGCCTGCTGCATCCACAACGAGATAGCTGATAAGTCCAACATAGGTTGCGATGAGAAAGGAACCGATCACTCTGTTGATCGAACCTTTGCGACCTGTAAATCGATGATCCATCAATAACAATACTACGAAGGAAATGTTGATCATGTTCATGAAAAAGAAACTGGAAACCGCGGTCTCTTCGATCTCCAATGGCCGAATGAGCGCAGGTAGACCCAATCCGAAAAGAAGATTAAACAGGTTGCTGCCAAAAACCGTCCCAAGCACCAGATCGGCATGTCTACGACGCGCCGCCTGAATCGAAGAAGCAATTTCCGGCAGTGAAGTTCCCGGCCCGATGATAACCAGGCCGATGATAAACCAGGGCACATTCATGACGGCAGCAATCGCCGATGTGCTGAGGATCAACAAGCGTGATGCAAGCACAAGAGTCCCTAACCCCCCAAAAAGCGCCACGACGGCTTGCCTTCTGGATAACGCCAAAGCATCAGAATGGAATATTCCTTCGAGCGGTGTTGATTCGACGACCAATTCACTGCGCATGTGTCGTGCCTTGGCGTATTGAACGATCAGACTTATCACAGAAATAAAAAGCAACAGCATTAATATGGCTTCAAAGCGATCTATTGCGCCGTCGACGATTAAGGCCGTGATCATGCCGGTGGCTGCGATATAAAGAGGTATATCCTTTTCCAGCGCCTCTCTGGGCACGATGATCAAGCCTGCAATCAGCGTCGATATTCCGAGCTCGATACCGATGTTAACAAGATTCGAGCCAATGATGTTGCCCACAACCGTTGAGGTATCTGAACCACCAAGTACAACGACCAAATTAACAGCCAGCTCGGCAAACGATGTTCCCATCGCCACCACTGTCGCGCCGATTACGAGAGGACTGATATTTGACAGGTGCGCAATAGAAACAGCGCCGTCGACCATAATGTGCGAAGCGCGAATAACGATGTACAAAGCCAAAACAAGCAAGGCGATGTTGATCGTAATCGGTAACTGAATGAAAAATTCTTCCATGTTACTTTCGATTATCTTGAAGAATCGTACGCAATGAAAATAGATTGGAGCCGGGTAATTAGTGTATCAAACAATTCGTTGTCTCTTCAACCCAGCGCTGCTGTTTTGCCAACACTTTAGTTAACGATCTGGCTTGAATAGACTGACTTCCCCCTAAAGAAAACGAATGTATTTTTCCGATTTATCCATTACATCGCTGTAGTAGCCACGGTATTCCTGCGGCAGCAACGCCGCCACCTGCGCCATGATCTCATCGACCATCTTCTCTCGTACATCGCGCGTAATCCGTTCGCCATGTGTATCGAGACAGAAAGGTTTCCCTACGTCGATGTGCACCGTTGTGCGTTTAAGCCCGCGTATGTTTTCCCGGAACTTCTCTCCCCCGTAATATGCAATTGGCAGCAAAGGCGCTCCGCTTTTTAATGCTAACATCACCACGCCTGTTTTTCCGCGCTGCAGCCGCCCGTTGCCACTGCGTGTGCCTTCAGGCGCCACTGCGATGATCTTGCCCTCTTCGAGAATTTCTAGTGCTTTGCGCAAGGCAGTAATATCAACTTCATTTCTACGAATCGGTATTGCCTTCAGAATATCGAATACATAGGCCATGATCGGGTTGTCCCATGTCTCCACTTTGGCGAAACCGGTGACTGGTTTGGGATAGACTCTCGGGTACATGATGGGAAGGTCGAGGAAGTTTACATGATTGGCAACGATAATCAACGGCCCACCATCAGGTATTCGTTCCAGCGAGTCCGCATGAACCCGGCAGGTGAGCGTCGTGAGGACTTTAAATATCAGATTTACGAATGCAAGTTTTAAATTCGACTTCATAGCCCTCATTTCTTGGTGATGATCTCCAGCTTGCCTGGCTGCATGGTCAATGACAACTGGTCTCCATCTGTGCAAAGCGTCTCGCCATCTGCATGTGCCGGTAAAGTACCGCGAAGCGCAGTCACGCGGATCGTATTCGTGCGCGCCATACGGATGGAAGGATGCGATGCTTGTGTGCCCCGTATGAATCGCAGGATCAGTCCGAAGATCGTCGCTTTCTTTACTTCTTCCGCAACGCACATATCAAACTGACCATCGTCGTTTTCCCCTTCCGGCGCCATCAGGAAAATCCCGCCCATGCGGCGTCCGTTCATGATCGAAACCATCAACGCAGGGATCTCAATTGTCTGTCCATCAAACTCAATCCGAACCGTTGGCGCTTTGAAATACAAGAACATTGTTTTCAGCGCCGCGACAACATAGCAGAGGAAACCAGACAAGCGCTTCATTTTCAATGCCTCGAAGCCGACTACGGCATCGAAACCGATGCCGACGCCATTTCCAAAATAGCGTCCATCGGGATACAAGCCGCCGGTTACACAACCGACATCGACCGTACGTCGATGGCCATTACGCAAGGTGTCGCAGCCTTCCTTAATTCCCCCGGGAATGCCCATCCCAAAGGCGAAATCATTTCCACGTCCGACGCCGATCACCCCCATTACTGCGGAGCCCTCACCCGCATCCTTCGCCTGCATCAACCCATTTAGCACTTCGTTCGCCGTTCCGTCTCCGCCTACGGCGACAACATATTCACATCCATCGCCGACAGCCGCTCGTGCCAGTTCAACTGCGTGCCAGGGGCTTTGGGTAAGTTCCAGGTCGTAATCCAGGCCGGCCATCGATAATTCCTGCCGCAGTGTCGGTATTGCCTCTGCGCCCGCCCCTCGTCCGGATATTGGGTTCACAATCAATCGATATTTTGGCATTCCATACCTCGTTATAATTTCGGTTTATTATTGCTTTGGAAACTTTTCTTCAATCATCCATTGGAGCTATGGGAAATATTGTTGAAAATGATTTGCGATGGATTCCTTTTCATATAGCAACACCGTAATGTCAAAGATGAAACGGTGAATTTATGAAAAGAAATCGCGCCTTTGGAGAGCGGCACGAGATCGTAAACCGAAGAATACATGCCAATTCAGCGTCTAATCCATTTCAAGTTGGAGTAATTCCTCAAACGATATTGGTTTCTTGCCGTGACCGGTGTAAATCCACTCCGGCCGCGCCGACTTAAGCCGATGGATGCTTTCTTCAATAACCGACCAATCTTGCGCAAACAAACGCTGCGCATGGGGTTTTCCACTCGTCGATAGCAAATCGCCGACAAAGGCAAAACGATCTTCAACGATTAAACTGGTCGAACCCATCGTATGCCCCGGCGTATGCAGCACGTAAGCATCAAGTCCGTAGTCGCGCAGCGAGTCGCCATCCTTTAGGACAATGTCGGGTTTCGAAGGCTCCAAAGGTATCAAACGTTCTACCAGCGGCATCATCGCACCTACGATCCGCCCCCTTCCTCGCGGTTCACCGAGAGGCGATTCTCCCCGCGAGATGGCACATTCATCCGCGGCGTGAATTGCGATAGGCGCATTCGTGGCCTTTCGCAATGCAGCTGCACTGCCGTAATGATCGATATGCGCATGTGTGATGTAGATCAAACGAAGATCTCCCCGCCCCAATGACGACATTTTCCGCAGAACGCTTCCCGCGTAGCCGGGCATACCCGCATCCACCAGGATGAGGCCCTGATCGAAGGCCAATAGATAAGCCCGGACCATTCCCAGGGAGAGATTGTGGATTTCCAACATGATTAGAAACGATACTTTTGCGAGCGCATGTAGAGCGCCTGGCGTCGTTCTTCTGCCGGGGGTTGCCGGATAAAGACTATCAGAATGAGAGTCAGTACGAGACCCAATACGAAACCACCGATATGAGCGAAGAACGCCACGCCGCCTGCGGCGGAAGTGTCCACTCCGATGGAGAAAAGCCCATTAAACAACTGCAGAACAAACCACAATGCCAGCACCGACCATGCGGGCCATTCAGATAGTCTCGAGAAAAAACCCAGTGGGACGATGCCCTGTACTCTCACACCAGGGAACAATACAAGGTAACTGCCTAACACCCCAGCGATGGCGCCGCTGGCACCGACGAGAGGTATGATCGAATTTGGATTGATCATAACCTGCGCAAACGCTGCTGTGAAACCACTGGCAAAATACAGGATTAGGAAAGCCAGCTTCCCCAAGCGATCTTCGACATTGTCCCCAAAAAGCCACAGGTAGAGCATATTGCCGAGGAGATGTGCCCAACCGGCATGGAAAAACATGCTGCGTACGATGTCCATAAATGACTCGAAAGCGAACGGCGATGCGGTAATTTCAGATGGCACGACGGAAAGATCCATAAACATCGATTGCAATTCACTTTTCGGTATACTGTCCTGCCACAAGAAAACCAGCACGTTCAAGGCGATCAATGTATAGGTGAGAATTGGAAAACGGCGGGTGGGATTAATATCGCGTAAAGGAAGCATTAATAACCTCGCATCTTGATCTCGAACCGTAATCGCAGTAATCCAACCATGCCGGGGAATTTCCTGCGTTCACCATACCATTTTAACCGACGCGTTCCACTACAAACAACCCTGGTTTGCGGTTTCAGGCATCCATCATACAAGGCGGCATACCAAACCTTTCAAGTACCTCCCTTCGGGAAAATGGAGCGCTACGGGATGATCCTGTGGCTGGTTTAACCAACCCGCAATTTTCGCTGTAACACCTGCATCGAGCGCCGCGCCGGCTACGATCTGCTCGAATAACATCGGCGACACACCGCCGGAGCAGGAAAAGGTGATCAGCGCCCCGCTCTCACGCAAGAGCTTGAATGCCAGGATGTTGATATCCTTATAAGCCCGCGCAGCTCTTTCTTTCGTCGAAGCCGTCGGCGCAAATCTTGGCGGATCGAGGACGATGACGTCAAAGGATGAATCCCGATCGCGTAATGTGCGTAACACTGCAAATACATCGCCCTGAATCCATTCGCAACGATCAGAGCAGGCAGCATTCAAATCCACATTTCGACACGCAAGTGCCAATGCGCTTGCCGAGGAGTCGATAGAAAGCACATGTTTTGCATTGCCGGCCAACGCGGCAAGCGTGAAACCACCGCTGTAGCAAAAACAGTCAAGCACATCTTTACCGCTCACCAGCGAGCGTACGATCTTTCGATTCTCTCGCTGGTCCAGGTAAAAGCCTGTTTTTTGACCCTGGCGAACATCAACATAATATTGCAGCCCATATTCTCGGATGAGTATCTCTTCATCCGCTTCATCGCCAGAGACATGCAGCGCGCGCTGCGGCAATCCCTCTTTCATGCGTACTTCACTGTCCGAACGCTCGTAGATTGTCCTGCACTTGCCAATGGATGCCAAAATCGACAGGATCGGTTCCCGCCAGAATTCAACCCCTGTCGTCAGGAACTGAACAACACGCACATCAGCATAGCGATCGACGATCAAACCCGGCAGCCCATCCGACTCGGCGTGGATTTCCCGATACGCATTGACTTCTGGCTCATCTCGCAGACCACAACGAGTATTGATGGCAGCCTCGATCCGCTGCTTGAAAAAGCCCTCATTGATGGCTTCATCCGCATCCCAGGTCCAAATCCGCACTCGAATACTGGATTGTGGGGAATATGCCCCTCTGGCCAGCCAGGCACCTGTGTGATCCAGCACCTCAACGGTCTCGCCAGATTGTGGATTGCCATCGACTCGTTCGACCGCTCCGGAAAAGATCCAGGGATGTCGGCGGTTTACAGATCGTTCACGGCTGCATTTTAATTGAATCGCTTTCATCGTTTTTAAACCAGGGAGACGACTTAATTTAATCGAACGCTTAGCGTTCCAATCCGTTGTTTATCAAACGCTGCAAGCTATCTTCATCGATGATGGGCACATCCAATGTCTCTGCTTTCTGCAGTTTCGATCCCGGAGAGTCACCTGCGACCAGATATGATGTTCGTTTGCTCACGCTGCTGCTGACCTTGCCGCCATGATCCTCGATCAGCGTCTTTGCCTCCTGCCGCGTCATCGTCGGCAGCGTTCCCGTCAGAACGAAGGATAAACCATCTAACACCGCTGGCCTTGAAGCATCACCGGACTCGACTTCCTGCGGCCATACATTCTCCCGTTTAAATTTAGCAAGCAGTATTTGATTCGATGGCGCCTGCATCCAATCGACGATCGCAGTGGCAATATTGGGCCCAATGCCTTCAACAACTTCCAACGCTTCGATATTGGCCTCAGAAAACGTATCAAGGTTTTTATATCGACGCGCCAGATCCGCAGCAACGACTTCACCAACCCCTCGGATTCCCAGGGCGTTGATCAAGCGAGCCAGCGACTGTTTTTTCGATTCCCCGATGGCTTCGAGTAAATTATCGACGCGTTTTTCACCAAACCCTTCGAGTTTCAACAGGGCATCCCGATCCAATATGTACAAGTCGGCGACGTCCTTAATTAATCCCTTTTCGACCAACAAACTGGCGACTTTGATCCCCATTCCTTCGATATCCATCGCACTGCGTGAGACAAAGTGTTCCACGTTACGAATCAATTGTTCAGGACAGGCAGCATTAACGCAATACACCCCCACTTCACCTTCTACACGCTCCAATTGCGCCCCGCAGGATGGACAGCGCTTGGGGATTGTGTACGGCGCTTCCTCTCCGCTGCGCGCATCGAGAACCGGACCGATCACGTAGGGTATAACGTCACCGGCGCGCTTTAATAACACGCGATCGCCGATACGAATGTCCTTTTCCTCGATATAATCGAAGTTGTGTAAAGTCGCTTGCCGCACGGTTACGCCGCCAACTACAACAGGTTCGAGAACGGCGAACGGTGTGATCACGCCTGTTCGCCCCACGTTAATGCCGATATCCTCCAGCTGCGTTGTAACAATTTGCGCCGGGAATTTAAAGGCGATCGCGCCTCGCGGATCCTTGCCAACCACACCCAAATTCTCGGACAGCTGCAGATCATTGAGCTTGATCACCACGCCATCCGCTTCATATGGCATCCTGTCACGCATCTGCGCCATATCCTCGGCGGCCGAGATGGCTTCTTCAATATCCTTACACAGCGAGTGATACTCAACCACCGGGAAACCCAATTCGCCAAGCAGTTCCAGTACATCGGATTGCGTATCGGCGATGACCCCATCCATTTCCACGACAGCATAACAGCGCAGACTGATGGGGCGCTTCGCCGTGAGACCTGAGTCCAGTTGCCGCAACGCGCCCGAGACCGTATTTCTGGGATTTACGTACGTGCGTTCGCCAGCTTTCTCCAGTCTTTGATTGAGTTCCTCAAAATCAGAGAGCAGAATAATCGCCTCCCCCCGAACGACCATATTTGCGGGGATGTTCCCCTTGTACTTCGCAACCGGAATCCGGAGGGGCAAGCTTCGCACAGTTCGCAGGTTGGCGGTGATATCCTCGCCCGTCTCGCCATCGCCGCGTGTGGCCCCGAGCGTGAACACGCCATTCTGATAATGCAACACAACCGTCAAACCGTCCAGCTTTGGCTCAACGGTAAAAGCTGCCTGCTTTACGTGCGAATCCAGCTTCAGAATTCGCTCATACCAGGCGCGAACATCGTCGGCATCGAAAGCATTTCCGAGGCTGAGAATGGAGCGAGGATGTGGAACACGCCGGAAGCCTTCGGCAGGCTCCCCACCGACTCTTTGTGTTGGAGAATCAGGAGATCTCAATTCAGGATATTGCGCTTCGATATCCTGTAATTCACGCAGTAACTGATCGTATTCGGAATCACTGATAATGGGAGAATTGAGTACGTAATAGCGATAATTGTGTTGTCGGATTTCTTCCTTGAGTTGTTCTACCTTCGTTCGTATGGATTCGTCCGTCATCACTGTAATTCCTCAATTCACTACTGATCAGGACTCTGGTTTTGGCGGGAGTTCATCTGGCCACATGGGCAAGAACATGAGCCATTCCCCGGGGCGTTCGCGGATGTAACCCTCGATAACATTAATGTAGCGCTGCGCCAGATTAATAACATCGCGCTCACGGTTGCCAGTGATTTCAGGTTCGAGCAGCGGGGCGGCGACTGCACGGTATTTATTGGTTCCAACAGTTTGAATCATTCCCACAAGGATCCGGGAATTCGTTGCAACAGCCAGGCGAGCTGGTCCCACAGGCAAGATTGCTTTCCGACCGAAGAATATCAATTCATCTCCCCCTACGTCAGGACGATCCACAGCCGTCACCGCAAGGCCACCATTCTTTAGTCTCCGCATTGCCTGCTTTAGTGATGTTGGCGAGATGGGGGTTAAATTCAAGCCATATTTTTTTCGTACTGCGTTATCGACATGCACACCGCCCCGAACATTGGCAAATGAAAGCGCCTGGATGGGAAAGCCATGAATACCCAAGGCCAGGAGCATAATGTTGAAGCTGCTCATATGCGCGCCAACAATCATTAAACCGCGCTTATCAACCTGGGCCTGTTCAATATATTCAATGAGTTGTGGATCGATATCCATAGACGCTAATACGGCTTCTGGACCAGCGTGGGTGGCTCGATACCAATCCGTGTAGCCGCGAGCGGAATTCTGAATGACCTCGAACACTGCATCATCAAGTTCCGGTGCATCAAAAGGCAGCCCGCGGATAACAGCTTGATTCGAGCGGACTGCACGGATCATGTCCGAATCCTTTTTCGCTACGATGCGTCGACTTACCCAATCTGCGAATCGGTACGCTTGTTCCCGATTGAGAATTTTTACGATGAGAAGCCCCAAAATCGGCGCCATTCTTGTACTCATAAAAGAGATCAGGTTCATAATCTATCCATTCAATGTATAAATTGTGACTTGCGGTAAATAAAACCAAAGTTCAATTCTTGCATACGATTATAACGTCTTCGTGCCAGCACTGATCCGGCGCATGCGATAGGCGAAAATGACCATTTTTAAAAACCGCAGGGAGTCATACCAGGGATGGAAATAACTCTTCTTCCCTGTGCCGTAGATTGTGCGGATATCGATCCATTCCAATTGAAAACCCTTGCAGACCGCCATAATAACCATCTCAACTTCCAATTCAAACCCCGTCGCCTGCAGATCCAGGGACTGTAGAAGTTTGCGGGAATGCAGCCGATAGCCACTCTGATTGTCGAGTATTCGCCGACCCAATACCAATGAAAGCAGGAACGAACCAATTCGATTGGCGAAATTGTTAGGAAAAGGCATTTGCCAGAAATCACGCCGTCCGATGATGAGATCGGCCCCGGATTGCTCGTATACTTCAAGGAATTTCGGGATCTCTTCCGGATCATGCTGCCCATCGGCATCAAGTGTGATGACGACATCATATTGATTTTCTATTGCCCAATGGAAACCGGTGAGTAAGGCAATCCCCTTTCCCCGGTTCTCAGAATGACTGATCACGATTGCGCCCAAATCCTTGGCAACCTGAGGTGTGGCATCTGTGGATCCATCATCCACCACAAGGACAGGATAACGTCCAACTGTCGCGGAGACAATCGGTGCGATAAAATCAACCTCGTTCCATGCCGGAATTAGGGTCAATGCTTTCGTGTCTACCAATGGAAACCACCTATCGATGAGAGCCTGGATCGGGAGACTGGCGCACAAGCCCTATCATTCTAGCGTAGTCGAGCGGCACGTCAAGCCCAGAAAAAAGGTAAATGCATTTTGAGCAAATATTTTGTCTATTGTCTCAAACCGAAGGATTTGCTAGACTGAGGCAAGTTATCGCTAACCGGGAGGCATGATGTCATCAGGAAAGTTGATTGCATATATCGCTGCTGCAATACTGATCTTCTTCGGCGTCCTTTTCCTATTGGGATCGGGCGACAGTTCTCAGGGCGTTCTCTGGATCATCATTGGTGTGATTCTCGTTGCCAGTGGATTCGGCTTGATCTGGTTCGCTGGTCGTAAGGACGTTCAGAAAACCGAATTGATCCAGAAAATTGAGCTTTCGGGGGACATCGAGCTTGAGAAACTCACCTGCAGAAGCTGCGGCGGCACACTTACATCCGACAACGTTAAAATGATGGCCGGCGCTCCAATCGTCTCTTGTCCATATTGTGGTGCGAGTTATCAACTGAGCGAGGAACCGAAATGGTGAGGTTCCTTTCCTTTTTTCATTTGTGAGGTGAATGGTATGCGACGTTTCCATGTGATCTTGCGGTTAAGCATTCTATCAGCCATTTTGCTCTTGCCGGTTTCTGGCCATGCGCAGACCTACTCATTTAGCCTCGACAGCATGGATGTCGATGTCTTCTGGGAAGAAGATGGCAGCATGAGTCTCGAATATCTCATGGTTTTTACAAACGACACACATGCATCACCCATCGACTATGTCGATGTTGGCCTGCCAACAGAAAGCTACGATCTTTACAGCGCAGAAGCCAGTGTGGACGGACATCCCATCGGACACATCGCACCATCATCCTATGTCGAGTACGGCATCGAATTGGGGCTGGGCGCGAATGCG
This sequence comes from Anaerolineales bacterium, assembly GCA_034430425.1. Classification (GTDB taxonomy): domain Bacteria; phylum Chloroflexota; class Anaerolineae; order Anaerolineales; family E44-bin32; genus WVZH01. The sequence goes on along the minus strand of DAOUEK010000002.1, from coordinate 49,298 downwards.
ATCCCGCCAGGCGAGAGCGGTAAAGTCCATTTCACCATCGCTGGCATACGGGATGTACTTTACTACGATGACGACGACAGCGAATACGCCAGCGGTGTATTCGTTCCAAATTTTTTTGACCGCGAATTTGTGCACGGCTCCACAGAACTTCTCGTGGTATTCCATCTTCCGCCCGGAGTCCAGCCGGATGAACCCCGCTGGCACAAATCGCCTTCCGGATGGCCGTACGATAGTCCTTACACAGATATTGATTCTAATGGTCGGGTTATCTACGCGTGGGAAAACTTGGATGCCAATGGGTACACAGCCTACAAATTCGGAGCATCTTTCCCGCGCAAGTACGTTCCCGAGGGATCGATTCTCACACCCAGCATCAGTTACCAGCTGGGCATCTCCGAAGAAACGCTCATGGGAGGTTTGTGTTGTGGCGGCGTCGTTCTCGTTTTCGGCGGTTTCATTGCACTGGCGGTCTTCTCCGCACGCCGACGCAAACTCGCCTATCTGCCACCCAAAATCGCTATCGAAGGCCATGGGATCAAACGTGGCCTAACGGCCATCGAAGCCGCAGTGTTGCTGGAGACTCCCCTCGATCGGGTTCTCACAATGATTCTCTTCTCCACGATCAAGAAAAACGCCGTACGCGTTGTAAACGAAGATCCGCTCCAACTCGAACGACTTACTCCTACACCGGATGGTTTACGACCTTACGAAGAAGCGTTTTTAGAGGCCATGATCGATGAAAAATCAGGCAAACGAAAATCAGCGCTGCAGAAGTTGATGGTCGATTTGGTCCAATCCGTTCAGAAGAAAATGAAAGGATTCAGCCTTAAGGAAACTCGAGATTACTACAAATCCATTATGGAGAAAGCCTGGAAACAGGTGGAACAAGCGGAAACACCCGAAGTTCGATCGCAACGCTTCGACGATGGACTCGAATGGACGATGCTCGATCGCGATTTCGATGACCGCACACAGCGTACATTTCGCACAGGACCTGTGTTTGTTCCTATGTGGTGGGGCTATTACCGGCCATCCTTTCGACCAACTGGTACGAGCGTCCGTACTACAGGACCCGCACCCGGGTCGGCACCTGGCCGAGGTATGACACTGCCCAAGTTGCCGGGATCGGAATTCGCAGCCTCAATCGTTAACGGCGTGCAGAAGACATCTAAAAACCTGGTCTCTAATGTCACATCGTTTACAGATGGCGTAACCAAAACGACCAACCCCCCGCCACCGCCTTCTCGCTCAACCCGTAGTTGGTCTTCCGGAGGCGGTGGAGGCAGCAGCTGCGCTTGTGCCTGCGCCTGCGCAGGATGCGCCTGTGCATGCGCCGGTGGTGGTCGATGAATCTTCTTTCACGCCCAGACTCCAATAATGGAAGTGCCGATCTAAAACCCGGCCTATACGACTACACGAGTATCGACGGTGAGAATCGAGCGCAAATCCACCTGCGCGTTCATGACGACCGCAGCGGGTTGTTGTTGATCAACGCCCAGCGCGCCTTCCACCTCAATTCCACGGCCACTTTCATGGCCTGGCTGCAGCTCGAAGGTTTCTCTCAAGAGGCTGCGGTTGCTGCCGTTCGTAAACGCTATCGCGTGAACAAACAGCTCGCACTGCGTGATTTCTGTGATATGCGCGTCCTGATCCAGGAGATCACAAATCCCAATGGCGCCTGTCCCATTTGCGATCTCGAACTTGATTTGCTCCCACCGTTCTCGGAGACTCCTTCTGCTCCCTACCGCATGGACCTGGCACTCACTTATCGCTGCAACGCCAATTGCGCCCATTGCTACAATGCCAGGCCACGAAATTACCCTGAGCTCGACACGGCAACGTGGGGAAGGATCATCGACCACATCCATGCCCTTGGCATCCCCCACATATGCTTTACCGGAGGTGAAGCCACGTTGCGCGACGACCTTCCCCAGCTCATCGCCAACGTGAGCGCAAACGGCCAGATCGCCGGATTGCTCACCAACGGCCGACTTCTGGCGGATCGCGCCTACTTGCAAGAGTTCGTGGATGCCGGTTTGGATCACGTACAGATCACACTCGAATCTCACATCGCCAAAGTTCATGACAGGATGGTGCGCGCCACGGGGGCCTGGCAGGATACCGTAGCGGGGATCCGCAATGCCCTGGACCTGAATCTATATGTCATGACCAACACAACCCTTCTGAAGGACAACGCATCCGAAATTGGTGAGACGATTGCCTTCCTTTCCGAAATGGGTGTTCCGACCATCGGCTGCAATGCGTTGATCCACGCCGGCCGAGGAAATGAAGTTGGCACAGGCATCCCGGAAGACCTGCTTCCGCCTCTTCTCGAAGAAGCACGCCAACGGACACAACGCTATGGCCAGCGTTTGATCTGGTACACACCAACACAATACTGCCATTTCGATCCCATCCAGATGGAACTTGGCGTCAAGGCGTGTACAGCCGCAATGTACAACATGTGCGTCGAGCCGGATGGCGCCGTGATCCCCTGCCAGTCGTTCTATCAACCTCTTGGCAATATCCTCTCCGATTCGTGGAAGACAATTTGGGAACACGACCTTGCCCTTTGGCTGCGCGAACGGCGGTATGCCCCGGATGAATGCCGGGAGTGTGAAGTGTTTAATGTATGCGGCGGTGGTTGTCCTTTAACGCTTCTCAACCAGGAGCAATCACCCTTGCCGCACAATATCGAACCCTTCGTGCTCCAGAATCAAAAGACATGAAAGGAAAACGCCGATGAATTCGATCTTAACGCGTTTCTTTGCGCCCTCCGCCCTTCCTGAACTCCTCAAGCCAGGGCTCTATCACTGGAAAACGCCGGATGACGCGCCCCTTCAATATCGTTTACACCTTCGCATCGAGGACGAGGGTATGGGCGTAATGATCGTTAACGCGGCGACAGTTCTGCATTTGAACAACACGGCCAGCGAACACGCCATGCTGCTCGTTCAGGGTGTCAGTGAAGAGGAAGCGGCACGGACCATCTCTGAACGCTACCGCGTTGGCCAAAAACGCGCTCTTAAAGACCATCGAGAATTTCGAGACCAAATCGAAACCCTGGCCACGAACCCGCAAGTCGATCCTGTCATGTTCCTCGATTTCGAGCGTCAGGAACCCCGAGATGAAACACCTTCAGCGCCTTATCGTATGGATTTAGCTTTGACCTACCATTGTGACGAAAGCGGCGCGATCGATCCACTGGCGAAACGCCGCGTGGACCGGGAATTAAGCACAGAAGAATGGAAAACGATTATTAACACGATCTGGGAATCCGGTGTCCCTCATGTCACCTTCACCGGAGGAGAGCCTACCCTGCGGGATGACCTGCGTGAACTCATCTCGCATGCCGAAGACCTGGGACAGGTAACCGGCCTGTTGACGGACGGGAAACGCCTGGCGCAGGCAGCATACCTCGAAGAACTGTCCCAGGCAGGCCTGGATCACATCCTTGTAGCGATTGATCTTACCGACCCCAAAAGTGAAACGGGATTGAAGAATGCCCTTGCCTCGGACGTTTACTCCGCCGTACACCTGACGATCACGCCCGAGAACGCCGCTTCCTTGAATGAACACATCAAACAGATTGCGGATCTCGGCACAACGGCGATGTCGCTATCGGCTTCGGATCGGAGCGATGCGATGACAGCCGCACTAAGCGAAGCCCGCGAGTACATCGCCATCCTCGGAATGGATTTAATCTGGGATCTTCCGGCGCCCTACTCGTCCACCAACCCATTGGCCCTCGAATTGGAAATAGCACCAGAAGCCACCGGCCAATCCAACTTGTATGTAGAGCCTGATGGCGATGTGCTTCCTGCGCAGGGTTTCGAGAAAGCCCTCGGCAATCTGCTGACGGATTCCCTCGAGAGCCTGTGGCCTGTTCAAACCTAAATCGCATGGCATGAAGCACGATCTCGAACCCAGCAATAACCATGATCAATACCAAACGCAGGCAGGCTGGACGGCTGCGATCCGCGTCCAATGGTTCGATCGTCTGGCACTGCAATCCTCCCACCGCGTGCTTGAAGTCGGGTCCGGCACTGGTGTTATCATCGGCGAAGTCGGTCTCATACATGACTGCCAAACATTCGGCCTCGACATCGATCCGCAAGCCGTTCATTTTGCGCATGAGGTCGACCCCAACACCCGCTATACGATCGGTGACGGTATTCGTCTGCCCTACCCAACTTCGACATTCGACGCAGCCATTTGTCACTTTCTTCTTCTATGGCTTGAGGCTCCCCAGCGAGTCCTCGCAGAGATGAAGCGCGTCACTCGGCCTGGGGGCTGGGTGCTTACCCTGGCCGAACCGGATTACGGTGGACGCATTGACTACCCACCTGAGATATCCCCCTTGGGTCAGCACCAGGAAGAGGTACTGCTCCGACAAGGATGTAATACTCGAGTTGGACGTAGGCTGCGAGCGTTAATGAATGAACTAGATTTCGAGGATATCCGCGTCGGCGTTCTGGGATCCGACTGGGAAGAAAACATGATGGAAGGGATGCAGAATGCCGAATGGCAAATGCTGACCCACGACATCAAAGATACGATCTCGCCAGACGAATTGCATCATTTGCATCAATTGGATCAGAATGCATGGAGCGAGGGCTCCCGCTTTCTTTTCGTACCTACTTTTTTTGGGGGTGGACGAGTTCCACGATAGGCAACCCGAAGCGACACTCTCATCAATTTTTCAGCCGTGTTGATTCACTTCCAAACAACTGATCCGGGAGTGACATCCTCAGCGAGGAAGAGATGATCCGTGCCTTCTGGGCGGACGATCTCCAATGAACTTCCGCGCATGACGACGTAGATCCATTCTCCGTCCGGGGACCAACCAGCTTCGAGCGGTTCGCCGGGAAGGGATATGATCTCATTGCGAAGCGTCCCATCCGAGTTGAGAACGGATAGCATTCGGGATTGCCGCTGTAAAGCGAGGAATGCATTCCCATTCGGCGCCCATCGGATGCTAAAGCGGGTCTCCCATGTTGATCCTCAGATAATTCACCCCCGGACAAACCGAAGGGAATCATGTCAAAAACGACGGCCAGCGATTTGCTATGGAGAGACCATGCAAAATGATTCCCCGGGAAAAACCCATCAAAATGGTTGATTTCTCTGTTTCACCGAAATATGCGACTTGCTTCCCATCTGGAGATATTTTCACCGCGGCGCAATCCTCAGGATGCGTAAGCGCCAAGGGAACTGCACCGCCACCAGAGGAAGAGACCCGACCCGTGCATTCTCCCATCTTCACGAAAAGCGCCTGCGCGGCGTTTGGATCAGGTGTGGCGGGAGTTATCATAGAATCGGGAGTTGCTGTTGCAGCTTCAACCGTTACCGCTGCTGTGCTCGTACTCGTAGAGATACGGGCACTTGTTGGCGTTTCCGTCCATACAGGGGTAATTCTTTAGCATGTTGTGCTTCTGTCGACTGAGGAGATTCCGCCTTGTCCAGGCTGGCAGGCGCACAAGCTGTAAGCAATGAGAAGAATAATAGATAGCAATATCTTTTCATCATCCACCCTATTTATTTTGCCAAATATTGGGTTAGCTGAAGCCCTAGAAAGCAAGTATGCGCCCAATTCAAGGGCTGACGCGAGATCTAAGTACACTGACTCGGATTACAATACACAACCCCAACGAGTAAGCAAGTTATCACAACAGAACGCATCCCAGTACAGTATAACCACTGGGATGCGTTATTGTCGGTTTTTTTCTGCCCGGCTCTAGAACAAGCCGATGATCTTACCGTCATCCAGATCGAGGTCTATCGCCATGTATGCCGGATAGGTTGAAAGCCCCGGCATCGTGCTCATCTTGCCCAGTAATGGGTAGATAAAGCCTGCGCCGACGCTGGCCCGCACTTCTCGTATCGGCACGGTGAAACCAGTCGGCACACCCTTTAAAGCCGGATCATGGCTGAAGCTAAGATGGGTCTTCGCCATACACATGGGAAGATCCCCGAAGCCAGCTTTTTCGTAGGATTCGATCTGTTCCTCTGCCAACGGTTCAAATGTTACACCGTCCGCGCCGTAGAACTCCTTGCATATGTGCTCGATCTTCTGCTTGATCGACCAGTCCAGCGGATAGAGGAATTTGAAATTACTCGGTTGCTCGCAAGCGTCCACAACGGCCTGCGCCAGTTCTTTCGATCCCGCGCCGCCATCCATCCAGTGCGTGCTTTTTACGGCTGCGAATGCGCCTTTCTCTTCGGAGTATTTCCGCACCATCTCCATCTCGGCATCAGTGTCGTCCTTGAAGCCATTGACAGCCACAACCACCGGAATGCCGAAACGCAGTGCGTTCTCGATATGTTTTCCGAGATTGGGCAATCCCGCTTCCAACAGTTCGAGATTCTCCTCCGTATAGGCGCGATCGAGAGGCGCACCAGGAGTCACCTTCGGGCCACCACCATGCATCTTCAAGGCACGCACCGTCGCCACCAACACAACCGCATTGGGGATGAGGCCGGAATAGCGACACTTAATATCGAAGAATTTTTCCATACCGATATCGGCGCCGAAGCCGCTTTCGGTGACGACGTAATCACCGAGTTTGAGGGCGATCTGATCGGCGATGATCGACGAGTTGCCATGGGCAATGTTGGCGAAAGGTCCCGCGTGCACGAATGCAGGCTGACCCTCCAGCGTTTGCATCAGGTTCGGCATGAGGGCATCTTTCAACAGCACGGTTACCGCACCAGCGACTCCAACATCTTCCAGATTTACCGGATCGCCCTGCTTGTTCAAGCCGATCACAACCCTTCCGACGCGCTCTCTGAGATCTTTCAAACTCGTCGCCAGGGCTAAAATTGCCATCAACTCTGAAGCGACAGTAATGTCCACGCCTGTAGCACGCGGAAAGACCGGACTCGGAGAGCCATCTTTTAACTGCGCATCATTGAATCCGACTTTGATGCTCCGCAGGCTGCGATCGCATACATCGACCACTCGATTCCAGGTCATTGTTTCGAGATCGATGTCCAGACGAGCAAATCGTTTAATCTCGTCCTCGGTCAACGAATCAGGATCAGTCTTCGTAATACCCAGTTTTTCCAGACGACGCAGTTGCGTGGGCAGAAATTCCCGCTTGCCGCCTTTTTCCGGCACCAGGCGCTTGTACAACCCGGCATCCGATTGGCGTGACTCGTGATACATACGCGTGTCGATCGCTGCTGCGACCAGGTTATGCGCCACACTGATGGCGTGGATATCGCCGGTCAGGTGCAGATTGAAATCCTCCATGGGAATAATCTGGCTGTATCCGCCACCTGCCGCACCGCCCTTGATGTTAAAAGTAGGGCCCATACTCGGCTGGCGGATACAGGCGATCACATTCTTCTTCAGATGCGTGCCCAGCGCTTGAGTCAACCCGAGGGAAGTGGTCGTTTTCCCCTCCCCTAGTGGTGTAGGCGTGATCGCAGTGACATCGATGTATTTGCCTTGCGGGCGATCACCAAGACGATCGAGAACATCCAGGTGGACCTTCGCTTTGTATTTTCCGTACAAATCCAGATCGTCTTCCGTGAGACCAATTTTGCCCGCGATCTCAAGGATTGGACGGAGATCTGCTTCCTGGGCGATCTCGATATCCGATGGAACGGGTCGCTTTGGTTTAAGCACCATAACGCTTCCTCCTATTTAATATTCACGTTGCTACATTTGTGAAGACGAGTAATAAATAGTGTGCAACGGTTATCCAGAAAAGGCAAGCGACATTTTTCACAAACGCCTGTGTCATCCATAATAATCGCACCCTGGTATGGAATGAGTTGCATTACAATACAAAGGGCTATTACAGACAGTAGACCATAATTGAGATCAAGTGAAAACTAAAGCAGATACGTACTACGACAACCAGGCAATCCAATCAATGCCAATACATTTTGGATCATGCCGCGATATTTTTTCGCCAGCTTGGATCTCCGGGAGTGAAAAATGACGCAACGGATGAAACTGAGCCTCTCCGCTCAATTGGTGCTTGGTTTCGTATTCCTTGCCATTCTGACGACGGTTGCTATCGCCGCCATTCATTTGATCGGTGATCGCCTGGAACAACAAGCCTGGGCTCAGGTTGAACAGGGAGCGAGAGCATCAGAAGCGTTATTACGGGCTACAGAAAATGATATTCAGAACCTGGCCCGATTAACGGCCCAACGTCCGACATTGCTTGAACTCTTACAGGCTCATGAGCAAGAGACGTTATTCGAATACCTCAACACTTTGCGTCTTACAACCGGCCTTGACATGATTCTCCTTTGCGATAACGGAAACCGCCTGCTCTCCATTGATGACGCCATCCCATTTTCTCCTGACTGCGAGGATATCACCCCACAGGGCTATCACATTTTCCCCGGCGAAGGAAGTCCCAAAGCGATGCTCACAGATACAAGTATGGTTTATTCAGGAGAACAGGAAATCGCCAGAGTCGTTGTAGGGCTGCATCTCGATGCATCATTGATGAGCAGGATGAAATCCCAGACGGACATGGAACACTTGCTTTGGATGGACGAGAGTATATTGGCGACCAACCTGCCAACAAATGATGTCTTGTCCGGGCTTCAAAACCAAACTCAGCAGTTTGAAACGACGCAGGAGATTAAACAAAGCAGCTTTTCCTTGAACAACAGACTTTACTACGCATCGTATTACGCCATCGACCAAACCGGCCTGGAAATTGAAGTTGCTCTTGATGTTACCGACATCATCACCACACGCCGACAACTGGTTTGGAGTTTGATCGGCGTTATATTCATCATCGCCGCAACCGGCTCGACATTGGGCATTCTCCTGGTGAGGAATATTGGAATGTCATTCCAAAATCTCACAAAGGCTGCCGCGAGGATCAGCGAAGGCGATCTCGACACACCGGTTCAGTTCGAATCTCACGTGCGTGAAGCGACGCTTGTTGCACAAACACTGGAAAAGGCACGCCAGGACCTGAATCGCATCGTAACAGCATTGAGAGATGAAAAAGCATGGGGCGATCATCTTCTGGAAGGAATTGTGGAAGGGATCGTGACGCTTGATTCGAAGAACAAAGTCACCTTCTTCAGCTCTGGCGCAGAGAAAATTTCCGGATGGACTACAGAACAGGTTCTACAACAACCCTGTGACCACTTCTTCCAGCCCATCGATCATACCCAATCATTTACAGAACTCATCCCGGCTCCCGGGCAACGCCGTAGGTTTCGAGTCGAAATGGCAGAGAAAAAAATCGCGATGCTGGCAATTTCTGGGGCCAGACTCGCTCCTACAGAAGTACATGAAGCCGAAGTCGTCTTTGTATTTCGGGACATCAGCGAAGAAGATGCCGTCCATCGACTGATGGGACACTTTATGGCCAACATCTCACACGAATTTCGCACACCGCTTACCGCCGTTGCAGCTTCCGTCGAACTGCTCGTGGAAGAAGCGGCTGATCTTAGCCCTGTCGAGTTGCAGCAATTACTGAATTCACTCCACCTGGGATTGTTGAGTCTGCAAACCCTTGTGGACAATCTCATCGAAAGCGCCAGCATCGAAACCGGGCATTTTCGTGTATCTCCACGTGCCGTAAAACTCACGGACATCATTAGTCAAGCAGTGGCGATTCTCCAACCCCTGTTAGAGAAGTATAAGCAGAGACTTGACATTCAACTCCCGCTGGATCTCCCCATGGTGATCGCCGACCCTCGGCGTTCTACACAAGTGATTGTCAACTTGCTTTCCAACGCCAATAAATACGCGCCACAAGGATCGCACATCGTTGTACGTGCGCAGAATGACGGTGAGCGGATCAAGATCGAAATTGTCGATCGAGGCCCTGGCATTCCGGAAGATAAACGCAGCGAGATCTTTCGGCGCTTTGCCTACATCGTCCAAGACGAAGAAGCAGCAGCACAATATGGTGCCGGGCTGGGCCTATCCGTCGTAAAAGCAACCGTCGAAGCCCAAGGCGGTGCCGTTGGCGTCGCCGAGAATCCTGAAGGAGGCTCGATCTTCTGGTTTACATTGCCATTTCAGGATGCAACATGAAAGCGCTGATTGTCGAAGACGATCGATTAATGGCCGACGTAATCACATTCATTCTACGCCGATAAAGTGCTGCCCAGATCTGATTATCTTGGATATAAACCTGCCAAAATATGATGGCATTTCTGTCTGCAAAATGATCCGACAGAAATGCAACACTCCTATCAACCTTCTCACCGTCCGAAGTGAGGAGGCATCCTCCATGGATTCGAATGCGGCGCCGACGATTACATCCCCAAACCTTTCAGCCCCAAGCAATTCGTCGCCCGAGTAAATGCAGATATTCGCCGTGCTGGAATGCGTTCCAGTGAAACGGGAATCACCATCGGCCGATTGCACAGTTCAATCAGAAGCGCCGGGAAGTAACGTTTGACCAGAGCAAGCCGGTTTCCATCACGCCCCTGGAAAGCCGTTTACTCGAGACACTCATGGACCATACTTGCCAAGTGCATACGACTGACTGCCTGATTGAAATCCTTTATGGAGAACGCAGAGGCGATCGTGAAATGCTGCGTCAGGTCGTACACCGTCTGCGCAGGAAACTTAAAACTGATCCTGATGAAATTCCCTCGATCGAAACCATTCCCGGAGTAGGGTACTGCCTCACCTGCCCTGTCGAGTAAATTCAATCCTCATTTTGTTACCACTCCGTTACAGTTTCATAACGCTTCCTATCACCGTCCTCAATAAGAATTTGTTATATGGTTAACAACGACCAAATAACGAAATCGCAACTAATGGATTTTCCGCGCATTGCGTTGGAAGATATTGAAATCGACCTGCAATTAATTCGCAGCTATCCAGCCGATCTCGCCTACAGGTTCCACAGCATTCCCATTGCAGAAACGGAAGATCACTACACGATCGTCATGGCCAAACCTGAAGATCAACTTGCACGCGAAGCGATCCAAAAGTCATACCGCAAGCAGGTGTATGTATTGCGTGGCGACCCTGAAATCGTCGACGCCCTGATCTATAAATACATCCCCCGAACTCGGCAGGGACGGATCCTGGTTTGTTGTCCGTCTTATCGAGCGACCTTTTTGACAGGCTACGCACGCGAATTCTGTCCGGTATTCGAGACAGAGATCGTTGATTATTGTTTCGTCGATACCACTAACTCTCTCAAAGATGAATTCATAGAAATCGCCAATGGTTATCAGCTCGTTTTTCTCTCCGCGCCCCGATCACCCCTGGATAAAAGGATCGTTCGTGGGTCATGGGAGCTGCGAACCTTAGAGCGTATTCACACATCCTGCCTGCTCCCTCGCTCCCCTCGCCTTCCCATTCAATCCATCATGTTGGTGCTGCACAGGGATGAAATCCAGACAGACACAGTAAATCTCGTTGGGCGTATTGCCGCTTCGATAAACGCCAAGGTCATTGTACTGGTTGTGCTGCCGCAAGTGCCAACTATGTATCAGGGCTTGAATAGAATGAGGTATTCCGTATCCGATATTTTCCAATCGCAATCCAGGCTGTGCTGCCGCTTGCGCAGAATATCTAACCTCCTCTGCCGTAACGCAATCCATAGTGAGATACATCTCAAGCAAGGACATACGGATTTTGCAATTCAAGAGGAAATTGAAGAGTCAGAAATCGATCTAATCGTCATGGCCAAACCCAGGAAACGCAGATTTCCGTTCATGATTGATGACGATACCGTCACTCGTATGCTCCGCTGGATTGAACGGCCTGTGTTACTGACCGACTAAATCTACATATTATTCGAAATGAGGCGAAAGAAAATGCACATCATACTCCCCCTGCTTCCACTCGCCTTCATCTGCGAATTGGTCGATTCCTCTCTAGGGATGGGATATGGAACAACGCTCACACCTTTACTGATGATGCTCGGCTACGAACCGATGGTGATTGTACCCTCCGTGCTGTTTTCCGAATTTGTTACCGGTTTACTCTCAGGTGTATTTCATCAAGAATTTGGAAACACCAATCTTCGCCCCGGTACACGTGACTTTAAAATTACGATTGTACTCAGCATGCTCAGCATCCTGGGTGTTATCATCGCTGTTTTCATCACACTGAACATCCCCGGTTGGGCTATTAAAGTTTACATCGGTATCATCGTTACGTTAATTGGCATTATTATCCTCCTGCGAAAAACCAAGGAAGCAAAATTCTCCTGGAAACGACTTGCCGGGCTCGGTATACTCGCAGCTTTCAATAAGGGCATCAGTGGAGGCGGCTACGGACCAGTAGTCACTGGAGGACAAGTTCTCGTCGGCGTCGAAGGACGCAATGCGATTGGGATTGCTGGCGTTGCAGAGGGGATCACGAGTGCCGTTGGGGTACTGATCTTCATGCTCAATGGAGTAACGCTTGACTCAACTTTAACGCCAAGTTTAACCATCGGCGCAGTACTTTCTGTTCCCGTCGCCGCATACATCGTCAGCAAAGTATCGGTCAAGAGAATCACATCCGCCATCGGAGGCACGATGCTTGTTTTGGGCAGCTATACGTTGCTACGTCTATTCATTTAATCTAACTCTGATCTCATGTCTACAACCATGAAATCCAAAACCCGCTTGGACGATTCGCTCTCGATAAAATCATGGCTTGATTCGCTTTTCCAGCGTTTTGAGGACAGCGTCATCACGCTTGACGCGGAGGGCAGAATCACGTCTCTCAATCAAAATGCGGAAACGGCAACGGGATTTACAAAAGGACGCATCTTCAAATTACCCTTGGGCGAAATTGCGGTTCCTCACGAAACAGAAAGATCGCCTCAGGATATCGAAGCAGCAGATAAAAAGATACGTAATGCCATCTTTCCCATGCAGGAAAAAGAACTGGCAATTATTGAAATCGCCAGGGTTTGCTTCCCTTCAACCGACGTTGACAAAGAGAAGAGGCTCTTTATTTTGCGCGATATCACGGAGGAAAAAGCGGCCGACAGCTTACGATCATACTTTTTGGGCAACATAACCCACGAGTTCCGAACGCCTCTTTCGGCAATCAACGCATCGGTTGAAGTTCTCCTGGAGGAAATCGAAAACCTGTCCAAGGCGGAACTATGTGAACTCCTCAGTTCGATCCACATGAGCGTCTCCGGTATACAGACTTTGATCGATAACCTGCTCGAAAGTATCAGTATTGAAGCCGGCCATTTCCATATTCACAAACGCTCAACCCGATTTGATGCCGTACTCATCGAAGCGGTGCGAGTAATGCAGCCATTGCTTACTCGCCGCCGCCAGCTATTATTACTGCGCAAACCGGATTCTTTCCCAGCGATCCAGGCAGATCCGACTCGGTTAACTCAGGTGCTGGTCAATTTGATCTCGAACGCGAGTAAATACAGCCCGATTGGAACGCAGATCGAACTCACCCTGGAAATGATCGAAAACGGTAAAATACGCGTGGCGATTGCGGACCGAGGCGATGGCATCCCAAACAAAGATAAAGACCAAGTTTTTAAGCGCTTTGTAAGACTTGGCAACGACGACGGAACACAGTATGGTATTGGCTTGGGACTATCAGTCGTGAAAGCCATCATCGAAGAACACAGCGGAGAACTCGGTGTTGAAAACCGGAAGAACGGTGGATCGATTTTTTGGTTCACGCTTCCCATTAATGGACAGCCAGCATGAAAGCTTTGATTGTTGACGATGATTTAGCCCTCGCAGATGTGGTTTCTTTTACGATGCGGCGGGCTGGTTTCGAGGTCATCGTCGCTTATGACGGACAAACGGCACTGGATCGTTGGCGGGAATCCGAACCCGATTTAATCATACTGGATATCAACCTGCCAAAACTCAACGGGCTCGCCGTCTGCCAGCGCATTCGCTCGGAAGCATCCACCCCTATCATTATCCTCAGCGTGCGCGGCGAGGAAGATGACGTCGTCAGAGGTCTTGAGCTGGGCGCGGATGATTATATTGTTAAACCCTTCAGTCCCAGGCAACTTGTCGCACGCTCGGAAGCCGTGCTGCGTAGATCTGAAATAAAGCCGATTTCCAATGCGCCGCTGACTGCCGGGAATCTCACCCTGGACCTGACCCGAAATGAGGTCTTCTCTGGTGATGATGAACCCATAAAACTCACCAAGCTCGAGACGCGCCTGATGGAAGTGTTAATCATCAATTTCGGCCAGGTCCTTCCGTTTGATATGTTGATTGACTCGATCTGGGGCCCGTCTGCTGGCGATCGCGTGATGCTCAAACAACTGGTCTACCGGCTGCGACGCAAGATCGAGCCCGACCCATCGAATCCCCACCATCTGACTACAATCAGCGGTATCGGCTACTCGCTGGAAGAAAACGAATAATCTGCAAAATCCTCGAAAAACGGCAATACCGCAGCATCCTTTAAAAACCGATAGATTACATCTCTGTTACTGAATTGTTACCCAAGCACAACCAGGATTGTTACCGCGAGTACCTACACTGCGGTAGAGGAACAGTTGCCGATTCAACTGTGCATGTCCTCGCACATAGTAAAACCCTGTATGCAGCACGCTACGAGGCACACGCAATGCTTGCGAAACACGACACACAAATCTCTACACTTCTTTCCCGCCCGGCGAAAACCTTCCAACTCGATGTGAAGGATTCCAAATGGAACGAATAGTGATGTACACGTTGTTGATTGCGGTTTCTTTAACGTGCGCTCTGCAAGCCGTTCGTTCGAAGCGTCTCCTGGTTTCGGCACTCTGGCTTGCCGGTCTCAGCGCATTGCTCTCCGTTCTCTTCTACAGCCTTGGCGCCGAGCAAGTCGCGGTGATCGAACTCAGTGTCGGCGCGGGCCTGGTAACAGTACTATTTGTCTTCGCGATTAACGTCGCCGGAGACCAGGAATTATCTGTCCGCGAAATCGTACCGCTTCCCATCGCAGTTGCCCTCGTTTTAATCAGCTCGCTCCTCTTGATCTTGTTGATCATTCCAATCGAGCCACCCGTACGCACTTCCCAGGTCCAACCGTTCGTGGAAACACTCTGGCAGCAAAGAGGCCTGGACATGCTGGTGCAAATTGTATTGATCTTCTCCGGCGTTCTAGGTTTGCTGGGTATCCTTGCGGAGGCGAAAGCGCCACTCGAGGGAGCGGCGACTGATGAAATGGCCGCATTGCGGGACCGTGATCTTCAATCCCTCTCGCAGCAATCGAAAGCAGCAACAGAACTTCATTCGAAGAAGAAACTCGAGTTGTTCTAATCTTCGTGGATGAAAGGATCACACTGAAGGAGACAGCATGGCTCCATCTCCAGTAAACATTTTCATCGTCGGTGTAGCGGTCTTGCTTGGAATTGGCTTCTACGGCTTGATGGTTAGTTATAACCTGATCAAGCTCGTGATCGCCATTCAAATCCTGGTGAAATCTGCTCTCCTGGCCTTGATCACCGCCGGTTTCGTGCGGGACGAAATTCAGCTCGCTCAGAGTCTGGCACTAACCGTCATCGTTGCCGACACGATCGTCGCCGTCATCGGTATCGCCCTTGCCGTACAAGTTCGGCGCAGAGTCGGTACGCTCGACGTGCGAGACCTGGGTAAGCTGAAGGGATAATCCATGGCACTCCTATGCGTTATGCTCTGTATTTTCCTGCCCTGGGTGGGAACGATTGTCGTTTGGATTTGCGGGAACGATCGCCCCAGGCTGCAGCATGCAGTGGCATCTATCTTTGCTGTCGTCACGGGGATCATCTCGCTTCTGCTTTTGCTCAACCCGTCAGATGCACCCATCGTACGCATTCCAATGGATGATTTTTTCGGCGATCTCACTCTCGTTCCTGATGGCCTGGGCGTCATTTTAGCGATCATCGCTTCGGTCGTCGGCAGCCTGGCGGTGCTTTTCTCCATTGATTACATGCATGGTGAAGCCCAACTCGGCCGTTATTACGGGCTGATTCTGTTTTTTATCGGCGCCATGTCCGGTCTGGGTCTCTCCGGCAGCATGCTGTTGATGTTCTTTTTCTGGGAAATCACCGCTTTTTGCTCCTACGCCTTGATTTCCTTCCACAATGATGATCCCAAAGCGGTTGCCGGCGGTATAAAAGCATTGATCGTTACACAATTCGGCGGAATTGGACTTCTCACCGGCGCGTTGATTATCCGCTCCCACATCGGCAGCTACCAAATCCAGGATTTTCTCGAAGCCGCTCCAACACTTGAAGCCAGTTTATTGGCTGCAATTGGTTTTGGCTTCTTGCTGGCAGCTATGGCCAAATCGGCGCAGTTCCCGCTGCATACCTGGCTGCCAGACGCAATGGAAGCGCCTACGCCCGTCACAGCGCTCATCCACGCTGCGACGATGGTCAATGCCGGCGTCTATCTGCTGGCACGCTTCTATCCGGCGTTCGAATCGATACCCGGATGGAAAACGAGTGTCATGATCGTCGGGTTATCATCTGCCATCCTGGCGGCGTTGATGGCGACGAGAACCGACGATATCAAGCGTGCTCTCGCATATTCGACCATCAGTCAGCTGGGCTATATGGTCTATGCGATTGGCGTCGGGGGCATTTTCGCCAGCATGCTTCACCTGCTCAGCCACGCGGTTTTCAAAGCACTCTTGTTTTTAGGCACCGGTGCCGTGATCCACACCGCCGGAACGCGCGACATGCGCCACATGGGCGCTTTGCGCAAGAAGATGCCCATTGTCCACGCCACTTTCCTGATTGGCGGTTTGGCGCTGGCCGGACTGCCCCTCTCCAATGGATTCTTCAGCAAAGAATTAATCCTGGAAAACGGATTGCATCAGGGTCCACAGTGGGCTTTTATCTGCATGCTCGCTGGTGCTGGCCTGACCGCATGGTATACGATGCGGATCTACAGTATGACGTTTTGCGGAAAATCTGGAGAAGCGCGCAGGATACACAGCGCGCCACTCGCCATGCGGATCTCACTCACTTTTCTCGCTGTAGGTGTACTCACCACCTGGCTGTATGCCCCGAATTTTAGTTCGCTGCTGAAGGATTCCCTCCCTTTTCATAATATCCATCTCACCAGTCTGGCCGCGCTGCTTGAAGAAATCTTCAGCGCTTCGTTGACCTATATCGCGCTGGGCGTGATTGTGCTCGGCGGGTTATGCTGGCACTCGCGATCTCGCATCGAAAAATTTCTCCATATACCCAAGCCCCTAACGCGCTTCATCGAGTCTGGCTATGGCCTGGAAATCCTTTACCGAGCCGTCATCCACACTACACAGCAGGCTTCCAGGCTTCTTCGTGCGGCACATAGTGGACAGCTCAACCTGAATATCGCCGGCATCAGTGCTGCGACCTGCATTCTATTGGCACTCCTATTAATTGGAGCCTGATATGACCTCGATTGCTTTGCACTGGCTCATCGCACTTCCACTTATCTCCACACCCGTTATTTACTTGACGGGTCGTATCGGGCAGCGCATGAAACGAGGTAAAACCGCACAAATTATGGGTTTGAGCTCTCTCGCAGCAACATGGATTCCCTTCCTCCTTGCGGCGAAGGACTATGCCGCGTCGGGGACACAGGCATTCAGCATCGGTAACATCTCACTTCAGATGGATGGGTTAAGCCTCCTTTTTATTGGCGTCACTTTATCGCTGGGGACCCTCGTGGCACTTTTTTCAGTGTCCTACCTGGCAAAGGAGACCGGCCAAGAAAAGTTCTTCGCCATGCTTGTTGCCATGATCGGGGTGATGATCGGCCTCGCCTGCGCAAGCGATTTGTTCAACTTGTGGATCTGGTTCGAGGCCATGGCGGTCACTTCGTACCTGCTGGTGGCATTCTATCGGGATCAACCTCCCTCACTAGAAGCAGGCGTGAAATACCTGGTGCAGAGCGCCGCTGGCTCTACGCTGGTGTTGATTGGTATCAGTCTCGTATTCTCGCAGTACGGTGAACTCAGCCTGGACAGCATCCGCCAGAATGCAACGCCCTCACCCGTACTCCTCGCGGCCGGAGGACTATTCATTATCGGGTTTGGCGTGAAGAGCGCGCTCGTACCGCTTCACACCTGGCTGCCCGATGCACACTCCCAGGCTCCGAGCGGGATCAGTGCCATGCTTTCCGGCGTAGTTATCGAAGCAGGCTTGATCGCTCTGCTTCGTTGTCTGAGCGCCTTATCCGACATCTCTTCGTTATGGGGCGTGATGTTGATGGGCTTCGGCTGCTTGAACATGCTCGCAGGAAACCTTCTTGCACTGGGCCAGCGGCAAGTCAAACGCATGTTTGCGTATTCGTCCATTGCGCACGTGGGCTACATGCTCGTCGGTCTGGGAATATCCTATTACACCTACAACACCGATGGTGCACAGGGAAGCTTCTTCCACTTAATCAACCATGGCGTTATGAAAGGCCTCGCTTTTCTCGCCGCCGGCTCATTGCTCTATGCACTTCGCATCCTGCTCGATCGGCACGAACCGCTGTGCATTGAGGATCTGGCCGGCGCTGCACAGCTCTACCCCATTCCGGCGTTGGCGCTCAGCGTCGCCGCACTCAGTCTTGGCGGCCTGCCACCACTCGCAGGCTTCACCTCAAAATGGCAAATCTTCGTGGCCGGTTTTGAGACACAAAACACGGCCATCATCCTGCTGATCATCTTTGCAGCGTTGAACAGTGTACTTTCCCTGGCTTATTACGCGCCGTTGGTGAACGTCCTATATCGCAACAAACCATCAACAGATGTTCTCAACGGTGGACAGATCCCGTGGAGCATGAAGCTCCCCCTGATTGTCCTTACGCTTCTCATCTTCCTGTTTGGCGTTTGGCCAACGCTCATCGACGGTCTCACTAATCCGGCCGGCCAAGCACTTATTCGAGGTGTTCTCAATGCTTCATCCGTTGCCTTACCTTGACGGTTCAACGATATACCCGAATGTAGAAACGGGGAGCAAAGAATGGACTCTGTAATCCACCATCCGCTGATTTCATTCGCGCTCTACCTGGCTTTTGCCGCGCTGCTTTATTTGATCGGCCGGTACTTGGCCGGCGATACGGTGAAGACTATCTTGAAGTCAAGTACGTATGCCAGCGGAGAGCTGCCGCCGAGGCGAATGGCAGCACCAGGATATCGTCCCTTTTTCATCATTGCGTTGTTCTTCGCCATTCTCCATCTGGGCACACTCGTATTGGGAAGCGGCGGGTCGAACGCAATAACGATGATCTATCTCGCGGGTTTGATATTGACCTTGCTGGCACTCATATTAGGTTGAAAGACATCCAGGGAGCGGTTCATCATGAGCTTGAACGGAAAACTGTATCAGCTAAATCTCGATAAAGTGAAGACATGGGCGCGCATCAATTCGCCCTGGGCCTTACACTTCAACTCAGGTTCATGTAACGGATGCGATATCGAGATTCTCGCCACGCTGACACCCAGATACGATTTGGAACGCTTCGGCATCAAGCTCCAGGGAAGTCCACGTCACGCCGATGTTCTGTTATGCACGGGTGGCGTCACGCGACAAGCCCGTGATCGCTTGATCCGCATCTACGAACAAATGCATACGCCAAAATTCGTTGTCGCAATTGGTGCTTGTGCGCTGACAGGCGGTGTTTTCCGGGAATGCTACAACGTGCTTGGTGGTGTCGATCAGGTGATCCCTGTGGATGCCTACATCCCTGGCTGCCCGCCTCGTCCGGAAGCCATCATCGATGGCGTGATTAAACTCTTGACCAAAATCAAGACGCCAGAATCAGAATAAGCGTAAACAAACGCAAAGGTATATGGAACGGTGGAAAATGAATGACACAGAAAAAACTCTTCGAATCGCTTCGCAGCTGCTCGAGCAATGGATGTGGAAGACGGAGGTCACACGCCCCGAGCCCAATCGTTTGGACGCGCGCTTGAAGACAAGTGACGACTTGATCCCCGTCGTGGCCGGTCTGCGGGTTATCCGCCTTGGATATCTCTGCGCGATCACCGGCCTGGATCCCGGGCTGGAAAGTGGCGAATTAGAAGTCCTCTACCAATTCTGTACCGGCGAGGCGGTTGTCACATTGCGCCTGAATGTACCTCGCCAAGATGGATGCTTGCCCAGCCTGTGCGAGATCATTCCCAGCGCAGAAGTCTTCGAGCGTGAACTGCAAGAGATGTTCGGTATCCACATTGATGGTTTGCGAAATCCATCCCGCCTTTATCTGCCGGATGACTGGCCGGATGACGTCTTTCCACTACGTAAAGATTTCGATCGAAACAAACTCAGATCCTATGTAACCCTGGGAGAGTGCTGATGGAAGAACATAAGACGGCGCAAAGTTTCACTGTGCCTATTGGACCTCAACATCCTGCGCTCAAAGAACCATCCCACTTCCGCATCACCGTTGATGGTGAGATCGTCACGGATGCTTACGTGAGACTTGGCTATGCGCACCGCGGTATCGAAAAGGCGGCGGAAATCAGAACCTGGACACAGAATTTGTATATGCTGGAACGCATCTGCGGTATCTGCTCCCATATACATGGGATGGCGTACTGCCTCGCCGTGGAACGCCTCGCACAAGTGCAGGTGTCCCCTCGCGCCCAGGCGATACGAGTCCTTTTTGCCGAACTCGAACGTATTCACAGCCACATGCTCTGGTTCGGCGTCACCGCACACGAAGCAGGCTTCGATACCCTTTTTATGTACAGCTGGCGCGACCGCGAGACAGTCATGGATATCCTGGAAGAACTCTCCGGAAATCGCGTCAATTATTCCGCCAACATACTCGGCGGCGTGAAATTCGATGTAGATAAATCTCGAATAGAGTCGATCCTTGCCGGAATCAACTTCCTCGAAGAGCGGACCCATTATTATCTCGAAGTGGTCTCCACAGACGCCTTGTTCCTGCAGCGTACACAAGAAATCGGCACCATGAACCGCCGGGAGGCAGAAGTGCTGGGAACCGTCGGACCCACCGCGCGCGCTTCCGGAGTCAATCGAGATATTCGCATCGAAGCGCCCTACGCAGCCTACGATCAATTCCCCATCCAGATCACCCTGGACGACAGCGGCGACCTGAAAGCACGCGTGTTGGTACGTGTCAGAGAATTATTCGAAAGCTACCGGGTTATCCGTCAGATCCTGAACAACCTGCCCGCTGGCGACCTGACGGTTCGCATGCCGCGACGCATCCAGCAAGGCGAAACTGTACTGCGCGTGGAAGCGCCGCGCGGTGAGTTGTTCTACTTCATCCGCAGCAACGGCAGCGATACCCCCGACCGAATCAAAGTACGAACGCCAACGATCTGCAATATGATGTCCGTCATCAAACTCGCCGTAGGACACCAACTGGCTGACGTACCAATGATCCTGGCCGGGATTGATCCCTGTTTTTCTTGTAACGATCGCATGGTGATGATTAATCAGTCAAATAAGACAAGTCACCGATTGCGTTGGGAGGAATTACGACAGTATGGAATCAAATATTATCAGCAACGAACTGCGTAATCTTTTCTCCCTGGTCGTTTTCCCGGGAGGGTGCTTTCTCATTTTGCTTGGATTATCGTACGAGTGGATAGATCGAAAGCTCCTGGCGCGTTTTCAGAATCGCATCGGACCACGCTGGTTTCAGCCCTTCGCAGACATCATGAAGCTGTTGGCAAAAGAAGAGGTTGTTCCCGAGGGCGTCGATCGTCGATTATTCATCGGGCTGCCAATTGTCGCATTGACTGGCGCGCTTACAGCCGGTTTGTATCTTCCAATCCTGGGCTTGAAAACCACCTTTAGCTACCCCGGCGACTTGATCGTTACGCTGTACATGCTCAGTCTGCTCACACTTTGTATGGGCCTCGCCGGTGCGAATACACTGGATCGTTTCTCATTGATCGGAGCTACCCGCACCCTTACGCAGCTCTTCTCCTATGAATCACCGTTCCTGCTCACGCTTCTGGGTCCAGCGCTGTTCAGCAACAGCTGGCAGATCTCTGAGATTATCGCTTACACCGACGGGCGCTGGCTGATGTTAACTCAACCGATCGGCTTTCTCGTGGCCATCATCGCTCTGATGGGAAAACTCGAACTTCCACCATTCGATGCCCCCGAAGCAGAAACAGAGATCGTTGCCGGAGCGTTGACCGAATATTCCGGGCGAGGTCTGGCGCTTTTCCGCCTAGGTAAAGGCGTGGAACTGGTTATTGGATTGACACTTGTTTCCACACTTTATCTCGGTGGAATTACCAATCCACTGACATTCTTTCTAAAGACCCTGGTGCTGCTTTTCATCATCGTTGTGCTGCAAGCGCTGCTTACTCGCTTACGTATCGATCAAACCGTCGGACTTTGGTGGCGGTATGGATCGCTCCTGGTTTTGCTGCAGTGGTTGATCCTGATTTTGCTACACAGGAGTGCAACATGAGATTCGCCACAATGATAGGAGACATCGCTTCCGCATTGATCCATCGCCCTATTACGGAGCAGTATCCTTTCGAACGCCGTGAGGCCCCGGAGCGATTGCGCGGCATGCTGCATTGGAATCCCGAAAAATGCATCGGCTGTGGATTGTGCGTCAAGGACTGCCCGGCGGGAGCGATCGAATTGATCGTTCTCGATAAAAAGGCGAAACGATTCGTTTTACGCTATTACTCTGATCGCTGCACGTTCTGCGCGCAGTGCGTTTACAGCTGCCGGCAAGGATGTCTCTCGATGTCGAACGTTGATTGGGAATTGGCAGTTACAGAGAGGAGCGGGCTTATCCGCCACTATGGTGAGAAAAAAGATATCGAAGAAGTGCTGGCTGGAAGCCTTACACACGATTCTGTCTGAACATAGAACGCAAGGCCATGATTCGCGCCTGGCTATTGTAGGTATCGGCCATGAGTTATGCGGTGATGACGCCTTGGGTATTGTTATTGCGCAAGAACTCGAAACCATTCTCCAGAGTCTCGACAGTGTCCGCGTGTTCGCAGCGGGATCTGCGCCGGAGAACCTCTGCGGACCACTGCGGCGATTTGCGCCCGATCTCCTCATACTGATTGATGCTGCGGACATCTCCGAGAAACCCGGGACGATTAGCTGGATCGAGCTTGAGAAGATCGACGGCATCAGCGCCTCCACGCATACCATCCCGCTGCGCATCCTGACGGACTACCTGACAGCCGAAATTGGTTGCCGAGTCGTTCTGCTTGGCGTTCAGCCGGCAATACTCTCATATGCTCCGATATCCAAAGCCGTTGAAGACAGTATCCACACCATCGTGCAAGGTTTCATCGAAGCCTTCCAGCTCGGGTTAAATTATTCCTATAGGCCACAGTTATCAACACCAAGTCAGTGAAGGAGCCGAAAAGGAAATGTGCCTCCATACGGTACCCAAAACATCGCTTTCGCCATGGATTGACGCACTTATTGAGCATTATCGCCTGGCAGGTCCTACCTCTCGCAGGGAGAATTACATTTTCGATGATCACGGGCGGCTTCACGCACTTCTCTTCGAGAGAAAGCCTGGTTGATCTGCGCCAGGAACTGGATGCGACTATAGATACCTTTCAGGATCTCCGTTTTCCTGATTTCGAAAATGATACGGAATATCTCGCCCTCCACGCCGAGAATGAATACTGCTTCCTTGATGGGGAAATCATCAGCAGCGATGGGGAGACCTGGCCGATCGAGAACTACATGGACGTGACCTACGAAACCGTCGTCGATCATTCCACTGCGAAGCATTCCCATAACCAACGGCAATCCTTCATGGTAGGCGCACTGGCGAGATTCAACATCAATCATACATATCTCCATCCTAGAGCTCTCGCTGCAGCATCGGCGTTGGATTTGAAACCGAAATGTGTGAATCCCTACCTAAACAGCGTTGCTCAGATCGTCGAAATGGTCCACTGTGTAGAAGAAGCCATCACGATCATGAACCAACTCACCCATAACGGCATCACTGCGGACGATCCGCCCAAACCGCAAATCGCTTCTGGCGAAGGCGTCAGCGCCTGTAAAGCCCCTCAGGGCACGCTCTACCATCATTACGTAATCCAGGACGGAACGGTATCCTTTGCGAACTGCATCACACCCACCGCACAAAATCTTGCCAATATTGAAAATGATATGCGTATGCTTGTCCAGCAGTCCTGTGACCTGAGTAAAGATACGCTCAATCATCGTCTGGAGATGCTGGTCAGAGCTTACGATCCATGCATTTCATGTTCAACACACGCTCTGGAGGTCCGATTTGTTTAGAGGCGCCTATCCCGTCCGATCCATGGAAATGGATAACCATCGGAGGCAGCCACGTGGCAGCTGTCCCACCCAGCGAGTCCACTCCCCCCCGGAATCGCTGTCCTCTCGCTTGGCAATCCACTACGCGGTGACGACGGGATAGGCTCTCGAATTATCGAACACCTGCAAACCCATCCGCGATTGCCTGGCGACGTCACTTTGATCGACGCCGACATGCTGCGGCCGGAATTTTTGTTGTGCATGAATAACTACCGTCGTGTTCTGTTCATCGATGCAGTAGAGATCGGTCAACAAGCGGGCGAGTGGACCCGTATCGAATTGAGAGTGAGAAAGATAAATCCGGATTTCTTCAAGTGTCTCTTCTCGTCTCACGATCTCCATCTTACGGATCTCATCGTCATGGGCTGCGCACTCAACCTCTGGCCTCCGTCCATTGAGCTGTACGCGGTTCAACCCGCACAATTCGGCTGGGGGACCAGCCTTAGCAAACGCGTCCAGGAAGCCATTCCATTTATAGATGACGAGATCGTGCGCAATCTCTCGTGCGCTTCACACCGAGTTGTGCCAAGCATATCGAAATGGTAAACCAGCACATCTCCTGTTACCGAACTGATACCGGATCGAGACTGCAGTTGTTACTCCCCTGCCCTAAATTGAAAAGGAACAACGCAACCGGACAGCAATCCATTCATCGAAATTCAATCGTACCGAAATGGAGCAGCAAGGAGGCAGTCATGAGTACGGTGATGCAATTGATCCGAAAATTACGAAATCCTGAAAATAAAATCGTCTTGCAGGCTGTGGAAGAATTACGAGCCCGGGGCTGGCTCGAAGATGGTTCCCTCAAAGGCATTCCACTCTGTTATGCCCATCTTCAAAACGCCGATCTCTTCAAAGCAGACCTGATCAAGGTAGACTTGCACCAAGCCAACTTAGATTCTGCCGACCTGAGCCTGGCGAATTTACAAGATGCCAAATTAGCCAGGACCAACCTGCGCAATGTGAAACTGGACGAAGCCATTCTCCAGGGTGCCGATCTGTTCAAAGCCAATCTCAAAGGAGCCCATAACTTGAACGAACAACAGCTCTCAAAAGCGAAACGCTTGTGGGGAGCTATAATGCCGGACGGCACATCCTACGACGGGCGCTACAATCTGCCTGGCGATCTAGAATTCGCCAAGTGGGGCAATGTGGATATCGACGATCCGGAAGCAATGGCGGATTTTCTGGGAGTACCGCTTGAAGTCTATGTTCTCGGCCAAAAACACACGCAGCCTGCCGCCGAGATCGTGCATCAAACCTGATTCCATACCACAGCACAAGGAAGTTAATAAATATCAGAAAGGAATTACGATCATGTCCAAGATTCTGATTATCGACGACGACCCCGATATCGTGATGGCCGTTCGCATGGTTCTCGAAAATGCGGGTCATCAAGTGCTCGACGCTGAAAATGGGAAAGCGGGTGTTAAGGCTCTACGGGAAGATAGGCCGGATCTGATCATTCTCGATGTAATGATGGATACAGCTACCGAAGGTTTTCAACTGGCACTCAAACTCCGCAACCCAGACCCAGCCTCTGATTATATTGAATTTAAGGATATCCCTATTCTGATGTTGACAGCCATCCATAGCACAACACCCTTGAAGTTCGAACCGGATATCGAATACCTGCCTGTCGAGCTTTTTGTCGATAAACCGATCGATCCGGATGATCTTCTCGGCAAGGTGGAATGGCTGCTGGAGACTCAAGAAATCTCAAGCGCGGAGTAATGGCAACTTCAGCAAGTCGTGATGGTATCCCAACCTCGGATTCTTGAATTTGAGAGGGAGCGTTTGCGATCAACTGGAGAGATACTACCCTTCCAAAAGGAACTCAAGCTGGCAGTGTCTTTCACCTCACTGACTGCCAATCGTTCCCTCTCTTCCTCCATCCAGACGAGAACCAGGCCCATTGAATCCAACGAGTGAACATCGAGAATGAGATCAACACAAGCATTCGCTCTTTTCTAAAAACGAAAAGGTGATTGAAATGAGACACTTCTTTCTGCGCTTGTTGGGAGGGAGGATGCAAATCCTCTTGATCGGATCGTTCGTTCTCATGGTCGCTTTGACTTTGGCTTTGAATGCGGCAGTCATTTCCAGGGTGATCGACGAGTACCTGAAATCCGCCGAGACCGAACGTATCGATCGAGATATGGATTTAGCCGGTGAATTCTACCAACTCAAGGCAGGGGAAATCGCCAATGTCGGTCAACGTATGGCAAAAGATCCCCGCGTGCTTCAGGCGCTGCCCAATGCGCTCGAATTTCAACCAGACGCACTCGCAATCTTGGATCAGGAAATAAGCAGAAAGATAACCGTTCCCAATCTGAGCGGCACTCACTTCATAGCGCTCCTCGACGATCAAGGCGACATCCTCGTTGGCCGCGTCCTTGGATCCAACGACCAGCTTTCGAATCTCATTACAGAAGGAAATTTGAGGGAACTTCCTGTCGTCGACTACGCGATCCGGCAAGAAGCCGCCATAACTTCGACCGAGATCATTCCGCAAGAATTCCTATCGCTTATCGATCTTGCCGAGCAAGCCAGGATCCCATTGAAAGAAACACCAAAAGCCGCCTCGGCGCCTTTTGATGCGCGGGAAGGGACGGCTGGCCTGGCGCTCACAAGCGTAACCCCCATCAACCTCGAAGATAGTTCGAAGCGTGTGATTGTGCTCGCAATTTACCTGTTTAATAATGACTTTACCCTCGTGGATCAAATCCGCGACACCGCAGGCGTCGATACAGCAACGATCTTCTATGGCGATTTACGCGTTTCCACAAACGTGCCCGACGAATCCGGTGAACGAGCCGTTGGAACCCGGTTATCAGAGGAAGTCTTTGATATTGTGCTTAACCAGGGCCAGGGATATGAGGGTGAAGCCTTCGTGGTCAATGAATGGTATATTACCCGCTACGAACCCTTGCTCGATCACATGGAACAGGTGGTTGGAATTCTCTATGTCGGCGCCAGAAAATCATCCTTCGACAGCCTGGTGGATGCATTCAACCAACGCGTTACGGCAATCGCATTCATCTGCATCCTCTGCGCGGCGATATTCACTGTTCCCATTTCCCGCTTCATCGCACGTCCGATTGCGGAACTCGTTGAGGCCAACCAGCGTTTATCCCAGGGCGATATGAGTGTGCGGGTACAAACTTACGGAAAAGGCGAGTTGTGCATGCTCGGTGAGTCCTTCAACAACATGGTTGAAAAGCTGGACGAGACTCAAAAGAAACTCTTTCACCAGGAGAAGCTTGCCTCCGTAGGTCAACTCGCCGCTGGCGTCGCTCACGAGATCAATAATCCTCTGGGAACGATCCTGCTCCTTGCCGATGTGATGTACAAGGAAACCAAGGAAAGCAACCCGCATCATGAAGATTTGGCAATGGTGATCGATGAAGCGACTCGCTGCAAAACCATCGTCGCAGATCTGCTTAATTTCTCGCGCCAACAAGATATTTTCACCACGAAAACCGATATTCAATCCCTGCTTGAAAGAGCCGTGTCAGATGTGCGTCGTAAACCGAATTTCGAACAGATTGAGATCGAAACACAATTCGGTAACGGCATTCCAACAATCCAAGTCGATCGAGATCAAATACAGCAAGTTTTTGTCAATCTGTTGAATAATGCCGCCGAAGCGATTGATGGCAAAGGCGGCATCAAAATATCTACCTATGTTAATCGTGATCAGTGGCTGGTCATCGAGATCACCGATACAGGATGCGGCATCCCGGATGAAGACATGTGTAAACTCTTTACACCCTTCTTCACCAAGAAGCCATCCGGGAAAGGCACGGGATTGGGTCTATCGATCGTATATGGAATCGTAAAAATGCACCGAGGCCAAATCCATGTAAAAAGTAAAATAAATGAGGGAACGACCGTAATTGTATCCCTTCCAATCCAGGGAACGGCGTAAAATGGAAGGTACATCCAACCATTGTAAAATGTAAATAATCGGAGCAGAAAATTATAGTATGCATGAGAAAAAAAAGATCCTCGTTCTCGACGACGAAGCGGGTATTCGACGAGCCTGCCGAAGGGCACTTGAGCCCCTGGACTATGATGTTGTAACGGCAAGCACCATCGAAGAGGCCTTAGCCTGCGTCGAGGAAAAAACCTTTGATCTGGCACTTCTTGACATCATGCTGCCGGATGGACGCGGCATCGATTTACTCGAGCCGCTTAATAGACGGGACCCGGACCTTGTCTGCATTATCATCACCGGCTACGCGACAGTGGAACTGGCAGTTAACGCCATCAAACATGGCGCCTACGATTTTATCTCCAAACCATTTAAGTCCGACCAACTTATCATGACCGTTGAACAAGGGCTCGAAAAGCGGCGTCTCTCCCTCGAAACGAAGCGTTTGCAGAGTATTGAGAAGGAAGCCGGTGAATTACTGCGCGCCAAGCAAGATATGGAAAAGCTTGATGAAATCAAATCGACTTTCATGCTTACAGTCGCGCACGAACTGCGCGCTCCGGTTAGCAGCGCATTGAGTCTGCTGCGAACGTTGGTTCACGGTCTGGCCGGAGAGATGGATGATCGGCAGTCTCAGATTCTGGAACGGATTGAAATTCGACTCGAAATGCTGATTGAATTGATCAACGATTTAATCGAACTGGCAGCAAGCAAAACGCCAGCACTCTTGAAGTCACATACATCGATCGCTGTACAACCACTTCTCGAAAACCTGGTTCAGCATTTTTCAACTGAGGCAGAAAGCAAGTCCCTTACCCTGAGCCTTAATGCGCCTGCAGAAAAGGTGTTCGTTAAAGCCACACAAGATGGTCTGGAGAAAATATTCGCCAACTTGATCCACAACGCGATCAAATACACACCCGAACAAGGCCAGATCGAGATTGCAATTCATGTGACCGACGGCACGACAGAGATCTGCGTAAAGGACACTGGCATTGGAATACCCGAGGATGACATCCCGCGCTTGTGGGATGAATTTTTCCGCGCGAAGAACGCCCGGGCTTCTGGAATCGCCGGCACAGGCCTGGGGTTGAGTATCGTTAAACAGTACGTAGATGAATTTGGTGGAACTTTAGCGGTTGAAAGCATCGAGAGAAAAGGCTCGACCTTTACCGTAGCCCTACCGAGATCAGATTCAACACCCACCGGCAATCAATAAATCCCCAGAAAGCTTTTAATTATTTCCGCTTGATCCGTTCTATAATAAAGTAAATACGAGTCCCAAAACACGTATTGAATATTTCTATGGAAGCCTATCGATATTTCCTCTGACATTTGTCGGTTGAATGTATGCACTCTATCACTTCGATCACCGTGATAAATTTCACATACTAGTAAAGGTTTTTACGATTCCGGGGGTGTTATGCACGTTGAGCAGATGGTTAATCCAGCTGCGGTTCACCCTGCCTGTCAGTGTATGAATCATGACGGGATATATTTATTTCCCCGACGAGGTGCCATATGACCGTAGCCCATTCCAGAAATGATTTCCAATCTGAAGTTATCGCCAAAACGCCCGGCGGAGAAGCCCTCCTTACCTGCCTTCAATGTGGCACCTGCGGAGGGTCTTGTCCTTCGGGACCCGATATGGATCATTCACCGCGAAAGATTTTCGCCATGATCGATGCGGGCATGAAGGAAGAAGTGCTAAAAAGCAACACGCCTTGGTACTGTGTTTCATGCTACTACTGCATGGTGCGCTGCCCCAAGGAGATTCCGATCACCGACTTCATGTATACGTTGAAAAACCTGGCCGTCGAAGCGAAGTATTACGACAGCAGTGATGCACCAGATTTTTCGGAAAGTTTTATCGGGTACGTCGAAAAATATGGTCGCAGTTTCGAAATGGGATTGGCCACTCGCTATCATCTGACCCACAAGCCCCTCTCGAAATTTTCTTACGGTCCTTTCGCCCTGGGAATGCTGATGAAGAATCGAATTTCGCTGCGACCAGAACGGATTGAAAACATCGATCAATTACGGGCCATACTTGATAAAGCAAAATCACTGGAGGTCGTCTGATGCGATACGGCTATTACCCAGGATGTTCATTGGGCAGTACAGCTGCCCCTTATGATGTCTCGACGAAAGCGATCGCCAAACCGCTTGGCCTCGAACTCGAGGAAATCCACGACTGGAACTGCTGCGGCGCCACGGAATATTTCTCCATCCAGAAGACGGCAGCCTACGCCCTCGTGGCACGCAATCTGGCGCTTGCTGCCGACCAGGATGGTTTGAAGCAGCTCACAGCCCCCTGCAGCGCCTGCTACCTCAACTTGCGCAAAACGGACCATTACATGGGCAAATATCCCAAGATCGGGGAACGTACGAACGAGGCGCTGGCTGCTGGTGGGTTGTCTTATCAACCAGGAAGTTTAGAAATTCGGCATTTGCTCGACATCGTCGTCAACGACGTTGGTCTTGAATCGATTGCTGAGAAGGTCACCAATCCGCTTAAAGGGCTGCGCCTGGCTCCGTACTACGGCTGCTTGATCGTGCGGCCCACGCTGGGAGACGAACCTGTGGATAATCCCGAATATCCAACACACCTCGATGAACTCCTCGACGCACTCGGTGCAACGGTCGTAGATTTCCCACTTAAGGCACATTGCTGCGGCGGGCACATGACCCAGATCAGCTCCGATACAGCCTATGAGTTGATCCGCAGATTGCTGCAAAACGCAGCGGATTATGAAGCCGATGCAATCGTTACGATCTGTCCCATGTGCCAACTCAACCTCGATGCTTATCAATCGCAGGTAAATGGTCACTTTGGAACTTCATTCGACCTGCCTGTTCTGTATTTCACCCAGATGATCGGACTTGCGCTTGGCATGCAGCCGAAAGAACTCGGTATCGGCAAAGAGATTGTCTCTGCGTCGAAAGTTCTGAAGAAGATCGGCGTCGAAACCGAAGAAGCCGAAGCGAAACCCGAGCGCAAGAAACGTGACGACAAATCATTACCCATGCCAAAGGTCTAGGAGGGCATATGACAGAAAGAGTTGGTGTATACGTATGCCACTGCGGGAGCAATATCGCCGGACAAGTCGACGTTGAAGACCTCGCCAAGTGGGCCGGCGAAGAGCTCGAAGGTGTCGTCGTCGCACGCGATTACAAATTCATGTGCTCCTCACTGGGGCAGGAACTAATCGAAGAAGATATCAAGAATGAAGGTCTGACGCGTGTGGTCGTGGGCGCCTGTTCACCTCACCTGCACGAGAAGACATTCCGCCGCGCCTGTTCCAACGCTGGCTTAAACCCCTATCTCTGTCAGATGGCAAGCCTGCGAGAACAAGTCTCGTGGGTTACCACGGATAAGGATTTAGCCAACACCAAAGCCAGAGCGCTCATCTCCGGCGCTGTCCACCGCGTTCAGCTTCAAGAAGAATTAGAGGCGACCGAGGTTCCGGTGAATCCCAACACGTTGGTCGTCGGCGCCGGCATCGCCGGCATCCAGGCCTCACTCGAATTGGCGGATGCGGGCTACCAGGTCTACCTGGTTGAACGGGAACCCTCGATCGGTGGCCACATGGCACAGTTTGATAAAACCTTCCCCACCCTCGACTGCGCAGCCTGTATCCTCACGCCGCGCATGTCGGATGTTGGCCAGCATCCGAACATCAACCTCTTGAGCTACTCGGAGGTCGAAGAAGTCAGCGGCTACGTTGGCAACTTCCACGCTCGTTTGCGCAAAAAAGCGCGCTACATCAATGAAGAAGACTGCACGGGTTGTGGAATCTGCATCGAAAAGTGTCCCAAGAAAGTAATCGATGACATATTCGAAGCCGGCATGGGATACCGAAAAGCCGTCTATCGACCCTTCCCGCAAGCAGTGCCCAAGTTCCCGGTAATCGACACGGAGAACTGCATCTACTTCGAACGCGGAACCTGCAAGGCTTGTGAAAAATTCTGCCCGACGGATGCGATCGATTTCGAACAAAAAGATACATTCCTCGATATCGATGTTGGCAACATCATCCTTGCTACGGGGTATGATCTCTTCGACGCCCGTAAAATCCCACAGTACGGTTACGGACGTCTGGCGAATGTCTTTACCAACCTCGAGTTCGAGCGCCTGTGCAACGCCGCCGGGCCCACGGAAGGCAAGATCGTGATGCGAGATGGCGTCACGCAACCGGAATCCGTGGCCATCGTCCATTGCGTCGGCAGCCGTGACGTACGCTTCAACACCCACTGCTCGGCGGTCTGCTGTATGGCAGCTATGAAATTCGGCCACCTGGTGATGGAAAAAACCGGGGCTGAAGTTTATTCCTTCTATATTGACTTGCGCCCCAATCAGAAGGGATACGAGGAATTCTACAACCGGCTGCTCGAAGAGGGCATGCATTTCATCCGCGGACGTGTCGCCGAAGTCACCGACGCTGCGCGTCAACCCGGTGAAGAAGGCAAACTAATCGTCCAGGCCGAAGACACACTTCTCGGCATGCAGCGCCGCATCCCGGTCGATATGGTGATTCTTATGTCCGGACTGGAATCTCGCTCTGATGCACATGACGTGGCAGTAAAATTCGGCATCTCCTGCAGCATGGCCGGGTGGTTCACCGAGCGTCATCCCAAGCTGGCTCCCGTAGCCACGATGACCGACGGTATCTTCATCGCCGGCACCTGCCAGGGTCCGAAAGACATCCCGGCTTCTGTGTCCCAGGGCGCAGCAGCATCTGCTAGTGTGCAAGCGATGATCACTTGCGGCACGGTCGAGATCGAACCCATTGTTGCCACTATTCACGAAGAAAATTGCTCCGGTTGCCGTATATGCAATAACTTGTGCCCCTTCAACGCTATCGACTTCAATGAGGAGAAAATGGTCAGCGTGATCAATCAGGCTTTGTGTAAGGGCTGCGGCACATGCGTCGCCGCCTGCCCTGCCCAGGCTATATCGGGCGCACACTTCAGCAACGAGCAGATCTTCTCCGAAATCGAAGGCTTGCTCTTCGATGTTGTCAGCGGAAACGGCTCAAAAGCAGCTGAGCCAGCCAAAGACTCGGTACCAGCCTGAGTGTGAGGAGAATGAATTCTATGAACACAGAAACCTTTGAACCCAAAATCGTGGGCTTCCTGTGCAACTGGTGCTCATATCGTGCCGCCGATCTGGCCGGTACCGCTCGCATAAAATATCAACCGAACGTACGCATCATTCGTGTGATGTGCAGCGGTCGCGTTGATCCCACGTTTGTGCTTAAGGCGCTTGCCCTGGGCGCAGATGGCGTCATGATCGCCGGCTGCCATCCGGGTGAATGTCATTATCTGGAACAGAACTACAAAGCCATGCGGCGTTTTCGAATGCTCCAGCACACCCTGCGCAGCTTCGGCGTGGAAGAAGACCGCGTACGCCTGCAGTGGGCTTCCGCTGCGGAAGGCGTGCAATTGGCCGCAGCGATCAATGACATGATCGAGAAAGTACGTGCACTTGGACCGCTGAACTGGTCCGGAAAATATACTGAAAATGGCGAAGTGGAAGCTGCGATCGAGCGGCTTGCCGAAGAACATGCTGAAGCCATGGAGGTGCCCGCATGAGTGAAAAAGGGAAACTTGCGTTGTATTGGGCAGCCTCCTGCGGAGGCTGCGAAATCGCTGTACTGGGGATCAACGAAAAGATACTCGATGTAGCGGCTGCATTCGACATCGTGCTCTGGCCTGTGGCTGTGGATGCCAAGGTACGCAGCATCGAAAAAATGCCCGACAAAAGCATCGACCTGTGTCTGTTCAACGGTGCCATCCGCACCAGCGAGCAGGAATATATGGCCCGGCTGCTGCGGCAGAAATCCAAAGTGCTGGTCGCTTTCGGATCCTGCGCACACGAGGGCTGTATCCCCGGTTTGGGAAACGTCACCAACCGCGAGGAAATCTTCCAGACTGCATACCACGATACGCCGAGTACGGTCAACCCGGATGGCGTTCGACCCCAAACCGAAACGGAAGTCGCAGAAGGCACGCTCTATCTGCCGCTTTTCTACAACACGGTCAAGACGCTCGATCAGTGCGTGGAAGTCGAGTACTATCTCCCTGGTTGCCCCCCTGAGCCGGAACGTATCTGGGATGCTATCGTTGCGATCCTGGAAAACAAACTGCCTGCGCCCGGTTCTGTGATCGGTGCGCAGACCACGGTATGCGACACATGTCCTCGCACCCGCTCAGAAAAGAAGATCAAGGAATTCAAGCGAACCTGGGAGATCATTCCCGATCCGGATATCTGCCTGCTCGAACAAGGTCTGATCTGCTGTGGAATCGCCACCCGCGCGGGCTGCGGCGCGCTTTGCCCGACGGTTGGTTCGCCCTGCATCGGATGCTATGGCCCGAATGAGGACGTGATCGACTTCGGCGCCCGAATGATGACTGCGTTGGCTTCCGTGATCGACTCAGACGATCCCGAGGAGATCGACCGCATCATCCAAGAAGGTATTCCCGATCCCATCGGGACGTTCTATCGTTTCAGCCTGGCGCACGGCCTACTTCGACGTCGTGACCTGAGCGGAAACGGCAAATCTGTCGAGGCTTGAGAGGAGAAGTAAACATGAAGCGAATTTCAATCGATCCCATCACCCGACTCGAGGGCCACGGCAAAATTGATATCTTCCTCACCGACGAGGGCGAGGTTGCTAACGCATACCTTCAGGTTCCGGAACTGCGCGGCTTCGAACGTTTTTGCGTCGGCCGTCCGGCTGAAGACATGCCCAACATCACTGACCGCATTTGCGGTGTGTGCCCCGAAGCACATCACATGGCGTCCACCAAGGCACTCGACGCGCTTTTCCACGTCGACCCACCGCCGACAGCCAAAAAGCTGCGCGAGCTCTTCTACAGCATTTTCTTCGCCACGGATCATACAACTCACTTCTATGCGCTCGCCGGCCCGGATTTCGTGATGGGCCCTGATGCGCCTGTTGCCGAACGCAACATCCTGGGCATCATCAAGAAAGTCGGCATGGACATCGCCGGCAAGGTACTCAAGATGCGTCACGACGGCCATCAT
This sequence comes from Anaerolineales bacterium, assembly GCA_034430425.1. GTDB lineage: Bacteria > Chloroflexota > Anaerolineae > Anaerolineales > E44-bin32 > WVZH01. The sequence continues at coordinate 14,152 of DAOUEK010000002.1, read as the reverse complement.
CTGATTAAAATGATCGGTGGTCGCCCCGTCCATCCGAATTGGGGCCTTCCTGGCGGTGTGAGCCGCGGGATCACCGAAGAACAGCGCCAAGAAATCGAAAAACTGGGCAAGGACGCCATCGAGTTCGGAAAATTCTCAATCCAGCTCTTCAACGACATCGTGCTCGGCAACACGGGATATGTCGATCTCATCAAGAACGACGCTTTCATCCATCGCACGTACAATATGGGCACGGTCGACGAAAACAACCAAGTCAATTTTTACGACGGCAAGGTGCGCGTCGTCGGACCAGACGGGAAAGAACATGCCAAGTATGAACCCAAGGACTACCAGGAGTATATCGCCGAGCACGTCGAACCCTGGTCGTATCTTAAATTCCCGTATTTGAAGAAGATCGGTTGGAAAGGATTCGAAGACGGTGAAAAGTCGGGCGTATACAAAGCGACGCCGCTCTCGCGCCTGAACGCCGCCGATGGCATGGCGACGCCGCTGGCACAGGCGGAATTCGAGCGCATGTACGAAACGCTCGGCGGGAAACCGGTCAACCACACCCTGGCCACCCACTGGGCGCGCCTGATCGAGCTGCTTTATGCGGCCGAGCACTGGGTCGAATTAGCCACTGATCCGGAGATCACGGGCGAGACCTTCCGCGTACTGCCGACTGAAACACCCACGGAAGGCGTCGGAGAGGTCGAGGCGCCACGCGGCACACTCACACACCATTACTGGACCGACGAGCGCGGTATCCTCACGCAGGTTAACCTGATTGTCGGCACGACCAATAACAACGCCGCCATCAATATGTCGGTCAAGAAAGCCGCCCAGGGACTGATCACCAAGGGCGTGGAAATCAAGGAAGGTCTCTTGAACACGATCGAAATGGCATACCGGGCATACGATCCGTGTATGGCCTGTGCCACACACACCCTGCCCGGCAAGATGCCGCTTGAAGTCGTCATACGGGATAAAGACGGCGAGGTCATCGAACGAATGGCTCAGAATCTTTGACCCCCATCGAACGATACTCGGGGATCAGGATTACTCTCGCTCCTGATCCCCCCATTAATTGCGGAAAAAGTAAACTGTGAAGACATTAGTACTTGGACTCGGAAACCCGCTTCTCAAAGACGACAGCTCAGGTCTGCGTGTTGTAAAAATTCTGCGCGAGCTGCTGCCGGAGAACGATCGATTCGAGATCGACGAGGACTATTGGGGCGGCTTGCGTTTGATGGAGCATATGATCGGATTCGATCGCGCCGTGATTATAGACGCCATTCTGACCGGCGCCGCGCCCGGCACGATCCACCTGCTCTCGCCCGAAGATATCCCCACCCAACGCAGCGCTTCGGCGCACGACCTGAATTTACCCACCGCGCTTACTCTCGGGCGCCAGGCGGGCGCCCATCTGCCCGATTCAGAAGACATCCTGCTTATTGGCATCGAAGCAGCCGACGTGCAGACATTTGACGAAACTTTATCCCCCGAAGTGGAGGCTGCGCTCCCACACGCAGTAGAGGCAGCCATAAACGCACTCGAAATCGAAAAGGAAATCCAATGATCTCACCTGAAGTCCTACGACGCTATCCGCATTTTGCCGGTATCGGAGAAAAGTGTCTCAAGGCTGTCGCCATGATCAGCGAAGAGCAAGATTTCAAGGCTGGTGATGAAATTTTCACAGAAAGCTCGTCTTTCAAGGCTACGGCACGAATATACGAGAAAGGTGAAGATGCCAGCCACCTCTTGCTGCTGACAGAGGGTGAAGTCGATATCGCCTTCACGCTTGGCAGTGGAAAGAAAGCGATTGTCGGCACACTCGTCTCCGGTGATCTCATGGCCTTATCCGCGCTATTACCCCCCTATTATCTCGATGCGTCAGGTATTGCCAGTAGTGATGGGAAATTGATCCAGATCGAAGCAGTCGAACTTCGGAAATTATGTGAAGAGAATACCGACCTGGGCTACCATTTGATGTTGGGCGTCGCCAAAGCCCTCAGGAATCGCTTGCTCGATACACGCGTCGAACTCGCCGGCTCAATCAGCGAGTAAACGGAATTTTCTCTAAAAATTGAAGACCCATGGGATATCGAAAAACCTGAAAGGTTTGAACGTCTTTCAGGTTTTTTCTTTACGGTTTTCAGATCTTAATGTGAATCATCTTGCGCGTGTTCGATACTCTCCCGACAAGGGGCGGCTTGTTGGAGATCGCCGCTGAAGTAGCTGTCCAGCGTCGACTGCACTGTACCATGTGCACCCGTCGCTGGCGAGATGCCATACTGCTGAAAGAAATCGATCGCCCGTCGCCCCATTCCGCCGCTGAGCATTACCTTCACGCCATGTTCGTTGATGAAACCGGGCACCATCCCCGGCTGATGACCTGCGAAGTAAGGGTTGTCGATCACTTCTATCTTTTCAACATTCTTATCTTCAACATCGACGATCACAAAATACGGGCAGCGGCCAAAATGATGGCTCACTCTGCTCTGCAGCCCGTTGTTCTCTTCCGCTGAAATTGCAATACGCATGGTCTCTAGACCTCCTGATTGATTAATTCACTTAATTCCTCTGCGGCAATATATCCTTCCACAAGGATTTTTTGATTTTTAATGCCGGGGACTTCAGCAACGGCTTGTTTGATCTGTGTAATTAAATATACCGCAATCGGGCACAATGGAGACGATGGATGAAATGTATACCTAACCGTACCTTGTTGATCGACATGAATATCCTCGACCAAACGCATTCGCATCACGTCCACATTCGTCTCCGGATCGATCACTTTCTGAAGACGGGCAACCACAGCGGCTTCTACCTGGGAAGTTGATTTATCGTTCATTCGTCCGATCCACGCAGTAAGGCCACGATCCGTTGCCACATATCCCGCAGCGCCCGACTTGCCGATCCATCTGGTTGGAAAGTTATGATGGTTTGGCCTTGCGACATGGCGCGGGGGATATCAACATCAAAAGGAATTGTACCGACCATTGCGATTCCCGCTTCCTGACAATAAGATTCAATCTCCGCAGAACCTTCAGCTGACAAATCTGTTTTATTGATACAGACCACGGATGGAACGGAAAAATGATCGGTCGTTTCAAGTATCCTGCGCATATCATGCACACCCGCTTTTGAGGGCTCAGCGACGATCAAAGCCAGATCTGCACCCGAGACAGCCGAAATCACCGGACAACCCACGCCAGGCGGACCATCTACGATCATGAGGTCGCATCCATTATCGAGCGCCTGGAGCTTCGCATGCTGCTTGATCCGCGTGACGAGTTTCCCGGAATTTTCCTGCGCCGGGTACAGCGCAGCGTGGAATAACGGGCCATAGAGGCTATCGGAATGAAACCAGGCGCCCGCAACTTGTTCCTTCAGCGAAATCGCTTCGGACGGACAGACGTAAAAACAAGCTGCGCAGCCCTCACATGCAATCGGATTGATCGCAAAGCCATCATCAGCGGCATGAATCGCATCAAAGCGGCATACCTGCATACATTCTCCACATTGCGCGCAGCGGCGCTGATCGATCTCAGCGATTTGACCACCCCAAAAATCCTCTTTCCTTGTATTGCTGGGCGACAGGATCAACTCCAGGTTTGCGGCATCCACATCCGCATCAGCCAGCACAATCGACATGGATCTCTCGCTTTCAGAAGCCAGTTGAGACAATGCAGCTGCAATGCTGGTCTTTCCCGTCCCCCCTTTGCCGCTGAGGATTACGAGTTGCTTCATCTTCCGCTCATTTCGTCACTCTTCGAGATGGGTACGCTTTCCTCGTAATGTTGGCGCCTCGATTTTCGCTCGTGCAAGAGATCGTTAATGCTGATATACAAACCACGGAAACGAGGAAGATACTCCGGAAAGGCTTCAACCAAAGTTTTCCCGCCAGCCACAGCCCTACCGATCTGATCGTCGAAGGGAATACGCATCAAGATGGGTATGCCAGCCGTCTGACAATAATCGTCCACGCGCTGATCGCCAATACCGTCACGATTCAACACCACACCGACAGGCAGACCGAGTTCGCCGGCCAATTGAACAGCGAGGTGCAAATCGTGCAGCCCAAAAGGAGTCGGCTCTGTAACCAGAAGGACAAAATCCGCGCCTGACATCGTTTCGACTACAGGGCAAGAAACCCCGGGCGGCGCATCCCGAATGACTGGTTCCAACTCCCCGAAGGGATTCCAGTCCTGCAGTGCACGTATGATGGGCACGGCCATCGGCTGCCCGATATCCAATGTTCCCCGTGCGAAACGTATTTCGTTCTTTGCCAGACCGGCTTCCAACGAACCTGTTTTATAGGGGATCTCTTCGATGGCGCCCTCGGGGCACTGCAGCGTGCAGCTTCCGCATCCATGACAGAGTTCGGGAAAGACAAGCACCTTGCCCCCGATCACTACAATGGCGTGATACTGGCACACTTCTGCACAGCGGGCACAACCTTCGCAGCGACTTTCATCTACCGCCGGGATGGGTAGATTCACAGTCTGGAATTGATTTAATTCCGGGTTCAGGAAGATATGCGCGTTCGGCGCTTCCACATCGCAATCCAGATAGAGCGGAGACAGGTCGGCAATTGCCAATGCCAGACTCGTAGCAACGGTCGTCTTACCTGTCCCCCCTTTTCCACTTGCGATGGTAAGAATCATCGTTGCCTTCCGCGACCTCGTCCGCCACGTGAAGCAGCACGCTGAAGCTTGCCCGCTTGGAAATCCACAAGAAGTGCGTCTACCTGCCCCTCGCCTGCCGAATACATCTCAACACCGGCCGCGTCCAACACCGAGTAGGCATTCGGGCCAATATCTCCACTGATCACGGCCTCGATATTTTCTCCGACAAGAAATTGAGCCGCCTGGGTGCCGGCGCCGTGCGGTGAATCCAGCCCCGGGTTGGATAACAGCGTCCGGTTTTGGGTTTCTGTGTCCACAACAAGGAAGTATGGGCAGCGTCCAAAACGACGCTCAAGGTTGGGGTTCTCCGTCTGTGTATTTACCGAAAACGCCACTTTCATCTGATACTCCTATTCTGTCAAGTTGGCGATGGCATCTATTCCACGCACATCACCGGATCACTTTTCATTACGGCTATTGCAGTACCATCGATTATGACGGCTCCTCAGAAATCCGGCCGCCAATCGTCATCAGATGCTGCTGGTGAGAGAGACCGACATCCTGATCGGTGGAAGCAAGTACGACCAGGATAACCGCTGTTTGGCGACTTGTGTTTCGGCACATGTGTGCTTGACTCGCCAGAAAGAGAAGACTGTCGCCCGCCTCCAGCTGGTACCACTGTTCGCCGACTTGATACTCGATCTCCCCCTCGATGCAATGCACGAACTCTTCCCCTGCATGTTCACAAGGTTTTTCTACACCCAATGCGCCAGACTCGATGGTCATTAGAAACGGCTCGAGAATCTGGCCGGGCAATCCGACACCAAGACTTTCCATTTGGGCACCATCGCCGCTGGATTGAAGTCGAGTATTTTTACGAACCAGGATTGTAGATTGCTCCGGACCCGTCTCGAAGAAATCCCGGATGTGAATATCGAATCCCGCCGCAAGCAAAAGCAGCGAGGAAACCGTTGGAGAACTCTCCCCGCGCTCAATGCGGCTGATTGCGTTCACGGAAAGTCCGCATCGTTCTGCTAAGGCTCGTAGGGATAAGCGCCGCTCTTCTCGAATCTCTCGAATACGAGTGCCGACATCGAAGGATTGATGGTCATTCATCGCCAATCATCACTCCCAATTCAGGTGCCCGGACATATGAATATACCTTATATCAGTCCATTGATGCCATTAACATGACAATTTCCTATTTAAGTTGTACGTTTGTCACCTTTCTGTTGACGTGCTATCAATTTGGTGATACCGTTCAACTGACAAAGAAATCTTCCCATCCGGCATGTATTAAGGAGCGGATGCAGCGTTGAAATACGTGTTTGGCCCCGTCCCCTCGCGAAGATTAGGCCAATCGCTCGGCATTGATCCAATTCCTTTGAAGACCTGCAATTGGAATTGCATCTACTGCCAGCTCGGTCGAACTCGGCCGGTAGTCAATCAGCGAAAAGAATATATCGCCCCGGAGTTGATCCTGGAGCAAGTGTCCCATTTCCTGGACGAGCACTATCATGCGGACATCGATTGGGTGACCTTCGTTGGATCCGGTGAACCACTGCTGAACGCAGGTCTGGGCCGGATGATCCGAGAGCTGAAAGCCCTCAGCGATATCCCTGTGGCCGTGATCACCAACGGCACATTATTGCACATGCCCGCCGTACGTCAGGAACTGCTCGCCGCGGATGCCGTGCTTCCCAGTTTGGATGCGGGCTCCGCAGCGCTGTACCGCAAAGTCAACCGGCCGCATGCACGAATTCCCTTCGATCTTCATCTGCAGGGCTTGATCGATTTTGGGCAGGAATATGAAGGGATTTTGTGGCCTGAAGTGATGTTGATCGACAATATTAACGATACAGAGGAAGCGTTAACCGATCTCGCTTCTGCCTTGCGGAAAATTGAACCCGATTGCATCCACCTGAACGTCCCTTCAAGACCACCTGCTGAAACCTGGGTGCAGCCCGCCAGCGAAGAAGGCGTTCTACGCGCGATGGCGATTCTCGGTGATATCGCAAAAGTGGTCCATCCAACCGAAGGGAAGTATGAGCGCGGCGCCGAGACCAACTCCCTGGATGCCATCCTCACCATCGTTCGACGACATCCAATGCGCGAAGATGAGGTCAAACGGACGTTGGCGCAGTGGGAGCCAAAAACCGCCCGGCAAACGTTCGATCAAATCGCAGCGAGCGGACAGATCCAAATCGTCAAACGGCATGGCGTCCGTTTCTGGTGCTCCATTGATTCGTATTACCCGGATAATACAAACAGCAAACCTCGCAAACGAGCACAAATCAAGGGGATTTATTAATTACGATCATCCGATATTTAACCTCCCTTTATCAGAGTAGACCCAAAGGACTGAGAAACCTTGGCAATCAAAGACATCGTTCTATATCCCGAAAAAGAAAACGTGCTACGGCGCAAAAGTATGCCGGTCGATACCATGAACCGCAAGGTGAAGCGGTTGATTCGTGACCTCAAGGATACCCTGGGTGCCCATCCGAACGGCATAGGACTGGCTGCCCCCCAGATCGACGCTCATTTTCGAGTCGTGATCGTCCAGCTGGATTCTTCCAACCCATCAAAAACATCTGGCAAAATATTTACAACCCTGGTTAACCCTGTGATCCAGGAAGCAAAACAAGAAATCCGGGATTTCGACGGTTGTCTCAGCTTCCCCGGCCTGTTTGGAGAAACGATTCGGCCGCATTACTTACGTGTTTCGGGCCTTGACGATCAAGGGGAACCATTCGATCGAGTATTTACAGGCTTTGACGCAGTCGTAGTCCATCACGAGATCGATCACCTGGATGGCGTACTCTTTATCGATCGCATCGAAGATATCGATGATTTGTATCGCATCGAGAAGGATTCAAATGGCAAACATATTCGCGTTCCTTTTTCCGAGTACCTGCCCAAAGATGATCGTCAGATGACTCTCGAAAATAATTCCTACCGAATCATCGAGGGCATGCGAGTGCTGTGACAATGCCTGAGAAACCAGCAGACTAACACCTTCCAAAGCAAACTGAGCGATGTTGATAGACGAGATTCGATCGACATCCGCTTTGCGATACCACAATCCATCAAGGAGAATCGGAATGCCTGACAGGGAAAAACCGTTGGTCGAAAAGCGAATTGGAATGGTTGGAAAAGGTGGGGCCGGGAAAAGCACCGTAACGTTATTGATCGCAAAAGCGCTTCGACGGCGCGATTATGAAGTATGCATACTGGATGCCGACTCGACAAACGTTGGTTTCAACAAGATACTCGGTCTTCCAAGTCCACCCAGGTCCTTGATTGATTTCTTTGGCGGGATGGTCTTCAGTGGTGGTTTAGTGACTTGTCCGGTTGACGACCCCACTCCCCTGCCCAATGCCGAACTCGACCTCGAACAGATCCCCGATGAATACTACGTTCAAAATCAAGATGGCATCATGATGCTTGCAGCGGGTAAAATCGGTGATTTGGGGCCAGGCGCGGGATGCGATGGTCCGATCAATAAAATTGCCCGTGATGTTCGTATATTGCACGATGGCAAAATGCCTGTGACCATGGTGGATTTCAAGGCAGGCTTTGAAGATTCCGCCAGAGGGGCAATAACCAGTCTCGATTGGGTTCTTACTGTCGTTGATCCCACCCATGCCGCCATCCAAATGGCGATTCATATGAAGAAAATGGTTGAACTACTGAAAGCCGGAACCCCTCCTGCAACCGAACATCTTGAAAGCCAGGAATTGGCTCAACTCGCCGTAAAGCTGTTCAAAGAAACCAAGATTTGCGATGTCTTGGCCATTTTGAATCGGATAAGAGACTCAGAAATGGAAGAGTACATTCGCGGTAAACTTCTCGACGGGGGCGTTGAGACCATTGGAAGTATAGATGACGATCCCGCGGTGACCACTTCCTGGCTGAAGGGCATCCCATTCGATGGAAAAGAGTTGTCGCAAAAAGCGGACGACATCGTTGCAGTCTTGGAGAAAACGGTTAAAGATCACTCGTAGCACCATCAACAAAATGATAAGTGAAAATCATCATACCCGCTAACAGGTTGAAACATGATCCGCATCTTCATTAAATATACAGTGGTCATCCTGGTATTATGCGCCTGTGAAGGTGGCATCCCGCCGACACCAAACCTGGCGTCGCCGGATCAGGCGGAAAACCCTTCCACAATCGAAATCGAACCAATCTATTCTCCCGGTCAAAATGCAGTGACGGATTTCAACCCAACGCCAACTGCATTTCAACCCACAGAAAGGAACGATATGGCTACATCGGATGACTCCAAAATGGATCGACTGGTCATCACGACCGTATACGATAACTACCAATACAACAGCGGTACTCAGATTGCATGGGGTTTCTCCGCGTTTGTAGAGTACAAAGACCGCGTAACGCTGTTCGACACCGGCGGCGATTCACCGACGCTGCTTGGAAATATGCAAGTCCTGGCATTCGATCCAACCACCATTGAGCGTATTGTCATCTCCCACATCCACAACGATCATATCGGTGGACTGGAAGGATTGCTGAATTTGGAGATCCAGCCGACGGTATTTCTCCTTTCCTCCTTTCCGGATAGCGTTAAACAGCGCATCTCCCAGATGACGGACGTTGTTGAAGTTTCAGAGGCACAGGCTATTACGGACGATTTCTTCACAACAGGGCAGATGAATTCGGGTATCCCCGAACAAGCGCTGGTCATCAAAACGGCGAAGGGGCTCGTCGTCATTACTGGCTGCGCACACCCCGGAGTGGCGGAAATGGTTCAGGAAGCAAAAACACTGTACGGCGATCCTGTCCACCTGGTTATGGGAGGATTCCACCTGCGAGATAAAAGTGCGGCAGAAATCGAAGCTATCATCGCTGCCTTTCGCCAGATGGGCGTTGAAAAAGTGGCGCCGAGTCACTGCACCGGCGATCGTGCCATCGCGATGTTCAAGGATGAATACGCTGAGAATTTCATCCAGGGCGGGGCCGGAAGCGTGATCATTATCGAGCCAGAATAGATTAGAATTAATTTAGGATTCGAAGAAGCGTTCGCGAACGAAGATCTCAAGCGCCCATCATTTTATAATGACCTGAGCGGTACGTGACAAGAAGGAGAATTCCACCAAGATGATCGATCTAGCCCGGCTGCAAATGTTCCTGCATGCGGCAGAAACGCTCAGTTTTTCCGAAGCGGCACAACGTTTGCACCTCAGCCAACCGACGGTCAGCCACCATATCAAAAAGCTGGAAGAAGAATTCGGCAGCCCGCTCTTCAAACGTTCCGGCAACGAAATCGTGCTCACCGAGGCAGGACGCCTGCTCGTGCCACATGCAAGAAAACTACTGCGCGAAGCAATGGGTGTACAGCAGATGATGCATTCCATGGAGGACCAAGTCATCGGATCATTGCGCATCACCTGCAGTACGACGACGGGAAAATACATCTTGCCCCAATTCGCCGGCCGTTTTATCAAGCGCCATCCGGGTGTGCACGTTTTCATCCATCGCTGCGGACGCACAAACGTCGTCTCTACACTGCTCGAACAGGAAGCCGATTTGGGTGTCGTCAGCTTCGATGCGTGTGGTGACGATCTGGACTGTCAAGAATTTTTCTCCGACCACATCATTCTCATCAGCCCTGCCAAACAGCCATGGACGGCGATGGACTCGATCGACCCATCCGAATTTCTCGGCGTACCCTTCATCATGCGCGAGCCTGACTCGGGCAACCGCAGAGAGCTGCTAACCGAGCTCGGCAGGCACGACATCGATCCCGGAGAATTGAACGTCATTCTTGAAGTAGGCAACGATGAAGCCATCGTCAAAACCGTTGAAAAAGGTTTTGGCCTGGCATTCGTTTCCCGTACGGCTGCACAATGGGCACTCGAACTCGGAACCATTGTACAAATACCCGTAAAGGGTTTCGATTTACACCGCAGGGTATATATGATCCGCAGCAAACTCCATCCCCCAAATCGCGCCATGGAATCTTTCTGGGCATTCGTACACGATCCAACAAATCGTGATTTATTGCGTATTGCCGAATCCTAACTCGGATTTAGATAAACCTGGCCGGAGCAGTCCGGCCAGGTAATTCGATTATTGACACCGCATCCTGCAAACGAAATGCTACGGGGGTGTTTGAGCAGATGGTCGCAGGAACGAATCGATGTCACCAATCAGTGAACTTCATTGACTCAGAAGGTCAGAGTCATACTTGCTCCCTCTGCGTCCATCAAGAATGATGGGGCATTCTTAATCACGATGCGCTCGTCGCGCAGATCTTTTGGATCGATGCCCTTATTCTCGAGCGCCAATTCGCACAGGATAATCTCGCCACCCTGATCGAGTATGGTGTCAAACAACTCGACCGGATTTGGCAGCCCCTTGGGCGTACCGATCTTCTCCAATTCGCCCTTGAGTAACGCCTGTGCACCACCGGGGCAGAAGAACAAGATCACTTCGTTGTCCAACGCCACGCCTGACGCCCCCATTATCAGAGTCGGCATTACATGCGGCGGATCGGCATGGTTGCACACAACCACCATCTTTTCACTCATTGATAACCTCCTGATCGATTTTTTTCTCTCGGTTCAAGCTGCCGGAACTGCAGCCGGACTGGGTTGTTCGGCTGCCCGGGCTTTCACCGCTTCGAGATACATGGCAAGCGGGCGATAGATCAGATGCGTCCACTTTCCGATACCTACTTCCGTATCCAACATCGCCATCATAGCCATGACATGAATGGTATAGATGATATAGGTCGGCCATGGCAAGTACAGATAGCGGAAAATATTCACAAATATGCCGGTCACCGCGCCCACAAAAATAAAACTCGGGAAAAGCCAATCTGTCGGGTGTGAAAAGCGGTGAATTTCTTCACGCTTGCGCATACGCCCGATCAAGGCTTCACCTGAAGCAATGAGCAGGAATATCGTTGCCAGATAGCCCACCCAACGCTGTGGATGATAAATGGGATAGAGTTCATCCGTCTGGAACCACCATAACAATCCAACGACCAACATCAGCATCAAGGCATATCCACTAATCAAGATCAAGTGCTTCAACCAGCGGCTTCGATCTTCACCACAATCGAGCCAGCGTTTTTGGGTTAAGACATGCAGGACGAAATTCTTGAGTTCCTGAATGTAAATCCCGATGGGTATTTTCGGTTGGCCCTCATCGTCCAGTCGCATGACATGCCGGAACATGTTGGCTGCGTTGCGGAAAAGACGAAGCCCCAACTGCGCGAAGTGGAAGAGCACAACGGCCCAAACCAACATCACCGGGGCAAATTTGTTCAAAACCACCTGGTCGGTAATGATATTGGAAGACCCCTTCACGATGTAATAGATGATGTGATAGATCAACAACAACGCGAGCGGCACCAGCGCATAGCGCAGGACCGCCTTCCCGACCTCTCGCTCAGAGGTATACATTTTTTCACCGTGCCCGGATTGATCGTATTTCGCCGTTTGCCAGCGCCGCACGGCCATCATCGTTTCGGCGGGCTCCGCTTCTTTAGGGCAAGTCCGCGTGCAGTCGCCGCAGTAATAGCAAAGCCACGGATCGGTGCTCTGCAGCAAGCGGTCTTTCAACCCCAGTTGTGCATAACGGATCATGTCTCGCGGGAAAAGATGGTCGTCGCTTGTTAAAGGACAGATTGCCGTGCAGTTTCCACAATTAAAACATTTTTCGATTCCCACGGCACCGAACTGCTTGAGCTCTTTAAGAAGCGTTGGATCGACGCGCTGACTCATGCTTAAGACTCCTTCGCCAATTGGTAAGTGTAGTAATCACCCTGCATATCACTTTCAACGACCAATCCGTATTTCTTCATGGCCATCAAATGCCAGAGCACATCCGTCGCCGGCAAACCGGTTTCTTCGGCGGTTTGAGGAATGGTCTTGGGTTCATCTGCAATCGCTTTTTGGATCGTACGCCGCACAGTCTGTTGACTTTTCAGAAGCTCGCGCGTCTCTTCCACGCTTGCCTCATGTTTTTCACGTAGTTCTTTCAACATCTGCGTGCGCGCTTTTTTATCTTCCTTTTCACTCATACTTCCACCTCTTCCGGCGTCTTGTACTCAGCGCCGATCGCCTGCACCATCGCTTGATACTGCTTCAAGGTCCATCCCTGAACGTCGATCGCGCCTTCCGGACAGACGCTTACGCAGGCGCCGCAGCCAGCACAATTTGCAGGTGTTACCACGGCGACTTTGCGCTCGCGCCCGTTATCCGAGAATGTCACCAGCGCGATGGCATCTTCGTAGGCGCAAATTTCAACGCATTTGCCGCTGCCTGTGCAAAGCTCCGGATTGACAATTGCTACGAAGGGTTCAAGTTTGACGCTGCCTTTACCCAGCAAAACGGCAACTTTCGAAGCCGCCGCTTTGGCCGCTGCGCAGCTTTCCTGGATGTTCATCGGGCTCTGCGCCGTTCCAGCCAATACCACACCTGGCACAGCCGTTTCCACCGGCCGCAGTTTGGGATGTACCTCCAACAGGAAGCGATCGGTTCCCTTCGAAATCTTCAACATCTGCACCAGATCGTCGACCTTACTTGGCATCATGCCAACCGCCAGAACGACGAGGTCGACCGGGATCTCCAGTATCTCGCCCCAGGTGAGTGAATCAGTCATCTCGATCAAGACAGGATGGGTATCGCCTTCCGGTGCTGCTTTCACAGCGGGCATATCCTCTCCACGGTATCGGGCAAAGCGCACCATGTTCTCCAGTGTTTTGCGGTAGTAGACTTCGTGACCGCGGCCGTACGTGCGGATGTCCTGGTAGAGATCAAATATATTGACATCCGGATAGTGTTCCTGAATTTCATCGAGCATGTGCAGCGAGGCCGTACAGCAATAACGCGAGCAGTAGTTGTTGATGTTGTCATCCGCCTGGGGTTCGTGCACGCCTTCCACTTGACGGCTGCCGACACAATGAATCAGCGCCATATCGCGCACCGGACGTCCGTTCCAGCTGAATTCCTCTCCCTGCTCGAGCAGCGAAAGGTGCCGGATTAACTGCGGCAGCGTAATCACTTCGGGCAGCTCGCCGTAGCCGTACTCGCCTGTCCTGGGCGCATACAGGTCAAAACCTGTCGCCACGACGATGGCACCGACGTTGAGTTCGATCGTGCGAGGTTCGTTTTTCAAGACCAATGACTTGCCGTCGAGTTTTACCTCGAGCTTCCCGTCCTGGCAGTTTTCCCAATCAACGGCCGGCGTGGACGGGTAACAACCGGGATAGGCCCGGTAGATCAATTTTCGTTCCGTCAGGCCGTAGTTGAACGAATCGGGGATCGTTTCTTCGCAGGCCCGCATGGCAGCGTCCGCGTTTTCATCGCTAACACCGCGCGAATCCTGAACCACCCTAACTTGAAAGTCTCCCACATAGCCGCTGGCCTGCACCAGCCTGGCCTGGGTGAGAATGGTGATGTTCTCGTGTTCCGTTGCTTCGCGAATCACCTGATCCAATAAATCACGGGCACGCTCCCCGGTAGGAAACACGCTTTCGAGCTGCGCCACGTGCCCACCCAGAAAGG
>DAOUEK010000001.1:0-57345 GCA_034430425.1 Anaerolineales bacterium | reverse complement strand
TCGAATCGGTGACGATCCTGGTGGTCATGATTACACCCCCTTCAGGAGTTAACCTCGCTTACGGAAAAAACCAACAATGACAGCCAACCCTAAAACGGCCGTAAACACCCAGGCCGAGTAGGCGACCAGATGGGTGTCCGCGTGCTTGGTGGCGATACCGATGAAGGCCCATATCTGCACGAGGACGTAGGCGGAGTCGTTTTCCCGCAGTTGCATCATCAGGCCGAGGAATGCAGCAACGCCGAGCATGATCGCCGTCCAGGCAGTCGCCGAGATTCCCCAGACATTCCAGCCTGCGGAGAAAAGCACCTGGGAGACGTTGGCGATCGTAGCCACGGAAATCCAACCCAGGTAGATGCTGAAGGGGAGTTGAAGGAACCATTTTTGATTGCGATCAAGACTCATGCGGGCTTTCGAAATGTGCACGTAGATATACAGCAGAGTCGCCAGGAGGATGAGCATGGCGGCCAGTGTGAGCGGGAAGTACTCATAATGCCACAATAAAATCCAGGCGGCATTGGCGAGACTGCCCAGCCAGTATGCCGGTGCGATTTCTTTGAGCAACGGATTTTCACGCTGGGCGGGCAGCAACTGGTAAAGGGCAAAGGCGATCAGGCCAAGATATATCAGCCCCCAGATCGAGAATACATAGCCGGCCGGGACGAAATATATCGCAAAGCGGTCCGATATTTCACCCGTCGTCTGGCCATTTATTGGCAAGGTGTTGGCCAATGTGTTCACCGTCAAGGTGAGAACGGTTGCCAACAGGGTTGAGATTTGAAAAAAGGTTATCTTTTTCATCTAAATACTCCATATATTTTGAAATTATGACAGGTATATATATAAAATTGAATTGGCCAATCCGTAGAGCAGCTGACGATTGTTTGAGCGTGGTCCATTCTCTCATGACAGCCCACCTTTTCTTCAACCGGAGAGAATAACGCCAAGCGAGACTTGCTTACCATAAATTGTATCAGCGAATCATGAAAAAACACCCTCAGTCGAATGATTCTGATCTATAATTCCCGCGCGTTGCAACGAGAATCTCATACAAGTGATTTCGCAATGGGACAAACAGGAGAACGAAGATGAGGCATGGAACGGGATGGATTAAACCAACAAGCGCGACACACTGGATGGTTTTCATATTCGCAATAATCGTTGGTCTGGTTGGTATGGAACATGCGGTCGGCGAGATCCTGCAGGGTGATGTAATTACAGACGAAATGTTTATCGAATCATGGCCTGATAACGAGCTCTTCCGCATTATGGCCGGTGAACCTGCCATGACCATCATCTCCAATATGCGCGTGACGGGCATTGTCGCTGTGTTGATGTCGCTGATCACCGGGATCTGGGGCGTGGTGTTCGTCGATCGAAAGGGAGGCGGCTACATCCTGATCTTGCTTTCGGTTCTACTGCTGCTCGTCGGTGGGGGTTTTGGGCCGCCGCTGATTGGCATCATCGTGGGCGCAGTCGCCACGCGGATCAACAAGCCGTTAAAACTGTGGCGCCGGATTCTTCCGGATGGTGTGCGACCACTGCTTGCCCGTATTTGGCCATGGACTCTGGCGGCATCGGTCCTGGGATTCTTCACGGTTTTCCCCGGATTAATCCTGCTGGGGCATTTCTTTGGTTATAACAATGCGGATATCGTGCCGGTTCTCACGTTGTTTAATTTCGTCATGCTGTTTGCGACCATTATCTGTGGGTATGCAAGTGTTTTACTGCAAATGGGCGAGGAGAATCAAGCATCGGCATCCTGAATGAACAACCTGGCGCGTAGACATTCGGGTGGCCAGTGTTTCGATGGAATACCTTTGGCGTTTACCTGTCTGATGTGGTTTGCCTGACGGAGTGTTACATATGGATGAGAATATCCGCGATTGGCTGCTGGAAGGGGATGTGTCGATTCAATTCCAGGTCCATCGGGACTTGCTGGGTGAACCGCATCCGGATTTGCAGGCACGCATCGCTAATGAGGGTTGGGGGGCAGCGTTCCTCGCGGAAAGGCATACGCAAGGGCATTGGGGACGCGGATTCTACCAGCCGAAATGGACGAGTTCACATTATTCCCTCCTTGATCTAAAAACACTCCAAATCCAGCCGGATAGCAAAGATATTAAGCGGAGTATCGAGATCATTCTCGAGACGAGGAAAGCCGCGGATGGTGGAGTCAACCCCGCCAAGACGATCGAGGTCAGCGACGTATGCGTCAACGGCATGTTCCTCAATTATGCGTGTTATTTTGGTGCAGATGAGGACCAGCTGAAATCCATTGTTGACTATGTTATCCATGAACGCATGGAAGACGGTGGCTTCAACTGCGAACGAAACCGGGGCGGGGCGAGACACAGTTCAATGCACTCGACGATTTCCTTGTTGGAAGGCATGCTTGAATACGAACGAAATGGGTACACCTATCGACTGGACGAACTGCAGTCTGCGGCGGCGAGTTCGCGCGAATTCATATTAATCCACCAGCTGTACAAATCCGATCGCACGGGCGAGATCATCCACAAAGATTTCCTGCGGCTGAGTTTCCCTGGACGCTGGCATTACGATATCCTGCGCGCCCTCGATTACTTCCAGAACGCCGGTGTGCCCTGGGATGAACGCATGCGCCCGGCTTGTGAGGCGCTGCTGAAAAAACGGCGGACCGACGGGTGTTGGCCGCTGCAAGCAGGATACCCCGGAAAGCTCCACTTCGAGATGGAAAAACCCGGGCAGCCCAGCCGCTGGAATACGCTGCGGGCACTGCGGGTACTCAAGTACTTCGGATTGGATTAGCATTCAGGACTGTATTTACAAGCGGGGATGGTTGATTCGGGATCGTCTACACAAGGAAGAATCAGCGATCGATTTAGACGTGTAATTCTTTAATCAATTGGTCTGCACTCGCAAGCGCATGGTCTCGGTCCCGAATCGTGTGCACTTTTATATTCGGCCAGCGTGCCTTGGCATAATGCAGCAATCTCCTGCGTACGACGACCAGCGCAACCAAATACTGTCCTGAATCCAACGCAATCACGCCCTCCTGAAAACCTTCATCTCGCTCGAATTCCAGCGGTCCGAGCTCGTCCACAACGAGCAGATCGCAGGGCACGGCCGCACGCAGGACTTGATTGCACCAATCGAGGGTGTCTCGATCCAAGGACCACTGTTGAGTCTGGATTCCCGAAGACGAATCCGTACGGCGCTGGGCCAGCCGCCTTCGTTCTCCCGAAGCCAGATCGAGCGCTTCAATGCCAACCTTTGTGGCCCCATCAAAGATGGCAGGGGCGAGGATGCCTTTTACGCTCCAGGTCGATTTTGTTGAATTACGGATTGTGTCGATAGCGTGTTTGCAGAACGTGGTTTTCCCCGAGCCCACGCTTCCACTGACGATGATGATGTCGCCGCGGCCGTTCAATCGTTCTCTTCCTTCCGCATGACGATAAAGCGGCCATCCACGCGACGAACTTCAACGGGTAGTCGATAGGCGTGGGAGAGATTTTTGCTCGTAAGCACCTTTTCCACCGGACCGAATGCCAGGGCTGAAGTCTCGTAGATCAGCAGCGCCTGCCCGGCGATGGCGAAAGCTGCATCGGGATCGTGGGTGGTGAAAATCACACTCGTCCGGTCGTCGACGAGGGCTTGCAGCACTTCGAGAATCCTGTGTTTGTTCCCCAGGTCCAGGTGGGCGGTCGGCTCGTCTAACAAAAGGACGTGCGGCTCCTGCACCATGGCGCGTGCGATACGTACCAGCTGTGACTCGCCGCCGCTGAGTTCATCTACGGATCGATGGCGTAGATTTTGCAGATCGAGGATCTCCAGCACCTGATCGACGCGACGTTGATCTTTCTGGCCGGGAGTTCCCAGCATGCCGATATGCGGTGCCCGGCCCATGGATACGTATTCATAGACGGAAAAGGGGAATGGTATTCTTTCCAACTGCGGCACAAGCCCAATTAAGCGGCTCATCTCCGTGCGTGAGTAGCTGTCCAAGGGATGATTGGCCAGATAGACTGCGCCGGATTGGAAGGGCAGCAAACCAATCAGAATGTGCAGCAGTGTGGTCTTGCCCACGCCGTTCGGGCCAAGTATGGCCGTGATTTCCGAGGCGGCAATCGTGGCCGATAAACCGTTAAAGATCAAGGCCTGGCTGGTTTCGTAGCGGAAGTGAAGATCGTCGATGGTGATCAGCGCGTGTTCGTTCATCAGCCCGGTTTCCGTTTGATGGTGATCATCAGGGCGATGAAGGTGGCGGCTCCAAGCAATGATGTCAGAATGCCCAGCGGGATTTCTCCGGCCATCAAGCTGCGGGCGATGTCGTCACAGAGAATGGTGAAGATGCCTCCCAGCAGCATGGCGCCCGGAAGATTGTAGCGCGAGTCGGCGCCGAAAAGACGGCGAGAAAGATGCGGGATGATGAGCCCGACCCAGCCCACGATTCCGGCCACCGAAGTCAGCGAAGCCGTGGCAGCCACGCCGCCGAAGAGCAGCAGGCTGCGTTCGCGCGCCGGCGCCGCACCCAACGACCAGGCCGTTTCATCATCGAGGGAGAGCAGATTGAGCCGCCAGCGCAGCAAGAAAACCAGCGTTAAGCCCGGAATTACAAAGGGCAGCACGTGCAGTACGTCATCCCAGGTCGCCGACCACAATCCGCCCAGCAGCCAGAAGGTGATCTCGGGAAGCTGGGTCAATGGATCGGCCATGGTCTTGAGGATTCCCGTTCCGGCTGAAAACAAGGCCGAGACGACAATGCCGGCCAGGACGAGCCGCAGCACCCAGCCGCCGAAGCGCATGCGTTGGGCGAGTATGTACGTAGCAAACAGGCCGGCCATGGCGAAAAAGATGGCCAGGGTATGCATGCTCCAGGCGGATCCGATCCAGAGGATGCTGAGTGCCGCACCGAAGGTCGCCCCCTGGGATACGCCCAGGAATCCGGGTTCCACCAGCGGGTTGCGGAATATCATCTGCATTACTGCTCCCGTTGCGGCGAGTGTGACGCCAAGCAGCAAACTCAAACACAGACGGGGAAGACGCAAGGAGAGGACGAGTCGGCGTGCCAATGCGTCCTCTCCCAATAAACGGATGGGCATCCAGTACGGCCGCGGATAACGCCCGACAAAAAGGGACGCAAGGAAGACGGCGAGCAGTGTTACGCCGAGCAGGATGAAGAGATATCCACGTCGATCAAGTTGCCTCATGTGCCCTCGTTGTGTTCAGTCGAGACCGGATTGGATCAACGATATAATCTCCGTCTCGATGACTCCTGACGCAAAGCCGTACATCTGGGAGTAGAAATCGATAACTTCCTGTCGGATGTCGATGTCAGCCATGATTTCAGGATGGATTTTCGTCGCCATCCAGGTCAACCCCAGGATCCAGCGCGGATCGGGTTGATCCCAGCTCCAGAAATCGCCCGGGAAGCCGTAGATTTCGTCCTGCTGAACGGCGTCCAGCGCCATCCAGTTGGGATTCTGCTTCAAACTTTCAACGGCCGCAGACGGATCTTCGGCGTAATTGATGACGAAGATCTTTTCGGGATTCCAGGCCGCGATTTGCTCGAACCCTACAACCGTCCAGCCGCCAGCTTCGGCGGCTTCGCTCCAGACCGGGATGCCGCCGGCGAGGGTGACGAGTTCGGTCTGTATCCAATCGATGGACGGAACTTCAAAGGCGATTTCGCCTTCCTCATCGCTGTACTGCATGAGCAGGACTCCGGGTCTATCGGCTTCCTCGACGTCATCGAGTTTGGCTGCGATCATCTCGAGCTGCCCTTTGTAAAAGGCGTTGATTTCCTGGGCTCGTTCCGTGTTTCCCAGTGCGGTTCCGAGTATGCTGATGTCTCTTTCGAATTGCTCGGGTGTCTCGAAATCTACGTAGATCAGGGGAACATCGATTTCTTCTAGTGCCGCGCCCAGGCTGTCCGCCATGTAACTCTTCAGGATCACCAGATCCGGCTGGAAGGGCGCGATCTGCTCCGGCCCTGCGTTGCGTTCGAGCAGTTCCAGTTTATCGAACTGCGGCTGGACAATGGGGTAGAAATCAAAGCCTCTTTGGCTGCGGCTTTCGAAGGTTACCAGCCTTTCCTGCGCTTCAGGGAACAGATAGAGTGCGTTGACAACCATCGTAGTGGCTCGGCCAGCGATGATGATGCGTTCTGGAGGAGTTGAAAATGTGACTTCTCGATCGAGGGTGTCGACTACAGTTATCGGATCGATTTCCTGTGCGTTGGTTTCTGGTTCTGGCTCCGATTCGACCTCTGCTTCTGTAGGAGTCGATGGTGGGGAAGTCGCTGTTGCTTTGTTCTGGCAGGAGGCCAGGGTAAATGTGAGCAGAAGGAACAAGCTGGTAAGAATGATGTGCCTATGTTTCATGTTTCTTTCTCCAATGGTATAGGGATGTCGTCGATCGTTTCTTCGAACCAGGCCTGCAGGGATTCCAATTGCTTGATCCGCAGTTGCAGACCCAGGCGATTGACGAATTGTGTTTTGGGGACCGAGTCGGCCTGTGCGTATAATTTATCAAGCCGGGTATTAATCACCGATCGTTGTGCAGCAATCAGTTCTTGCAGGTCAGATCGGCCGAGTTGATAAGCGAAATACAACTTGGTTATGAAAGCCATGCGGATGGCGCGCACGCTGGGTCCGACTGGGGTTCGCATCCAGGTCTCGAAATGCCGATCACCTGTTGCCGTAACCTGGAAGGGTACACGATTCATATCTTGCGCGGCTGATACATCTCCAGACTTTTGGATGAATCCCTGTTTATCGAGTCTGTGTAAGATGTTGTAAACCTGGCTGAGGCTGATGCGCCAGACTTGACTTAATGCTGTTTCCAGACGTTGATGAAGTGCGTACCCGTGGCTGGGTTGGAGTTTCAACAGACCCAGAACGATGTACTCCGGGGATAATTCCTGTATGGTTCTATGCGTTCTCGACATATATACTCACTCAGTGAGTATATCCGATTTCTTTTTCGTTGTCATTGAAGTCGATGGATTTATGCCGAGGCGTCTTACTCAAGAGGATGTTAATCACTCGTTTTCGATCGTTTGTAGTGTCTTAGTGCTTTCGCTCGATTGCCGCAGCTCTCCATACTGCACCAGCGCCGGCTGTGGTTTCGGCTGCTGTCGTAGAAGAGAAATCCGCAGCCCCGATCGTCGGCACATTCACCGACTCGCTTCAGATCCTCGGAAGTCAGCAATCTTGCCACCTCCCACAGGATCGGCCAGAGCATGCTTTTCAGATCTTGTTCTTTGTCGTACCAACCCCAGGAGAATCCCTCAGGCGAAATCTCAATTCTGACCTGGCGCAGCGCTTCACAAAGTGCAGCATTGAAAAGTTCCAGGTCAGCTTTGGGGATATTGGTTCCTGCGGCGTGATGCGAGAAGATCCGATAGAGCGCTTCGCGTATCTCGATGGCACGATCCAGTGATCGATGTGCATCTTCCGGTCGCTGTTCGACTGCGGTAAGCAGTTGCTGCACGGCTTTCTCTGTCAGCAGGCCAGCCCGCCAGGACCAGTCTACAAGATCGGCGTACGCACGGAGTTTCTCGACCGGATCGGATCTGGCGTGCCAATCCGCTGTGTTGGCGAAATCCAGGGGCAGCAAACCGGCGTCGAAATCCCAGTTCTTCTCTAAAGGCAGACTCGTCATAGCGTCTATTATCTCCCTGTGTAAAGTAACCATCAATATATACTTGACAGGTTAGAAGCACCGTGTTATCTAATAACCAGTAATACTATTATAGCAGGTTATATTGAGTGGGCTATTATTAGAAGGGGCTCCCAGGTTGGATGAATCTGTCCATTGCGAGAGTTGTGGAGGAAAAGCCCTGTGAATGAAAATCCGAGTGGGGGATTCGGTCTCACTATATCCAAAGACGAACTTCTGGCGAAGATTGAAACGGAGTGGACTGCGTTCGTATTGTTGATCTCCAAGATCAGTTCCGAGAAGATGCGCATTCCTGCATTTGGCGGCTGGTCTGTGAAGGACATCCTGGCGCACACCGCAGCATGGGAACGATTCATGTGCCTGCATTACATCCACAATCAACCGGCTTATGAAGCGCTCCAAATGGATTCGGAGGAATTCAATTCCCTGGATGAAGATGGGTTAAATGCACGTCTTTACGAACGCTATCGGGATCGGTCGCTCACAGAAATCCGCGCGATGTCTCATGAATGCCACGAACAGGTGCTGCGGGATATGGATGGCATGTCATTTGAGACGATGATCGCATCACGGGTTGGAGGGGAGCGGCCAGGCGAGTTATTGTTGGCCGGTATCGCGGCCAATACCTACGAGCATTATCGGGAACATCGTGAATCGATCGAGAAGCATGTTGAATCGAGTTGGTAAATCGTTTTTGATCAGAAATGCATTCCTACGTACGAAAACACTTCAAGCAGTACACCGTCATCGGAAGCTACAACCGATGCAAGTATTGTTTTATTTTAAACGAAGGTTGATTATCCCCCTCTTTTCAAATGCGGTTCTAAGACGAAACAGATAAGATGATAAAATGAACATCGACCATGGACGTTGGTCTGTGGGTGAACGGGGCATTCTGTCTTTGTTAATTTGGGCGTCGTCGAGGACTCGAAACCAACAGAGTGGTGGAATATATGAATCCAACGTCGTAAGGAGTGTTCGTACTCATTGTACGATCAGGTTGAAAGCTAATGGAATATAAAGACTACTACAAAATTCTGGGCGTTAAGAAAAGCGCTTCGCAAGACGAAATAAAAAGCGCTTTCCGCAAGCTGGCGCGGAAACACCACCCGGATGTCAACCCGGGAGATGCCTCCGCGGAAGCACGTTTTAAGGAGATCAGCGAGGCATATGAGGTCCTCTCCGACCCGGAAAAACGGCAGAAGTACGATACCTTTGGTTCGCAGTGGAAACAATATCAGCGAGCCGGCGGCAGTGCGGAGGATTTTGACTGGGGTCAGTGGGCGGCGCAGCCGGGCGGTCAAGACATGTATACGCGTAGCGTGAGCCCGGAGGAATTCGAAGATCTGTTTGGCGGTGGGTTGGGGGGATTTTCGGATTTCTTCGAGACGCTGTTTGGGGGTGTGGGTAGTGCAAGGCCAGCGGGGTATCGGGAACGTGGATATACCCCCAGGCCTCGGCGTGGGCAGGATGTCGAACAGACTGTTCGCATTCATTTGGATGAGGCTTTCCACGGAGCGCAGCGCGTCCTCGAGTGGGAGGATGGTCGACGGATTGAGGCGAAAATCCCGCCCGGCGTTCGGACTGGATCGAGGGTTCGATTGAGTGGTCAGGGACAATCCGGTATAAGTGGCGCTCAATCTGGTGATCTCTACGTGCGCATTGAAGTTGAACCCCATCCTCGCTTCCAGCGTGATGGTGATGATTTACGATTGACGATTCACGTGGACCTTTTCACCATGCTTCTGGGGGGCGAGGTGCGAGTTTCAGGTATCGATCGTTCGGTCGATCTGACCATCCCGCCCGAAACCCAGAACGGGAAAGTTATTCGGCTGAAGGGTTTGGGAATGCCCAATCTGCGCAATCCTGATCGGCGCGGTGATTTATACGTGACCGTTAAGGTCAAACTGCCCAGGAAGTTGAGCCGTGAAGAAAAAGAACACGTGCGCGCATGGAATGAGATGCGGAAGTGATACGCGTACGTGTTGGATGGAATGGCTTTCGTCGCTGATCGTTATGGTCGCGGCGCGAGAACGACGCTAATTTCTACTTCGACGCCATCGCGCAGGACGGATAAATTCACCTCATCGCCCGGGTGCTTGTAAGCGATGTCAACCAACAGGTCACTGAAACTGTTAACCGCTTCTCCATCGACAGCGATAACGACATCTCCGCCAATGGGGACTTCGATGGCATCAATCAACTGCGTCCCTGTGATCCCCTGAAGGCCAGCATCTGCGGCCGGTCCCTCCGGATCGACATTCAGGATGTAGGTGCCAAGTTGTGCCTGGATGTCGTTGGCCTCGCGAAGCATGAGCGATAAATCCGTTCCTGACACGCCAAGCCATGGCCAGGCATATTCCTGGTTTTCGATGAGCGAGGGTGCGACAAGCCGCACAATATTGGAGGGGATCGCAAATCCCACACCGGCGTTGGCGCTGATCCCTCCCGTGGCAATTTGTGCGTTGACTCCGACGACCTGTCCATCGAGTGTCAGCAGTGGTCCTCCTGAGTTGCCCGGGTTGATCGCCGCGTCGGTTTGAATAGCCTGCGGGATAGAAAAGGGCGTTGCGCCTGAGCCGATGGTTCGACCTAAAGCGCTGACGATACCGATCGTCATACTGCTTTGCTGTCCGAAAGGATTGCCGATGGCGACGACCCATTCACCAACTTCGACAGAATCAGAGTCCCCCAGAGCGAGCGGGATCACGCCCTCTGGCATAGATTCGGCCTGGATCACTGCCAGGTCGCTGTACGGGTCCGTGCCTACCATCTCTGCCGGGACTTCATAACCGTTGTAGAAGATGACGGATATCGATTCCGCTCCATCTACAACGTGATTGTTGGTGACGATGTGTCCCGCTTCGTCTAAAACGAAGCCCGAACCTGCACCTTCTCCAATTATGCCTTCCTGGTTGATGAAGACTCTAATATTGACAACACCTGGACCAAAGACATCGTAGAATCCCACCAGCGATGGAATTCCTAAATCGGATGGTAACCTATAGACGTCTATATCCGGTATTTCTGTGAACGTTGGGGTGAACATGAGGGCCGCTTGCTGGGTCGCCTCAGCTTTCTCGTTTTGAATCAGTTCCGTGAAGCGGTCATAAAGCTTGGGCCCAACTATGAAGGGTACGACAAGCGCGGCGAGTAGAAGAAGGATACATCCACAGCTCACGGTTGTCAGGACTGCGATTCTGCTGGTTTGAGAAGTGGGTTGATTTTGGTTGTTCATATGTCACCTCTACCTATGCATAATTTTCGTCGATTAATATAAATGAATCATTAACTAACGAAGCCGGCTTTGTGTCCTGTATTCGACGGTCCGTTATCGTAAAAACAGGTGGCAAACCAAATGGGGGTCAATTTCTGAAATCACTCTGATTCAATACAGTTTTATCCCTTCAATTATCACGATTTGAACAGGTTGCTTCAGTGCTTCTGCTGGCGGCAAAGGATTCATTTGATGTAGTATTAAAAAGAATACGTAAGGTTTCCTTATAAACCTTACGCATCCTTCGAATATCATTTCTTCAGAGGCGACGGTCGGATTTGAACCGACGAATGGGGGTTTTGCAGACCCTTGCCTTACCAGACTTGGCTACGTCGCCTGGGAGTCAATCGGCAATCGAGATATGCCGGTCGGTGTTGGGCTAAATTGAGGGGGCGATCTGGATCAGAGCGGGCGATGGGATTCGAACCCATGGCCTTCTCCTTGGCAAGGAGACGTTCTACCACTGAACTACGCCCGCGGACAGCGTTGGAAGGATACCTTGATCGAGAGCGAATGTCAAGATTCTATGCTGCAGAATAACTTGTTATCCATGATTCATATCACGGAGGGTTCAAACCGAAGTGCATGTGGGGAGGTTTTCGATTGAAAATGAATCTTCACACTCCGTTGCATTTCACAGAAACTGAGAATGGATGTCGATTATCGCCGTTCTTCCATTTTGTGACCATTACTGATCTTTGTAGCGGTACCAATTGGCTTATTAACAATTTCTTAATAAACCTGTACAATAAAATAAATTGATAAGTATGACAAAAGGGGTGACGAAGAAAAAAACATTGCTGGATAACCCCGCGGATCCGGTATCGGCGTTGAAGTAGTTCCAAGAGCCGATCCCTTCCCGACTCCGAGGGCTAGCGATTATCTCCTTTTTATTTATAAAGATGCGCGTGGCTTGTATCGACCAAAGTGCTGCATTCACCAACGAACCACTACTAACAACCATAAAATTGATCGCTGCATAATTCTTAACATCTAAGGGAACAGCTACTGATCGTGCGATCCAGTTGCTATCGTCTGAGATTATTATGAAATCTACACGGAAAACAAAAAAAGAACTACTCCAAGAATTGGAGGAATTGCGCGGCAGGTTATCTGAATTAGAAGCCGCCGATATCGGGCAAGGTCGATCAGAGTCCATTCCCAACGAAATTCATCAAATCCTGGAAAGTATGTTTGATCGCACGCGCATTATCGTCATGCACCTGGATTTAAACTTCAATTTCATCCGGGTCAGCCGGGCTTTTGCCGAGGCTGCCGGCCGCGATCCTTCCTATTACGTCGGTGTAAATTTCTTCACACTTTACCCCGGCTCAGAGAATGAAGCATTATTCCGCCGGGTTCTCGAATCCAACGAAGTGGTGTTCGAGGCGGCGAAAGCGTTCATCTTGGAAGAAGATGTTGAAATTGAGAGGCGCCACTTCGATTGGACCATGATACCGATCAGGAGGCCGGATAACGTAGTTACAGGATTGTTGTTGATGCTGAGGGACATCTCGGAAGATAAAAAAAGAGAGCAAGAATATACACAGCTGGTAAACAGCATGAATGATACGGCCTTTGTAATTGACTTCAATGGTAAATTCCTTGAAATGAACGACACAGCTCTTGATGTATTGGGTTATAGCAGAGAAGAATTGCTAGCGATGGGGCCGTATGACATTGATGCCTCCATCAGTAAAGAAGGAATCGGTCAGCTCATCGAACGCATGAAGATGGGGGAAATGCAGGTATTTGAGACCAAGCACATTACGAAAGATGGGAAAACGTTCCCTGTAGAGGTAAGCTCCAGCCTGGTGAACTATTGTGGCCAACCAGCCATCTTGAGCGTTACACGAGACCTCACAGATCGGAAACGAATTGAACAGCATCTAGCGTTAACGTTTTCCGGAATCGATCATGCGCAAATCGGTCTATATCAAGTGGACGATGATGGCAAAATCTATTACGTCAATCAATACGCCTGCGATAGTCTTGGATACACCCAGGATGAAATGATGAATATGCACATCTGGGATATCGATGTCGATCTGGATGAGGAGCGATGGAAACAACATCGCATGAGGACACGTTCGCAAGTTGTGACGACCATGGAGGCTGTCCATCGCAGGAAAGATGGGACGGAATTCCCGGTCGAAGTGACGATAAATTTTGCCGAGATTGCAGACAAGCAAGTTTCCATCTCGGTTGCCAAAGATATCACCGAACGCAAGCAGGCTGAAAAGCAACGAGAGATACTACTCGATCAATTGCGCGAACATGCCCAGCGATTACTCGACGTGATGAGCACCGTTCAGGTGGGTTTACTGCTGATCGACTCGGAGCATACGATTATCCTGGCCAATCCAATGGGTAAGGATAATCTGGAGGTTCTCACCAATGTTAAAGTGGGCGATAAACTCACTTACCTTGGAAACCGGATGCTGGAGGATTTGCTCGCCTTGCCCGAGACCGGGGGGTTGCGTCATGAGGTTATAGCCAAAGACCAGGTTTTCGAAGTTATGACGCATACGATGAGTGGCAATCTGGAGACAGGCAATCTCCTGCTTGTTATTGATGACGTCACGCTTGAGCGGCAAGTCCAGCGGCAACTTAATCAACAAGAACGCCTGGCCACCGTAGGGCAAATGGCTGCCGGATTGGCTCACGATTTCAACAATATCCTGTCGATCATCGCGCTTTACGCCCGTCAGGATTTACGCGAAATGGATTTGCCAGGAAAGATCCGAGATCACCTCGAGATCATCACGCTTCAAACCGATCGTGCCAGAGATATCATTCAGCAGATTCTGGATTTCGGACGGTGCGCCATTCTCGAGCGTCGTTCTATCGATTTAGAGGAAGTTGTGGAAGCTCAGATCAGGTTGTTGAAGCGAATGCTGCCTGAAACCGTTCGTATCGAATTTGATACATCGGATGAGGAGTACATCGTTAACGCAGATAAAACGCGTATGCAGCAAATCCTGTTAAACCTGGTGCTCAACGCACGAGACGCCATGCCCAATGGGGGGATACTGCAGATCAAACTGTCGCGCCTGCATATTACCGATGAAAAACTGGCAAAACTGCCTGATATCGAACCCGGAGAATGGGTCTGCATGACGATCTCGGATGAGGGGGTTGGCATCGCACCGGATGTTTTACCGTATATTTTTAATCCGTTCTTCACAACCAAGCCTCCAGGGGAAGGCACCGGGTTGGGATTGCCGCAAGTGTACGGCATCGTCAAACAACACAACGGTTACATCAGCGTTGAGACAGCGCCTGATCAGGGTGCCAGTTTCATGATCTATCTGCCCGCTGAATCAAAAAAAACCCAAGAACAACCCGTTGTTGATAAGCGGCTTTCACTGCGCGGGCATGGAGAGACCATTTTGGTCGTCGAGGACAATGAAGTCTTGTTGAAGGCTTTGGTCGAGATTCTCGCCTCTTTGGATTATCGTGTTCTTGGGGCATTCAACGGACAGGAAGCGCTCGATGTTTTGGAGAAACACCGTCAGGAAGTAGATCTGGTGTTGAGTGATCTGGTCATGCCTGAAATGGGGGGCAAGGAATTGATGCAGATCATACAGCAGCGCGGCTTGAACATACCCATCGTGATGATGACGGGCCATCCGAGGGAGGATGAACTCCTCGATATGGAGGCAGACGGTTTGAGTGGGTGGATACGTAAACCGCCTACGATCGAGCAAATCGCTCGGCTGCTGGCTCATATTCTTGAAGAAAAATCGACATGACCAAAATAAACTCTCTAGCGTTGCTCGTTACACTGGATTTCCTTGATAGTTTCTTGCAGTAACGACGCAGATGCCAGAAGCCCTTCCAGTTCGACAGGGGTCAAGTTGGCTTCAATGACCCTTTCCACGCCATATTGGGTCACGATGCTGGGAACACCCAGGCTGACTTCGCTCAATCCATATTCGCCTTCGAGTGGTACAGAGACTGTAAGCACGCTACGTTCGTCGCGGATGATGGCACCGACAATGCGCAGCAAAGCCAATCCGACGGCATAATTGGTCGCGCCTTTATATTCAATGATGTGATAAGCAGAACGACGCACTGTTTCCTCAATCTCGGCCTGCATTTCCTCCCATCCGCCACAACTCCCGCAATGCTTACAAAATTCGTTGATCGGCACGCCGGCAAAATGGGACATCGACCACGCTGCCACCTGGCTGTCACCGTGTTCGCCGAGCACATAGGCATGAACGTTGTGCACATCGACTCCGCAATGGTTACTCAGCAGGTATCGAAATCTTGCGCTATCGAGGACTGTGCCGGAACCAATCACGCGGCCTCTTTCCCACGAAGTTCTTTTAAACGCCAGATAGGTCAATATATCGACAGGGTTGCTGACGACAATAATGATGGCTTTCGACTTCTGGGCGGCGATGTCGTCAACAATGGCTCCGATGATAGCGGCATTTCGCTGCAGCAGGTCGAGCCGCGATTCCGTGCCTCTTTGTTTCGCACCGGCCGTGATCACAATGACATGGGCATCTTTGTAATCATCCGCTTTCCCGATGGATATCTGTATGTTGGGATAATAGGGGAGACCATGGGATAGATCGAGCACTTCGCCTTTGACCAATTCCTGGTTGACATCGACCAGGGCGATTTCGTCCGCCAAACCGCTTTGCGCCAATGCGTAGGCGAATGTCGAACCGACGGCTCCCGCTCCGACGATGACGACCTTCCGGGTCGTCCATAGATCGTTTTGCATGATGGAATCTCCCTCCAGATTGAGGAGATTTCGACTCCTCAACTCTGGAGGAATTATATCAACCGCGGTCCAGAATCAGATCGTGATTATTATGTGGGTGATCGGAATAGTCGCTGTAAATAATCGTCTTGCTTCAAAATTTCAACTAAAACCTACAATAATGCAGTTATCCTTCAGGGCAGGTTTCCCGGTAGGGGATATCTCCCATGTATGTTTTCCATTCGTCCTGTGTAAGGTTCCGATTGGCGATCGTGCAGGCATGTTCTTTCCACAACTCGAGATCGAGCTGCCAGAAAATCAATTGATTGTCGCGTGTATACGCCGCAACACGTGAGCCTTGTGCGCTTATAGCTAACGTTGGGAGAAGATAGAACCTCTGATGTGTAAGGGTATTCTCGCCAAGCGGGTCGAGCTGGATGAAGAAATCACCACTTTGCGCATCGAAGATACGCAGGTTCGTGACGCTGCCTGTGAGCAGCATGGCTCCCGTCGGATCGTAGGCAAGCACATCACTCCCCCAGGAACTGGTCGTATCCTCGCTGGGCATGGAGAGGGGCTCCATGGTCTGAAAATCCCAACGGATGATTCCGTCCCCGCCGCCTGTGGCGAATTGCGATCCGTCGGGGTGGAAGGCAATCACTTCGAAAACTTCCAGATTTTCATCCAGCGCGATTTCTGTTTCAGGCTTACCCGTTTCCACATTCCAGACAACAGCCCGATCGCCGCAAGCAGTTGCCAGCAAGGATTGATCTGGATGAAATGCGATATCAAATGCTTTCGTGTCGTCCGAATCTGGACAGGGATACTTGGAGGTTTCTTCTCTACTGATATCCCAAACGAGAACGGGTGTATTCTCGGCGTTATATTGCATCGCCAGATAATCTCCATCGGAGCAGAAGGCAAGTTTCGAAGGTTTATCTCCAGTACCTTTAAATGCCGCTACCTGCGCATCCAGACGCCAATCCAGCAGCGATACGTTTCCATCATGCCCTTCAGCAACGGCGAGGATGTTGCCCTCTGGGTGAAATGTCAGAGCACGGACAGGCCAAATTGCTTCTGTCGAATAGAGAACATCGGGCGGCGTTGCTGATATGTCCCATACATTGACCTCGCAAGGTTGTACATGAAGTACGTCACCGCACGTAGCTGTGGCGAGGATGTGATCATCCGTTGGATGAAAGGCGGGTTTCCCGACCGAATAACTTTCTGCCATCTCTCCAAATTCGATGGGCTCGAAAATGGGATGCGGAATTAACGGATCATACAAGATAATCTCATTCATTAAAATTATCGCCTTCGCATCAATGACCTGTAGGCTAACCGGGTCGATGGCAAAAGGATTATAGCTTCCCGATCTCTCGAAGTGTGGAAAACGGCTGACTACTACATTCTGATCTCCGAGGCTTTCGATGTAAAAATCCTGGTGTTTATAATCGAAGATGATATATGCCTGGTCTTGTGAATCAAAGAATAAGTGATAGTAGTCACCGTAATATGGATGATACTGACCGATTTCCTCACCGTTGGCCAGATCGAACAAATACACCGCTTTTGAACCGCTTACTCCCAAGCGATTTCCATATGAATCCACAACCAGGTCGTGCATCTCTCCGAAATCCGGGTCAAGTTGGAAGGTCCGCACAATCTCACCAGTTTCGACTCGATAAACATGGATGACCTGCTCTTCGAATGGAACGATGAAATATTGTGCATCGTTGGTGAATATCGGCAGACCATAAATTTGCCCTGGAAGGTCTTCGAGTCGCAGGATTTCTGTGCCGGCTTGGCGGTTCCAGATAATTATTGTGTCATCTTCCATAGTGGCCAGGCGATCGAAGTAAGGGCTAATACTGATCATGTTTTCCCAATCGGGATTGTTGGTGAGGGGATCTCCAATGGGTTCATAAGTCGCGGCGTCCCAGAGTATCCAGCTTCGATCCTCAGCGGTGGTGACCATATGCTTGCCGTCCGGGCTGAAGCAAATACCGGGCAGTCCGTCATGAATTTTGTAAGAGTAAATCTTGGCGATATCGTGAGGGGCTGAGACATCTTGAAGTATGACACCCGTCTTCGTGTCCAACAGAAGGAGTCGTTGACCGTAATTATCGGATATCAATACATTGCCGTTAGGATCGAAAAGCAATTGATGGATGTTTGTATCTGGATCGCGAAAAAGAAATTGTTTCAAGTGGAGTTGATCCGTCAACGCAACAAGTAGATTTCGGCGTGTCTGGTAATTGTCCTCCATACTGAGTGCTTCCAGGGCGAGTAAAAGACCAAGATCGATTTTTTCGCCGAAATTGGCGCTGGATTGTGCAGCCAGACGCTTGGCAGAAGCGCTGTGGTATTGTGCATCAAGGATAGCCTGGGCAGTGGCACGGGCACGCTCTTCTGTGATTGCCTCGACCTCTGCTGTGGCGCGTGTGTTTGCCTCGTCGATTGCTATCGATTCGGCCGTCGCCCGGGCTTCCGTCATTTGTACGGCTTCCACGCGTTGGGACCAGGCCCAGACCCCCAGGATGAAGGCGAGCAAGATACCCCCTGCGCCGGCGATGGTGCCGATGCGCTGCCGACGGGCAGTTTCTCTGCGGCTGGCGAAGATGTACTCCGTTTGTAAATAGGTTGGATCCGGTTCTTTTCCTGTCGCATCAGAAAGCCAGGCCTCTGCGTTATTGAGGTCCTGTCCTCGCAGCGCGAGCGCTGCATCTCGTTCCCGGCGAGTCCATTCCAGGGCTCGATTCTGCAGCCGCGTGTGCTGCTTAACCCAGGCTTGATCGACCTGTATGGCTTCGATCAGTTCGGCTACAGCGCTTTGGAATTGATCGTCCCCGGTGAAAAAGATCCAGTTGAGGGCGGATAACGGTGCGGGGACTTTCGAAGGTTCGACTTCGTTGACCACGATGGGAATCAAGCGTTTGTTGTTTTCAATGGCGTGTTGGATTTCTAAATCACATATCTCCGAAACCACGGAATTTTCGCTGATGATGAAGATGAAGTTATCGGAAGATTCGATCGCTTCATACACTTCCGCCAGCCAATCGGCGCTGGGCGGGATGTCCTGCCAGTCGATCCAGGCCTGGATGTCGTTTTTCTCCAGCGCGTTCATCAGCAAACGCGCGAAGGCAATATTTTTCCGGGAATACGAAATGAAGGCATCAGGCATTAGGAGTTTCCTTATTTTGAAACGAGTTTGTAAATAATATCGAACCGACCCATCCTTCTTGTCTCATTTATTGAGATATAAGACAGGTTTCTCTGTATTCCATGTCTTCCAGATAAGTCGTCCATTGTTCCTGATCTAAATTACTGTTGATCATGCTGCACCCGATCTCTTGCCAGTGTTTCAGATCGAGGTCGTAAATCAGGATATTTCGTCTTGCATTTACAGTAATGAAGCGTGCTGAATCGGATGAGATCACGAGCGCATCGGAATAGGTGTTCGTTTTGTCGAACCCCGCAAGTGGTGATCCAATGGGTAATCCACTCGTGCTGTCGATCAACTGGACTGTATCGTCGTCGAGTAAGGTTATGATCCACAAACCATCCGGGCTGAATGCAACACTCCTTGTGATATTGCCGGTGATTTGGTCCACTCCTGGAGGCAGAATCACCTCACCGGATACGATATCTGCGATTGCAGCCATACCGCTCATCCCCGCAGCCAATTTCTGTCCTGTGGAATCGAACACCAATGCTGATGGGACAAAAGGAAGCTCGATATCCTGGGGCAAGGATGGCGATGAGATTTCACGGATATCCCAAAAAATTAGACCAATATTATGCTGTGAAACCGCCAGTAGAGTACCATCAGGGCTAAAAGCGAAATTATAGACCGAGTTATTTACACCATCATCGGTGATGAACAAAGGTTCGCCCAGCAGTTCCTGTGTTTGTAAATCGATGAAAGCGATTCCCTTCTCGGAGCCACTCCCAGCTCGAAAAGCAAGTGTTGATCCTTCGGGATGAAAACGCAGGCGATCCACAGCCGCCACATCCTTGAATCGCAGTGCATCTCCCTTCGGAGAACGAGAAGCAAGATCCCATAATTGAATTGAGCCGTCACTCGAAACCGTGGCGAAGGTTTCCCCGTCAGGACTGATCGCTACGCCGGTTATCCAATCGTCGTGGGCTTCAATCGGATCGCCCAGGATTTCACCGCTGCGGCTGTCCCGGAATTGGATCAAGCCCCGACTGCAGGAGGCCGATTCACCGGGATGTGCGCATCCGGCGACGATCATCAGGTTGCTGCCCGGCGCGGGATCATGAGCGACGGTTTTGATGTTCAGACTGTCCGGGATCTGCTTGCGGATGGGAATCGGCTCATTGAAATCGTAGCGTATAACGAGCGTGTCATTGCCTACGTCCTCCCAGATCAGAAGAACCTGCTCCGTGAGAGGGCTCCAGGCGTATCCCAGCAGCTCCCCTGCATATGGATCGCCGCCGAGGCTGTATGCGAGGGGACCGGCAGTGACCCTGTCTTCCAGGATATTCCATTGAAAGGGTTCGAATCTTGAATGGGAGAAGGCCATGGGTTCACCAAGTTCGTTGTATCCCGCTAAGTAGGATGGGTTGGTAGCTGTTATTTCGTCCGTCATAATTTCCCAATAATAGGTTTCGTGACCGGTGGCGAAGATTAGTGCGTCGCTTCGCGGATTGAATGCCAGGGTAAATTGCGTGTTGAGCGGGCTTCGGTATACCGATTCGGATGCGTTCTCCGGGAGTTCCGAGTATTGGTAGGTCATCCTACCACTCTCGCGATCCCAGATTCGCACTTCGCTGTATGCATGAAATGCGGCCAGGAGCGTTCCGTCGGGGCTGAATATCATCGGCGTGTCTTCCGACCCACTTCCCTGGATCCGCTGAAGGATTTCTCCCGTTTGCGTGGACATAACCACGACGTCGCCGGTTTCGTTGAGGACCGCTATCTCCTGGCCATTGTGGTTCACTGCCAGGAATCGTTCCCGTCCGTTGTATGCAGAGATTGTCTTCGGCAAAGGCGGTTCTGAGGCCAAATCCCAGGCCAGGACTTCTTGAGATGCATTTACAGAAATTAACGTCGAACGGTCCCCACTGAAAACCAGTCGATCGATGGCCTCGGCTTCCTCATGGACCATCCGAGCGAGGACATCCCCGCTGTCGGTATCCAGGAGAAGAATTTCGCCGTCCGGGTTGCCTAATGCCAGAACCATTCCATCCTCACTCAAGGCCATACTCTGGGTTTGAAAGTCCTGATCCTGCAGGATGAAGGCGCCCAAATGGGGTTCGGCGAGTAAAGCTTCTAGCAGGGCGCTGCGCGCTTCGATGCCGTTGTAGAAACGCGAGGCCTCAATACCGAGTAACATCTTCGTTGACAGGTAGTACTTCGAGAGGGCGGAAGATTGGGCTGCAAGGTATTGGGATACGGCGACATCACGCTGAACCTGTGATTCGGCTTGGGCGGTTGCGCGCGCATCCCGCTCTCCCACGGCGACCGCCTCGGCCGTGGCGCGTGAATACGCCTCTGCCACGGCGAGCGCTTCTGCCGTGGCTTGTTGGTCGCGTTGTTCGATCGCAACGCCTCGCTGCAAAATGGCGAATATACTCAACACCAGCGCGACCACCAGTCCGACACCGACGCCGCCAAAGAGAAGCCGCTGCCGTTGGGTGATCGCCTGGCGGCTTGTGAGAATGTATTCCGTTTGGCGTTCGGTAGCCGTGATATCTTTGTGGCCCTGCGTCAACAGCCAGGATTCTGCTTCATCCAGTTCTATGCCCTGCAGCAAATAAGCGTTCGCGTGTTGGTTGCGTTCCCATTCCAGAGCGCGCATCTGGTAGCGAGTGTGTGCTTTCACCCATGCCTGGTCCGTTTGAATAGCTTCCAGGAGCAACGAGACTGCGGCATCGTAATCATCCGACTCGCGGAAAAATATCCAGTTCAACGTGGCCACGGATGGCGGTACATCACTTGGGGCGATATCATCGATCACGATGGGGATCAAGCGTTTTTGATTCTCGAATGCATGTATAAGTTCCTGGCTGCAGACTTCCGAATCGACGGAGCGTTTGCTGATGATGAAAATAAATGCATCGGTTTGCTCGATCGATTCATGGATTTCGTCGAGCCAATCCTCACTCGGAGGAATATCCTGCCAGTCGATCCAGGTATCGAGGTTGTTTTCTTCCAGGGATTTATGAAGTCGTTGAGCGAATGAGATGTCTTTACGGGAGTAGGAGATGAAAACGTCGGACATAATATCCTCGAAAACAATATTG
Source organism: Anaerolineales bacterium (assembly GCA_034430425.1). Lineage (GTDB taxonomy): Bacteria > Chloroflexota > Anaerolineae > Anaerolineales > E44-bin32 > WVZH01. Next base: position 35,410 of record DAOUEK010000001.1, on the reverse strand, counting down.
GATGATGCTGTAAACGCCAAGCATAACTGTACAAGCAAGCTCATGAACTTGCAATTGCTCTTTATTCCCAAATCAACAGCGAGCGTAGTTTAACTCTCACATTCTATGGGGTACCATAAACTCACTTTCGCAAGCATGTGGTCTCTCCTATAATCGGATGGATTGGGATCGATCCGAATTTGGTGTTGGGTGAAATGAGGTTTAAGTCGGTGAGACAGGAAAGCGTTGGTCCATCCATTTTCGAAGAAGGGCAAATCGATTTTTTTGCAGAACAGGCGCATCAGATATTTTGTGAATATCTTCTACGGCAAGGCTACCGGTATGGTCCTGCCCTTTCAGAAGAACAGAAAACCCATCCTGCCCTCGTTCCTTACGAGCAATTAAGTGAAGATCTCAAGCAGTCGAATCGTGATTTCGTCCGCGATATCCCCAGAAAGATCGCTTCCGCGGGTTATTCACTCTACCCGAAACAGAAAGCCGATCCACAGAGCGACTTCCCAGGATCCGATCTTGAAATACTTGCTGAAATGGAACATGAGCGATGGGTACGGAACATGCGTCGTGCAGGCTGGCGTGCAGGTCCGGAAACCGATCCCGGGCGGAAGATTCATGCCGGAATCGTCGAGTGGGGAGAATTATCTACCGACGAACGCGAAAAGGATCGACTGATGGTGCGCGCCTTACCGCGCATTCTGGCGCTGGCCGGGTATACCATCGCTCCTCTGGAAGATCATGCTTAATCGATTAATCAACGCTACGATCCCCGATAATGGATCAAATTGCGAGTGGTGACTCCGAATGAAAGGGAACAATTCAACAACAATGATCGATCTTGAATCCGGGACACGGAAGCGCTATCGATGTTCGTTATGCATCAGATTAAATCCCTGGGTCTTAATTGGCTTGATGTGGATCATCGTGTTTGTAATCGGGATTATTGGGTTGGTGCAGTACACTGCAGAGATGAATAATCAGCCAACATTTCTTGATACGCTGTACAAGTTATTGCAGCTAATGGTGTTGGAGTCTAATTTTGGAGATGGCGGAATTCCCTGGCAGCTTGAAGTCGCTCGATTTGGTTTGCCGCTTTTGGCTGCGGGAACTGCCTTACAAGCCTTGATGATACTTTTCAATGAACAGATCCGGCGGTTGACTTCGCGTTTTTGGCGTGGCCATGTGGTTGTCGGCGGCTTAAATCAAAAAAGCGGCCTGTTAGTGAAGGGATACCTTGCCAGGGGCACCAAGGTCATCGTCATTGAGAGGAACGAGGCGCAGGCGCAAATCGAAACTTGTAAGCGGCATGGAGCGGTGGTACTCGCTGGCGATCCCAACGACCCCGCGATCCTAAGCCAGGCGGGGATCAATCGAGCCAGCATGCTCATTGCGGTTTCCGACAACGATCGAGCCAATGCGGAGATCGCTGTTCAAGCGAATGGCCTTTGCCTGAACAGATGCCTCGATCCGCTTTACTGTGTGATTCATATCGTCGATCCAGCATTATGGGATTTGCTCCAGGAGCGACAATTCAATGGTAAATACTTCGAGAATATCCGCCTCGAGATGTTCAACGTTTACCTCCATGGGGCGAAGATCCTGGTTGACGAGTTCATCCTGCATCGAAAAACCAGGCATTCTACGATTTCACCCCAGCATGTCCTGGTCATTGGCTTGGACAAAATGGGCACGAATCTGATTGTGGAGACTGCCAGGGAATGGTTTTTCCGGCGTGTGGATCCGAAGGCCCGCATTCGTATGACCTTGATCGATCGAGGCGCGAAGGAAGTGCTGGCGCTGCTGGATGCCCGTTACCCTGGATTTTCGTCAAGCGCAGAGATCACAGCCTTGAATATGAGTGTCAATTCACCGGAATTTATCCGCGGCGAGTACCTTGTCGATGTGGATGGCATGGCGGATATCGACATCGCCGTCATCTGCTACGACGATCCCTCTGAAGCGTTGTTTACCGGGTTGACGCTTCGTCGCCGGTTATCCAAACACACGACGCAGATCGTCATGCGGGTTCCTGAAGAAAGCGGAATGGCGGACCTGATCCGGGGTCGAGCGGAGGATGACGATCTGGTCTCGATACAGCCTTTCGGTTTGTTGGAACGTACCTGTACGCCGGAAATACTATCTCGCGGAATGCATGAGACCCTGGCTCGCGCGCTGCATGAGGAGTATCTATACCATCAAGATAAAGGTCGAAACGACAGGCCGGTCCATGCTGCCAACCGGTCCTGGGCGCATCTCCCCGAAAGCATGCGTGAGGCGAACAGGCGCCAGGCGGATCATATCGGTGAGTTGGTTAATCATGTGGGCTGTGGATTGAATGTGCTCTGGGATTGGACGGAGCCTGTATTTCAGTTTACCGAATCCGAAGTTGAAATCATGGCCGAGATGGAGCACGAGCGGTGGTGCCTCGAAAAACACCAACAGGGGTGGAAGTATGCACCGGGTAGTCAAGACCCAACGATGAAGTTACATCCCGCTCTGGTCCCCTGGGATGAGCTTCCCGAAGCTGATAAAGAGAAAAATCGCATTGCCACCCGGCAGCTGCCAACCTTTCTCGCCCGCGTGGGTTACAAGGTGAAACGACTCGACGCCCAGGATGGTGCCGCCGATTAGTCAGGCTGGATCGAGCGATGCGCTTTATCATTTCGCAATCAGGTTGGAAATCCGATATTTTTTTCTTGAAAGGGAACACATCAACATGGGACGAAGATATTTTGGATTGTCGCCGGTATCTCATCGAACGCGCTGGAGTCTTGCCCTCCTTGCAATCATCCTTGTCCTTAGCCTGACTTCATGCAGTTCGTCCGGGCTGCTGCCATTCATGTCAACCCGTACACCGACGGCCACCGTTACCAAGACACCAACTGTGACTTCGACACTCACGCCAACCATCACAGCCACACGAACCCCAACGGTAACCTTGACTCCGACGATCACGCCCACGCCGACTCCAGTGGTGATTCGCAGTTTGGAATGGGAAGACGTGATCGTGGACGGCGTGTGCCTGGATGTCGCGATCACCTATATCGAAATGCCGGACAATCTCACTTTTCCGATTGAATCGACAGTCCGGGAGATCTTGGAAGGCTTGTCGATCGAAGTGCTCCCTCTGGATGATGCCTGTGATGCAACCCTGCAAATTACGGCGAGTATAGAGCCAGAGTGGGACGTGTACGTGGACAACGACCGTAATGAATCCCGATGCAACACCGGCGGCCGGATGGGAGGTGTCTTGTCGTTATCTGCTGATGAAATAACGACGATTGAACGAAATTTACATAGTTCCAATACGCCCGATTTCATCACGGGATGTTCGCAAACACCTACGAGGAATACACGACTGTGGGACGACGTTTGGGGAGAACCGATTGTCGGGGGAATGATCGCGATATGGGGGCCTCGGGCCGCAGCCGTGGTGATTGACTCGGGAAAGCATTGGGATATCGCCGTGAATCGACTCTCGACCATGGATGAAGATATCTCCGAAGCGCTTCCCCAGCTTATCAGAGTAATGGACGCGGATAATGTCTCCAAGGAGGTAAAATCGGATGCGGCCAACGCGTTGGCCGACATCGGTGTTCCGGCATGGGAAGCGATTCCCATATTGATTCAAACCCTGGATGAAACCCTGGAAAAAATAGACGAGGTCGGTATCGGATCCCCTTCTGCGGGAATGGAAATTGTTTTTCGAAACGATATCCAGGGATCATTGGTCCGGCTCACCCAAGCCCCATGTAATCGATTCGATGATTCTTCAAAGGAAGAAGTCCAATGCTGGCAGGCCTGGTGGGACACGCAGCTCGTGGTCGAAGATGGAGACATCGAGCTGCTGCTCGATATTGCCAGTGATGCCGATGATTCTGTCGAACGCTGGAATGCGATTCTGGGCTTGGGAAGACTTGAAGAAATTACAGAAGAAGCCTTATCATCGTTGATTTCATTAACAAAGGATTCCGACTCCGATGTACGTGCTGCGGCGATACAGGCGCTGGGTGAGGTCGATCTGGTTACGGAAGAAAGCATCCAGGCGCTCATCGCCTCGTTGAGGGACGAAGCCAAGGCCGATTTGTTTTCCGGCTATCTGAACTTCGACGCTGCAGACGCGTTAAACAAAATCGGTATGCCAGCCGTGCCGCTGTTGATCGAAAAAGTATCTGAAAATTTTCTCGATCCGACGGAATATCCTACAAAACATGTACGGCGTGCATTTAATACACTCCTGCAGATCACCGACCTGCGGGATTATTACGATAGTTTTGACATCACCAGAACAGGATATGTCATCGACCCCGAGCTTGAAGCCTCTGCGATGGAAGCTGTGGTCGAAGCCAGTTGGGAGCTCTACGAAACGTACCTCGCAGAGCAAGAATAACCAACGGGATTTCGATTCCTTTCTGCTTTCCAAAGTAAGATAACCGGCCTGGTATTTTCTCCTTCGATCGCGTCGATTTCCTGCAACATTCACCAATGCGGGCAGCGTTTGATACGCAGATAAGAGCTGCAGTATCACATTCGAGAGTCTCTCTCAGCAGGGAACGATGCTGGACGATACTTCGGTATATCTACATTTACGCATAAAATATCAAAACGATATCCCAATCCTCCGTTATATTTAATATCCCGGGAGCAAGTGAAGATGGATACCACCGAGCGTATACAGAAAGCCATCGATTACATCGAGGATCGCTTGTTCGAGCCGATTCTCCTGCAAGACGTTGCAGAGCAGGCTTTCTTCTCGCCGTACCATTTTTATCGCTTGTTCCAGGCCATGGCTGGATACTCGTTGAAGGAATACATCCGCAGGCGGCGATTGTCCGAAGCGACGGAAAAGCTGCGCACGACGGAAATCAGCATCCTGGAATTGGCCTTCATGTGCCAATATGAATCCCAGGAAGCCTTCACCCGGGCGTTCAAGAAAGAATTCGGCCGAAACCCCGGAGATTTCCGCAAGCACAAGGCCTCGTTTCGTTCCTTCCTGCCCATGGATGTAGCCAATAATAAATTGAAGGGAGAATTGGATATGGTTGCGATTGAACCAAAAATCGTTGAGAAAGCAGAATTCCTCGTCATCGGACCGGCGATCAAATGCACGACGGAAGATGACGAAAACGTGAAACGCATCCCCCTCTTCTGGGAGGAAGTGCTGCAAAAAGGAGCGCTCGAGAAAATCCCCAATGGGATCGATGCGAAAACCTGCTTCGGGATTTGTCTGGATTTCGATTCGCCGAACTTCACATACATGATCGCCAGGGAAGTCGACAGCCTGGAAGGGATCCCGGAAGACATGATCGGCCGGAAGATCCCCGCAGGGACCTACGCAGTCTTCACCGCCAAAGGGCCGATCGTCAAAGCCGTGCAGGATGCAACTCAATACATCTATTCAACCTGGCTGCCGGAATCCGGCTACGAGCATGCCATGACGGCGGACCTGGAAGTGTACGATGAGAGATGTCAGGCGGGGGACGATCAATCCGAGGTGGATATCTGCGTTCCGATCGTTAAGAGCGAGTAAATCTCATCGTTCATCTGCAAAGAACCTAACTCCCTCGCTTTCCATCGAAGCGGGGGAGGCTGTTGTTAATTAAGGGGCATGCCTGGGCTCAACCTGCGTAGCGCTTCAACACCCGGCAGATCGCCAGACTCACCCAGGGATCGCTGCCCTTCGATCCGGCGTGAGCTTTGCCTCCCCTGGCGTAGGATGATTTCCATAACCCGCTTTCCTGTTGGTGTTCGATCAGCCAGTCCAGCGCCTTACTCACATTCTCGTTCTCTTTGGGGATGCCGATGAGCGAGATGGAGTCGAGCGCCGCTACGAGTTGGTTCCACCAGAAGGGATACTGGAACATGATCCAGTATCGTTCGGCCTGGTAGGAGGTGTAGGCGTCTTTCTGGAAGAAGCGGGAGGCGAGCAGTTCCGCGGCGTGGATGGCGGCTTCGCTCTTGCGATGACGAGGGTGGGCGGCGAAGGAGCGCAGGATCATGCCGGTGGCATTATGCGAAAAGGGTTTCGAGCGATCGGGCTGCAGCGGTGGGTGATGCTGGCTGGAGAGTTTATACTGCGTCTCCCGGTCGAGATGGTGTGTGATCATGGGGATCGACCAGGCGCCGTCGTCCTGGCGCATGGAAAGCAGCCACTGGAAGGCTTTTTCCAGGCGGGGATCGTCGGCGTAACCGGCTTCGACAAGCAAGAACAAAAGCGCACCATTGTAGTAGGTGATGTACTGGTTGGCCAGGATGCCGCGGATGTCGCCTTCCTCCGTCTGGCAGGAGAGGATGAACTCGGCTGCTTTCTCGCCGATGGGATTCTCCCGGGTGAAAGCATACATCTGCACAAGGAAGCGGAACTGCCTGTAGGTTTCGATCAGGTTGTGGTTGATGACGTCGTGCTTTGGTTTCCCCGGCCGTTTCCACGAGCCGTTTTCCTGCTGGCGTTTGGCGATTTTCTGCGCTGCGGGCAGATCCCATATTGCTTCGATCGGCCCGGCAGACTCGTCGAGCAGATCGCGCCGCGTGAAGCAGCGCAGCGCTTCGTCGTCTGCCGCGAGTAGTGGGGGGATGGGATCGTAGCGCAAGTTTTCTCGCCAGCTGGTCATGGTTACTCCCGCGGGATGGGATCTCGCCCATTATTCTACCTGCAATTCGGCGTTCGGATTATCCGCGTGCGGGTTGAACAAGGCGGGTCTCGCGTGTAGACTTGTCAGGGGAGCGCTGAAGAACCCGTTTTGTTTGGACCACGAAGAGCGGTTGAAGAGGTGAGATGTCTGCGATTGAAAAATATCTCGGTCAGATTCTCCACGGGGATTGTCTCGAGATTCTGCCGCGGCTGCCGGAAGCGAGCGTGGATCTGATCTTCGCCGATCCGCCCTACAACCTGCAGCTTTCGGGGGATTTGTGGCGCCCGAACATGACCAGGGTGAACGGCGTGCAGGACGATTGGGATCGTTTCAGCAGCTTCGAGGCATACGACGAGTTCAGCCGCGCCTGGCTCGGCGCCTGCCGCGGCGTGCTCAAGGACGACGGTACGATCTGGGTCATCGGCACCTATCACAACATTTACCGCCTGGGCGCCATCCTGCAGGACCTGGGCTACTGGATGCTCAACGATGTGCTCTGGATCAAGACCAATCCCATGCCCAACTTCCGCGGCGTGCGTTTCACCAACGCCCACGAAACGCTCATCTGGGCGAGTAAATCCAGGGGAGCCAAGTACACCTTCAACCATCACGCCATGAAGGCGTTGAACGAGGGCAAGCAAATGCGCAGCGATTGGAAACTGCCGATCTGTTCGGGCGCGGAGCGGTTGAAGGTGAACGGGGAGAAAGCCCACTCGACGCAGAAACCGGAGGATCTGCTGCAGCGTGTGATCCTGGCTGCCAGCGACCCCGGCGACATCGTGCTCGATCCGTTTTTCGGCAGCGGCACGACGGGCGCCGTGGCGAAGCGATTCCTGCGGCGCTGGATCGGGATTGAACGTGAAGCCGAGTATGTTGAGATCGCCCGCCGACGAATCGAAAAGGTTGCGGTGGAAAAGGACGAGCGCCTGGTATCAAACCCGGGCGACCGCCGCCGCCATGCGCCGCGCATCCCTTTTACGAGTTTGCTCGAAGAGGAGTATTTGAATCCCGGCCAGACGCTGTATTTCCGGCGCGAGCGTGAGCTGCGTGCGCGTATCCAGCCCAGCGGCAAACTGCGCATCGGGGATTTCGAGGGCTCGATCCATCAGGCCGGGAGACACCTGATGGGCGGCAGCCCGTGCAACGGCTGGAAGCACTGGTATTACCGGACGGAGGATGGGGAGTTGGCGCCGATCGATGAACTGCGCCAGCGCCTGCGGGCGCGAAATCTAGGGGAGAGCTGAATTTATAAACTGGGGGGATTACATACCTGCGAAAGCCGGGCCGATGAGGAAGATAATGGCGATCACCACGATGGCCAGGATCAGGGTGGCGATGCCGAATTCGGCCTGCGTTTGGCCTCGTTCGTCGAAGATTGACCGTTGTCGATCGTCCATGCGGAGCTCCCTCGAAAATCTGTCTCGCCCGATAACTTAAATCGTAGCCTGAATTCGTTCATGCGTGCCTTGCAGTCAACCTACAAATGTGGGGAGTGGTTAAAAGGAAAGATCAGGGCATGCGCCCTGACTTTTTAGAGGTGCCGAGGACCAGAATCGAACTGGTGACACCTTGATTTTCAGTCAAGTGCTCTACCAACTGAGCTACCTCGGCAAGCGACGGCATTGTAACCCAGGGCAGAGGGGAGGTCAAGCGAATAACGACAGTGTTGGGAGACGATAAGGTTGAGATTCTTCAAAGCTGCGCCGTAAAACCCCCGAATCCACTTTAAAGTCATGCGCGCAAAATTCAAAATATGATGTATACTCATCTTGGCGTCCATAACATTTATCCAACAGGGCGTCCAAACTTACGCACCCTCGACCGGATCCCCACTGGTTGGGGGTGCTGGTTTTAATCTACATCCATCTTCGATCAGGCTTCGGCCAGCAGCTTTTCCACGGCAGCGATCTCCGCTTCGCTCAATTCCCAATCGCCGGCCGGAGCCGTTTCTTCGATCTGCGAGGGGCTGCGCGCACCAACGATCGGCGCCGTGACCTGCGGACGGTGCAGGGTCCAGGCGATGGCCAGCTGGGCTGGGGTATGCCCGCTTTCCCGGGCGATCCCGGTTATTCCGGCCGCGATGCGCATATTCCGTCCGAGTTCGGGTTCCTGGAAATTTTCGCTTCTGCGGCGGTGATCATCTTCAGCCAGGTTGGCCACCCACTCGGGCGTGACTTTACCGGTCAACAAGCCTCTGCCCATTGTGCTGTACGGAATCACGCCGATCTGCTGTTCGCCGCAGTAGGGCAGGATCTCGTCCTCGATCTCCCGCCGCAGCATGCTGTAGGGCGGCTGCAGGGAGGCAATGCGATGGATACTGCCCACAGTCTCCAGCTGTTTCACGCTGAAATTGGAGACGCCGGCGTAGCGGATTTTTCCGTTCTGGATCAAGGTCTCCAGAGCGCGCCAGCCTTCTTCAAGGTCTTCTTCGGGGTCCGGCCAGTGGATTTGATACAGATCGATGCAATCCACACCCAGACGCTGTAGACTTTCATCCGCCTCACGCAGGATACTCTCGCGTTTCAAGCTGCCGAATAAAATTCGGTCCTCGCCCCAGACTCGCGTGCATTTGGTGGCTACGAAAGGTTTTTCATGCATACCTTTGAGCGCTTTGCCGACAACCTCTTCCGAATGTCCCAGGCCGTACACCGGCGCGGTATCCAGCCAGTTGATTCCCAGGTCGAAGGCTTTGTGGATCGTGGCGATGGATAGCTCGTCATCCTGCGGTCCCCAGGCGAAATCCCAATCCCCTCCGCCGATGGCCCAGGTTCCCAGGCCGATGGCCGAAAGCTCTACATCTGTCCATCCCAGTTTGCGTGTGCGCATACCATATGCTCCTCATGCGTATCTCGATCGAATTCACGGACCTTGTAAAAGTATATCGCATCTGAAAGATTATCGATCCCCGTGACGTTACGCTATTGATCCTGGTCTGGTTCGATCGTCAGGTCTTCGATCTCCAGCCATTGTTCCTCCGGAGTGGCGAGCGTGCCGAAGCGGAAGCCCCCCTGGGGAGAGGCGACGGCGAATTGATTATCGATCCAGGTGACGAAGCCGAGCGGCCCGGAAGGTGGATTCTCGGATGTGTGCACTTGCGCGCCGTCCACGAGAAACGCCGCTCGTCCTGCCCGCCAGTCCAGTTCGTAATCGTGCCATGCATCGAGTGTTGTTTTGAGGAGCTGTTCCTCGGCGCGGACGAAACGTAATGCCGTCCGCATGATTGAGCGGCGCAAACATTTTACCTGCGCCAGGGCGACGGCAGCAAATGCGGGGAAGGCCAGGAGTGGGGCGGGGACGGGCGCTGAACGCAGGCTGGCGGCTTTCCAGCCGTGCCCCGGAACCGCGGGATCGAGCGCCATGTCGTTCGGCGGCGAACCGTAGAAAAACCAGAGTGCGTTTGGCGCGGCCGGCAGCCGCCTGGCAGCGCCGCCCTGTCCGAGTGCGAGCGTGAAAGGGTCGTTCCAGAAACCGAAGCCCAGGGTGCCGAACGGCGCAGGGTGGGAAGCACGGGCGCGCAGCCGCAAGCGCAGCGGAGGCTGCCAGGCGAATTTCCGCCGGGGCAGGGTGCGGTAATCGTCCAGCTGCGCATCAGTGTAACCCTTCTGCTTTGGCGGTAGGATCATGCGGCAGCGATCGGGTTCCGATGCGGACACCCGACCGCCTCCGATTTCCAGGACCTGCAAGGTAGGCCTCCTGCGGTCGGCTGATTGATTGTATCCCAGAAGCGACAGGGTCATCAAATGCGAGTTATTCTGGCGGTGTGCGAATGATGGCGAGTAGAGTGCAATCGTGTATAATCGGGTTTCTGTAAGCAAGGAGGAAATGTGGAACTTGTCTGGTATGGGCTTTCGTGTTTTCGGATGAGCGAACGCGGGATGGCCGTTGTCGTTACCGATCCGTATGGCCCGGAAATCGGGCTGCCGCCGCTCAAATTGAAGGCGGATATCGTCACCGTGAGCCACGACGCCCCCGGCCATAACCAGGTCAAAGTGGTGAAGGGTGTCCGACGTGAGATCACGGGACCCGGGGAATATGAGATTGGCGGTGTGTTCATCATCGGCATTCAAATGCGTCCCAAGAAATCCTCGAAAACCAAAGACCGATCGAACATGCTCTACGTGTTCGACTTCGATGGGCTCACCGTCGTTCACCTGGGTGATCTGGACTACGTGCCTTCGCAGGCGCAAATCGAGAATCTGGGGACGGTGGACATCGCCCTCGTGCCGGTAGGCGGCGGAGGGGCGCTTTCGCCCTCCCAGGCTCCCGAAGTGATCAGTCTGATCGAACCGTCGATCGTCGTTCCCATGCACTACAAAACCGGTGCGATGGATCTCAAACTCGGTACCATTAAGCGTTTCCTCTCTGAAATGGGGATCAGTGAAAAAGAAGCACTGCCGAGCTTAAAGATCTCGAAGAGCGGGCTTTCGGAGGACACACAGGTCGTGGTACTCGAGCCGTCGGTGTGATGGGTATTCCGGGGAGATACACAATGGCAGCCATAGGAAGGATGAGGTATGGGGATTAAGCTGCTGCTGACATGGGACATGATCCCAGGTCGCGAACAGGAGTACTTCGAATTCCTCGTGCGGGAATTCGTCCCCGGGCTGCAGAAATTGGGGATCGAACCGGCAGAGGCCTGGTACACCACGTATGGCGAATCTCCGCAAATGTTGACGGAATTCCTGGCCGAAGACCTGGAGGAAGTTCGCCAGGCTCTGGACACGGACGAATGGGTCACCCTGAACGATCAGCTGCTTGAGTACGTGACCAATTTTCAATCCAAGATCATTAAAGCGAGCAAGGGATTTCAAATGTAAGCCCTGGTGGTTTGCACTTTGTCGGTGGAAAAGTCAAACGAGCCGGACAGCTGTCCGGCTCGTTTTTTTCAAATATAGGGAACGTCTCAGTCGTCCTTCTTGGTACTCGTGCTTTCTTTCTTCTCGCTGGCCTTTTCGGATTTTTTCGAACCTGATGAACTCTGGCCGGAGGGCGAGCGGTGATCCGTAGAGTAAAAACCGCTTCCTTTAAACACGATACCCACGGGAAGATAGACTTTCCGCAGCGCCTCCTTGTTGCATTCCGGGCAACGGGTGAGGGGCGGATCGTCGAAATTATGACGCCGATCGAACTGAACGCCGCAGTTGTCGCAGCGATAGGTGTAAATTGGCATGCCACACTCTTTTCATCTTGCGTTAAGGATTATAGTCCGCTTGCGCGGGGGTTGCAAGATAAAACGCGTTAATAAGACGTTAGCGTTTCGTTAGCGGGCATGTTTTCGTGTTGACGGCCACGCTGCCGCAGGATAAGATGGAGGTGCTCCGTGGGCCGACCGGGCGATCGCAGGCACCGCAGGGTGTTTGAGGAAAGTCCGCGCTCCAGAGAGCACGATGCCGGGTAATACCCGGGCGGGGCAACCCGCGGAAAGGGCCACAGAAAACGACCGCCGAATTCGTTCGGTAAGGGTGAAAAGGTGGTGCAAGAGACCACCGGCGACGGCAGCAATGCCGGCGGCCAGGTAACCCCCATCGGGAGCAAAACCAAGCAGGAGCGAAACCGCCACGCGGTGGGGAACGGCTCGTTCCCCTCGAGTTCCGGGTCGGTTGCATGAGCCCCTCGGTGACGAGTGGCCCAGATAGATGGTCGCCCAGGTGGGAAAGGGCGGGATGAAGGACTCGTTCTGTAAACCGCAATTACCACTGGACAGAACGCGGCTTACAGGTTGACCCACGAGCATGACCCCGGAGTGAGACTCTGGGGTCTTTGTTATTTCCTTCCTGTTGGTCGTGGATATTCATCCACGACCGGTACCCGGCAGATGTGCATCTGCCAATCTGCGCCTGGCGACCCGAAGCGGATTATCATCGTCTTGGTTTTTGCCCCGACTTTCAACTCATCCCGAAAACTTGCGGATTCAAATCCGCCAAGTATCGGCATCGGATATCTATCCGGTGCCAGCATAAAAATCCCCAAAAATCCCCTGAAATTAGGTTATGCGCATAGGAAAAAGGTCCTAGGCGGGTGTTTCTACCCATTTGCGGGTTGCATTGGTGGGAGAAAATCTGTATACTGTGGTAACTTGTGGGCCAGAGTGGGAGTAAGTGGGACGCTCGCTCAGCTCAACGTAAGAGCATCGAAGGGACACCGAGACATGTTTCTGGGCCAGTTCACCCACACGATCGATGCCAAAGGCCGGTTAACCATCCCGGTGCGTTTCCGCGCTTCACTCTCTTCAGGCGCTGTAGTCACACAGGGTTTCGAACGAAATCTAATGGTTTATACCACAGAAAGCTTCCAAAGACTCGCCTCGAGCGCATCTTCACTGACCACCACAGATCCTGAAGCACGCGCCGTGCGCCGTGTGATCTTCGGCGGTGCTTCCGATGTTTCTCTTGATTCAACCGGTCGCATTCTCCTTCCCCCCTTCCTGCGCGAATACGCACTCCTGGATACGGAGGCCGTATTGGTGGGCGCCGGAGAATACTTCGAGATTTGGGATAAGGGAATGTGGGAAGCGGAGTTGACCAGCGTGGTCGATCCCGATATCAACGCACAACGGTTCACGAATTTCGATCTTTCGACGGGGTAGGGGACGGCGGCGGTTATGAACGAACCTGACGTCCGTTCGCATACCCCCGTACTTTACCAGGAAGTGCTCGCTGCTCTGGAACCGCGAGCGGGGGCACGATATATCGATGGGACGGTCGGTGCAGCCGGGCACGCCCTGGGTGTGCTGCAGGCATCGCATCCGGATGGGGAGCTCTTGGGCCTGGATCGCGATCCCGCCGCGGTTGCACTGGCGCGTCGACACCTCAAACCCTTTGGCAAACGGGCGATCCTGCGGCAGGGCTCCTTCGCCGAGATGGTCGACCGTGCGGCCGCTGTGCGCTGGAAAGGCGTACAGGGTGTCCTGTTGGATTTGGGTTTGTCGTCGATGCAGCTCAAAGATGCCCAACGCGGCTTTTCCTTCATGAAGGATGGCCCGCTGGACATGCGTTTCGATCCGTCCCAGCCTGTTTCCGCAGCCGATCTGGTCAATGGCTTGCCGGAGCGCGAATTGGCGAATTTGCTCGCTCGTTATGGGGAAGAGCGACAGGCGCGCAGGATCGCCGCGGCGATCATCACCGCCCGACCACTGCGGACCACCGTCGAATTGGCGCAGGTTGTTGCTTCGGTGGTGAAACGCACCCGCAGCGGCATCCATCCGGCCACCCTGACCTTCCAGGCGCTGCGTATCGCTGTGAACGACGAGCTGCGCACCCTGGAGATCGGTCTGGAACAGGCGGTTTCATTATTGGTGAGCGGAGGGAGATTGGTCGTGATTTCTTTCCATTCGCTGGAAGATCGGGTGGTCAAGCATTACATGCGCCAGGAAAGCAAGGACTGCATTTGTCCACCGGAAAGGCCGATGTGCACGTGTGGGCACAGGGCCATTTTGCGCCTGCTTACACAGCGGCCGGTCCGGCCACAGGATGCGGAGGTCCAAGCCAACCCGCGCTCCCGCAGCGCCCGTTTGCGGGTGGCTGAGCGGCTCGACGTGGCATGAATTTTGCAGATTAAAAGGAAGACCGGTGTCAGAGGGATGAGTGGTGAAACGCAGAAAAATCCAGGCCTACAAGCAAGCACCTTGGCGGGTACAGTTGCGCTTCACGGGCAATTCCCTGCTTCCTTTGATCGGCCTACTGATCGTAGGCGGATTGTATCTGGCCATCAGCGCGCGGCTGGCAAAATCCGGTCGAGAGGTTCTTGAGTTGGAGAGCGAACGCGATACGTTGGCCCGGCAGCAGGCGGAACTCACTGCGACGCTGGCGGAATTGAACTCGCCGGAACGCATGGTCGAACGCGCCCTGGCGCTGGGTTTCAAACCGGTGGGGCCCGAAGATGTGGAATACATCATCGTGGAGGGATATGAAGCGCCCGAACCATTCGTCGCTCCGCAGCCGCCGAATCCTTCCGGTGTGGGAGACGGTTCGCTTTCTCCGGCCTACACCGAGACGCTCGGAACCTGGTTGTCACGGCATCTCGGCCTGGGTCACGGAGGCGAGCCATGACGGCGTACGCCTCCTCCCAGCGGCGCATCCGCATGATCCTCTTGGTCATGGCCATCCTCGGAGCCGCCATGTTCGTGCAGTTGATCCGGGTGCAGTTTGGGCCGTATGCACCAGCATTCGCCGCCCGCGAATCGTTTGCCCTGGAACGGAAGGACGAGCTCGATGCTTCCCGCGGCGTGATCTACGATCGGGATGGACGCATTCTGGCGTCCAATGTCCCCATGTACTACCTGGAAGTCGAGGTTCGCCAGCTCACACCGGAGAGCAAGAAGCAGATCTCGGCAGTTCTCTCGCGCACATTGGTCTTGCCTTACGAGGACATCTTCCGGCAGTTGATTCGGGATTGGCTCCACGAAGGGCAGGTGCGAATCCGCCTGACGCGTGAGATTCAGGATGGCCAACCGTGGCCGATCACGGTCGATCAAGTTGTGGCCGACATGCTCAATGGATTTCTCGCCGATCCTGAAGCGCCCGATCTCAGCGGAATGGCGCTGGTGCCGGCGCCGAGCCGCACCTATCCCTCCGGCGAACTCGCCGGTCACGTGGTCGGGTTTGTCAACCAGAAAGGCGAAGGCTATTTCGGCGTCGAAGGATTTTACGACGATTGGCTCGTGGGCGACCCGGTTCTCGTCGAGCACGGCACCATTCCACTCGATGCACGCCCACAGCCGGAGGCACCCACAGGCGTCAACCTGGTGCTCACCATCGATCTGGATATTCAGCAGATGGTGGACGCCATCCTGCGCGAAGCGATGGAGAGCAACGGGGCGGAAAGCGCCTACGCCGTCGTGATGGATCCGCGCAACGGCGAACTTCTGGCGATGGTCGCCCGTCCGGCGCTCGATCCCGACAATTACGAGGAATGGCTTCCGTATGAGGAGAAAGTCGGCTGGGAGTGGGTGCTGGCGGAACCTGCGGCAGAGACGGAAGAAGAGGCTGCGCTGCAGGACGAAGCCGATTCAGAATTGGGTGCGGATGCGGATGCCGAATCGGAGGAAACACGAGAAGAACCGGTGATCAACCCGCTCGTTTCGGGTGTTTACGAGCCCGGCTCGACCTTCAAGGTGCTCACCATGTCCGCCGCGTTGGACGCCGGACTGGTGACGCCGGAAGATATCTACGTCGATAAAGGCGTCATCGAGGTGGGAGGTCATCCGATTAAAAACTGGGACGGCACGGCCTGGGGACCGCGCACGATGACCGAATGCATGCAGCACTCCTTGAATGTCTGCCTGGCCTACGTTGCCTCGGAGAAGCTCGAGTCGCCGCTCTTCTATCAATATCTCAAGGCTTTCGGAATCGGCCAATTGACCGGCGTCGATCTCGAGGGTGAAGTGGCGGGTAATCTGCGCACCCCGCGCCATCCGGATTGGACAGAATCCGACCTGGGAACGAATGCCTTTGGGCAGGGCGTTTCGGTGACGCCGATCCAGCTGATCACCGCGATCGCTGCCGTTCCCAACGGCGGCGTGATGATGCAGCCGCATATCGTGCGCGCCGTCGCCGGACCGGAAAATGTGTACTGGCCTCAGCCAACCGTGCTCGGCAGCCCGATCTCCGCAGAGACCGCAGCGAAGATGAACGAGATGCTGCTGGTGTCGATAGAAGGTGAGGGACGGCGTGCCGCGCTGCCCGGGTACACGCTGGCCGGCAAGACCGGCACGGCGCAGATTCCCGGGGATAACGGGTACGATCCGGACTTGACCATCGCCTCGTACATCGGATGGGGACCGGTCGAGGCGCCGCGGTTTATCGTGCTGATACGTTTTGACAAGCCGAAGAGTTCCCCCTGGGGCTCGGTCGTGGCTGCGCCGGTGTTCCACGATATTATCGAACGCTTGGTGGTGATGATGGGCATTCCGCCAAGTTCTGTGGTTCAAGAAAGTGGATGAAGATCGAGGGGTTACGATGTTGACTGTTGGGGATGTGCTTACAGCACTTACGAAGCACGAGCATGTGCCTGCACAGCAGGATATCGCGCAGGCAGTGATCGATTCACGCGGCGTGATTCCCGGCGCCTTGTTCGTTGCATTGCCCGGTGAAAATGCGGACGGACACGACTACGTCTCCGAAGCTTTTCAGGCTGGGGCGATCCTGGCGTTGATCGAACGCCAGGTGGAAGGCGGACACGCCGTTCTCGATCTGCGCAAGAAGGTCGCTAAGAAGAGCCTGGATAGCCTGGATTTTCCCCTCTGCCTGCGGGTGAAGAGCTCGCTGGAGGCGCTGCAGCAGATCGCGCGGTTCTGGCGCTCGCGGCTAACCACGCAAGTGATTGGGGTGACCGGGAGTGTGGGCAAGTCGACAACCAAGGAGCTGACCGCCGAGGTTCTCGAGCAACGCTACCGCACGTTCCGTAATCCTGGAAACCTCAACAACGAGATCGGCCTCCCGTTGAGTATGCTCTCGTTAACGGAAGAACACGAACAGGCTGTGTTCGAGATGGGATTTTACGTACCGGGAGAAATCGCAATGCTGTGTGAAATTGCCCGTCCGCATGTGGGCGTGATCACCAATATCAGTGAAGTGCATCTCGAACGGGCCAAGACCTTGGAGGCGATCATCCAGGGCAAGACGGAACTGGTCGAAAACTTGCCGGCAGCACCGGAAGGTACTGCGATCTTGAATTACGACGAAGCATTGGTACGCAATATGTCCGGCCACACGCAGGCGCGCGTGTTTTACTACGGCCTTTCGCCAGAAGCAGATCTGTGGGCCGACGAGGTTCAAGGTTTGGGTCTCGAAGGCGTACGCTTCGTTCTTCATTATGAAGGGAACGCCTACCATGTCCGTGTACCGTTGCTGGGACGCCATTCGGTGCACACAGCGCTGCGGGCGGCGGCCGTTGGTCTGGTCCAGGGCTTAAGTTTGGAGGAGATCATCGGCGGATTGAAGAGCGCCAAAAGCCAGCTTCGCCTCGTCGCAGTGCAGGGTCCGGATGGTTCCTTGCTGCTCGACGATACCTACAACGCCGCGCCGCCATCTGTGATCGCTGCACTGAATTTACTGGCCGAGCTGGAGGGAAAGCGTATCGCCGTTTTGGGTGACATGCTCGAATTGGGCGATTTCGAAGAGCGCGGCCATCGCATGGTGGGTGTGCGGGCGGCGCAGGTTGTGGATGAATTAATCACGGTCGGCGAACGTGCCAAATGGATTGCTGATGAAGCCAAGATCGCAGGCCTGGCGGCCAAATGCATCCACATGCTGCCGGACAGCGAAGAGGCAACAGAATATTTACGCGGCCGTGTCAGTCAAGATGACGTGGTATTGGTCAAAGGTTCGCGCGGTTTGCGCATGGACGAGATCGTGAGTGCTCTAGAGGAGATTGAATGAACCAGATCGCATTTGCGCTGCCGCTTGGTGGAATAACTTTTTTGCTCGCTGTGATCTGGGGAGGCCCCTTGATCCGCATCATGCGCATGCTGCGCATCGGCGAACAGATTCGCATCGAAGGCCCGCAGCGTCACTTTACCAAACTGGGCACACCGACGATGGGCGGCTGGTTGTTCATCATCCCTGTGGTGGTGATTACCGGCGTCCTGAACCTGGTTTCACTGGTAGGCGAGTTGAACGTGTTGGGTAACTCGATCATGCTGCCGCTGCTGGTGATGCTGGCGTTTGCGCTCTTGGGCGCAGTGGACGATTGGTTGAGTTTACGCGGGCAAAAGCGTGGTGAGGGCATTCGCGGGCGTTACAAGTTTCTGCTGCAGGTGCTGGTTGCTTTGGGTGCCGCATTGGTGCTCAAGTACGGCCTAAAGCCGCCCGAGATGGTGATCCCCAACGTCCCGGAAAACATCGATCTGGGTATTTGGTATGTGCCCCTGGCGATGTTCATCATCGTGTCTTCGACCAATGCGATCAACTTAACCGATGGTCTCGATGGGTTGGCGGGATTGATCTCTGCCACCGCTTTCGCCTGCTTCGGGGTAATCGCCATGATCCAGGGGCAGGTCTTCCTGGTGCGCTTCTGTTTCACCATGGTCGGCGCGCTGTTTGCCTTCCTCTGGTACAACGCCTATCCTGCGGAGCTTTTCATGGGCGACACGGGGGCATTGGCGCTGGGGGGCACGTTGGGTGTTGTCGCCCTGATGACCGGTCATTGGATTCTCTACCCGATCATCTGCATCATCCCCACCAGCGAGACGGTGAGCGTTGCACTTCAGGTGCTGTTTTTCAAGCTGACCAGGGGGCGGCGATTGTTCCGCATGTCGCCCCTGCATTTCCATTTTGAATTGA
Organism: Anaerolineales bacterium; assembly: GCA_034430425.1. Classification (GTDB taxonomy): domain Bacteria; phylum Chloroflexota; class Anaerolineae; order Anaerolineales; family E44-bin32; genus WVZH01. The sequence continues at coordinate 16,503 of DAOUEK010000001.1, read as the reverse complement.
GTGGTTGGAGTGAGACTCAGATCGTGCAGCGTTTTTGGCTGATCGCCTTATTGGCCGGCATGTTCGGGATCGCTTTAGCCCTGGTGTAAAGGAGAGAAATGATGGATATCGGAATGCTTTGGTTTGACGATGAATCAGCTTCGACATCCGAAAAAATCCAGCGCGCGGTGTCGTTCTACACCGAAAAATACGGCCGCAGGCCTACATTGTGCCTGGTGAACCCCGCCACGTTGAATGGTGGTGAGGGCATCATGGCTGGCGTCAGAGTGCGCAAGGCTCGCAACGTGATGCCGGATCATTATTGGATTGGTGTTGACGAGAGCAAGAACCCGTCCGCACCGAGGCAACGCCAGGTTGCCTGAACGGAACAGCAGTGACTCGGGAAGATTGTGAAGACCGAAACCGGTCCTCGAAGGAAACTGAAAAGGATTGGGCCGGAAAGCGAGTTGTCGTGCTTGGATTGGCAAGACAAGGGAAAGCGTTGGTCCGTTATTTTATGGAACATGGAGCAGAAGTCGTGGTAAGTGACAGCAAACCAGCCGAAGCATTGAAGTATGAAAGAGAAGAATTAGGCAGCCTCTCGGTGGATTTTGTATTTGGAGGCCATCCGCCCGCGCTGCTAGAGGGAGCGAACCTGCTGTGCCTGTCCGGGGGCGTACCCGCGGATCTGCCGCTGGCACAGCAGGCTCGAGAGCAGGGTATCCCAATATCCAATGACGCGCAACTGTTCCTCGAACGATGCCCTGCTTCCGTTATTGGTATCACCGGTTCGGCTGGCAAAACGACCACGACGACGCTCGTGGGGCGGATGGCCACCGCTGAATATCAGAATTCGCAGAAGTACGTCTGGGTTGGTGGAAACATAGGCAGACCGCTTCTGGCCGACCTGCCGACGATTCAACCGCAGGATCTCGTCGTGATGGAATTGTCGTCCTTCCAGCTGGAATTGATGGACATCAGTCCGCAAATCGCCGTGATATTGAACGTGACTCCCAACCATCTCGACCGTCACAAGTCGATGGTGGCCTATACGGCGGCGAAGCGGCGCATCCTTCAATATCAACTGGCAGACGATCGGGTTGTGTTGAATCGGGATGATGAAATCTCCTGGGCTTTAAAAGAACAAGCCCGGGGTCGCTTGATCAGTTTCGGCTGGGGAGTACCCGAGGGAGAGGGGACGTACCTGGACAAGGACACGATTCGATTGCGTCACAACGGCAAGGACGTACCGCTTTGCCCGGTCGAGACCGTGGCGCTGCGCGGCGGGCATAACTTGCTGAACGTGATTGCAGCCTGTGCCATCGCCGCCGCCGCCGAAATCTCAGCGGAAGCCATGCAGGCCGGTGTACGCGGATTTCAGGGCGTAGAACATCGCCTGGAGTTCGTACGACGCATCGCTGGTGCCGATTGGTACAACGATTCGATCGCTACGGCGCCGGAGCGCGCCATGGCTGCTATTCGTTCATTCGACGAACCGCTGGTTCTGTTGTCCGGCGGCCGTGATAAGGATTTGACCTGGGATGCGTATGCGCATCTGGTTTGTCGGCGTGTGCACCATCTTATTCTTTTCGGCGAGGCGGCGGAGAAAATCAACGCTGCCATCGAGCAGCATCGGGACGAGAAATGTAGGGTGCAGGTTGAGGTCTGCGCTGATTTGGAGCAGGCGGTTTCGGCCGCTGCAAAGGTTGCTGCCAGGGGAGACGTTGTTCTGCTGGCGCCCGGCGGCACAAGCTACGACGCGTTTCAGGATTTCGCCGAACGTGGCGAACGCTACCGGGAATTGGTGAATTCGCTGTGACGGAACGGACGATTACCCAGGACGTATTTCAAGAGTCAGCCATCCGAAGGCGATTCGGGATCGGCTTCGATCCCTGGTTGTTCGTGCTCGTGGCGGCTTTGATTGCCTTTGGCTTGGTGATGGTCTATTCCTCCAGCTGGGACGTGTCCTGGCGTCTGGAAGGCGATCCCTATGCTATTTTCGAGCGGCAGCTGCGCAATCTCGTTGTGGGTTTGATTGCCATGGCGGTGGCGACGTTCATTCCCATGAAGTGGATTCGGAAATACGCACTGCTCTTGATCCTCAGTACAGTGCTGACGCTTCTCGTCGTACTGCTGGTCAACCTGGGTGCGGAACACAAGCGCGCTTTTCTCGGTGGATCCGTGCAGCCTTCCGAGTTGGCCAAATTGGCGTTGATCATCTATCTGGCCGTATGGATGGATTCGAAGGGGGATCGTCTCTCCAATACCGGTTATGGGCTGGCCCCCTTGATCATGATCGTCGGTCTGGTGGGTGGTTTGATTCTGCTGCAGCCCGATCTCAGCGCCGGCTTTACGGTGGTGATTGTTGCCGTGGTCATGTTTTACCTTTCCGGCGCGGACATGCGCCAGATTATGGCCATGGGCGTTGGTGGTGGGGCGTTGGCGTTCGTACTCGTGCGTGTTTCCCAGGTCGGCCAGGATCGCTGGGACAAATACGTCGGCGGACTGGTCGATTTGGAGAAAGCTTCCTACCACGTGCAGCAGTCTTTACAGTCGTTTTTTTCGGGTGGCATTTTAGGCCGGGGGCTTGGCGCCAGTCGGGGAAAGTTTGGGTTTTTACCGGCCCCGCACACTGACAGCATTTTCGCCATCGTTGGCGAAGAACTGGGCCTGATCGGCGCCATCCTCGTACTGGTTCTATTCTGTTTGTTCGTCTGGCGCGGCTTTCGCCTGGGGTTGAAAGCCGTGACGAAATTGGAGATGCTGCTGGTCAGCGGCGTCACATTCTGGATCGGCATCGAAGCAGTTATCAACATGTCGGTCCTGTTGGGATTGCTGCCTTTCGCCGGAAACGCGCTGCCCTTTTTCAGTTTTGGCGGCTCGAGTCTGGTGACCACCCTGGCGGGTGTTGGTTTGCTGATCAATATCTCCCGCAGGGCGTCCCAACAGGAAGAGGAGAGAGGTACGGTTGCGACTATTGGTATCGGCGGGCGGGACAGGCGGAGGCGTGTATCCCGCATTGGCCGTAGTCGACGCACTCGGCAAGCGAGCTGACGTGCTCTGGATTGGGAGCGAAGGCGGAATGGAGGCTTCCTTGTTAAGTCGGGCGGGCCAGGATTTTCGTTCCATCCCGGCTGCGGGCGTGCATGGAGTCGGTCTGCGCGCTCTGCCGGGCAATCTGGCTCGTCTGGCGCGCGGGGTTCCCGCGGCGCGGCGCATCGTGCAGGATTTCGAACCCGAGGCAATTTTCTTCACCGGCGGTTTCGTCGGTGTTCCCGTTGCCCTGGCAGCACGGGGAGTGCCCAAGGCGATCTTCGTGCCCGATATCGAACCGGCTTTGGCACTGCGCTTGATTGGCAGGATGGCGGATGTGATCACGGTTTCCACGCAGAAGTCACTGGCATTCCATCCCAGGGGAAAGCGTGTGGTCGTCACGGGTTATCCCACGCGCGCCGCATTGGCGAATCTGGACCGGGCCAGGGCGCGTCATCAATTGGGGTTGGCCGGGCGGAAGAAGGTGCTGCTTGTTTTTGGCGGCAGCCGCGGCACTCGTTCGATCAACGAAGCTTTATGGTCCTGTTTGCCAACGCTTCTGGAACGGGTGGTCGTGCTGCATATCACCGGGCAGCTGGATTGGCCCAGGGTGGATGGGGTGCTTGAGAAGCTGCCTGCTCGACTGCGGGAGAATTACCGTGTGCATGCTTACCTGCATGATGAAATGCCCTTCGCCCTGGTTGCCGCCGATCTTGTGGTCTCGCGAGCCGGCGCGGCGACGATTGGGGAATACCCCTTGCTTGGGCTTCCGGCGATATTGGTTCCCTATCCACATGCCTGGCGCTATCAAAAGGTCAACGCCGACTATCTGGTCGAGGCGGGTGCAGCGGTATCGCTGGCGGATGAGGCGCTGTCCACAGAACTGCTGCCCACGATTTCAAATTTACTCGATGATCCCGATCGGCTTGCAGCCATGCGGGCCGCGATGAAGGAATTGGCCGCGCCCGAGGCAGCAGAGGCAATTGCGGCTGAACTGCTGCGGCTCGGTGAAAGGGGCACTCGTGCTTAGCCTTTTCGTGGTTTTCGGTATGTTGGTTGCCATGTTCGCCGTGATCGGTGCGATGCGTGGTTGGGCGAAGGAACTGCTCGTGACCAGTGCCATCGTCCTGGCCCTGTTCATCATCCAGATCCTGGAGAACCATGTCCAACCCTACAATACAGGGCTAATGACGCAGCCACCAACAACGCGCTTCGTCATCCGGGCGTTCCTGCTGGTGGTCATTGCTTTCTTTGGCTATCAAACACCCCACATCCGCGCCTTGCAGCCGAAATTGGTGCGCGAACGTCTGCAGGATATTTTGTTGGGCCTGGTGATGGGTGCGCTCAATGGCTATCTGCTTTTCGGATCGCTGTGGTACTTCCTGGATCAGATGGGATACGACAACACAACCCTGGTCACGATGCCGGCCGATCCTGCCTTCCTGGCGCGGGTCCAGGATTTCATGGGGCTGCTGCCGCCCAGTCTGGTTCCCATCCCGCATATTTACTTCGTCGTCGGCGTCGTGTTCGTGTTCATTATCGTGGTTTTCGTATGAGTCGAAAGGTGCATTTCGTGGGCATCGGAGGTGCAGGTTTGTCGGCAATCGCTCGGGTCATGAAGCAGAGAGGCGATACGGTCACGGGATCGGACCGAGAGCGTTCCGCCTTCGCGCAAGCGCTGGAAGGGCTCGGGATTCCCATCGTCTACGGCCATCGCCCCGAGAATGTCTCCGGCGCCGATCTGGTGATCGCCTCTTCGGCGGTGCCCGTGGATAACGTCGAGCTGCAGGCTGCCGAAGCGCTGGACATCCCCATACTGCGGCGAGCAGCTTTCCTGCGCGAGTTAATCGCAGAACAGCAGGCCATCGCCGTTGCGGGCACGCACGGGAAGACGACGACTACAGGCTTGATCGCCTGGCTGCTGACCCAGGCCAATCGGGATCCCAGTTTCATCGTTGGCGGCATGCTCTCGAATTTTGACACCAATGCGCAGGCCGGAAGCGGAAATTATTTTGTGATCGAAGCGGATGAATACGACCGCATGTTTCTGGGGCTCAAGCCGTCCATCGCGGTGATCACCAACGTCGAACACGACCATCCGGATTGCTACCCCACCGTCGATTCTTTCCGCCAGGCTTTTACTGAGTTTGCAGCTGGTGTCCAGGACCTGCTGGTGATCTGCCAGGACGATCCGGGCGTCAGCTCGCTGCCGCTGCCTGAGATCGCCTGCATCCGCTACGGATTGGCCGCGGATGCGGATTGGCACGCAGAGGAGATTCGCCCCAACGCCGTCGGCGGGTCCGATTTCCTGGTATTCAAGCACGAGCAAATGCTTGGGCTGGTGCGCACACGCCTGCCCGGGGCGCACAACGTGCTCAACACGCTGGCGGCGCTCGTTGTGGGAGATTACCTGGGCCTGGAGTTCAAGGAGATGCGCGAGACGCTGACCGAGTTTCTCGGCGTCGGCCGGCGCTTCGAAATCATCGGCGAGGTGGCTGGTGTGACCATTGTGGACGACTACGCCCATCACCCCACGGAGATCAAGGCCACACTGCACGGTGCGCGCCAGCAGTATCCCGATGCGGAAATCTGGGCGGTTTATCAGCCGCATACTTTCTCCCGCATCCGTGCGCTGCTGCCGTATTTTTCGGATGCATTTGAAGCCTGCGATCATTTGATCGTGACCGATATTTTCGCTTCACGCGAGCAAGCGGATGGCTCCATCGACAGCCGTGTGCTCGTGGAGCAAATCGATCATCCCGATGTGAAATACATTGGCCGCCTCGAGGCTGCCGCAGATTATTTACTCGAGCGCGTGAAAGGGGGTTCCCTGGTCGTGACGTTGAGTGCCGGAGATGGAAATCGAGTTGGGTACCGCGTACTGGAAGGTCTTACCACAGAAGGAGGCAAAGATCATGTCTGAACGCAAACGGAACGTTTTCGACAATGATCGCCGTATGGAACTGCGCATGCGCGTGGCGATTAAGAAAATACGCCGGAGTGAGAGAGTGGATCCATCCACATTGCCCTTGCTGGCGCTGCCGGAACAGAAAACCGTCGAGCGTGTAATTAGTAAGGTGCGTAGTCTTTGAGCGATCGACGTTTGCCCTCGGATACCATCGAGCAACTGCGGCGGACCTTTGGCAGCATCGAAGAACAGGCGCCTCTGGCCCGTTATACGGCTGCACGTATCGGCGGACCCGCGGATGTGCTCCTGACAGCGGGTTCCGCCGAACGTCTGGCGATGATCGCCGAGACGTTGTGGGATCTGAAGATTTCATTCCGCATTCTCGGCGGTGGTTCGAACGTGCTCATCGCCGATGCGGGTATCCGGGGTGTTGTCGTCTTGAATCAGGCGCGCGGCGTGCGTTTATGGGAAGCTGCGCAAGGTCCGCGCCTGCGCGCCGAATCCGGCGCGGGGTTGGGGAGCATTGCCCGGCGTGCAGTAGAGCGCGGTTGGGCCGGACTTGAATGGGCGGCAACGGTTCCCGGCACGCTGGGAGGGGCGGTTGTCGGCAACGCGGGCGCACACGACGGGGACATGGCCGGCAATCTGGAGCTGGCCGAAATCTTGCAACGAAGAAAGAGTGCAGAATCGTGGCCCCCAGAGCGATTGGAATTTGGCTATCGCGAGAGCTGGTTGAAGCGCCATCCCGGTAACGCGATCGTACTGGCTGCTACTCTGCAGTTGACCATCTCGACGATCGAGGCGACAAAGGCGAAGATGCAGGAATTCATCGAACAGCGACGGGCGACTCAGCCGCCCGGGGCGAGCATGGGCTCCATGTTCAAGAACCCGCCCGGGGATTACGCCGGCCGGTTAATCGAAGCCGGCGATCTCAAGGGATTTCACATCGGCGGCGCGCAGATCAGTGACGTGCACGCCAATTTCTTCATCAATCGCGGTGATGCGACCGCGGCGGACGTGAAGGGATTGATCGACGAAGCCCGGCGGCGTGTGGCCGAGCAGTTTGGCGTCGAACTCGAACTCGAGGTGGAACTGCTTGGGGACTGGCAAACGCTGCAATCCGAATCGGCGCAGTTGAAAGGCGGAGGCGCAATTTGAGCAAAAGGCTGCGTTTGGGTGTGATTTTTGGCGGCCGCTCCGGCGAGCATGAAGTTTCGTTATTGTCGGCGAAATCGGTGATGTCTGCGCTGGACCGGGCCAGGTACGAAATCATTCCCATCGGGATCACAAAGTCGGGCCAGTGGCTTGCCGGCGAGCAGGCGTTGAAGGCTTTTGAACAAGGCCGCCAGGATGAACTCGACGAAGTCATGCTTGCTGCGCAGCCGGGTAAAGGCGGTCTGTACCGCTGGCAGGAAGATCAAGCGCTGCAGCGCATCGCCGATTTGGACGTTGTCTTTCCGGTGCTGCACGGAACCTACGGCGAAGACGGCACGCTGCAGGGGCTGCTGGAGATGGCCGATGTGCCCTATGTCGGCACGGGCGTGCTGGCCTCCTCCGTGGCGATGGACAAGGATCTCTTCAAGCACGTGATACGCGCCACCGGTATCCCCGTATTGGATTGGACGGTCGTCTTATCGACGCAATTGGAGGGTGATCTCCAGACGGAGTTGGACCGTGTGGAATCGCTCTTGCCCTATCCGCTCTTCACCAAGCCGGCAAACATGGGCTCTTCGGTGGGCGTGAGCAAGTGCCGGGGACGCTCCGATTTAATGGAAGGCATTATGGATGCAGCGCGTTACGACCGGCGCATCCTGGTGGAAGTCGGCATAGAGGCGCGGGAGATCGAGATCAGCGTTCTGGGGAATGAGGATCCGGAGGCTTCGGTTCCCGGCGAGGTCGTGCCGGGTGACGAATTCTATTCGTACAAGGCGAAATATATTGACGACAGCTCCGATTTGTTGATCCCCGCGCCGCTGGAAAACGGATTGGCCCGCGAAGCACAACGTCTGGCCATCGCCGCTTTCAAGGCCATCGATGGCGCCGGGATGGGACGCGTGGATTTCCTGTTAGACAAGACCGACGGCAGCCTGTACATGAACGAAATCAACACCATTCCGGGTTTCACCAAGATCAGCATGTATCCCAAGTTGTGGGAAGCGAGTGGGTTGTCGTATCCAAAGCTGCTGGACCGTCTGATCGATTTGGCTTTCGAACGACAGGCGCAGAAGGACAAGCTGGTGCGCAGTTACGAGGTTGGGGCATGACGTTGAGCGAGCAGCCCATGGAGAGCATGCGCACACGGGCGGAAAACGTCCGTGCACGCCGCGCTCGCGTGGACCGTACGGTCGAGCCGGTGCCGCGGCGGGAATTGAAGAAAAAACCCCACCGTCGTCGTACGCCGCGCCGCCGCTACGATTTACAGCTGCGTTCGCAGCAGGGAGCTGAAGTGCAGCTGCCGGCGCTGCCCAGGTTTCATACGGGACCGCGTTTGATTTCCGCCGGGCTGCTGCTTCTGCTGGCCTGGGGACTTGGCGAATTTCTCTCTGCGCAGCGGTACCTCGTGGCCTCGATGGATGTCAGCGGGAACCAATTGCTATCGACCGCACAGATCCAGTCCCTGGTTGATTTCATCGGGGAGGACATTTTCTCCATCGATCCCCAGGTGATCGTCGGGCAGTTGGCGGGGCATCCGGAAATCGAAGCCGCGCAAGTACATTTGGCGCTGCCCAACAAGGTGTCCGTGGAAGTAACGGAACGCACGGCCGCGGTGGCCTGGAACGACGCCGGACGGACCTGGTGGCTCAGTCTGGATGGGCTGGCCTTTATCCCGCAGGAGACGAACAGCGACATGGTTCGCATCGAGACGGAGGAAGCGGTGCTGAGCATCAGCGATGATGCATTGACCCCGGCGATGGCGCCGGAGGTGATCCGCAACGCGCTTGCACTCAGCGAGGCGTTGGAGGACGTGAAAGTGCTGCAGTACGATCCGCAGTACGGCTTCGGTTTCGAAGATCCCCGCGGTTGGAAGGTGGTATTCGGTGTGGATGGCGATATGGCCATGAAAGTACGGGTGTACCGTGTGCTTGCCGAAACGATCGCCGAGAAGGGTATTTCCGTGGCGCTGGTCAATCTCGAAGATCAAGCGGCGCCGTATTACCGGGTGGAGCGATGACCTCGTGACGAATCATCTGATCGCATCGGGCGACCCGATTTATGTGGGCATCGACGTAGGAACCACAAAGGTTTGTACGCTCGTCGGGCATTTAAATGCAGATCGCCAGCTGCGCGTGATCGGTGTGGGTATCGTGCCCTCCCAGGGCATGCGCAAGGGCGGCGTGGTCAGTCTGGAAGGCGTGGCGCGGGCCATCAAGGCTTCGAAAGATAAAGCTGAGCGCAGCTCGGGATACGAGATCTCGTCGGCGCTGGTGAGCATTTCCGGCAGTCAAATTTCATCATTAAACAGCCGCGGTATGGCCGGTGTTAGCGGCCGCGTAATCAGCTACGACGACGTCAACCGGGCGCTGGAAGCGGCGCGTTCGATCGCCGTGCCGTACAACCGCAACATCATTCACGTGGTGCCGCGCGGCTACGTTGTCGATGGGCAGGACGGGATTAAATCTGCGCTGGGCATGCACGGTTACCGCCTGGAGGTCGAGGCGCACATTGTCACGGCAGGCGCCACGGCGCTGCGCAACCTGGAGAAATGCATCGAGGCGGCGGGAGTCGCCGTGGATGGTTGGGTGCTGGGTTCGCTGGCTGCCGCCAACATGGTCCTCACCGAAACAGAAGAGGAAATGGGCGTAGTGGTGTGCGACCTTGGCGGCGGGACGGCGGACATCGCCATCTGCATTGAGGGCGCCGCCTGGCATACGGCGGTGATCCCCGTGGGTGGGGAGCATCTCACCAGCGATATTTCCCAGGGGCTGCATCTGCCGCCGGAGACGGCCGAATCGATCAAGATCCGCCAGGGACATGCCTGCGTGCTTCAGGTCGATACGACTCAGTCCTTCACCGTACGTCCTTTCGGGGAGGAAAACCCCGTGCAGATTAAGCGCTCGGACCTGGCTGCGATTCTCGAGCCGCGAGTTGAGGAGATCTTCAGCCTGGTGCGCCAGGAGATCAAGCGCAGCGGATACGATGGATTGCTGCCGGCCGGCATGGTGCTCACCGGTGGTTCGAGCCTCTTGCCGGGAATCAGGGAAGTGGCCAGCAGCACCCTGCAGATGCCGGTCCGTACAGCGCAGCCCGCCAACGTGCGCGGCCTGGCGGACCGCATCCGCACGCCGGCTTTTTCGGCCAGTGTGGGTTTGCTGGAGTGGGCCAGGCAGCTCGACGAGGAATATGGCTACGAGGGTTACTCGGGTTTTCAATGGCCGCGCTTCAGCGTCAACCGGGCAGCGGATTTCTTGCGGCGATTGCTGCCGGGGTAGGAATCATAATCATGATCGAAGGTTCTTTCGGAACGCCGGGGAGAAAGATCTCCTCACACAACGACCAGAAATATCACCGCCTGCATCGGATTCGCTGCAGAGAAATCCATTATGCAGGTGCTTTGAAACTTCATGCTAGAGGAGGAAACGATGCAAACAGTTCCTAATATGGAGTCATTTGCACGGATCATGGTAGTCGGCACCGGTGGAGGGGGAAGCAACGCCGTCAACCGCATGATCGAAGAAGGCCTGGCGGGCATCGAGTTCGTGGCCGTCAACACCGACGCCCAGGCGCTGCTGCTCTCGAACGCCACGATGCGCGTGCGCATTGGCGACAAGCTGACGCGCGGGTTGGGTGCGGGAGGCAATCCCGAAGTCGGGCAGAAAGCGGCGGAGGAATCGGCGGAAGACCTGTATGAAGTGCTCAAGGGCGCGGACATGGTCTTCATCGCCGCAGGGATCGGCGGCGGCACCGGAACGGGCGCAGCCCCGATTGTGGCCCAGATCGCCAAAGAGGTCGGCGCATTGACGATCGGCGTGGTCACCCGGCCCTTCACTTTCGAGGGCGCCAAGCGGCGCCACACGGCGGAAATGGGGATCAACAGGCTCAAAGAGTACGTGGATACGTTGATCGTGATTCCCAACGACCGTCTCCTGCAGCTGGCGGATAAACGCGCCAGCCTGCACGACGCCTTCAAGCTGGCCGATGACGTCCTGCGTCAGGGCATTCAGGGCATCAGCGAATTGATCACCATTCCGGGCTTGATCAACCTGGACTTCGCTGACGTGCGCACGATTATGTCAGAGGGAGGCGCCGCCCTGATGGCCGTCGGCAAAGGTTCCGGTGAGGACCGCGCCCGTATGGCTGCCGAGCAGGCGATTTCCAGCAACCTGCTGGACATCACCATCGACGGCGCCCGCGGGATTCTCTTCAACGTCACCGGCGGATCGGATCTCTCGCTCTTTGAGGTGAACACCGCGGCTGCGATTATCAAGGAGACGGCGCATCCGGATGTCAACCTGATCTTCGGCGCGGTAATCGATCCCAGTATGGATGACGAACTGCGCGTGACCGTAATTGCCACAGGGTTCGAAGCTTCGCGGGCCATGCATCGCCGTGTGATCCCGCGGGCCAAGAGCCGTACGGAAGCAAGATCGACGAAAGACGGTATAGAACAACCGCTGGAAGAAGAATTCCAGCCGGCGGTTTTCGACGTCAACGACCTCGACATCCCTGCCTTTTTACGCCGACGGTGATGAGACCGGACCTCCGGTTTCACACGGTCGTGTCACAGAACGCCAGAACGACCGTTTGCCGCCCGGTCGATCTGGGTTCGCGAACGCGTGCAGATTGGTGTCGGAATCCTCCTCCCGGCACCAATCTGCCGCGTCGTCCGGAAACGTATGACTACAGTACCAGAAACTTTAAGGTTGAATATGCCTAAATTGCTTGCAACGCGAGTTCGTGTCGTGTACAATTTGCTTCCTCGTCCCGTATATATCGGGTGCCAAGAGGGTAATCGTCCAACATCTGGCGCCGAACAGTTGTACTACAAAAGGTAAAAATCATGCGCTGCCCGTACTGCAGCAGCCAGAGGACACGAGTGATCGATACGACGCACGATTCTCGTGGGGGGATACGCAGACGCCGCGTTTGCAAGCAATGCGAGCAGCGTTTCAGTACGTATGAGCGCGCCATACTGGCGGCGCCGTTGGTCAGCAAAAGAGACGGCACACGTGAGGACTTCGATCGGGAGAAATTGCTCCGGGGGATTCGCATCGCTTGCGCAAAGCGGCCTGTATCTGCGGCGGACATCGATCGTCTTGTGGGTGAGATCGAATCGACGATCCAGGGTATGGGGAAGGAAGAAATCTCATCACGTGTGATTGGGGATTTGGCGATCGCGGGCTTGAAAGACTTGGACCACATTGCTTACGTGCGGTACGCCATCGTGTATCTGCGGTTGGACGGTTTAGAGGCCATACAAGACGAGATCGACCGTCTTCTCCTGGAATCCTGAACCATCCAGGATCGTATTCAAGATCCCAGATCTTGACTGCGATTTCGTGATCGACCAGAGGCAGGAGGATATTGTGATGTTGGACACAACCGGTCATGAGATCGATCTTCAAATGAACGAAGGGCAGGGCGACGTCCGGATGACGACTCCGGATGATCTCCAGGGGATCGAGCTTTCGCAGAATGCCCGTACGGTTCTGGAGAAACGCTATATACGCCGTGATGAAAACGGCGAAGCGACCGAAACCATCGAGCAGATGTTCTGGCGAGTAGCCAGCCACATCGCCAGGGTGGAGTGTGAGTGGGGCGGTCAAGTGGATGCGGTCGCTGCGCAGTTTTACGACTTGTTGACCTCCAAACGGTTCTTCCCCAATTCGCCGACCTTCACCGGCGCAGGCACGCCCCTGGGCCAGCTGGCCGCATGTTTCGTGCTGCCGATTGCCGACGACATGGGCCGGAGCAAAGAAGGGATTTTCCAGACCTTGCGCGACGCAGCCCTGATCCAGCAGACCGGCGGCGGGAACGGATTTGCCTTCTCCCGCATCCGTCCCAAGGGATCGCTGGTGAAAACCTCGGCGGGCGAGGCGACCGGTCCGGTCGGTTTCCTCAAAGTTTACGATCAGGCGTTCGACGTGATCGCCCAGGGCGGCACGCGCCGCGGCGCCAACATGGCGGTGCTGCGCATCGATCATCCCGATATCGAGGATTTCATCACCTGCAAGACGGACGAGAGCGCCATCACCAATTTCAACATCTCCGTGGGCATCACGGATGCCTTCATGCAGGCGGTGAAAAACGACGAAGATTGGGAGCTGCGTTTCCCGGACGTATCTTCGGATGAATACAAGGGCTTCCACGGCTCGCTCGAACAAGCCGAGCGGCGCGGCATTCCCATCAAGGTCCACAAGACCGTGCGGGCGCGCGATTTGATAGAGAAGATCGTCACCCAGGCGCACCACAACGGTGAGCCGGGCGTGCTCTTCCTCAGCGCGGCCAACCGCAGCAACCCGCTGCCGCACCTCTACGATCTCGAGGCCACCAACCCCTGCGGCGAGCAGTGGCTGGGCAGCTACGAGAACTGCTGCCTGGGGTCGATCAACCTGGCCCAGCACTTTGGCCCCGGGGGAACGGTCGATTGGGCCAGTCTGCGCCAGAGCGTGATCACAGCGACCCGCTTCCTGGAAGACGTGGTCACGGCCAACGCCTATGTGCCTGCCGTCCCTTCATTAAAAGAATCCGCCCATCGCGCCCGGCGCATCGGCCTGGGTATCATGGGTCTCGGCGATTTGATGTACCACGTCGGCGTGCGCTACGGCGCGGAGAATGCGCAGGAATTTTCGGCGCAGGTGATGGAATTCGTCCGCTACGAGTGCATGCGCGCCAGCGTGGAACTGGCGCGGGAGCGCGGGCCGTTCCCCGCCATCCGCGGCAGCATTTACGACCCCGACAATATGACCTGGGAACCGCCTTCGCCGCTGCATGATTACTGCTGCGATTTCGGCCGCCCGGATGTTGATTGGAATGAACTGCGGGATCTGGTCGGAAAGTACGGCATCCGCAACGCGGCGCAAACCACCGTGGCGCCGACGGGCACGATCGCCACCGTCGCCGGCTGCGAGGGCTACGGCTGCGAGCCGGTCTTCGCCCTGGCCTACTACCGCCACGTGGAAGACAGCGGCGAGGATCTGCGCCTGACCTACACCAGTCCGCTTTTCGAGCAGGCCTTGATCGAAGCCGACCTGGATGACGCCCAGCGCCAGCGCATCATCGATGAGGTGCTGGAGACCGGCTCATGCCAGGGCATCGCGGAGCTGCCGGAAAAGATCAGGGACGTCTTCGTGGTCTCGCAGGACATTCAATCCGAGGAACACGTGCAGATGCAGGCCGCCATGCAGGCCTTCGTCGACAACAGCATGAGCAAGACGATCAACTTCCCCGCCGACGCCGGCGAGGGTGACGTGCGCAGGGCCTACATGCTGGCCTGGGAATTGGGCTGCAAGGGCCTCACCGTGTATGTGACCGGATCGCGCAGCAAGGTGGTGCTGGAAACCAAGGAGACGGCCAGCAAGAAAGATACAAAGGTCGCCCCGACGCAGTTGACCATGTGGATGGAGGGCAAGAAGCCGCGCCCCATGCGCCTGCAGGGATCGACCTACCAGATGCACACGCCGCTGGGCAAGGCCTTCGTGACCGTCAACCGCAACGGCAACGGCCAGCCCTTCGAGGTCTTCATCACCTCCGCCAAAGCCGGATCGGCCACGGCTTCCGTCTCGGAGGCCATCGGGCGTTTGATTTCCTATATTTTGCGCGTGGCCTCGCCGGTGTCGCCGCGCGACCGCATGGCGGAAGTGGTGCGCCAGATGACCGGCATCGGCGGTGGGCGTCCGATGGGATTCGGCCCCAACCGCGTGCTCTCCCTGCCGGACGGCCTGGCGCAGGCCCTGGGCGCCTTTCTGTCGGACGAGGAAATCGGCGAGGTGATCGAGGTGGAAGCCGGGCAGCTTCATGAACCGCCGCCGGAAGCCCACAGGGACATGGCCCACTTCGGCGACCTGTGCCCCGAGTGCGGGGCGGGGACCCTGGTGCGCGAGGAGGGGTGCCGGAAGTGTTATTCCTGCGGGTTCAGTGAGTGTTGATTGTAGTTGTAGGTTTTCACTCATATCTGGCGCTATGTCATAGACATCTGGCTATTTCATAGAAAACTGGCCAATTTTTAATGAAAAGCATATGCAGGGAGGTAAATTCAGGTCTCGCGATTGTAAGAATGATCGAAAGACTTGGTAAATAGTAGACAACGTTGCGTTGAATGCAATCTTGTAGGCTATATATCACAGTGCAACTTAGCGGGGCAATATTCTTCACTCCAGAGATCGTCTTTTTCACAACAGCATCCCCCCAGAGTAGTACGCTTTCTAAAATGTCTGTTCGGACAACATGTGAGCATAATTCCTGAGTAAGTGTGTTATCTTGCAAGAGTTCAAGTTTCCATACCCCTCGACAGGGATATCTTGTGAATTGGCAGCATAACATCATAGGATAAGTGATAACAATTCAAGATTGCATTCTACTGACAGTTATACGATCGAACCTCTCTAGCGAATATCTGATAGCCAAAGGGGACGTTATGAAGCTGACGCGAATGAAAGTACAAGGTTTTCGATCTCTTTATCAAGAGAATGATCAGGATACAGATTTTTCGAGTCTACCTCTATTTCCAAGATACGAAGACTTTCCAGGCATTGGTATCGGTATAGAGGACCTTACAGTTCTCATTGGATGTAATGATGCTGGAAAAAGCTCTGTACTAGACTTACTGGAAATAGTCCTGAATTCTGGTACTCCAGATCCAAATGATTATCACGTGCCATTACCCGCTCAGAACACACCTGTAGAGGCAGAACTAAGCTCCGTCGATTGTCTTTATGCAGTTCTCCAATTCTCCCTTGAAGCCGACCGTGATGCAGATGCCAGTGAATATGCGATCGGTCAAATCGTCACCATTTGCGCTAAGTACTCTCCGATGGGTGAGAGTATCTACTATTTAGGAGATATTCCAGAGGATGAGAGACTTAGAGGAGATTTTTTGGGCATCTCGGTAGATGAACAAAAAGCAAAAATTGAGGCTTTTGACCCTGAGGCACTTGAGAATCTACGGAATAAGGAACAACGAGCTGAGTGGCTTTCCAATTATGTTGAAACTGCCCCTAGAACAACAGAATGGATGCCTATCCCTCGTGGCTTTAGAAGGATTCTTCCTAGGCTTGTGCGATATAGCGCAATGGAATACAACGACCCTGCGAATCTGATCATGAATACACTTCGCCAGGTATATGAATCTGTGATATTTGAGCAGGAGGACGTCGAAGGCATTTCCTCTCGAAGACCGGTCGAAATATTAAGAACATTGACAACAACAATCGAAAACAAAATCCATGAACGAGTACAGGAACTCTTAGGATATCTTCAGAGATATAACCCTCAGATAAAGTCACTGTCATTCGATCCTTCAATCGATTTCACAGGGGCACTCAAGTCAGGACAATTCCAAATTGATGATGGACGTGGTCTCAAGTACCTTTCCCACTTAGGAGATGGAACCAAACGCCGAACCTTTATTGGAGTTGTGGATTGGG